>CAXTVS010000077.1:0-13597 GCA_964247735.1 uncultured Acetobacteraceae bacterium
TGGTGATCGGCATCCTGGTCGGCCTGACCGGGGTGGGCGGCGGGTCGCTGATGACGCCGCTGCTGGTGCTGCTGTTCCGCTTCCATCCGGCGACCGCGATCGGCACCGACCTGCTCTACGCCGCCACCACCAAGACCGCCGGGACGCTGGTGCACGGGCTGATCGGCACGGTGGAATGGCGCCTGGTGGCGCTGCTGGCGGCGGGCTCGCTGCCGGGGACGCTGGGAACCCTGTGGGCGCTGTCCCGGCTCGGGCCGCCCACCGCCTCCACCGGGCACCTGCTGTCGGTGCTGCTGGGGGTGGCGCTGCTGCTGACCGCGGCGAGCCTGATCCTGCGCGGCACCCTGATGCGCTGGGCCGCCCGGTGGAGCCCGAACCCGACCGGGCGGCGCAGGACCGTGCTGACGGTGGTGCTCGGCCTCTACCTCGGCGTGTTCGTGACCCTGTCGTCGGTGGGTGCCGGGGCCATCGGCGTCACCGCGCTGATCCTGCTGTATCCCGGGCTGCCGACCGCGCGCGTGGTGGGATCCGACATCGCCCACGCGGTGCCGCTCACCCTGGTGGCCGGGATCGGCCACTGGCTGATCGGCTCGGTCGACTGGCACCTGTTCCTGTCGCTGGTGACCGGCTCGATCCCTGGCGTGGTGATCGGCAGCCTGGTCGGCACCCGCGTGTCCGAGCGGGTGCTGCGGCCGGCGCTGGCGACCATCCTGGTGGTGGTGGGCGTGCGCCTGCTCGGCTGAGAGCGATCGGGATCGCCTCGGCCGGGCAGGCGCAGGATCAGGGGCCGGGGCGGCTCAGCCCTGACCGTCGCCGTCCGAGCCGTTGTCGCCGTCGTTGCCGCTGCCGTTGCCGGCGTCGTTCGGCGAGATGGCGACGAACAGCATCTGCCCGTCATGCAGCACCCGGAGCGCCACCTCGCCGTTCTTGAGCGCCGTGTGGATCGCGTCCGCCGCCTGGTGCGGGCTGTTCACCATGGTGTTGCCGACGCCGACGATCACGTCGCCGGCCTTGAGCCCGGCCTGGTCGGCTGCCGAGCCCCCCTGCACGTCGCGCACCACCACGCCCTTGACGTCGTCGTCGAGGCCGAGCTGCTGGCGCAGGTCCGGCGTGAGGGCCGCCAGCGACACGCCGATCGAGCCGCCGTTGCCTGTGCTCCCCTGGCCGCTCGCGTTCTGGCCGTTGCCGCTGCCCGGCTTGAGCATCACCGTGGCCTGGGCGGTCTGGCTGGCGCCGTTGCGCAGGAAGGTCAGCGTCACCTTGGTGTTCGGCACCACGCCGGCGACCTTGACCGCGAGGTCGCGCGGGTTGCCCACCTTCTGGTCGTTCAGCCTGGTGATCACGTCGCCCGGCTTGATCCCGGCCTTCGCCGCCGGGCTGTCGTCCTGCACGCTGGCGACCAGCGCGCCTGCGGTGTCCGGGCTGCCCTGGATCGGCAGGTCCAGCGCCTTGGCCATGCCGGGCGTGATCTCCTGCGCGGTGACGCCGATGAAGCCGCGCTGCACGTGGCCGGTCTTCTCCAGCTGCGCCACCACGTCCTTCACCGTGTCGGACGGAATGGCGAAGCCGATGCCGATGCTGCCGCCGCCGCTGCCCGGCGACAGGATGGCGGTGTTCACGCCCACCACCTTGCCGTCCTGGGTGATCAGCGGGCCGCCGGAGTTGCCGCGGTTGATCGGCGCGTCGACCTGGATGAAGCTCTCGTAGGGGCCGTCGCCGATGTCGCGGCCGCGCGCCGACACGATGCCGGCGGTGACCGAGCCGCCGAGGCCGTACGGGTTGCCGACCGCGATCACCCATTCACCCGGCTGCACGTCGTCGCTCTCGCCCAGCTGGATGAAGGACAGCTTGTCGGACGGCTTGACCTTGAGCAGCGCGATGTCGGTGCCGCTGTCGTGGCCGACCACCTTGGCCTTCAGCGTGGTGCCGTCGTCCAGGGTGACGCTGACCGAGGTCGCGTTCTTCACCACGTGGTTGTTGGTGACGATGTAGCCGTCGGCGGAGATGATGAAGCCCGAGCCGCGCGCCTCGACCGTGCGGGAGCCGTGGTTCTGCGGCGTCATCTGGAAGGGGAACGGGAACGGGAACGGCATCTGCTGGCCGCCGCCTCCGCCGCCGCCCATCTCGTCGTCGTCCGAGCCGTCGTCCTTGAGCATGGAGGTGATGGACACCACCGCCGGCCGGACCTGCTTGGCGAGATCCACGAAGTCCGGCAGCTTCTGGCTCATGCCGCTGGGCTGGAGCGCGTTCTGGGCGCGCGCCGGGACGGCGAGGCCGCCCAGGGTGGTGCCCGCGAGCAGCGCCGCGCAGGCGGTGGCGACCCAGCGGGACCGGGGGGAGTTCTGCGAGGCGTCCGACATTGTGTTCCTGTTGCTCGGGGAGCCGACCGGGGGGCTGATCGGTCGATGATGAAGCGGAAGATGTGCCTTGCCGCCCGGATTCACTCCTACGTGGCGATGAAACCTGCGTTAGCCGCGCAGGGAGCGGAAGAATTCGCGCAGCAGGGTTGCGGCCTCGCGCTCGCACACCCCGCCGACCACCTCCGGCCGGTGCAGGCAGCCGGCCTGGCGGTACAAGCGCGGGCCGTGTTCCACGGCTCCCCCCTTCGGGTCGTAGGCGCCGAACGCGACGCGGGCGATCCGGAAGTGGGAGGCGGCCGCGGCGCACATCGCGCACGGCTCCAGCGTCGCCAGGAGGCTGCACCCGTCCAGCCGGGTTTGCCCGAGCAGGGCGGACGCGGCGCGCAGGGCCAGCAGCTCGGCATGGGCAGACGCGTCATGCCGCTGCTCCACCTCGTTGCCGGCCGAGGCCAGCAGCCGCCCGTCCGGCGCCAGCACCACGGCACCGACCGGCACCTCGCCCCGTGCCGCGGCGGCGCGCGCCTCCTGCAGGGCCGCCTGCATCGGCGTGGTCGATCCGTCCCCGGCCTCGGTGCGCAATTCCATGGCGCACGATATTGCTCTAACCAGTCCGGATGAAGCGCACTCGTCCCGTGATCGGCGTCACCCTCGACAGCGAGGCGGGGGGCAGGGCGGGATCCGCGTCCTACTCCGCCTATCCGTGGTACGCGCTGCGGGCGAACTACATGGCCAGCATGGCCGAGGCGGGCGGGCTGCCGGTGGCGCTGCCGCACCACGCGTCGCTGGCCGGCGAGATGCTGGACGCGATCGACGCGCTGGTGGTCACGGGCGGGGCGTTCGACGTCGATCCCGAACTGTACGGTGCCGGCGAGCGGCACGGCACGGTGGTGCTGAAGCAGGAACGGACCGCCGCCGAGCTGGCGCTGCTGCGCGGCGCGATCGAACGCGACATGCCGGTGCTGGGCATCTGCGGCGGGCAGCAGCTGCTGGCGGTGGCGCTCGGCGGCACGCTGATCCAGCACATCCCCGACAGCGTCGCGGCAGCCCTCGCGCACGAGCAGCCCAACCCGCGCCACGAGCCCGGCCATGCGGTGCGGATCGAGCCCGGCACGCTGCTGTCGCGGATCGTCGGCCAGCGCGAGATGCGGGTGAACTCGTCGCACCACCAGGCGGTCTGCGATCCGGGCCGCGCGGTGGTCAACGCCCGGGCGCCGGACGGGGTGATCGAGGGGATCGAGGACCCGCAGCACTCCTTCTGCCTCGGGCTGCAATGGCATCCGGAATTCGCGATCGATCCCGGCGACCGGAAGGTGTTCGCAGCGCTGGTGTCGGCCGCCGCGACCCGGCCGTGAGCGACCAGGCGCCGGAGCCGGAGGCCGCGCGCGGCGAGCGGATCGCCAAGTGGCTGGCGCGCGCCGGCGTCGCCAGCCGGCGCGACGCGGAGAAGCTGCTGGCCGAGGGCAGGATCCGGCTGAACAACCAGGCGGTGACCCATCCGGCAACGTTCGTGCAGCCGGGCGACACGGTGCAGGTGTCCGGCCGCGTGGTCGACGCGCCGGACCGCACCCGGCTGTGGCGCTACCACAAGCCGGACGGGCTGGTGACCACGCACAAGGATCCGGAAGGCCGTCCCACCGTGTTCGCCGCCCTGCCGCCCGGGCTGCCGCGGGTGGTGTCGGTCGGACGGCTCGACCTCAGCAGCGAGGGGCTGCTGCTGCTGACCAACGACGGCGCTCTGGCCCGGCAGCTGGAGCTGCCGTCGAACGGCTGGATCCGGCGCTACCGGGTGCGGGTGTTCGGCACCGTCGACGAGCGGCAGCTGCGCGAGCTGGCCCGCGGCCCGGTGGTGGACGGCGTGCGCTACGGCCCGATCGAGGCCGGGCTCGACAGCGTCAAGGGCGACAACGCCTGGATCACCGTGGCGCTGCGCGAGGGCCGCAACCGGGAGATCCGCCGGGTGATGACCAGCCTGGGGTTCCACGTCAGCCGGCTGATCCGCACCTCCTACGGCCCGTTCCAGCTCAGCGACCTGCGCCGCTCCGAGCTGGAGGAGGTCACCGGCAAGGTCCTGCGCGAGCAGCTGCCCAAGGCATGAGCCGCGTCCACCGGGTCCGCCCCGGTGCGGCGGCACGGGGAGCCGCGCGCTTCGCCGGGGTCCGGGCGTGCGGATAATCGCCGGCACGCTGCGCGGCCGCGTCCTGTCCGTTCCCGCCAACGCCGCGACCCGCCCGACCGCGGACCGGGTGCGTCAGGCGCTGTTCGACATGCTGGCGCACGCGCCCTGGCGCGGGGATGCGCTGGACGGCGGGGTGGTCGATGCGTTCGCCGGCACCGGCGCGCTGGGGCTGGAAGCGCTGTCGCGCGGTGCCGCGCGCGCCGTCTTCCTGGAGCGCGACCGGGCCGCCCTCGCCTGCATCTCCGCCAACATCGCCGCCTGCCGGATGACGCCCCGGGCCCTGGCTCTCGGCGGCGACGCGCTGCGTCCGCCGGCGCTTCGTTCCGGCTGGGGCGGTGCCGGGCTGGTGTTCCTCGACCCGCCCTATGGCGGCGGCCTGGCAGCACCCGCCGTGTCGGCCCTGGTGACGTCGGGCTGGGTCGCGCCGGCGGCCCTGGCGGTCGCGGAGGTCGCGGCCGCGGAGCCGGCGCCGACCGGCCTGCCGCTGCTGGCCGAGCGCCTGCACGGCGCCGCCCGGCTGTGCGTCTGGCGCCTGGCCGGGAGCGCCGGCTGATCCGCCGGTCGCCCGGCCTGCCCCTCCGGACGGTCGGTGCGGTGCCGGAATCGTTGCAGCCCTGCCGGCCCGATCCGGCTTATGCTGTTCCATCCGCACCACCCCTGCCGAGGGCCTGCATGATGACGTCGACGGGGGACCGGTCGATGACGGTTGTTGCGACGCCGGACGGGACGGTCCTGGTCGACGACCCGCTGGTCGTGATCGACGGCAGCTTCCATGTCCGCATCGGCGGCGGGACGGTGCCCCTGCTGCATTGCGACCTGCCGGTGCGCAGCTTCGTGCCGGGCTGGCGGCCCGACACCCTGTTCACCGGCTTCGCCCCCCTGTTCCTGCTCGAGCTGGTGAACCCGGAGGCCGGCGCGCGGGCCACCTGGTTCCTCGACCACCGCATGCAGATGATGGGGGACCATCCCGGACACCTGCGCCCGGACCTGCTGGCGATGCTGACGCTGAAGGCGCTGCCGCTGCTCCGCGCGATGATGGACCAGGTGCTGGAGCGAGTGGTCCCGTCGCTGGACGACCGCATGGCGGGGTTCCTGCGCGTCAACCAGGCGACACGAGCAGCGATCGCCGGCCTCTGCCTCGACCGCCTCGTCGTTCCCCCCTTCGTCTGCCAGGTCGACCACCTGATGCGGCGCTCGCTGGTCTACCGGAGCGGGCACGGGGGCATGCGCGCGATCGATCGCGACCACCTCCGCCGCGGCCTGGACGGCTCCTGGCAGGACCGCATCCCCGGCTACGTCGCCACCGGACGCCTGGGCTGGCCGAGCCCGGTCGATGGCCACGAGCTGCAGGCCCAGGGCAGCGTGGTGTTCGACGACTTCCACTTCGCCTACCGCTTCGCCGACGCCCGCAACGGGCTGGTGTTCTTCGTGATCGTCGCCGACCACCTGTCGCGGATCGCCGGCCTGTGGTTCCCGTCGCTGGGACTGCTGGCGGCGCAGGGCCAGGCGCAGCACGACCTGGCGCGGCTGCTGGGCCCGATCCTTCCGCACTGGTTCACGTTCCACACGCTGCGCTGGGCGGAGGTGCTGGTTCCCTACCTGTGCCGCGGCGCCACCCGCTTCGCCAGCGTCATGCGCGGGCCGCCCGGCCTGCATCTCGGCCACCAGCTGTGGAACGAGCTGAGCGGCATCGAGCGGATGGTCCGCACCGCGCCGGACTGCCTGCCGGACTGGATCGTCATCGACGGGGAGCAGGGCGGCGAGCTGTACGGCCCGATCGACGTGCTGTTCCCCGCGCTGTCCGGGAAGGTCGAGCGCCGCATCCGCTCCGGTGCGGAGCTGGCCGCGCATGCCTATGCCGAGGGGCTGTTCGTGCTGCGCGTCACCGACGAGTTCGTGTCGGCAGCGCTCCGGCAGCGGATCCTGGCTCGCGTCGGCGGCCTGCCGGTCACGCAGCGCGTGCAGGCCATCCTGGCGGAACTCGGGCACCCGCTCGTGATCGTGGTCGGGCTGCGGGTCGAGAACCGCACCCTGAGCGACCTCCCCGGCATCCTGGGCAAGGTGGTCGACTTCCTGGCCACGCGCCATCCCGGCCTCGTCGTCGTGTTCGACGGCCACAACACCCGGGGCGAGGGCGAGGCGGTGCCGCTCGGCAGCCACGGCGAGGAGGCGGCAAGTCGCCGTCCGGTCGACGTGGAGCGCGAGCTGGTGGCGAGCCTGCGCGCCGCCCAGGCCGGGCGGCCGGTCACGGTCCTCGACACCATCGGCGCGCCGATGTCGACCAGCCTGGCCTGGACCGCGGCCAGCCACGGCTTCGTCTCGATCTGGGGCGCCAGCCTCGCGAAGTACCGCTGGGTCTGCAACAAGCCCGGCTTGGTGCTCAGCAACCGCACCAACCTGCTGCAGCGCGACGCGCTGCACATCTACAGCGCGCCGCGCACCATGGAGGATCCCGCGCCCTTGGCGTTCGTCGATCCCGGACTGGTCACCGACGAGCCGGACGCGGTGCGGCTGGTCGACACAGCACCGGGCGATCCCGGGCTGCACAACTTCCGGCTGGACCTCGACCGCCTCCTGCCCGCGGTCGGGCGGTTCGTCGACGGGATCGTCCGCCCCAGGGCGGACGGGAACGGCTAGGAGGTGCGCGTGCGCGGGTGCCGCCCGAAGGCCAGGAGGGCGTTGCGGAGCAGGCCGATCCAGTGCTCCGGGTCGAACACGGACGGGTCGTTGTCGGCGCCTGTGGCGAGGTAGCCGCGCAGAAGGTCGGGACCGGCCCATTCGACGTCGCCCGGCGCACGGCCCGGAGCGCCGGTCGTCACCCAGAGCAGCTTCACCGGGCCGTAGCCGCGCAGGATGCGGTGCAGTTCGGCGACCGTCGGCAGATCGTCCTCGACGAACCGGCGGTAGACGAAGATCTTCTCCCCGTCCTCCAGGTCCTCGGTCAGCTTCCTGATCAGGTAGCGGATCTTGGTCTCGTTCTCGGCCAGCACCTCCCCGAGCGTGATCTCGTTCTCGTACCGGAACGTGTGGTAGAACAGCCCGTACTCGTGGTCGCGGATCTGGTACTCGGACCCGGCAAGATAGGCGACCAGGCTGCCCGGCTCGCCCAGCCCGGCGAAGCGGGACGCGAACAGGCGGTGGAGGTCGCGCACGCCGGCGAAGCGCAGCAGGCCCAGCGGCTCGATGCCGAAATGGCGCTGGACGTTGCCGAACTGGCAGTTGTCGCCGATCCCCTCGAAGCGGCCGAGCAGGTCCCTGTTCTCCGGCACCGCCGGCAGGACGCTGTCCCAGGACGACAGCTCGAGCGCCTGCAGGGCGTAGTTCCGCCCGCCAGCAGGCGGACGGTCGAGGCGCAGGCTGATGTCCAGCCTGCCGTTGGCCACGCATTCCGGCGGGATCCAGAAGCACAGCGCCGTCTCCTCGCGGCGCCAGCGTGTGTCGATCCGCGCCGAGCCGATCAGCCGGCCGTTGGCCCGCACCCACAGCAGCATGCTGCCCTGGCAGTCGCGCAGCGACAGCCGGATCTGGTGGCGGCGCATCGGCAGCAGCCCGTCCAGCGCGATCGTGCTGGACGGACCGATCGACCAGATCCGGTCGGCTTCGGGCGTCCAGCCCTGCCCGAGGCAGGAACCGGCCCCGCCGCCCGGCAGGACGAGCTCGACCTGCCGCGTGCCGGCCGCGGGCGACGGGTCTCCCGCCAGCGACTGCGTCGCGAGCAGCAGCAGGCGCACCTGCTCGCCGTCGACGACGTCACCCGGTGCCGGGAGGATGGCATCGAGCGCCTTGCGCGTCGCAGGGTTCATGGTCTGATAGGCGGCGAGCGCTTCCTCCCGGTGCGACCCGGGCGGCAGGGCCAGCAGGTCGCGGACGTGGGTGGCCAGCCACTGCCGCTCGGCCGGCTTGAGGCCCTCGTAGACGTTGGCGACCAGCCTGCCGTTCCGGTCCAGGAACCAGTCGGCGAGGTGGCCGTCCTGGTGCCTGAGCTTGAGCCAGGGCACCTGCTGGCAGCCGAGGTAGAGGGCCTCCACCGTCCAGCCCGGCAGAAGCGACGGCAGCGTCGTGCCGTCCGGCTGGCGCAGCGCGCAGAACCTGTCGCCGCCGAGGGCGAGATGCGGCTCGCCGTCCACGGTCCGGAGCGGGAACATCACCAGGGACGGGCTTCCGATCGACGTGACGATCGTCGGGCCGGATCCGGGGTGCGCCCGTTCGAGGTCGGCCGCCTCGGCCGCAAGGACACGATCCTGGAGAGACACGACCACCTCCTCGCCGCTCGTGACGGATCGTTCCACGTGGGCACAAGCCTGTGCCGGAGCGCCTGGGACGCGACGCGGTTCCGGCGGCCTGTCCGTGACGCTTCTTCCGCCAGTTGCTTCTGGGTTATGCTTCGCGCGATCCGCGAAGGAAGGCTGGAACCGCACCCATGCACGTCGCCCTACGCAGCCGCCTGATCCCGGAGCGGTTCGCTTCGCCGCAGCTGCAGGCGTTGATGCGCCGGCGGCTGGCCGAGCTCGGCGGGCTCCTGCTGGCCGGGCTCGCGGTCGCCATGCTGGTGGCGCTCCTCACCTACAACCCGCGCGACCCGTCGCCCGACACCGCGACCACCGCACGGCCGAGCAACCTGGCCGGGCCGGTCGGCGCCGCCTATGCCGACCTGATGCTGCAGTATTTCGGCCTGGCCGGCGCCCTGCCGGTGCTGGCGCTGCTGGCCTGGGCCTGGCGCATCGCCTCGCGCGGGGGGCTGGGCAGCCTGACCGTGCGGCTGTTGTCGCTGGTCTGCGCGCTTCCGGTGGCGGGCGCGGTGCTGGCCGGCCTGCCCCTGCTGCTGGGCCACGACGTGCAGCCAGCGCTTCGGCCCGGCTGGCCGGACGCGGCCGGGCCGGGCGGTGCGGTCGGCGTGACCCTGGCGCAGGCCGCGATCGAGGCCGGTCGCGGCGTGCTCGGCCCGGTCGGCGGGATCGCGATCTGGCTCCTGGCGCTGCTGCTCGCCCTGGCGCTGGTGCCGCTCTGCCTCGGCCTGTCCGCCGGCGAGTGGCGCGCGGTGGGACGGGGTGCGCGGCGCACCGCCCGCTACGGCATGTCGCGCGGCCGCGGCCGCGGCAGCCGCATCGCCGCGTCGGCGGGAACCGGCGCCGGCTTCGACGAGGACGAGGAGGAGTTCGACCACGTGCTGCCGGGCGAATCCCCGTTCACGGCAACGCTTCGTGCGGCCGGCCGGAGCCTGCACCGTACTGGACCGGCGGCGGCCGGCGTGTCCGCCGCGGCGCAGGAGCGGGTCCGGACGCCACGCACCGAGCGGCGCGAGCCGAGCCTGCGCGGCAAGCGACCCGAGGCCGAACCGGCGCGCCCGGCGCTCGGCAACAACGGCTGGGTGCTGCCGCCGAGCGCCGGCGAGGAACCGGACGAGCTGCCGACGCTGCCGCTCCGGTCCCGCAGCGCCCTGAAGGCGTCCCGCAGCACCTCGTCGCCGGAACAGCCGCCGATCCCGCTCGGCGCGCCGGCCTTAGCGGAACCGCGGCCCGAGGCGCCTCCTGCGCGCGATGCCCGTCCGGGCGGCGTGCGGTCGATCGCCCGCCTGCTTGGCGGCCGGCCGGAGGCGACGGCGGCGAACGACGTTCCCTCCCCTGCCCCGCGTCAGGAGGCGGCGCCGCGGACGACGTCGCGGCCGGCGCCCGGCGAATCGGCACCGGCGCCCGGCCAATGGCGGCTGCCGCCGTTGTCGCTGTTGAAGCCGGCGCCGTCCCGGTCGGACGTCGGACCGTCGGCGGACAGCCTGCAGGCCAACGCCCGCCTGCTGGAAACGGTGCTGTCGGATTACGGCGTGCAGGGCGCGATCGGCGCCATCCATGCGGGCCCGGTGGTCACGCTCTACGAGCTGGAACCGGCGCCCGGCATCCGCTCGGCGCGGGTGATCGGGCTCGCCGACGACGTCGCGCGCTCGCTGTCGGTGACGGCGGTGCGCATCGCCACCGTGCCCGGGCGCAACGTGATCGGCATCGAGGTGCCCAACGTCCGTCGGGAAACGGTGTACTTCTCGGAGCTGCTCGACAGCGACGCCTGGGTGGAGCATCCGGCGCGGCTGTGCCTGGCGCTCGGCAAGGACATCTCCGGGGCGCCGGTCTATGCCGACCTTGCCCGCATGCCGCATCTGCTGATTGCCGGCACCACCGGGTCGGGCAAGTCGGTCGGCATCAACTCGATGATCCTGAGCCTGCTCTACCGGCTGAGCCCGGAGGAATGCCGGCTGATCATGATCGACCCGAAGATGCTGGAGCTGTCGATCTACGACGGCATCCCGCACCTGATGGCGCCGGTGGTGACCGACCCGGCCAAGGCGGTGACGGCGCTGAAGTGGACGGTGCGCGAGATGGAGCGGCGCTACCGCGGCATGAGCCAGCTCGGGGTGCGCAACATCAACGGCTACAACGAGCGGGTGAGTGCGGCGCGCGCCTCGGGCGAGACCATGACGCGCAAGGTGCAGACCGGCTTCGACCCCGAGACCGGCCGGCCGATCTTCGAGGAGCAGAGCCTGTCGCTGGAGAACCTGCCCTTCATCGTGGTGGTGATCGACGAGATGGCCGACCTGATGATGGTGGCCGGCAAGGAGATCGAGACCACGGTGCAGCGCCTGGCGCAGATGGCGCGCGCCGCCGGCATCCACGTGATCATGGCGACGCAGCGCCCGTCGGTGGACGTGATCACCGGCACCATCAAGGCCAACTTCCCCACCCGGATCTCGTTCCAGGTGATCAGCAAGTTCGACAGCCGCACCATCCTGGGCGAGCAGGGATCGGAGCAGCTGCTGGGCCAGGGCGACATGCTCTACATGGCAGGCGGCGGCCGCATCACCCGCGTGCACGGGCCGTTCGTCGGCGACGCCGAAGTCGAGGAGGTGGTGCGGGAGCTGCGCGCGCAGGGCGAGCCGGTCTACGTCGACGAGGTCACCTCCCTGTTCGAGGAGGAAGGTGCGTCCGGCGGCGCGGGCGCCGGGAGTTCCGGCAACGGCCTCGGCGGCGGCGGCTTCGACAGCGAGACGGGGCTGTTCGACCAGGCGGTGGCGCTGGTGGCGCGCGAGGGCAAGGCGTCCACCTCCTTCATCCAGCGCCACCTGTCGATCGGCTACAACCGCGCCGCCAAGCTGATCGAGCAGATGGAGAAGGAGGGCATCGTCAGCCCCGCCAACCACGTCGGCCGGCGCGAGGTGCTGGTCCGGCGTACCGCCGAGGAGGAATGACCGGCGCCGGCACCAGCGGCAGCGACCGAGCCGCAGCAGGCGGTGATGGTTCAAGGCCGCCGGGACGGCGCCGCCGACATGCGGTCCGGCGCGCGGCGGTGCGCCGACCGGGCGCGCGACGAGCGGCATGCTCGACCGCATCAGCCGGGTCACGGCAGACATCCCCGGCATCTCCCGCCAGACCGGCGAGACCATCAGCCTGGCGGCGGAACCCGCCCGCACGCCGGGCAGCCGGCGCTGCGGCCTGGCGAGAGGCCCACCTCATCCATTGGTCCCTGTCGGGATCCCGACAGGCATCCGGCGCGTCCTAGCCTGCCTGCCATGCATGACCGGTTGTTCCGGTCGCGCGTGCCGTGCTGCACCATTTGCATCCACAGGGGTCGGGGCGGAACACCATGAACCACAGCGCGGTCGTCGCCGATCGTCCCGCCTCCGCCGACCCGGCCGCGCGCGCGGCCTTCGCGGTGCTGCTGATCATCACCCTGTGCCACCTGCTCAACGACTCGATGCAGGCGCTGCTGCCGGCGATCTATCCGCTGCTCAAGCGCAGCTTCGCGCTGTCGTTCGGCCAGATCGGCCTGCTGACCTTCACCTTCCAGGCGACGGGCTCGCTGCTGCAGCCGCTGATCGGGCAGTACACCGACCGGCGCAAGCTGCCCTGGTCGCTGTCGGTCGGCATGCTGTTCACCCTGACCGGGCTGCTCGCCCTGTCGGTCGCGCACAGCTATCCGCACCTGCTGATGGGGGCGGCGCTGCTCGGCGTCGGCTCGTCGATCTTCCACCCGGAGTCGTCGCGGATCGCGCGGCTGTCCTCCGGCGGCCGGCACGGCTTCGCGCAGTCGCTGTTCCAGGTCGGCGGCAACCTCGGCACCTCGTTCGGACCGCTGCTGGCCGCCTTCATCGTGCTGCCGCTGGGGCAGAGGAGCCTCGGCTGGTTCTGTCTTCTGGCGCTGCTCGGCGCCGCCCTGCAGGCCCATGTCGGCCGCTGGTATGCCGCCCAGCCGGCGGCGGCGCCGCGGGCACGGCGCGCCGACGGTCCGGCGCTCGGCCGCAGCCAGGTCGCGGGCGCCATGGCGGTGCTGATCGCGCTCGTGTTCTCCAAGTACTTCTACCTGGCCAGCTTCACCAGCTACTACATCTTCTACCTGATCCACCGCTTCGGGCTGTCCACCGCGGCGGCGCAGACCGACCTGTTCGTGTTCCTGGGTGCCGTCGCCGCCGGCACCTTCATCGGCGGCCCGGTGGGCGACCGGATCGGGCGCAAGCGGGTGATCTGGGCGTCGATCCTGGGCGTGCTGCCGTTCAGCCTCGTCCTGCCGCACGTGGGGCTGGGCTGGACGATCGGCCTGAGCGTGGTGATCGGGCTGGTGCTGTCGTCCGCCTTCTCCGCCATCCTGGTCTACGCCACCGAGCTGCTGCCGGGACGGGTCGGCATGGTGGCGGGGCTGTTCTTCGGGCTGGCGTTCGGCATGGGCGGGCTGGGCGCCGCGGTGCTCGGCCTGCTCGCGGATGCGCGCGGCATCGACTTCGTCTACGGCGTGTGTGCGTTCCTGCCGGCGCTCGGCATCCTCACCGCGCTGCTGCCGGACCTCGACCGCAGGGCCCCGGCCTGATCCCGCCGGCCCTGTTCCCCGGAATGCTGTTCGAGGACCGCCGCTTCGTCGTGCTGGACAAGCCGGCCGGCCTGCCGGTGCATGCCGGGCCAAGCGGCGGCGCGTCGGTCGAGGACTGCTTCCCGGCCCTGAGCCGGCGGACGGACGGCCCTTGGCTGGCGCACCGGCTGGACGCGGACACCGCCGGCTGCCTGCTGGTGGCGCTGCGCAAGACCGC
>CAXTVS010000078.1:0-13591 GCA_964247735.1 uncultured Acetobacteraceae bacterium
AGCACGCCGTGCAGCAGGGCGGCGGCGTCCAGGCTGACGGCGAGGCCGGCGATGCGGTCTGCCACCCCGCCACCGCCGCGACGGATCGAGACGTCGGCCAGGCGCAGGGTGAACGGTGTGCCGGCGCCACGGCGGAAGCCGTCCCACCCCAGCCAGGCACGCCCCACGGCGAGACGGCCCGGGGGATCGGCATGCGTGGTGCCGTCGCGGTGGCCGCCGAGCGGCAGCGGGGTAAGCGCGTGCGCCAGACCGGTGACCTCGATCGGACCCGCCGCCAGCCGCAGCGCCAGCCCGAGCCCGGCCAGCACGCCCAGCACCAGCAGCGCCAGCAGAGGGCGCAGGATCAGGACGAGCACCGCACGCCCGTTCCGCACGCGGCGCGCGCGTCGGCGCCCGGTCCGCGCCAGCCCGGAAGCAGGCGGCGTGGCCGGCGCCCGGTCGGGAGCCTGGTCCAGCATGGTCACGGAGGCCAGCCTGCCGGTCCGCGGCGGGAAGGACAATCGGCGCCGCCCGGACGCTGCCGGGCGGGTCCCGGTCCGCATCCTCCCGGACCGGGGTCGCGGACCGGATGCTCGGCCCGCCGGACGCCTGACCGACAGCATGCCAGCCATGAGCAGATCGAATAGGTCATACAAATGACGGAGGCTGTCACGCGGCCGCACGTGCGTCCGGCTCATTCGGGGATGCGCCCGACGTCAGATGAACTTCCGGATCAACGTCTTGATCCTCCTCGGAAGGCGCGCGGAGATGTCCGGACACGCGTCGTCCGCTGCATCCGGAACCGCCTTGTTGCAGAAACCATTGCATCCGCAGGCAGGATTCGTGCGGCAGCGAGGACTTGCCGATGGCACAGGGAGACTACCGCCGCCTCGGCAAAAACGGACATCGTGGCGCGGACGGCGGCAGAGGGCAAGCGGGGCAGCGACCGGATCAACGTTCAACAATGACGTGATGACGTTGCATTTCTCGGACATATCGTTTTCCCTGTCGCAGCGCGCCCAAGACGCGCCCCACCGACGGTTCTGGCCGTCATCAAAATCGTCAGGGAGGCAAGGCAATGCATTCTCGCCGGACTTTCTCGCTGCGCAGCGCGCTGCTCGTCTCGGCCGCCGCGCTGGCGGTCACGGCGCCGCGGCATCGCGCCGACGCCCAGACCACCTTCACCCCGCTCCGCCCGCCGGCGGCACCGCTCGTCACCCGCGGTCCCTATGAGAACGTGTGGCTGCAGAACAACACCGGAGTGCTTCCGGGAACCTGGCCGACCCATTGGGACGGCACCGTCAAGGCCATCACCGGCATCGCCTACATCGACGGCAAGCCTTACCTGTTCCTCGGCGATCCCGTGTTGCCGGCCGGGTCACCGACGCTGACGCCGATGGCCGAGGCCGCGCTGGACACCACGGCCACGCAATCCAAGTTCACCTTCAATGCCGGCGGCGTGACCCTGTCCGTCGACTTCCTGTCGCCGGTCGAGGCGACGGACCTGAAGCGGCTCAGCATGCCGCTGTCCGACATCATCACGACGGCACAGAGCAGCGACGGCGCGACGCACCAGGTGCACCTCTACTTCGACATCAGCGCCGAGTGGACGAACGGCAACGAGAGCGCCCTCGTGTCATGGGCGCCGGAAACCATCCCGCTCGACAGCGACGGCACGTCGGCGACCGGCAACCTCGCGGCGTGGACCGCCTACCCGACCGACCCGCAGGTGTTCACCCAGACCGGCAACTTCGCCGACTGGGGCACGTCACTGTGGGCGACGAAGCAGGTGGCGGGCCTGACGGTGCAGAGCGGCCAGGACATCGTGGTGCGGACGCAGTTCGCGACCACGGGAACGCTCACCGGAGCCAACGACACCAACCAGCCGCGCGCGATCAACAACGACTATCCGGTGTTCGCCTTTGCCGAGGACCTCGGCACCGTCGGCACGACGGCGACGTCGCCGTTCACGCTGCTGCTCGGCCGGGAACGGGATCCGGCGATCAACTACCTGGGCAACTCGATCCGATCGCTGTGGACGCAGTACTTCCCGTCCTACGAGGCGATGCTCGCCTTCGCCTACAAGGATCGCACGGCGGCGGTGACCCGAGCCGACACGCTCGACACCAACCTCAACTCTGCAGCGACGGCCGTCGGCGGTTCGCAGTATGCGGCGCTCACCGCGGTGACGCTGCGGCAGGCCTTCGCCGCCACCGAGCTCACCAACACCACCGCCAATCCCTACATGTTCCTCGAGGAGATCAGCAGCGACGACAACGTCCAGACGGTGGACGTGCTGTTCCCGGCGAGCCCGGTGTTCCTCTACATGAACCCGGAGCTGCTGCGCTACCTGCTCGAGCCGGTGATCGACTACGCCGAGTCGGGGCAGTGGCCGGAACTGTTCTCGCCGCACGACCTCGGCTCGACCTATCCGAACGCGACCGGCCACAACGACGGCGGCGGCGAGAACATGCCGGTCGAGGAGACCGCCAACATGCTGATCATGGCGGATGCCTACATGCAGCACGTGTCTTCCGCCGAGGCTGCGACCTACGCCAACGCGCACTACGCTCTGTTCAAGCAGTGGGCCACCTACCTGAACACCGTGCCGGCGGGCGTCAACTACTCGAATGCTGTCGACCCGCAGTACCAGAACCAGACCGACGACTTTGCCGGCCTGATCGCCCACAGCGTCAACTTGGCGCTGAAGGGCATCGAGGGCATGGATGCCTTCTCCCAGATCGCCACCATGGCCGGCCAGACCAAGGACGCCAAGACGTTCCGCAACGCCGCCGAGCAGGGCATCAGCATCTGGGAGGAGCTGTCGCAGAACACGGCCGGCACCCACCTGCTGCACACCTACCGCGAAGCCGCGAACGCCTACAGCCCGAGCACGCTCGGTGAGGCGGACAGCGACTGGAGCGACGACTACAACGCCTTTGCCAACGCGCTGCTCAAGCTGAACCTGATCCCGTCCTCCGTCCTCACCGAGCAGTCGACGTTCTACCAGACGCAGATCCTTCCGCTCGGCCTTGAGCTGCAGCCGGAACAGATCGGCTCCGGCAGCTCCGCCGACTACATCGCCAAGGCGGACTGGGAACTGTGGACGGCGGCGGCCTTCAACTACCAGTCTCTGCCCGCAGACATCATCAATGCGGTCTACACCTACGCGAACACGACCACGGCCGGCCGGCCGTTCCCCGACCTTTACGATCCGACCTCCACCTGGACCGCGTTCGAGGCACGTCCGGTGATGGGAGGCGCTTTCGCGCCGCTGACGCTGACGCTGAAGGCGGGAAAGTAGCGCCCGGGCGAGCCCGGCCTGCCCCGCGAACGTGAGCCGCCGCCATGGAAGGTCCATGGCGGAACGGGCTCAACAGGGAAAGGTCGAGGCGGACGATGGTGCCGTCCAGGGCGGCTTGAAAGCAACCGTCCGGCGCCACGACACGCGGGCGAGCCGGATCCATGCTGCAGCCTCAAGAGCCTTAAGTACAGCTGCCGTCCGGATAAGCTGCCGATTTGCACCTGCCTCCGCGGAGCCGGCTTACGAAGGACGTGAAGGTCGCCACCCGGGCGGATCCGATGAGCATCGAGACCCTCCGCACGGGCTCGGCAGCCCGCCGCCCACCTGCGAGACGAACTGCGCGTCGTGGACTGCGGCCGGTGGCGGACGGCACCTCCTCATCTTTCATGCAGGGTCCTGACACTGGAACATGAAGGAGGCAGCCGGTGATCCGCATGCGCCGTCGGCTGCCTCGCCGCCGCGACGAGCGGGAGAGCTCACGCCTGTTCGTGTAATATCAAACTTCGTCGACAGAGTCGGCATGCACCGAAATGCGGAACAATAATTGTAATTTGATGATCCATCTGTTCCGATCCTATGGTGCGACCGGTTTCACCGGTCGCGGCTACGACCGACGGGCCCGACGGCCCCGACCCGGGGCGCGCAGGTCGTGGCCATGAGCTGCAGCCTGGACAGAACCAGGAAGGGAAACGCCATGTCGACAAGCTCCCCGTCGATCGTTGCCGCTGCCGCTTCATGCCTTCTTCTTGGCGCCGCGACCGACCGCGCCATTGCGGCGCCGACGTTGACGACGCTGGTATCCTTCAACGGGAGCGACGGCAGCAACCCTGTCGCCACCCTGTCGATCGACAAGACCGGCACCCTGTACGGCACCACGCGCTTCGGCGGCCCCGGCGGCAGCAGCACCGGAGGCGACGGCACCGTGTTCGAGCTGCAGAAGCAGGACTACAGCGCCCTGGTGACGCTGTTCGCGTTCTCCGGACAGGACGGGGCCAACCCCTCCTCCACGCTCGTGCTCGACCCGCCGAACCGGCTGTTCGGGACCACGTCGGGCGGCGGTGCCGGCGGCGACGGCACCGCGTTCGAGCTGTCCCGGGCCGATGGCGGGACGTTCACCAGCCTGGCCGGCTTCACCAGCGCCGCCGGCGCCGACCCGACGGCGCTGGTCGCGCTGCCCGCCTCCGGGACCGCCGCCGGCTACGCGCTCTACGGCACGACCATCCAGGGCGGGTCGACCGGCAATGGCACCGTGTTCAAGCTGTCCGGACCCGGCCTGACGGCGCTGGCCGCCACCACCTCCTTTCCCGGCAGCTTCGCCGAGCATCCGGGGGCCACCCTCGTCCTCGGCCCGGGCCGGGCGCTGTTCGGGACCGACGCCACCGGCGGCCAGTATGGCCAGGGCATCGTGTTCTCGCTGTCCGGGCCCGCCTACGCCACGCTCACCGTGCTCGCCACCTTCAACGGCAGCAACGGGGCGTTCCCGCAGGGCGCCCTGGCGGTGGACGGCCAGGGCAACCTGTATGGCACCACCAGCACCGGCGGGTCCGGCGGCGACGGCACCGTGTTCGAGCTGGGCGGCCCGCAGCACGACCAGCTGACCACGCTCGCCGCCTTCGCCATAAAGGATCCGCACGGCGCGGAACCGCTGGGCGGCCTGCTGCTCGACGCCGTCGGCAAGATCTACGGCACGACGTCGACCGGCGGCGCGAACGGGTCCGGCACCGTGTTCCGCATCTCCGCCGACCATGCGACCTACACGGTTCTGCACAGCTTCGGCGGCCCGGACGGATCGGGGCCGGCGGCCGGTCTGGTGAACGACCCGGTGGGCGCGCTCTACGGCACCACCGCCACTGGCGGAGCCTTCGGCGACGGAACCGTGTTCCTGGTCACCGGGGCCGGGTTCAAGACGACCGGTTGACGGCTGTGCGGAGGCGGGCCGGCGCTCGTGCCGGCCGGCTGACCGCGGCCGCGCCTAGAGCTGGGTGCCGTCCTGCCCGGGCGCGGCCGGCTGTTCGGTCCCGGGCGGCAGGGTTCCCGGTGCGGTCGAATGCTCGACGTCGTAGGCGGTCGCCTTCTGCTCGTAGGAGCCCTTCGTGCCGGGATGCTCCTGGTCGTAGAGCGCCGCCTTCTGCCGCGCTTCCTTGCGATACTTGTGACGAACGTACATGCCGGTCGCACAACCGCCGACCGCCCCCAGCACGCCATGGTGCACGACGTGGCCGCCCACCGCGCCCACGGCGCCATACTTGAGGCAGCCGCCCGGCTCCGCCTGGGCGGGTGCCACTGTGCCGACGGCCAGGACGGCGACGAGCCCCAAGGCAAGCTTCCTGTGCGTCATGACGAACCCCCTTCTTTCCGCCGCTCGTGCGGCCCACACCCATAGGACGCGGGACGCGTCGGGAGTTCCGACCTGCCGGCCGACGCGCGACAGGACGCGTCCGGGCCGCCGTACCGGGCGGGGACGAACCGGACGCATGGGATCCGCGTCGACGGTTCGGCCGCATCGGCACGAACCGGGCATCGCGGCGGGCGCAGGAAGGAGATGCCGATGGC
Source organism: uncultured Acetobacteraceae bacterium (assembly GCA_964247735.1). Lineage (GTDB taxonomy): Bacteria > Pseudomonadota > Alphaproteobacteria > Acetobacterales > Acetobacteraceae > Lichenicola. The sequence continues at coordinate 5,837 of CAXTVS010000078.1, forward strand.
AGCGACAGGCGGGGGGCATGGCGCGCGGTCCCGCCGGCAGGGCGTTGGGGGCCGGTGAACGGGTTCCGGCTGCCGGATTCCTGGCCGCGCGCGGCGGACCCGGCCGGCGCGGAAGCGCTGACGCAGGCGCTGCACCAGGCCTCCGCGGATGTGCCCGCCCTGCCGCGGACACCGGCCAGCGACGCGCTGCTGGCCTGCCTCGGCGGCAACAGCCCGTTCCTGTCCGACCTTGCCCGACGCGAGCGCGGCTTCCTGGCGCAGCTGCTGCGGCAGGGGCCGGAGCGGGCGACGGCGGGGGCGCTGCGCCGGCTGCGCACGCTGCGGCCGGACGCCGAGCGTGCGGCGATCGCGTCCGGGCTGCGACAGGCCAGGCGCCAGGTGGCGCTGGCGGTGGCGATCGCCGACCTCGGCGGGCTGTGGGACCTGCAACGGGTGACCGGCACCTTGTCGCTGCTGGCGGAAGCGTCGCTGCGCGTGGCGACGGCGCACCTGCTGTGGCAGGCGCATCGGGGCGGGCTGCTGTGCCTGCCGCACCCGCGCCGGCCGGAACAGGACTCAGGCTTCGTTGTGCTGGCGATGGGCAAGCTCGGCGCCGGCGAGCTGAACTATTCGAGCGACGTCGACCTCATGCTGCTCTACGACCCGGCCGCGCACCCGGCGGTCGCGGAGCCGGGGCGGCTGTTCGTGCGGATCGCGGCCGGCCTGGTCGGGCTGATGGAGGCGCCCGACGCGGACGGCTACGTGTTCCGGGTGGACCTGCGGCTGCGGCCCGATCCGGGCGCCAACCCGCCCGCGGTCTCGCTGCCTGCCGCGATCACCTACTACGAGAGCTATGGCGAAACCTGGGAACGCGCGGCGATGATCAAGGCGCGCCCAGTCGCCGGTGACCTGTCCTGCGGGGAACGGTTCCTGGAGGCGATCCGTCCGTTCGTCTGGCGCCGGCACCTCGACTTCGCCGCCATCGACGACATCCACGCGATGAAGCGGCGGATCGACCGGCATGCCCCGTCGCCGGCGAAGGGATTCACCACGCGGGGCCTGGGCATCGGATCGGACGACCCGGTGCAGGCGCTGCTCGGCCACGACCTCAAGCTCGGCCATGGCGGGATACGCGAGATCGAGTTCATCGCGCAGACGCTGCAGCTGGTCTGGGCCGGGCGGGAACCGGCGCTGCGCGACCCGACCACGCTGGGGGCGCTCGACCGCCTGGCGGCAGCCGGCACCCTCAACCGGGCCACCGCGCGCTCGCTGGCCGCGACCTACCGGCGGCTGCGGTCGCTGGAGCACCGGCTGCAGATGCAGGCGGACCGGCAGACGCACAGCCTGCCGTCGACGCGGGCAGGGTTCGAGGCGTTCGCGTGCTTCGCCGGTGCCGCCGACGGCACGACGCTGGCACGGAGCCTGCTGCCGGAGCTGCGGCGCACCAGGCGCCGCTTCGCGCACATGGTGCGCCGGCGGGACGGCTCCGATGGCGTGCGGCGCGGCGGCGCGGTTGACGGGTCCGGTCCCGTCGACGGGAACGGGATGCCGCCGGGCGCATCCGGCTTCGCATCCCTCGGCGAGGCGGGGATCAGGCAGGCGCGCGACATCCTGCGCGGCTGGCAGGGCGACCGCCACCGGGCACTGCGGCAGCCCAGGGCGCGCGCCCTGCTGGACGGGCTGATGCCGGTGCTGCTGCCGGCGCTGGGGCGGCAGCGCGATCCGCTGGCGGCACTGGTACGGTTCGACACCCTGTTGTCGCGGCAGGCCGGGCTTGTGCAGCTGCTGTCGCTGTTCGACCGCTACCCCCCGTTGCTGGACCGGGTCGCCGCCGTGCTCGGCGCCTCGCCGGCGCTGGCGGACCACCTGGCCGCGGTGCCGGGGGCGTTGGACGGGCTGCTGGTGCCGGAAGGCGGGCAGGAAGCCGACCGGGCGCTTCGCGACCTGCTCGACCGGCAGATGCGCGCGGCGGACGGGGTGGAGGACGCGATCAGGGTGGCGCGCGCCCTCGTGCGCGGCGAGGAGTTCCGCTTGTCGGTGGCGCAGATGGAAGCCCGCCTCGACGCCGACGCGGCCGGCACCGCGCGCACCGCCCTCGCCGATCGGGTCATCGTCCGGATGCTGGACCAGGTCGCCGCCGAGCACCGGCGCCGGCACGGCGTCGTCCGCGGCGGCGGCATGAGCGTGGTCGCGCTGGGCAAGGCCGGGTCGCGGGAGATGATGGGCGGCTCCGACCTCGACCTCATGCTGATCTACGATCATCCGGACACGGGATCGGCGCGCGACGACAGCCGGACCACGACCGGGCGGCCGCTGCCGCCGAGCCAGTACTATGCCCGGCTGGCGCACGGCCTGATCGCCGCCCTGTCCGCGCCCGGAGCGGAAGGGCCGTTGTACGCCCTCGACATGCGGCTGCGCCCGTCCGGCAGCGCCGGCCCGGTGGCGGTGTCGCTGCCGGCGTTCCGCCGCTACCACGCCGAGCAGGCCTGGACCTGGGAACGCATGGCGCTGTCGCGGGCGCGGGTGGTGGCGGGGCCGCCGTCGCTGCGCCGGCGGGTCGCGTCCGCGATCGCAAACGCCCTGTCGGTGGCTCCTGGCGACGCGGATGCCGGGCCGGAGGCGCTGCGGGTGCGGTTGTGCGGGGATGCGGTGACGATGCGGGCGCGGCTGGCACGCGACCTGCCGCCGCACGGGCCGTGGGACGTGAAGCTGCGCCCGGGCGGCCTGATGGAGGTGGAGTTCATCGCCCAGGTGCTGCAGCTGGCGAGCCCGGACCCAGGTGTCCGCCACCCGACCACGCGGATCGCGTTGCGCCGTCTGTGCCGGGCCGGACTGCTGGACCGCGCCGACGCCGTCCTGCTGGTCGATGCCGACCGGTTCTGGCGCCGGCTGCAGGGCATGCTGCGCATCCTGCTCGGCGTCGAGGTTCCGCACGGTCCCGCGGCGCGGCTGCCGGTGCCGGTGGCGGAAGCGTTGCTGCACGGGCTCCGGCTCCGGACCTCCGAGCCGGAACGGGGGCTGGACGCACTGGCCCGGCAATGCGACGTCGTGGCGGCGTCGGTGCGATCCGCCTTCACCCGGCTGGTCGGGCCGCTCGCCGACGCCCATCCCGAACCCGGAAGGAGGCTGCCGTGACCGACGCCCGACCTGACGCCCGACCCGGCGCCCACATCCCGGAGGCCGGCGACCCGGCGCCGGAGTTCGACCTTCCGGCCAGCTTCGGACGCCGGGTCAGCTCCCGGGAGCTGCGCGGCCAGCGGTTCGTGCTGTATCTCTACCCCAAGGCCGACACCTCCGGCTGCACCCGGGAGGCGTGCGACTTCCAGGAGGCGCTGCCGGCGTTCGGGACGTCCGGGCTGACGGTGGTCGGGGTGTCGCGCGATCCGGTCGCGGCGATCGAGGCGTTCGCGACGAAGTTCGACCTCGCCTTCCCGCTCGCCTCCGACGCGGAGGGTTCGGTGGTGGCCGCCTACGGCAGCTGGGTGGAGAAGTCGATGTACGGCCGCAGATACATGGGCATCGACCGCTCCACCTTCCTGATCGATGCGGACGGGCGGATCGTGCGCGCGTGGCGCAAGGTGAAGGTGCCGGGGCACGCGGCGGAGGTGCTGCGCGCGGCCGCGTCGGCGTGAGGCTCAACACGGCGTGAGCTGGCGCCCGTGCGGTGTTTGGCCGTGTAGGCTACTCTCCCTCGCGCCTCTGCGCGACCGTCTGAGGGAGCGTTCCATGCGCATCATCACGTCGATCCGGACGGTCTGCGGCCTGCTCCTGCTGGCAGCCTCCGCCGTTCCCGCCGCCGCCGTCCAGCTCGACAGCGGCACCGGACTGCAGGCGAGCCGGGAAGTCGCGAGCCCGCCGCCGGCCGCCAACAGCCGGGCCGGTGCCACCCGCGCCGGCTCGGGCGCGAACCGGAGCCGGACGGCACAGGCAGCCAGGCGCCCTGCGCCGGCGTCGTCGGGCAGCGGCAAGAGCACCCCACCCTGACGGCGGGCGCCGTGGCGTTCACGGCCCGGCATCGACATCCCGACGTCCACGTGGTGTCCGGCCAGCCGACGATCGTGCGGCAGATTGAGCGGCCGACCCTTAGGCCGGCGGTCCGCCCCAGACGGCACCGACCAGCGGATCAGTGATCGATCCCGTCCGACAGCGCCTTCAGCGCACCATGGGCGAGATCAAGGCGCTCGCCGAGACCCGGCTCGGGATCGTCGATCCAGGACACCGTGGCATGCGCGAACGCCGCCAGGCCGACCCGCGCGGCAAGAACAGCCTGCAGCTCGGCGACGCCCCGGACCTTCAACGCGTCGGCCAGCGCATCGGCCAGCGCGGCCATCTTCGCCAGCTCGCGCTCCCGGAGCGCAGGCGTGCTGGAGATGACCTCGTGTCGCGGCTTTGAGAAGGGCCGGTTGTCCTCGAGCACCGGCTGGACTGACCGGAACGCCCGGAACAGCGCGTCGAGCGGCCCGAGTCCGTCGGGCGCGTCGGCGATCGAGGCTGTCAGGAGCGCCCGCAGCGTGGCCTCCCCGTCGAACAGGACCTCGCGCTTGTCCGGAAAGTGACGGAAGAAGGTCCGCTCCGTCACGCCTGCCCGCGCAGCGATCTCGGCTGCCGTGGTACGGTCGTAACCCCGCTCGCGGAACAGCTCCAACGCCGTCCGCTGCAGGCGGACGCGCACGTCGTCCTCGCGTCTCGTCATCAAGCCTTCACGCTTCCGGTTGTCAGTGACTGACACAGCTCTTATGTCAGTCACTGTCGCGGCATCGACGCGGTTCCGCCTGGTCCGGTCAAGGAGGTGGCGTGCGTGTGTTTCTGACGGGGGCGAACGGCTGGGTCGGGTCGGCGGTCGCCCGCGATCTGCTGGATGCGGGCCATTCCGTGGTCGGCCTGGTGCGCTCGAAGGAGAAAGGCGAGGCGCTGGCCGCCGCCGGCGGCACGCCGCTGCTGGGCTCGCTGCGCGACCTGGACGTGATCCGGACCGGGGCCGGCGACGCCGACGGCATCATCCACACCGCGTTCGGCCTCGACATCGCGAGGATCACGGAGCTGGCCGAGGAGGACCGCGAGGCGATCGAGACCTTCGGCGAGGTGTTCGCCGGTTCGGACCGGCCGATCGTGGTGACCAGCGGGTTCGGCCTGTTGCCTCGCAGCGAAATCTTCGGGGAAGACTCGCCGCGCCCGGCCGTCATTCCCGCCTTTCCCCGCGCCTCGGAGCAGACGGCCTTCGCGCTCGCCGGGTGCGGGCTGCGGGCCTCGGTGGTCCGGCTTCCGCGCTCGACCCACGGCGTCGGGGAACGTCACGGCTTCGTTCCCATGCTCGCCGCCGTGGCGCGTAGGACGGGCCTGTCCGGCTATGTCGGGGACGGGCAGAACCTTTGGCCCTCCGTGCACCGGCTGGACGCCGCGCGCGTGTTCCGCCTCGCGCTCGAACGGGGCGCCCGGGACGAGGCGTTCCATGCCGTTGCCGAGGAAGGCGTGCCGTTCAGGCTGATCGCCGAGGCGATCGGCCGGCAGCTCGGCGTGCCGGCGACGTCCCTGACGCCCGAGGAAGCCGAGGCACATTTCGGTGGCTTGGCGGTGTGGGTGGCGGGCAACGGCCCCGCCTCCAGCGACGCGACGAGAACGGTTCTCGGCTGGGAGCCCGGGGAGACGAGCCTCATCCCGGACATCGACCGGCCGGACTATCACGGCTGACCGGCTGGTTCGGCTCCGCGTCTCCGGCAGCCTGGACGGTCGGTGGCCGGGGTCCGGGACGGAGGCCCCGCCACGCCGATCACCGGTTCGGGTCCGGAACCCCGGGTGATCCGGCCGGAGAGGACGGGGCCTGCACCCGGTCGCCGTCCGGAATCGCGAACACCTCCGCCGGCTGCGGCACTTCCTCGACCCGCGTCGCCTGCACCAGCACCTGTCCCGCCTGCGTCGCCCGCAGCAGCACCCCGTCGGCGGTCAGGCAGACCACGCTGTCCCGGCCGGCCACGTCACGTGTCGCCCAGTCGGTGCAGGGGGTGCCGGCGACCACCTCCGGCCCGAGCCTGCGGTAGTCGCCGGTCGGGGGCGGCCCGTGCAGGGCGATCGGGCCGCCAGGGGCCGGCAGGATCGTGGCCAGGCGCTGCGCCGGCTGCACCACGATCATCCGGCCGGTGCCGTACTCGGTGATCATGTAGGTCCCGTTGCCCGGCGGATCGACGCGCTGCCGTTCGCCGGCCACGGAGAACCGCATGCGCTGCACCAGCGGCGCCGCGACGCCCGAGGCGGCGGGCGCCGCCACGGCGTAGGACACGTCGACGTCGTGCTGCGGCACCAGCAGCGGCCGGTCCGGCACCGCGGCGGTGCCCTGCGCCAGCGCGGCGGAGGCGGGAGCCGACAGCAGGAGCGCGCAGGCGGCGTGCCGCCGGACGACGCTCACTGGCCGGCGGGCGCGCCGGGCTGGAGGCCGGGTTGGAGGCCGGGCTGGGGCCCACCCGGAACCGGGCCGCCCGGACCCGCAGGGCCGCCGCCCGGAGCGCCGCCCGGTCCCATGGCCTCGGGATGGGCGGTGCGCTGGAACCCGGGCGGCGGCAGGAACACGGACTGGGGCAGCGGCGCGTACTGCACCGTCTGCGCCACCAGCCGGCCGCGCGCGCCCTGCCCGTCCACGCCGGCAGCACTCAGCACCACGCCGTCATCGGTGACGCAGGCGGTGGAGTTACCCTTGGGCGTGACGATCGCGTACTGCACGCAGGGGAGGCCGGCGACGCTGCCGGTTCCGGTGCGGGTGAACCGCATGGTCGCGTCCAGCACGAACGGCGACTGCACGTCCTCGCGCTCCGGGATCTGCATGTAGCTGTGCGCCGGGTTCAGCACCACGGTGATCAGGCGGTTCGGCCGGTCCAGCACCATGTCGCCGCTGGGGGAGCCGTCCGGGCCGGGCGGGCCGTCGATCCGCATCGCGGCGCCGCCGCCACGGAAGTATACCCGCACCGTCTGCGCCTGGGGTGCCCCTTCCGGCGTCACCTGGTAGACTACCGTGACGTCCCTGGTCGGCATCAGCGGCGGCGAGTCGGTGGCCGCCCGCGCGGCGCCGGCGGTGCCGGTCGCGGCCGCTGCCAGAAGCAGCGCCGGCATCAGGCTGGTTGCGCGCATGGTCTCGAACTCCTCATCCTTGGGCCGGGATCACGTCCGGCCCATCGCGTCGACAACGCCGAGCAGCGCGTCCGGCTCCGGCTCCGCAATCCAGGCCGCATGCACCGTCATCGCCTCGGCCAGGAGCCGGCGGTAGCGTGCGCGCGGGATCTCGTGCGCACCGAACTGCTGGAGGTGCGCGGTGGTGAACTGCGTGTCCAGCAGGGTGTAGCCGCCGAGGCGGAGCCGCGCCACCAGGTGCACCAGCGCCACCTTGGACGCGTCGCGCGCCCGGCTGAACATGCTCTCGCCGAAGAAGGCGCCGCCCAGCGACACCCCGTACAGCCCGCCGACCAGGACGTCCCCGGCCCAGCATTCGACGCTGTGGCCGTGGCCGGACCGGTGCAGCGCGGTGAACAGCCGGACGATCTCCGGGTTGATCCAGGTTTCCTCCCGCCCCGAGGCGGCCTCGGCGCAGCCGTCGATCACCGCCTCGAACGCCCGGTCCGCCGTGACCGAGTAGGCGCCGGACAGCACGGTGCGCCGCAGCCGCTTCGGAAGGTGGAACCCGTCCAGCGGCAGCACGCCGCGCTGCTCCGGGTCGAGCCAGTACAGCTCGTCGGAGTCGCGCCGCTCCGCCATCGGGAACAGCCCGACGCGGTAGGCCTGGAGCAGCAGGTC
>CAXTVS010000079.1:0-13374 GCA_964247735.1 uncultured Acetobacteraceae bacterium
GCCTGAACCGCCTGATCTCCGCGAAGCACAGCAGTGCCACGACGCTGGCGACCGATATGCCAGCCCCCGCCAGCAGCGCCCGATGCGGTCCCAGCCAGAGGGCCGCCGGCCCCGCCAGGGCATAGCCAGCCGGAGTCAATATCCCCGCGGCGATCTGCACGATCGAGACCACCCGAGACAGCAGCGCCTCTGGAATCTCGCGCTGGATCAGCGTGACGATCATCACGTTGATCACCGCCTCGCCTGCGCCGTAGGCGACCCCGCCGACCAGCAGCGCCGGGAACGGGGCATCCACCGCGAGCAGCACCAGCGGCGTAACCAGCAGCAGCACGGCCGCCTCGATCGCTAGTCCCGCACGCGCCGGCTCCCGGCCCATGATCGCAATGGCGCCCACCAGCCCCCCGAGGCCGGCAGCGCTCAGCAACAGCCCCCAATGCTGTGCCCCGTGCGGCGACCTGGCGAGCAGCACCGGGGCCAGCACGAGCAGCGGAGCGAACGCCACCAGGTTGAGCAGCCCGAACTGTCCGACCACCAGCCAGAGCCAGCGCCGCCTCGCGAACGCTGCCAATCCCAGCCGCAGGTCCTGCAGCACGGAGGGCGGAGCGCTCCCAGCCTCCCGCACCCCACCCCGCCCGCGGATCGGCACGAGGCACAGGGCGCTGGCGGCGTAGGAAAGGCTGTCGAGGCCAATCGCCCATCCGGGGCCGGCGACGGCGACGATGATGCCGGCCAGGGCCGGACCGGCGATCGCGGCGATCGACGCGGCGGCGCTCAGCGCGCCGTTCGCACGTGCCAGTTCCCCGGCCGCGACGATCTCCGCGACCAGCCCGCCCTTGGCCGGCTGGAAGAAGGCGGCGCCCGCTCCGATCAGCGCGGTCAGCGCGATGATCGCCAGAAGCGGCGCGTTTCCGCGGATCAGCGCCAGGGCAAGGACCGACTGCGCCACGAAGCAAAGCGAGTCCGCGCCGATCATGATGCGCCGTCGCGGCCAGCGATCGCCGAGCACGCCGCCCAGCAGCAGCAGCACGACGACCGGCAGCGCCTGCGCCGCCAGCACGATGCCGAGCACGCCCGCGGAGCGTCCGGCGGCGAGCAGCGCGAAGCTGAGCGCCACCGGAACCATCGTCGTGCCGATCGTGGACAGCGTGGTGCCGATGAGGAACAGGGTGAAATCGCGGCCGAGCAGCATGTTTGTGTCGTTCAACTCCGGTTCGTGCATGCGGGAGCCCGGAGCGCCCGGCAGGGTTCGCTTGCCCGCCCGGATCGTCCGCAGTCGCTCCCAGCCGGGCATCCGGAACCGCCCGGGGAGGACGCCGCTCGGTTCGGAAAGCTTTGCCCACCTCCGGCCGCTGAACAAGACCCGTTCCCCGGACCGGAACGTCGGGGTGACCTCCCGCCCTACCATTCGGGCAAGCGGATGGGCTACAACCCCGCGCCATGCTGCTTTTCTCAAGGTCTCTGCCGCGGAGGATGCGGTTCCGTCCGTCCGGACCTCACCGCTACGGCCACCTGCCGCGTCCGGCAGGAACCGGACACCTTGGACCCCCATCCCGCCTGACCGCGCTGGAACGGGTGGGTTCCCGCCCCGATCAACGAACCGGCGAGCTCCGAAGCCGAACCTGAGCCCACCAGCCGCATCCCGCGCGGTTTCCCGTGTCCGTTACGGATACGGCGGCGCGGCACGCGGATCCGGACCATGAGGAGCGAGCCCACACATGCCCACCGATCCCCAGACGCATCCCCAGACGCTCCCGCTGACGAGCCCGCAGCTCGACATCTTCCAGGATCAGATCCTGATCGGCGACGCGCCGACCTATAATATCGGCGGCTGCCTGCACATCTCGGGCCCGCTGGACATCGGCATCTTCGAGCGCGCGCTGCGGCATCTGACCGAGAACCACGACGCACTGCGCATCGTCATCTCGGAAGCGGAGGACGGCGAACCCAGGCAGGCGGTCGCCGCTGCGGTGGCGACCAATCTCGCCGTCCTCGACCTGTCGACCTCCGCCTTTCCGGACGAGGAGGCCCGGGCCTGGGTAGGGCGGAAGATGAACGAGCCTTTCGTGCTGTTCGGACGCCCCCTCTTCCGCTGGGCACTGCTGAGAACCGCTCCCGACCGTTGCATGTGGTTCATCTGCGTGCATCACCTGATCGCCGACGGCTGGGCGATGGACACCCTGTTCACGCTGTGCGCCGAGAACTACCGGCGGCTCGAGCAGGGCGAGACGCCATCTGAACGAACCCCCTCCTATCTCGGCTTCGTGGCGGCCGACTGCGCCTACTCACGATCCGACCGGTTCGGCCAGGATCGTGCCTTCTGGCGCAGCGAGTACGGCACCATCCCCGAACCCATGCTCGCGCCGCGTCGGGATGCACTCGCCGACGCGACCAGCGACGAGCGCAGCTGGATGCTGCCGGCCTTGCTGCGCGTCGCCGTCGACGCGATCGCTGGAACCGTCGGATCCTCGCGCTACCAGGTGTTCCTGACGCTGTTCTGCGCGTTCATGCTGCGGATGCGTGACCGGGACGAGCTGACGATCGGCCTGTCGGTGCTGAACCGCCGCAATGCCGAGGAGCGCCGGACCATCGGCCTGTTCGCGAACGTCATCCCGTTGACGCTCGGCATGACCGGCGACGAGAGCCTGCTCGATCTCGTCGCGAAGATCGGACCGATGCTGCGGCGCCGCTACCGGCACCAAAGGTTCCCGATCGGCACCCTCAACAAGGAGCTCGAGCTGTTCCGTCAGCAGCGGTCGCAGCTCTACGAGCTGTCGATCTCGTACGAGCACGGCGGACGCGAGATGGCGTTTGGCTCCGCGACCGCGGTCGCGGTGCGCTGGGCAAACGGATCCGACAACTCGCCCCTGCGACTCTGCGTCCGCGACAACCAGGCCACCGGCGACGTCGCCATCCACCTGATCTACGGCAGGAGCCATTTCGACGAGTCCGAGATCGACGTCGTGGTGGAGCGGTTCAAGTGCTTCATGGAAGCGGTGCTCGCCGAGCCCGCCCGCGTGCTCGGTTCGGTCCCGGCTCTCGCTGCCGCTGAGGCAGCGACCCTGCGGTCCTGGAACGACACCGAACGCCTGCCCGCCGACGGGTGCTGCCTGCACCAGATCTTCGAGGCCGAGGTGCGGCGCGACGGTGCGGCGACCGCGATCGTCCATGCGGAGGCGACGCTTAGCTACGGCGACCTCAACGCCAGGGCCAACCGCATCGCCCACGCCATCCTGTCGCGAGGCGTCCGTCCCGACGACCGCGTGGCGCTCTGCCTCGAGCGCGGCCCGGACATGATCGCCGGCCTGCTCGCCATCCTGAAGGCGGGCGCCGCCTATGTCCCAATCGATCCGGCCTACGCTTCCGCCCGCACCCGCCTTGTGCTCGAAGACGCGCGGCCGGTGCTGTTGCTGGCGGATGAGGCCGGCCGGGCGGCACTCGACGGGTTCGCCATCCCGTGCCCCACGATTGCCGTCGACGCGTCCGCGTTTCCTTCCGGCGCGTCCGCCGATCGCGACCCGTGCGTGCCCGGGCTGCGTCCCCACAACCTCGCCTACGTGATCTACACCTCCGGCTCCACCGGGCAGCCGAAGGGCGTGATGGTGGAGCACCGCAACGTCGTCCACCAAGTCGCCGCCCTGCGACACGCTTACGGCCTCGACCCGGACGAGCGCCTGCTGCAGTTCGCCTCGTGCGCGTTCGACATGTCCGTGGAGGAGATCTTCCCGGCGCTGCTGAGCGGCGCCACCCTGGTGCTGCGCGACGAGTGCTGCCTGCACTCCCCCGCCGCGTTCGCCGCCTTCTGTTCCAGACACCGCCTCACCTCGCTCAACCTGCCGAGCGGCTTCTGGGCGCAGATCGCCTCGGCCGAGCCGGAGGTCGAGCTCCCCGCCAGCCTGCGCCGCGTCGTGTCCGGCGGCGATGCCATGAGTGTCGCGGCACTTGCCGCCTGGTTCGGCCGGGGCGGGCACCGCCCGCCCTTGTTCAACGCCTACGGCCCGACCGAGGCCACCGTGAACGCCACGCTGTTCCGCGTGGATGCGGCCGACCAGGCGTCGGCGATCGGCCGCCCCCTGCCGAACACGCGCGTCCACCTGCTCGACCGTTTCCGGCAGCCGGTGCCGATCGGCGAGCCTGGCGAACTCTGCATCGGCGGCGCCGGCGTGGCGCGCGGCTATCTCGGCGCGCCGGACGCGACCGCCGAACGGTTCGGGCCCGACCCGTTCTCCGCGGAAGCGGATGCGCGGCTGTATCGCACCGGCGATCTGGCCCGCTTCCTGCCCGATGGCAGCCTGCAGTTCCTGGGCCGTTCCGACCACCAGCTCAAGATCCGCGGCTACCGCGTCGAGGCCGGCGAGATCGAGGACCGCCTGGCCCGGGTGCCCGAACTGCGCGAGGTGGCCGTGATCGCGTCCGGCGAGCGCCCCGACCAGCGCCTGGTCGCCTATCTCGTCGCCCGCGACGAGGTCGCCGACGAGGTCGCCCTTCTCGACCGCTGCCGCGGGGCCCTGGCGGCCGAGCTGCCGGACTACATGGTGCCGGCGGCGTTCGTCCGCCTGCCGGCGCTGCCGCTGACTCCCAGCGGCAAGCTGGACCGCAAGGCGCTGCCGGATCCGCGGACGGACGGGGTTCCCCGCCGCGCCTACGAGGCGCCGCGGGGCCCCGTCGAGCAGGAGCTGGCCCGGCTGTGGCGAGAGCTGCTCGACACCGGTCCGGTGGGGCGCCAGGACAGCTTCTTCGACCTCGGCGGCCATTCGCTGGTCGCCATGCGGCTGCTCGGCCGCGCCCGCACGGCGTTCCGCCGGCCGATCTCGCTCCAGCTGCTGTTCGACCACCCGACCCTGGCGGCGCTAGCCGCCGCGATCGGCGAGGACGTCGACGCGTCCGGCTCCGGCGACGCGCCGCTGCCGCCGATCCGGCCGGTGCCGCGCGCCGCGCCGCTGCCGCCCTCCCCGGCGCAGCAGCGGCTCTGGTTCCTGGCGCAGCTCGAGGATGCCGGCGCCGCCTACCACATTCCGGTGGAGCTGCGGTTGCGGGGCGCAGTGAACGCGCCGGCGCTGCGCCGGGCCCTCCACCACCTGGTGGAGCGCCACGAGTCGCTGCGCACCGTGTTCGCGTCCGTCGACGGCAGGCCGCTGGCGAGGGTCCTGCCGGTCGCCACCCCGTTCGTCCTGGACGAGCGCGACCTTGCCGCGGCGGCGGATCCCGAGGCTGAAGCGGCCCGCTTCGCCCGCGCGCACGCGGCCCGGCCGTTCGACCTCGAACGCGGACCGCTGATCCGCGCGGCGCTGCTGCGCACCGCCCACGACCGTTCCCGCCTGCTGCTGTGCCTGCACCACATCGCCGGCGACGGCTGGTCGATGGACGTGCTGGCCCGGGAGCTCGGCGCCGCCTACGCCGCCTGTTCGCGGGGCGAGGCGCCGGTTCTCCCGCCGCTGCCGGTGCAGTATCCCGACTACGCCGCCTGGCAGCACGCCGTGTTCACCAGCGAGCGCCTGGAGCGCCAGCGCGCATACTGGCGCGAGCAGCTGCGCGGCGCGCCCGAATTTCTACCCGTCCCGACCGACCGACCGCGACCGGTCCGGCAATCCTTCGCCGGCGCCGCCGTTCCGGTCCGCATCGCCCCGGAGCTGGCAGCCGCCGTCGACACGCTCTGCCGGCGACAGGGGGTGACGCCGTTCATGCTGTTCGCCGCCGCCTGGTCGATGGTGCTGGCCCGGTTGTCCGGCCAGGACGACGTGCTGCTCGGCACGCTGGCGGCGAACCGCGGCCCGCGCGAGACCGAGGACCTGATCGGCTTCTTCGTCAACACCCTGGTGCTGCGCTCCGACCTGTCCGGCGACCCGAACACCCTGGCGGTGCTGCGCGCGATGCGCCGGACCGTGCTGGCCATGCAGGAGCACCAGGACCTGCCGTTCGAGCAGGTCGTGGACGCGGTCGGCCCGTCGCGCCGGCCCGGGCACGCCCCGCTGTTCCAGGTGCTGTTCGCCTGGCAGAGCAACCGGCGGGCCGTATGGAACCTGTCCGGCGTCGAAATCGATCCGGCCCCGTTTCGGTTCGACGCGATCCGCTTCGACCTCGAGCTGCATCTGCTCGAACAGGACGGCACCGTGTCCGGCCTGCTCGGCTACGCCACCGCGCTGTTCGACGAGGCGACGATCCTCCGCTACCGCGACTACCTGCTCACCACCCTCGCCGGCATGGTGGCCGAGCCCGAGCTGCCGTACCGCCGGCTGCCTCTGGTCGGAACGGACGAGGCCGCCCTGCTACGGCGGCGCAACCAGACCGACGCGCCCGGGCCGTCGGTCGATCGCGTCCACCACCTGTTCGAGGCGCAGGCGCTGCGAACGCCGGACGCGATCGCGCTCATCCACCACGACAGGCAGCTTTCCTATGCCGCGCTGGACGCCCGCGCCGAGCTCTGGGCGTGCATGCTGTGCGGGCTCGGCGCCGGACCAGGCCGGCGGATCGGCCTCTGCGTCGACCGCGGCTTCGCCCTGGTCACCAGCATCCTGGCCATCCTGAAGACCGGCGCCGCCTACGTCCCGCTGGATCCCTCCTATCCGCGCGCGCGGCTGGAGCAGGTGCTCGGCGAGGCCGACGTGCTGCTGGTACTTGCCGACGCCACGGGTCGCGACGCGCTCGGCCCCCGGCGGGGCGGGTATCCCACCCTGCTCGACGTCGACGACCTGGCGAACGGGGCGGTCTCGCGCCGCGGCGCCGGCCCGGCGCCGTTCCCCCGCACCGACGCGACCGGCGACACCGCCTACGTGATCTACACCTCCGGTTCCACCGGCACGCCCAAGGGCGTCGCCATGTCCCACCGGCCGCTGCTCAACCTGCTCGCCTGGCAGCAGGCGGACACCGTCCGTGCCGGCCTGTCCGCGCCGCGCACGCTGCAGTTCGCGGCGCTGGGCTTCGACGTCGCCTTCCAGGAGGTCTTCGCCACCCTCTGCAGCGGCGCATCGCTGGTGCTGATCGACTCCGGGCAGCGCCTGCGGTTCACCGTTCTCGCCGAGCTGATGCGCCGTCACGCGGTGCAGCGCGCGTTCCTGCCCTATGTCGCGCTGCAGGCCCTGGCCGAGGCGCTGGACAACGCGCCCGGCGCGCCGCTGCTGCCCGAGCTGCGCGAGCTGATCATCGCCGGAGAGCAGCTGCGCCTGACGCCGCAGATCCGCCGCCTGTTCGAGCGGCTGCCGGGCTGCACCCTGCACAACCACTACGGCCCCACCGAGACCCACGTCGTCACCGCGCAGCGGCTGTCCGCCGCGGAGGTCGCGGTGGCGCCGAGCCACGTGCCGATCGGCCGTCCCATCGCCAACGTCCGCGCCTACGTGCTGGACCCGTACCGGAAGCCTGTCCCCCTCGGCGCCGTCGGCGAGCTGTTCATCGGTGGCGCCGGCCTCGCCGACGGCTACCTGCACCGCCCCGGGCTCACCGCCGAGCGCTTCCTTCCCGACCCATTCGAGGTGCCCTCCGGATCCTGCCACGAGCCACGCATGTACCGCACCGGCGACCTGGCCCGCTTCCTGCCGGACGGCCGCCTCGTCTACGCCGGCCGCGACGACCGCCAGATCAAGATCCGCGGCTTCCGGGTCGAGGTCGGCGAGATCGAGGCGCACCTCGCCGAGCACCCGCTGGTGCGCGACTGCGGCGTGGTCGCCCTCGCGGACGGGCGGACGGGCGAGCAGCTCGTCGCCTACGTAGTCTGCGCCGCCGCGTCCGGGCCGCCGGCCGCGATGCTGCACGCGCATCTCGGTTCCCTGCTGCCGGACTACATGGTCCCCTCGGCCTTCGTCGCCCTGGACGCGCTGCCGCTCACTGCGAACGGCAAGCTCGACCGCGACGCCCTTCCGCCTCCGGACGAGCATTCCTTCGCCCGCTCCGCCTTCGAGGCGCCGCTGGCCGGAACCGAGACCGTGCTCGCCGACCTGTGGTGCGGGCTCCTCGGCCTGGACCGCGTGGGACGGCGCGACCGCTTCTTCGACCTCGGCGGCCACTCGCTGCTGGCGGTCCGCCTGCTGAGCCGGATCACCCGGGCGTTCGGCGTCGAGCTCGGGCTCGCCACGCTGTTCGACAGCCCCGCCCTCGCCGACCTCGCCGCGGCGATCGACGCGCTCGACCGGCCGGCGGACGTGGCGCCGATTCGGGCCGTCACGCCGGTGACGCGAACGGAACGCCTGCCGCTCTCGCACGCACAGCAGCGCCTGTGGTTCCTGTCGCAGCTCGACGGCGGCAACACCGCGACCTACCACGTGCAGCTCGCCTTCCGCCTGCGCGGCCGGCTCGACGCCGGGGCTCTGCGCACCGCGCTGGACCGGCTGTGCGCCCGGCACGAAAGCCTGCGGACGGTGTTCGGCAGCGAGCAGGGGCAGCCCTATGCCACCCTGCTTCCCGCGGGAACCGGGGTGGCCGTGCTGGACCACGACCTGCGCGACGCCGCCGATGCCGAAGCCGCGGTCCGCGAGCTGCTGGCCGCCGGCAGGAACACGCCGTTCGACCTGTCCGCCGGCCCGCTGCTGCGCGTCCTGCTCGCCGACCTGGGGAACCAGCGGCATGTGCTGCAGATCACCCTGCACCACATGGTCGCGGATGGCTGGTCGCTCGGCGTCCTCGCCAATGACCTCGGCCGCCTCCTCGCCGGACCGTTGCCGCCTTTGCCGATCCAGTACGCGGACTACGTCGCGTGGGAACAATCGGCGCCGATGCGCGAGCGACTGCGTACGGAGGCGGAGTACTGGCGCCGCCAGCTGGCGGACGCGCCGATGCTCCTGGAACTGCCCACCGACCGGCCACGCCCGGCACGGCAATGCTTCGCCGGCGCGGTTTCGCCGTTCGACCTGGACGTGGCGCTGACGCGGGCCCTCAAGGACCTGGCACGGCGCCACGACGTCACCCTGTTCACCGTGCTTCTCGCCGCCTGGGCCGCGGTGCTTTGCCGGCTGTCCGGCCAGGACGAGGTGGTCGTCGGCATCCCCAGCGCCGGCCGCGCCCGTCCGGAGCTGGAGGAGCTGATCGGCTTCTTCGTCAACACGCTCCCGCTGCGGATCCCGCTTTCCGAGCCGCTCGACACGGCGGCGCTGCTGTCGCACGTGCAGCGCATCTCGCTGGACGCGCAGGCGCACGGCGCCCTGCCCTTCGAGCGGATGGTGGATCTCGCCCAGGCCCCTCGCCGCCTGGACCGGACCCCGCTGGTGCAGGCGATCCTCGACTGGCAGGACGCCGGGGAGAGCCGGATCGACCTGCCTGGTGTCGCAGTGGAGGCCCGCTCGCACGCGTTCGACTGGGTCAAGTTCGACCTCGAGCTGATCGTCGGCGAGATCGACGGCGAGATCCGTGGCGCCCTGGGCTACGCCACCGCGCTGTTCGACCGCGACACGATCGACCGGCACTGCGCCTACCTGCGGCGCGTCCTGGCGGAGATGACGCGGGACGGCGCCGGCATCGTCCAGCGCATTCCCCTGCTGCTGCCGGACGAGGCACGGCTCCTGCTGGACACCTGGAACCGGACCCGGAGGCCCTACCCGGATCGCTACCGCATCCCCGGGCTGCTGGAGGCCGGGGCCGCCACCGCCCCGGACGCGGTCGCGCTGGTGTACGACGGCCGGCAGCTCTCCTACGCCGAGCTCGACGCGCGTGCGAACCGGATGGCGCACCACCTCCTGGCGCTCGGCGTGCGACCGGAACAGCGCGTCGCCTCCGTGCTGGGCCGGGGGCCGGAGGCGATCGTCGTCCCGCTCGCGGTCATGAAGGCCGGCGCCGTCCACCTTCCGCTCGACCCGGCCTACGCCGGTGCCCGCCTCGCCCTGATCCTCGAGGACGCCGCTCCCGGATGGGTGCTCCACGATGCGGCCGGGCGCGACGCGCTCACCTCCGCCGGGATCGCCCGGCCGGGGATGCTCGACGTCGCCGACGACCGCGCCTGGTCCGGCCGCTCGGACGCCGTTCCCGTCGTTGCGGGAGCCACGTCCCGCTCGCTCGCCTACATGATCTACACCTCCGGATCGACCGGCACGCCCAAGGGTGTCCTCGTCGAGCACCGCGGCGTCGTCAGCCTGGCGCATTCGCTCGCCCGCAGCTTCGACATCTCGCCGACCAGTCGCGTCAGCCAGTTCGCCTCGTCCAGCTTCGACGCCAGCATCATGGAGATGGTGATGGCGTTCGCCGCCGGTGCCGCGCTGCACCTCCCGTCCCGGGAGGAGCGCGAGAACCCGGCGGCGTTCGTCGCCTTCGTCGGCCGCCGGGGCATCACCCACGCCACCCTGCCGCCGGCCTTCCTGCAAGGCTTCGCCGGCGAGCCGGGCTGGACGCACCGTCCGGCGCTGATCCTCGCCGGCGAGGCCTCGCCGCCCGCCCTGGTGCGGGCGTGGCGCCGTGTCGCGCGGGTGTTCAACGCCTACGGCCCCACCGAGATCAGCATCTGCGCCACCACCTGGACCTGCCCGGACGACCCGGACGGCGACCTCCCCGACGTGCCGATCGGCAGAGCCGTGGACAACGCCCGCCTCTACGTCCTGGACCGGCACGGCCAACCCGTCCCCCGCGGCACCGTCGGCGAGCTGCACATCGGCGGCATCGGCGTGGCGCGCGGCTACTGGCAGCGCCCGGAGCTGACCGCCGAACGCTTCCTACCGGATCCGTTCGACCCCGCACCGGAAGCCCGCCCGGAAGCCCGCATGTATCGCAGCGGCGACCTGGTGCGCCACGCGCCGAACGGCGACCTGCTCTACGTCGGCCGCAACGACGACCAGGTGAAGCTGCGCGGCTTCCGCATCGAGCTCGGCGAGGTTTCGGCGCAGCTCGACGCCCATCCGGCCGTGCGCGAGGCCGCCGTGATCCTGCGCGAGGACCGCCCCGGCGACCGCCGGCTGGTGGCCTACGTGTCCGTCGACCAGGCCGACGGCGACCTCCCGGCGCTGTTGCGGAGCCATCTCGCCGGCCGCCTGCCCGACTACATGGTTCCCTCCGCCTTTGTCGTCCTCGACCGGCTGCCGCTGACCCCGCACGGCAAGCTGGACCGCAGGGCGCTGCCCGTCCCGATGGACATCGCCTTCGTCCGCGGCGGCTTCGAGCCGCCGCAGGGCACCACCGAGCAGACGCTGGCCGCGTTGTGGTGCCGGCTGCTGGGGGTGGAGCGCGTCGGCCGCCACGACGATTTCTTTGCCCTTGGCGGCCACTCTCTGCTCGCCGTGCGCCTCGCGGCGGCGATGCGCGACGCGTTCAACCGCGACGCCACCCCCCGCGACGTGTTCGCCCATCCGGTCCTGGCCGGGCTGGCAGACCTGCTCGACGCGGCGTCGCGGCCCGCCGCACCGGACGCGGTCGACCTCGCCGCCGAAGTGACCCTGGACCCGGCCATCGCCGCCGCGCCCCGGCTCCCCCGCCCCGGAACCGGTGCCGTCGCGCCGGACCAGGTGCTGCTCACCGGCGCCACCGGCTTCCTCGGCGCCTTCCTGCTGCACGCGCTGCTGCACGGCACCCGGGCCACCCTGCACTGCCTGGTCCGGTGCGCGGACGCGTCGGAGGGTCGCGACCGCCTCGACGCCGCCATGCGGGCGCTCGACCTTCCGCCGCCGGATCGCGACCGGGTGGTCATCCATCCCGGGGACCTGGCCGCGCCCGGCCTCGGCCTCTGCAAGCCGGCGTTCGACGCCCTGGCCGACCGGATCGACGTGATCCACCACAACGGCGCCTGGGTGGACGCGCTGCACGGCTACGGCCGCCTGAAGCCCGCGAACGTGGCCGGCACGCGGGAGATCCTGCGCCTCGCCGCGTCGGGCGCGCCCAAGCACGTGCACTTCGTCTCGACCATGAGCACCGTGCCGCCGGCGGAGGCGGCCGGCCCCGGCGTTGCCACCGCGGCCGAGCTTGCCGAATGCTGGCCCGGCCTGCCGTCCGGCTACGCGCGCAGCAAGTGGGTCGCCGAGCGGATCCTGCGACTCGGCCGCTCGCGCGGCATCCCCTCCACCACCTATCGCCTCACCCATGTCGGCGCGTCCGCCGCCACCGGTGCCAGCAACCCCAACGACACCTGGAGCCTGTTCATCGACGCCTGCCTTGCCCTCCGCCGCGTCCCGGCGACCGACGCGCCGATCAACTCGCTGCCCGCCGACGCCGCCGCCGCGGCGATTGTCGCGTTGTCCCTTGACGAGGCCGCGCACGGGAACGAGCTGAACCTGCTCAATCCGCAACCGTTCCGGCTACGCGCCCTGACGCGCGCCATCGCCGAGGTCGGCGGCTCCGACATCGAGGAGATCGACGAGCGCGCATGGCGCAGGCTCTGCACAGAGCGGCTCGACGACGAGAAGGTCTCGCTGATCATGCCGGAGGATGGCCCCGCCCCAGACTTCCGGATCCGGCCGGCTGCTCCCGTTATCATTCCACCGAATGCCCTCGCGGGTGCTCCGCGACCCGGAGTCCCGTCGCTGGCGATCACCGACGCGATGCTGCGGCGCTGCGTCGCCTGGCGAAACCGACGGCTGCCGTAACGTTTCCAGGGCACTCAACAAGGCTTGGCGCCTCGCGGCAGGCGATGCAGCGGCCGCGTATCCGGCCGGCGGTCGCTCAGCGCTCCAGCACCGCCACCGTCGTGATATGACCCGCGGCGTAGCCGAAGCGACCCGAGAACGCCGCCGACCGGAACACCGGCGCGAACGCTGCGGCGAGCCTGGCGACGCGGAACTCCCCCTCGCGCCAGCTCACCTCCAGCTCGACATCAGCGAAGTCTAACGTGGCCTTGGTCAAGGCGTGCTGGCACTTGTAGAACGCTTCCTTGGCGCTGAAGAACAGCGTGCCCAGCCGACCGTGCCAGTCTGGATCCTGCCGGCGGATCCAGTCCCGTTCGGCGGCCGTGCAGACCATCTCTTCCAGTTCCATGTCGAGAACCGCATCCCGCTCGACGTCGATTCCCACCGCCCGGACGCCTGCGTTTCCGGTCACCGCGGCCGCGCAGAGTTCGTCCGTATGCGACAGGCTGCCGACGATCCCGGCCGGCCATTGCGGCGACCCGTCGGGCGCAGGTACCAGCGGACACGGCGCGATTCCGAGTTCCGCCAGCGCCCGTCGCGCGCAGACCCGCACCGTCCCGAACTCCGCCCGGCGCTTCGCCACCGCCTGCGCGACGTGTCGGCGCTCAACGGCGAACAGTGCATCGTCCACGAGCACAGGGGCAGCGGCAGCGACCGCGAAGCGGTCGCCGAGTAGTGCATCTAGCATGACCTCGACTACAATACTGGCTCTCCCTTTTCTTCGCTGACGACGCGGGGAGCACCGCATCGAGGTCTTCAACATCACAGCGACGAGTGGCGCTCATAGCCGAAATTTAGGAGTCTTGTATGGCTTCTCCATGGCGGACATGAGCCGCAGCGTAATGGCTAG
>CAXTVS010000080.1:0-13348 GCA_964247735.1 uncultured Acetobacteraceae bacterium
GGCGAGCATGCGCTGCGCCGCTATCCCAACGGCGAGGAGCGCTGCATCGCCTGCAAGCTGTGCGAGGCGGTCTGCCCGGCGCTGGCCATCACCATCGAGGCCGAGCCGCGCGAGGACGGGTCCAGGCGCACCACGCGCTACGACATCGACATGACCAAGTGCATCTACTGTGGCCTATGCGAGGAGTCCTGCCCGGTTGACGCGATCGTCGAGGGGCCGAACTACGAGTTCGCCACCGAGACGCGCGAGGAGCTGATGTACAACAAGGACAAGCTGCTCGCGAACGGCGACCGCTGGGAGTCCGTGCTCGCCCGCCGGCTTGAGCAGGACGCGCCGTACCGCTGACCGGAGAAGGCAGGATGATAACCCAGTTCGCCTTCTACCTGTTCGCCGTCGTGCTGGTGCTGTCCGGCCTCATGGTGGTGAGCGCCCGCAACCCGGTGCACTCGGTGCTGTTCCTGATCCTTGGCTTCTTCAACGCGGCCGGGCTGTTCCTGATCGCCGGCGCCGAGTTCCTGGCGATGATCCTGGTGATCGTCTACGTCGGCGCGGTCGCGGTGCTGTTCCTGTTCGTGGTCATGATGCTGGACGTGAACTTCGACCAGATGCGCGAGGGTCTGCAGCGCTATGCGCCGGTGGGTGCGGCGATCGGCCTCGCCCTCCTGGCCGAGCTGATCTTCACCGTCGGCGGGTTCCATCTGGTCCCGGCCGTGATCCCTGCGGCGGCAACGCCGGGCGCGCCGGTGCTCAGCAATACCGCGGCACTGGGGCAGCTGATCTATACCCGCTACGTGCTGCTGTTCCAGCTGTGCGGCCTGGTGCTGCTGGTGGCGATGATCGGCGCCATCGTGCTGACCCTGCGCGAGCGCCCGTCGGCCCGCCGCCAGGACGTCAGCCTGCAGCACGCGCGCATGCCGGCCGACACCATCCAGCTGATGACGCTGGGCCTCGGCGCCAGCGTCGACCAGCTCGGCGGCTTCATCCGTCCGCGTGACGGCTACGGCGCGGTGGCGGCGCACGGCACCAATCGTGCGCCCGAGCAGCACCAGACCGACCACCACCACGGAGCCTGACACGATGCCGTCGAACGGTCTGCAGGTGGTCGGGCTCGGCCCCTTTCTCACGGTGGGCGCCTTCCTGCTGGTGCTCGGCGTGTTCGGGATCTTCCTGAACCGCAAGAACGTGATCATCCTGATGATGTCGATCGAGCTGATCCTGCTCGCCGGCAACCTCAACCTGGTCGCCTTCTCCGCCGCCCACGGCGAGCTGTCCGGCCAGGTTTTCACCCTGTTCTCGCTGACCGTGGCCGCCGCGGAGGCCGCGATCGGGCTTGCGATCGTCACCGTGTATTTCCGCAACCGCGGCTCGATCCAGGTCGAGGACGTGACACTGATGAAGGGCTGAGATGCCGTCCGTCCCCGCCCTGTTCGCCCCGCTGTTCGCGACCGCGGTGTTCGCGCCGCTGGCAGGCGCCGTCGTCACCGGCCTGTTCGGCCGCGTAATCGGCACCCGGCCGGCGCTCCTCGTCAGCGTCCTACTGATGGTGCTGGCCTCGGTCTGCGGCGTCGCCGCCCTGTGGATCGGCGTCGCCTCCGGCTCGCAGACCATCGCCGTGCCGGTCTCCTCCTGGATCCAGGCCGGCGGCTTCCACGCCCCCTGGCAGCTGCGCTTCGACGCGCTGTCCGGCTCCATGGTGGCGATGGTCACCGTGGTGTCTACCCTGATCCACGTCTACAGCGTCGGCTACATGAACCACGAGACCATGCCGGTCCCGCGCTTCTTCGCCTACCTCTCGCTGTTCAGCTTCGCCATGCTGATGCTGGTCAGCTCCGACAACCTGATCCAGCTGTTCTTCGGCTGGGAAGGCGTCGGCCTGTGCTCCTACCTGCTGATCGGCTACTGGTACGACCGCCCGAACGCCACCCGCGCCGCCAACAAGGCGTTCGTGGTCAACCGTATCGCCGACCTGTTCTTCATGGTCGGCATCGCCCTGCTGTTCCTGCAGTTCGGCACGGTCGCCTACGACAACATCTTCGCCCTGGTGCCGGCGCACGCGGATGCGACCTACCACCTATTCGGCAGCACCATGCGGGCCTACGAGGTGATCGGCGTGCTGCTGTTCATCGGCGCCTCGGGCAAGTCGGCGCAGATCTTCCTGCACACCTGGCTGCCCGACGCGATGGAGGGACCGACCCCGGTCTCGGCGCTGATCCACGCCGCCACCATGGTGACCGCCGGCGTGTTCCTCATGGCGCGCATGTCACCGCTGGTCGAGTTTGCGCCCGTCACCAAGGCAATCGTGGTGGTGATCGGCGCCTCGACCTGCTTCTTCGCCGCCACCGTCGGCCTGGTGCAGCCCGACATCAAGCGCACCATCGCCTACTCGACCTGCTCTCAGCTCGGCTACATGTTCATCGCCGTCGGCTGCGGACTCTACCAGGCCTCGATGTTCCACCTGATGACGCACGCCTTCTTCAAGGCGCTGCTGTTCCTGTCCGCCGGCTCGGTGATCCACGCCCTGGCCGGCGAGCAGGACATGTTCCGCATGGGCGGCCTGTGGCGCAAGGTTCCGGTCACCTATGTCGCCATGTGGTGCGGCTCCCTGGCCCTGGCCGGCATTCCTCCTTTTTCCGGCTGGTGGTCCAAGGACGCCATCATCGACGGCGCGTGGGTTGCCGGCGGCATCGGCACCTACGGCTGGGTGCTCGGCGTCGTCACCGCCTTCATCACCGCGCTCTACAGCGGCCGCCTGCTGTTCCTGGTGTTCCACGGCAGCCCGCGCGACGCCCATTTGGCGGCGCATGCGCACGAAAGCCCGCCGGCGATCACCATCCCGCTGGTGCTGCTGTCGCTCGGGGCCGTGTTCGCAGGCTGGCTGCTCTATGCCGCCTTCATCGGCAGGGAGCAGGCCGGGTTCTGGAACGGCGCGATCTTCTCCGGCCAGGACAACCACGTGCTGGCCCGCCTGGACCAGCTGCCGTTCCTGCTCACGCTCGTGCCGACGATCGCAGCGCTCGCCGGCGCCGTCACCGCCTGGTTCTGCTACATGGCCCGGCCCGCGATCCCGGCCCGTCTGGCAACCCGGTTCCGGCCACTCTACCTGTTCCTGCTTAACAAGTGGTACTTCGACGAGTTGTACGACGCGATCTTCGTCCGCCCCTATGCGGCGCTGGCCCGGCTGCTCTGGCATGGTGCCGACGAGGGGATCATCGACGGCAGCTCCGCCGGGCTCGCCCGCCTCACCGCCGGCGGCTCGGTCCAGCTGGTCCGGATCCAGACCGGTTCGATCGCGGTGTACGCCTTCACCATGCTGATCGGCCTGCTCACGCTGACCTCCGTGTTCCTGGTGTTCCGATGAACGGCACGACGATGGGCAGCTCCATGACCAACTGGACCCTGGCTCTGCCGGAGATCGTGCTTTCCGTCTGCGGCCTCCTCATCCTCGTGTTCGGCGTGCTGCAGAAGAAGGACTCGCCCGCCTTCGCCTGCACGATGCTGACCCTGGTCGCGTTCCTGGTGACGGCGGTGCTGGTGCTCACGGCACCAGCGGGAACCGGCTACCGCGCCACGTTCGTCAACGACGGCTTCGCCCGGTTCATGAAGATCCTGAGCCTGCTCGGTGCCGCCTTCGCCCTGCTGATGTCGCTCGACTACAACGTGCGCCAGAAAGTCGACCGGTTCGAGTTCCCGGTGCTGGTGCTGTTTTCCACCGTCGGCACCCTGGTCATGGCCTCGTCCGGCAACCTGATGACGCTCTACGTCGGGCTCGAGCTGCAGTCCCTCGCCATCTACATCCTGTGTGCCTTCGCCCGCGACGAGCTTACCTCGGCGGAAGCCGGCCTGAAGTACTTCGTGCTCGGCTCGCTCGCCTCCGGACTGCTGCTCTACGGCGTGTCCCTGGTCTACGGCTTCGCCGGCACCATGGAGTACGGAGGCCTCCGCACCGCCCTGATCGGCGGCGGCGCGGTCTCGGCAGGCCTAGTGATCGGCATCGTGTTCGTGTTCGTGGGCCTCGCTTTCAAGCTGTCGGCCGCCCCCTTCCACATGTGGACGCCCGACGTCTACCAGGGCGCGCCAACCTCCGTGACCGCCTTCCTGGCCGGTGCGCCGAAGGTCGCCGCCTTCGCGTTGCTGCTCCGCGTAATGTCCGGCCCGTTCGGCCACCTGACCACCCAGTGGCAGCTGCTGGTCGAGCTGGTGGCGATCTGCACCATGGTGCTGGGCGCTCTGGCGGCCATCCCGCAGACCAACATCAAGCGGCTGATGGCCTACTCCTCCATCGGCCATATGGGCTACGCCATGATTGGCCTCGCCGTCGGCACGCCGGAGGGGGTGCGCGGCACCCTGGTCTACCTCGCCACCTACCTGTTCATGACGGTTGGGGTGTTCTCCTGCATCATCGCCATGCGCCGCCAGGGCCGTCCGCTGGAGCGCATCGCCGACCTGTCTGGGCTGTCGCGCACCAACCCTCTGCTGGCGCTGGCTATGGCCGCATTCATGTTCAGCATGGCCGGCGTCCCGCCGCTGTCTGGCTTCTTCGGCAAGCTGTTTGTGTTCGCCGCCGCGGTGCAGTCGGGCCTCTGGACCCTGGCGGTCATCGGCATCGTCACCAGCATGGTCGGCCTGTACTACTATTGGCGCGTGGTGAAGGTGATGTACCTCGACGCCCCGGAGCCGGCCTTTGACCGTGGCACCCGGACTCTGTCGACCGTCACCGGCGCGATGGGCCTTGTCACCGCCCTGTTCCTGCTCGTGCTGGGACCGGTCCTCGGTGCCGCCCAGGCGGCCGCTGCCGTCCTGTTCAGGTGATCCGGCCGGCCGTATGGTGACGGGCGGACCTCCCGGCTGGCGTCTCGAAACCTATGACAGCCTGGCCTCCACCTCCGACCTCTGCATCGGCCGGGCGGAAGCGGGCGAGGCGGCCGGCCTCGCCGTGCTAGCGCAGCGCCAGACGCAGGGACGCGGCAGCCGTGGCCGCTCTTGGACCGGACAGGCTGGGAACCTCGCCCTGTCGGTGCTTCTCCGCCCCAAGGGCGACCTGCGGCAGCTGGGCCTGTGGCCGTTCCTGGCCGGCCTGTCGCTGCACCAGGCGCTCGGCGGCGCCGGCCTGCGCCTCAAATGGCCCAACGACGTCCTTCTCGGCAACGCCAAGTTGGCCGGCATCCTGATCGAACGTGGCACCGGCGCCGGCGCCGACTGGCTGGTGATCGGGTTCGGCGCCAACCTCGTCGATGCACCGGCCCTGCCGGATCGCGAGACCGCCTGCCTCGCCGAGCTTGGCCCGGCGCCGGACGCGCTGGCGGTGGCGGAGCGCCTGCTCGACGCGCTGGACGGCTGGCAGTCGCTCTGGCGCCGCGACGGCTTCGAGGCGATCCGCGCGGCCTGGCTCGACCGAGCCCATCCGGTCGGCACCGTGCTGGCAGTCGACCTACAGGGGATCCGTCGGTCGGGCGTGTTCGCCGGATTGGCGCCGGACGGGGCGTTGCTGCTGTCGGTCGACGGGCGGCAGGAGCGGATCGATACCGGCGAGATCCTGCTTCCGTGTCATGCGGAGGGGCCGACCGCTTGCGGCTGAGGCGGCGAATCCCGATATCTGCCTCGCGCCAGGACCTGGATCCCCCGCCTGCCCACCATCGGGCACGGCGGACGGGCTTCCCGGAACGGCAACACCTTTGGCCGACGGCTTGAACAACTGACGGATCGATCCGGA
Organism: uncultured Acetobacteraceae bacterium; assembly: GCA_964247735.1. Taxonomy (GTDB): domain Bacteria; phylum Pseudomonadota; class Alphaproteobacteria; order Acetobacterales; family Acetobacteraceae; genus Lichenicola. The sequence goes on from CAXTVS010000080.1 coordinate 5,711, forward strand.
GCGGACGCTCGAGGATCTCCGACCACTCGCGGGGCTGGCCCCGTCTTCCTGCACTGACACGACAAGAACGATCGAAGGCGACTGATGAATGAATTGAACCGGGGTCTGGCGTTCCTGCCATTGGGCGGGACGGGCGAGATCGGCATGAACCTCAACCTGTACCGGTGCGACGACGCCTGGCTGGCGGTGGATTGCGGCATCGGCTTCGGCGGCAACGACACGCCGGAAGCCGAGATCCTGATGCCCGATCCCGCCTTCATCGCCGAGCGCCGGTCCGCACTGGTCGGGTTGGTCATCACCCACGCGCACGAGGACCACCTTGGCGCGGTGGCGCATCTCTGGCCGCAGTTGCGCTGCCCGGTCTACGCGACGCCGTTCGCCGCCGCCGTGCTCCGGCGCAAGCTTGGCGAGGCGCAGCTGCAGAACCAGGTGCCGCTGCACGTGGTCCCGGTGGGCGGCAGCTTCGAGCTCCCGCCGTTCCGGCTCCAGTTCCTGCCCATGACCCACTCGGTGCCGGAGGCGCAGGCGCTGGTGCTGCGTACGTCCCATGGCACGGTGCTGCACAGCGGTGACTGGAAGCTCGACCGCAACCCTCTGGTAGGCCCGCCGACGAACCTGGACGCGTTCGAGGCCCTCGGGCGGGAAGGCGTGCTGGCGATGGTGTGCGACAGCACCAATGCCATGGTGGAAGGCGAGTCCGGCTCCGAGGGCGACGTCCGGCGCAGCATGGCAGCCCTGATCCGCAGCATCAGCGGCCGCGTCGCGGTGACCTGCTTCGCCAGCAACGTCGCCCGGGTCGAGAGCATCGCGCTCGCCGCCGAGGCGGCCGGGCGCTCGGTGGTGGTGGTCGGCCGCTCGCTCCGCAACCTCGACGTGGCGGCGCGCGAGTGCGGCTACCTCCGCGACGTGCCGCCGTTCCTATCCGAGCAAGACGCTGACGACGTGCCGGACGACCACCTGCTGATGATCGTCACCGGCAGCCAGGGCGAGCCCCGCTCCGCGCTGTCGCGCATCGCCGCCGACACGCACCAGAACATCTCGCTCGGCGAGGGCGACACGGTAGTCTATTCCTCACGCATGATCCCGGGCAACGAGCGCGCGGTGATGGCGGTGCAGGACAACTTGGTGAAGCGGGGCGTCCGGGTCCTGACCGACCGCGACCACAGCGTGCACGTGTCCGGCCACGCCTCGCGCGACGAGATACGCCGCCTGTACGGGTTGGTCAGGCCGCGATACGCCGTACCGACGCACGGCGAGTGGCGCCACCTCACCGCGCACGCCGAACTGGCGCGCGAGGAGGGGATCACGCCGATCCTGCTGGAGGACGGCGACGTGCTGAACCTGTCTCCCGGCCGCGTCGAGGTGGTGGACACCGCACCCACCGGGCGCCTGGTGCTGGACGGCAACCGCATCCTGCCGATGAACGGCGGCGTGCTGTCGGCGCGCCGCAAGATGCTGTTCAACGGCATGGTGCTGGCGAGCCTGGTGGTCGACTCAGGCGGACGGCTGGTGGGGCAGCCCAAGCTCAGCGCGCCCGGGCTGTTCGATCCCGACGACGTCGAGGCCTCCCGCATTACCGGCGCCTTCGCCGCCAGCCTGGCCGAGATCCCGCCGGGCGTGCGCCAGGACGAGGACGGGTTCCGCGATGCCGCCAAGACGGCACTGCGCCGTGCGCTCGGCCGCAAGCTGCAGAAGCGCCCGCTGGTCGACGTGCACCTGATGCGGGTGTGAGGCGGCTGCACGTCCACACAGCACTGATGACGGCCGCTGCACAATTGTTGTGCAGCGTCACCGACCCCGCCTCGTTTTTAGTACGTCTTCACGGTAGTTTTGTATGGACCCGGCATCCGGATCCGCCGATCATCTCCGCCGGGGCAGGAGCACCATCCCTGTGCCTGGCGTGTGACTGGCGTTTTCTCCCTAAACTCGGCCCACACGCTGGAACCAAGCGTCGTGGGCCCTTTTAGGAGGTCATTGCCTATCTGTCATCATTCAAAATGCAATGTTAGCAAGCTATTAGTTGTGCGTTGCATCATGATGACGCGGGTGTCGCACCGCACAAACAAGAGGCAGCTCCGGTTTCGCCGCGGCGCGGATTGATCTAGGGTTCCGGTTGCCCTTGTCGAAGAGCCTGCACCGCGATGCGCCTGTCCCGCAGCTTCATGCCGACCCTGAAGGAGATCCCTGCGGAGGCGCAGATCGTCTCGCATCGCCTGATGCTGCGGGCCGGGCTGGTGCGACAGACCGCGTCCGGCATCTATGCCTGGCTGCCGGCGGGCCTGCGTGTCCTCCGCAACATCGCACAGGTCGTGCGCGAGGAGCAGGACGCGATCGGCGCCCAGGAGGTGCTGATGCCGACCCTGCAGCCGGCCGAGCTATGGCGGCGCAGCGGCCGCTACGACGCCTATGGCCCGGAGATGCTGCGCATCCGCGACCGGCACGAGCGTGATCTGCTCTATGGCCCGACCAACGAGGAGATGATCACCGACCTGTTCGGCCAGTCGGTGAGATCCTACCGCGAGCTGCCGCAATCACTATACCAGATCCAGTGGAAGTTCCGCGACGAGGTGCGTCCCCGCTTCGGCGTGATGCGCGGCCGCGAGTTCCTGATGAAGGACGCCTACAGCTTCGACATCGACCATGCGGCCGCGGTGGCCAGCTACCATCGCATGATGCTGGCCTACCTGCGCACCTTCCAGCGCCTCGGCGTCAAGGCGATCCCGATGGTCGCCGACACCGGCCCGATCGGCGGCGAGCTCAGCCACGAGTTCATCATCCTGGCGTCCACCGGCGAGAGCGGCGTGTTCTACGACGGCGCGTTCGAGACCCGGAACTGGCTCGCCGAGCCGGTCGACATCGACGATCCCGCCTCGCTGCAGGCCTTCTTCGCTCGCACGACCGCGTTCTACGCCGCCACCGACGAGAAGCACGACGAGGCCGCTTGGGACGCGGTGGTGCCGGAGCGCCGTCGCGAGGGGCGGGGCATCGAGGTCGGCCACATCTTCCATTTCGGCACCAAATACACCGAGTCGATGGGCATCTCGGTCAGCGGCCCGGACGGGCAGGCCATGTTCCCGCAAATGGGCAGCTACGGCATCGGCATCTCCCGCCTGGTCGGCGCCATCATCGAGGCGAGCCACGACGAGGCCGGCATCGTCTGGCCGGACGCCGTGGCACCGTTCACTGCCGCGATCGTCAACCTCAAGCCCGGCGACCCCGCCTGCGACGCCCTGTGCGAGCGCCTCTATGCCGCGGCACCCGATCGCCTGCTCCTCGACGATCGCGCGGAGCGTGCCGGCGTCAAGTTCAACAATGCCGACCTGCTTGGCCACCCGTGGCAGTTCGTGGTCGGCCCGCGCGGCGCCGCATCCGGCTGCGTGGAGCTGAAGCGGCGCGCCACCGGCGAGCGCAGCGAGATCAAGGCCGAGGACGCGCTGTCCAAGATCGTAGGGCTGCGCTGACGGTTCGGAGAATCACCATCATGTTCGGGCCGTTCGAGCGCGCCGTCGCCGGCCGCTACCTTCGCGCGCGCAAGGGCGAGCGCTTCGTCTCCGTGATTGCGATCTTCTCCCTGATCGGCATCGCACTGGGCGTCGCCACGCTGATCATCGTCATGTCGGTGATGAACGGCTTCAAGGCCGACCTGCTGTCGCGCATCCTGGGCCTGAATGGTGATCTCAGCATCTACGGCGCCGGTGCCCCGATCGGCGACTACGACGCGATCGCCACGCGGGTGCGCCAGATCCCGCACGTCATCTCTGCCGCACCAATCATCGAGGGACCGGTGCTGCTGAACGCGGGCTCCTACAGCGCCGCCGGCCTGGTGCACGGCCTGAGCGCCACCGACCTGAAGGCGCTGCATGCCATCAGCGACGCCATCCAGGCCGGCTCGCTCGACGCCTTTTCCGGCGACGACGCGGTGGTGATCGGCACCACCCTCGCGACGCGCGCCAACCTGTCCGTCGGCTCCCGCCTGACCCTGATCTCGCCGAACGGCGCCGCCACCGCGTTCGGCACCGTGCCGCGCGTGCGCGCCTACCGCGTGGTCGCGGTGTTCGATGCCGGCGTCAACGACTACAACGCCAGCTACGTGTTCCTGCCGATGCGAGCGGCACAGGTCTATTTCCAGATGCCTGACACGGTGTCGCTGATCCAGGTTATGACGCAGGCACCCGAGGACGTGTCCCGCGTCACCCCGCAGATCCGCCAGGCGCTGGCTGGCGATCCGCTGCACGTGCTGGACTGGACGCAAAGCAACAATGCGTTCTTCGGCGCCGTCCAGGTCGAGCAGAACGTGATGTTCCTGATCCTGACGCTGATCATCCTGGTTGCCGCGTTCAACGTGATCTCGTCGCTGATCATGATGGTCAAGGACAAGACCCGTGACATTGCGGTGATGCGCACGCTCGGCGCCGGGCGCGGCGCGATCATGCGCATCTTCCTGATGTGTGGCGCCTCCGTCGGCGTAACCGGCACGATGGTCGGCACGCTGATCGGCATCGTGTTCTGCCTCAACATCGAGCGGATCAAGAACCTCGTGCAGTCGATCACCGGCACGACCCTGTTCAATCCGGAGGTGTACTATCTCGAACACCTGCCGGCGAAGCTCGAGTGGGGTCAGGTAAGCCAAGTGATCATCATGGCGCTGGCCCTGTCGCTGCTGGCCACGCTATATCCGAGCTGGCGCGCCGCCCGCACCGACCCGGTGGAAGCGCTGCGCCATGAATGACGTCGGCATGCAGGCTGCCCCGCTGGTACTCCGCGGCCTGCGGCACGGCTACCGCAGCGGCGACGACACCCTGCAGCTGCTCCGCGGCGCAGACCTGACCCTTCGGCCGGGCGAGATCGTGGCGCTGGTGGCGCCGAGCGGCACCGGCAAGTCCACCCTGCTGCACCTGGCCGGCCTGCTGGAGCGGCCCCAGGACGGCGCCGTGCTGGTGGACGGCCGTGACGCCGGCCGGCTGCCGGACAAGGAGCGCACCGCGATCCGCCGCCACTCGATCGGTTTCGTCTACCAGTTCCACCACCTGCTGGCCGAGTTCACCGCGCGCGAGAACGTTGTGCTGCCGCAGATGATCGGCGGCACCGCCCGCCGCGACGCGTGCACCCGCGCCGACGTCCTGCTCGGCCTGTTCGGCCTGTCCGCCCGCCTCGACCATCTGCCGGGCCGCCTGTCCGGCGGCGAGCAGCAGCGTGTGGCGATTGCCCGCGCGCTGGCCAACCGTCCGCGCGTGCTGCTCGCCGACGAGCCGACCGGCAACCTCGACGTCGCCACCGCGCAAGGAGTGTTCGACGAGCTGCTCCGCGTGGTGCGCGACCAGGGACTGGCGGCGATGATCGCCACCCACAACGCCGAGCTGGCCGCGCGGATGGACCGCATCGTCACCCTGCGCGAGGGTTTGATCGTCCCGTTCGCCTGACGCGTCGAACCGGGCGCCCATCCTCCGGTTGTGTAGTCCGGGCAAGCGGCCGGGGCAGGGGAACGAGATGGCGGACGCAACCAGGACCAGGACGACCCGACGCAAGGCGACTCCCGCGCCCGAGCCCGCCGAGATGTCGCTCGACCCGCGCGACGCCGCCAGGGCTGCCCACCTGCACTACGTCGACGACAGCAGGCCCGGCTATACCCGCCGGCTCGGCCCGGACGGCCCGGTCTACCTCGACCCGAAGGGTGCGGTGGTCACCGACGACAAGGTCGTTGCCCGGCTGAAGAAGCTGGCGATCCCGCCCGCCTACACCGACGTCTGGATCTGCGCCGACCCGCGCGGCCACCTTCAGGCGGTCGGACGCGACGCTCGCGGACGCAAGCAGTACCGCTACCACCCCGAATGGCGCGACATCCGCGACCAGGCCAAATATGGCAAGATGCTGGTGTTCGGCGAGAAGCTGCCCGGCCTGCGCGCCCAGGTGCAGCGCGACCTCGCCCTGCCCGGCCTGCCGCGACGCAAGGTGGTGGCGACCGTGGTGGCGCTGCTTGAGAAGACCATGATGCGCATCGGCAACGACGAGTACGCCAAGACCAACAAGAGCTTCGGCCTGACCACGCTCCGCAACCGCCACGCCAAGGTGAAGGGAGCCGCCCTGGTGCTCGACTTCCGCGCCAAGCACGGCATCCAGCAGCACATCGAGCTTAAGGACCGTCGCCTGGCCGGCATCGTGTCCCGCCTGCAGGACCTGCGCGGCCAGGAGCTGTTCCAGTACGTCGACGAGGACGGCACCCAGCACGACATCTCGTCGCACGACGTGAACGAGTACCTGCACGAGGTCACCGGCGAGGAGATCACCGCCAAGGACTTCCGCACCTGGGCCGCGACCAACCTGGCCGCCTTGGCGCTGCAGGAGTTCGAGCAGTTCGACAACCAGGCGGCGGCCAAGAAGAACGTCCTGCGCGCGATCGAGAAGGTGGCCAAGTTGCTCGGCAACACCCCAGCGATCTGTCGCAAGTGCTACATCCACCCGCGCATCTTCGACGGCTACCTGGACGGTTCGCTCGCCGAGGCGCTGAAGGACCGCGCCGAGGCCGCCCTGTCCCCCGAAGGCCGCGCGCACACCGACCTGTCCGCCGAGGAGGTCGCGGTGGTCGCCTTCCTCAGCCGCACCCTCGACCACGTCGCCGAGCGGGGTGACGTGTCTACCGCCAAGGCCGCCTGATTTCGCTCCGATACCGGGAAACGGCAAAACCGCAACCTTACTGGAACGTCTGCTCCCCGGGATCCTCGCAACGAGGATGCCTGAGGAACATCCGCCATGGCCGAATATAGCGACCGCATCGACGTAGCTGCGCCTGCCGACGCAGTCTTCGCCTTCATCTCCGACATCGGCAACCTGCCCAGGTACCTGCCGACCGTGCACGGCGCCCATTCCCACGGTGCTGACCGCGTGGAAGTCGACGGCACCGCCAACGGCCACCAGTACGCGTCGACCGGCTGGTTCAAGTCCGATCCCGCCACCAGGCTGATGAGCTGGGGTTCGGACGGCGAGAATGACTACGCCGGCAAGATGACCGTGCAGGGGGACGATACGACGTCGCAGGTGGAGTGCACATTGCGCTTCTCGCCCACGGCCGAGATCAAGGATGCCATGGACAAGCACCAGGGCGGCCCGGGTGCGGCAATGACCGACGGGCTGCACGCTTCACTCAGGAGCATCAAGCAGCTGTGCGAGGGCACCGGCGGCAAGGTTGCCAGCTCGGCGGAGTAGCGGTCATCTCCGATCCCGGTCCGGGCGTTCCCCGGACCGCGACTTTGACCCCGCGGCTGCCGCGGCATCCGGAGGGTGCTATTCTCCCGTCATGCCGCACGCCGATTTCGTTCACCTCCGAGTCCATTCCGCCTACTCCTTGAGCCAGGGCGCCATCCGCGTTGCCGAGATCGCTTCCCTGGCTCAGTCCGCCGGAATGCCGGCGGTGGCGATCACCGACACCGGGAACCTGTTCGGCGCCCTGGAATTCTCCCAGTACTGCACCGCCAAGGGCGTGCAGCCGATCGTCGGCTGCCAGGTCTCCCTCGGCGGCGCCGGTAGCCGCGGCGTCGCCACCGCCGAGCCGCTGGTGCTGCTGGCCCAGACTCCCGCCGGGCTCGCCAACCTCCAGCACCTGTCCACCATCGGCTTTCTCCGCAGCGACCCCGCCGACCCCTG
>CAXTVS010000081.1:0-12925 GCA_964247735.1 uncultured Acetobacteraceae bacterium
GCCCGATCTGCGGCACGCCGCCCCGTCCGCCGTCCGGCAGGCGCGCCGGCTCGAAGGCCGGCAGCGCCAGGAACGGGTGGCTCCAGAACTCCGGATCGGGCGGCCGGTCCGGCACCTCACCGGGATAGGAGCGGGTCAGCCGCTCGTCGCCCAGCAACCGCCCCCGTACCGCGGAGACCGGATGCCCGTCCAGGGTCCACACGAAGTCCTCGGTGCAGCGGGCAGCGGCTATGGCGAAGCTACGGTCCCGGCCGCGCGACGACACCCGTGAATCGGTCTGGCCGGTCAGCGCGCCCATCAGGGCGGCGAGGTTGCCGCGCTGCCGGTCCGACACGTGGTCGGCCTTGCTGGCGGCGTAGGCGACCCGCCGGATCACCCGCGGCGGCAGGCGAAGTGCCGCCAGCGACGCGACCGCCGCCAGCCAGTCACCCTGCCAGCGCAACGCCGAGGCGGCCGCTCCCAGCGCCGCCTGCGCGTCGGCGAACGCGTCCGGGCCGGTGTGCAGCGCGCCGAGCAGGTCGGCCAGCACCACCAGCCGGTCGATCTGCCCGAACGACGGCGACAGCAGCGCCTCCCGCGTCGCGGCGACATAGGCGTCGTAACGCCGGCGCAGCAGCCCTGCCAGCGGGGAGGCGCCGCGCAGGGGAAAGAACGCCATCCAAGGGGGCACCGGTCCCGGCGGCGGCATCAGGAACCGGCCGGGCTGCAGCAGCGACAGCCCGTGCGCGTCGCGCAACCGGGTCAGGGCCGCGACGTAGAGCCGGTGGCCCGACGCCGCCAGCGCCTCGTCGTCCTTCGCCTGCGCCGGCACGGCGGCGGCGAAGCCGAGGAAGCCGAGCACCGCGTCGGCCAGCTCCGGACGCTCCAGGCGACGCAGCACAGCCTCCGACCAGTCCGCGAAGGACAGGGAGATCAGCGGCAGGTCCAGCAGCCATTCGCCCGGGTAGTCGAGCAGCTCCAGGCGTATCCGGCGCGGCGGCAGGACGCCGGTCGGGAGCTTCCATGGCACCAGCTCCAGGTCCAGCGCCAGAAGCGACACCGTGTCGGTGCGCGCTGGCCATCGCGGCGGGGTCGCCGCCAGGGCCGCCAGGTGCGCCGCCTGGTCGAAGCGCGGCAGCGCGTCCGCGCCGGCGGGGCTGATCGCCGCGCGGCGGATCCGGCCGCCGAGCGCGCCAGGGACCAGCAGGGTGGCGGCGATCGAGGTCAGCAGCACCGTCTTGCCGGCACGGGCCAGGCCGGTGACGCCGATCCGCACCGTGCGCGGGCGCACGGCGTCGATCGGTCGCAGCAGGGTGCTCAGGACAGTGATGCGGCGTCCTCCACCAGACGCGCGGGCGTTTCGCCGCGATGCGTCAGATCGCGTCAGCGACGCGCTGGCCGGGCACGTCCCTGCGCTCGGCCGGGTCACGGGTGAGCGTGTCGGTCATGATGTCGCGGGCGAGCGGGGCGGCGACCTCGGCGGCGGCGTTGCCGTGCTCGACCACCACGGCCGCAGCGTAGCGCGGGTTGTCGTAGGGCGCGAAGCAGATGAACAGCGCGTGCGGCCGGAACTCCCAGGGCAGGTGGGCGGAGTTGAAGTGCCCGCTCTCGCGCAGCGCCCGGCTGACGCGGCGCACCTGCGCCGACCCGGTCTTGCCGGCCATCTGGATCCCCGCCAGCGGCAGCCTGGCCTTCGGTGCGGTGCCGTGCGCCTCGTTCACCACCGCGAACATGCCGGCGCGCAGCGCCGCGAGATGGTCGTCCGGCAGGCCGAGCGTCGGCCAGTGCGCCGGCAGCACCTGGGGCTGGACGATGCCGTTGACGCTGCGCGTCAGGTGCGGCTGAACCGCCCGCCCGATGGCGATCCTGGACGCGTAGGTGGCGAGCTGCAGCGGCGTCACCTGCACGAAGCCCTGGCCGATGCCGGCGTTGATGGTGTCGCCGCCGTTCCAGTGGTGGCCCTTGGCGCGCCTGGTGGCAGGCGTCGGGATGGCGCCGATGCGCTGGTGCGGCAGCTCGATGTCGAGCGCGGTGCCGAGCCCGAAGCCGTGCGCCGCGGCGGCGATCGCCTCCATGCCGGTCCGCCTGGCCGTCTCGTAGAAGAACACGTCGCAGGAGAACTTGATCCCCTCGTGGAGGTCGAGCGAGCCGTGGCCGTGCTTGGCCCAGCAGTGGAACCGGATGCCGCCGACGTCGATGTAGCCCGGACAGTTGATCCGGTCGCCGGGTGCCAGCGTGCCGGCCTGAAGGGCGGCCATCGCCACCGCCGGCTTGAAGGTCGAGCCCGGCGGATACAGCCCGGCGATGGTCTTGTTGATCAGCGGCGTGCGCTCGTCGCCGGTCCACTGTTCCCACTGCGCCTGGCTCACGCCGGAGTCGAACAGGGTCGGGTCGAAGGACGGCGTGCTGACCATCGCCAGCACCTCGCCGTTGCGCGCGTCCATCACCACCGCATGCGCCGCCTGATCGCCGATCCGCGCCAGCACCGCGCCCTGCAGCCCGAGGTCGATCGACAGCCCGACCGTCTCGCCCTGCACGCCCTCGCGGCGGTCGAGCTCGCGCATCACCCGGCCGACCGAGTTCACCTCCATCTGCACCGAGCCGGCGGTGCCGCGCAGGCCCGCGTCATGGAACTGTTCGATCCCGGCGCGGCCGATGCGCATGCCCGGAAGCGCCAGGTCCGGCTCGGCCGCCACGTCGCGCTCGTTCGCCGGCGCCACGTAGCCGACCACGTGCGCCATCACGGGGCCCTGCGGATACAGCCGCGTGGTGCCGACATCGACCAGGATGCCGGGCAGGTCGGGCGCGTTCACCTCGATCCGCGCCATGTCGTCCCAGGTGAGGAAGTCGTGCACCACGACGGGGATGAACTTCCGGCCGTGCTTCAGCTCGCGGTCGATCCGGGCGCGCTCGTGCGCGTCGAGCGGGATGATGGTGGAGAACCGGTCCAGCGTGGCCGGGACGTCCGTGGTCTGCTCGGCCAGCAGCAGCGCGCGCCAGTTGATCTTGTTGCCGGCAAGGCTCACCCCGAACCGATCGACGATCCGTCCGCGCGGCGGCGCCAGCTCGCGCGTGCTGATCCGGTTGTTCTCGGCCAGCGCCGCATACTTGCGGCCGTCCGCGACCTGGAGCCGGTACAACCGCTCGCCCAGCGCGCCGAGGGCGGCCACCTGGGCCGCCATCAGCACCAGCGCGCGTCGGGTGAAGATCCCCCGCGACGGCATGTCCTTCGGTATACGGCTGGGAGAACGGCCAGGCGGACGCGTCATGCCTGGTCCCCGCGGGGGATCAGGCGCGATCCGGATCGGCCATGCCGCGATGCGCCCAGGTAAACAGCGCGGACAGCAGCGGATACAGCCCGGCCGCCAGCGCCAGCTCGAAGCACACCGGCTGCAGCGGCAGCAGGCGCAGGGCGAAGGCGCAGGCCAGCACCCAGTCGAGCGCGATCGCACCCGCCGCCACCAGCAGGAACACCAGCCACACCACCAGGAAGCCCTGCCGCGCCAGCCCGTGCCGCCAGCCCAGCCCGACCGCGTGCACGATCAGCAGCGTCAGGATCGCCACCCCGGGCGGCGAGAAGCTCAGCAGGTCGGTGAGCAGCCCGAGCAGGAACACCATCAACGCCGGCATGGAGGCCGGCCGGAACACCGACCAGAAGAACACCGAGCCCATCGCCGCCCCAGGCAGCAGCGCCTGCTGCTGCGGCAGGTCCAGCGGCGCACACAGCAGCAGCACCAGAACGGCGCTGAACGTCATCGGCAGCGCCCGTCTCGCCGCCGCGTCCAGCCTGCGCCAGATCGTGGGGCGGGGCCGGATGCCCGGATGGCGCTCCGGCCGCGCCTGCGGGGGCATGCGGCTGGTCCCTCATCCGCGCCCGACCGGAGCCGCGCCCGGCAACGCGTGCGGCATGAGGGATGGCGACCGGACGGGCGGCTGGGGTGCCATCCGCCCCGGCGACTCCGGCAGCACGTGTCCCGGCGCCTCCGGCGGCACGATGCCGGACAGCCCGTAGTCGAACAGCCGCAGCACCGTCACGTGGTCGAGCTGCGCATACGGCTCCACCACTGCCTCGTTGGGCCCAAGATAGTGCACCGTGCCGACCGGCAGGCCGGCCGGGAACGCGCCCGCCACGCTGCTGGTGACCACGCGCTCGCCTTCCTCCGGACGGATCTCTTCGGGATAGTCCATCAGTCGTGGCGCCGCTGCGTTTGTTCCCGCCACTATAGCGTTTGCGTGCGAGGCTTCCAGGGTCACCGGCAACCGGCTGGTCATGTCGGTGATCAGCATCACCCGGGCCGAGCGGGCGCCCACCTCCGTCACCCGCCCGACCAGTCCGGCCGCATCGATCGCCACCATCCCCTTCGACAGGCTCCGTCCCGGCGCCACCGACAGCAGCACGGAGCGGGCGTAGATCCCGCTGGCGTCGGCGACCGCGCGCGCGGTGACGAAGGAGGGCGTCGGCTCCGGCATCCAACGGAGGTTGGCCTTCAGCGTGGCATTCTCCGCCGCCAGCGCCAGCGCCACGTCGTACCAGCGGCGCAGGCGGACGTTCTCCGCGCGCAGCCGTTCGTTCTGCCCCGCCACGTCGATCAGGCTGCGCGCCTCGTCGCCGATGCCGCGCACCTGCTCGATGGGCGTCGCCAGCAGCGCGTAGAACGGCGCCACCGAGTCGGACACGGCCACGCGGGCCTGCTCCGCCAGCCGGCGATCCGCCTGGCCCAGCAGCATGACGACGCAGGCCAGGCCGATCAGCAACGGCAGCGTCAGCTTGGACAGCGCCTGGCGCAGCTGGATCGACAGACGGAACAAGATCGAACCTCCGCCCTTGCCAGGGATGGTCTGCGGTTGATGGTGTAGCGTTCAAGTCGGCGCGAGCGATGCGGTTTCCCGCGTCCGGCAGATCGAAACCGATCAGTACATGGTGGTGAGAACGTTCCGCAGCCGCTTCATCTCCTCGAGCGCGCGCCCGGTGCCGAGCGCCACGCACGACAGCGGGTTCTCCGCCACCACCACCGGCAGTCCGGTCGCCTCGCGCAGCACCTCGTCCAGCCGGTAGAGCAGCGCGCCGCCGCCGGTCAGCACGATGCCCTTGTCGACGATGTCGGCGGCGAGCTCCGGCGGAGTGTTCTCCAGCGCCGTCTTGACCGCGTCCACGATCTGGCTGACCGGCTCGGCCAGGCTTTCCGCGATCTGGCGCTGGCCCACCACCACCTCGCGCGGCACCCCGTTCATCAGGTCCCGCCCCTTCACCTCCTTGAGCGGGCCGTGGTCGTACTCGTCATCCGGCGGCCGCGCGGCACCGAGCTCGATCTTGATCTTCTCCGCCGAGGTTTCACCGATCAGGAGGTTATAGTTGCGGCGGATGTAGGAGATGATCGCCTCGTCCATCTTGTCGCCGCCGACCCGGACCGAGCGGGCGTACACGATGCCGCCGAGCGAGATCACCGCGACCTCCGTGGTGCCGCCGCCGATGTCGACGATCATGGAGCCCGACGGCTCCGTCACCGGCAGCCCGGCGCCGATCGCGGCCGCCATCGGCTCCTCGATCAGCAGCACCTTGCGCGCCCCTGCGGACTCGGCACTTTCCTGGATCGCGCGCCGCTCCACCGCGGTGGAGCCGGACGGCACGCAGACGATGATCATCGGCGAGGCGAAGCCGCGCCGGTTGTGCACCTTGCGGATGAAATGCTTGATCATCTCCTCCGCCACCTCGAAGTCGGCGATCACGCCGTCGCGCAGCGGCCGTATGGCGGTGATGTTGCCGGGCGTGCGGCCGACCATGTTCTTGGCCTCGTTGCCCACCGCCAGCACCTGCTTCTTGCCGCGCACGTCGGCGATCGCCACCACCGACGGCTCGTCCAGCACCACGCCGCGTCCCTTGACGTAGACCAGGGTGTTGGCGGTGCCGAGGTCGATGGCCATGTCGTTGGACATGACGCCCAGCAGGCGAGAGAACATCCGAGAACTCCAGTAGGCCATACCCGGGCGATCCGGCACGGGGCGACGAGCGGGATTGGAAGGGGCCGACCGCCTGGCGTCCCACCGGCGGCCCGGAGACCGGGCAACGCGGGGGCGGCCACGGCTTAGCGGCGCACCTGCGATGGGGCAAGCCTTCCTCTGGATCTGCCTTGCCGGGTTTCACAGCGCCGTGAGCCTTTGCGGCGACACGGTTTCGACCTGTAACCGCCATGATCACGGCGCGTTGTACCGTCCAGACCAGGATGGCCTGCGGACGGGAGCCCTCCCGATCCGGCAGACGGTTCGTTTCCATCGATCAACAAGGACCACGACCATGTTGCGTTTCCTGACCACCCTCGCCACCGCAGGCGGGCTCGCCCTGGGCTTGTCGGCGTGCGATCCGTACAGCCCGGGCCAGCGCGCGGTCGGCGGCGGCCTGCTCGGCGCCGGTGCGGGCGCTGCGATCGGCGGCATCGCCGGCGGCGGCAGCGGAGCCGGAATCGGGGCGCTGGCGGGCGGGGCGCTCGGTGCGGTCGGGGGCGCCGCGACCACGCCGGACCGGCACTAGGATCCAGGCCATGAACTTGGCGCTGCGCTCCCGCCTCGTCGTCCTGGCGGGGCTCGCGGTCGGCGGCGCGACGCTGTCCGGTTGCACCGATCCTTATGACCCGGGCCAGCGGGCGGTCGGCGGCGGCCTGATCGGCGCAGGCGCCGGCGCGGCGCTGGGCGGCATCGCCGGCGGCGGACGCGGTGCCGCGATCGGCGCCCTGGCCGGCGGCGCAGTCGGCGCGGTCGGCGGTGCCGCCACCACGCCACCACCGCCTGGCTACGGCCAGCCTGCCTATGCCCAGCCTGCCTATGCTCAGCCTGCCTATGGCTACGGGCAGCCGCAGCAGGGCTACGCACAGGACGGTGCCTATGGGCCGCCGCAACCGCCGCCCGGCTACGGGCAGCAGGGCTACCCGCCGAATGATGGGCCGCCCGGATACGGCCCGCCCGGCCCGCCGCCGAATGGCTACGGCCAGTCGGGCGGCTATCCGTCAGGGCCGCCGCAGGGCGGGGGCTACGCCTACTAGGCCTTTGCGACGGCAGGCCGGCGCGGGCGATCACCCGCCCGCGCCGGCCGGACGCATCCTCAGGCCGGGATGGCGTCCGGCTCGCTGCGGGCGCGCTTGACCAGCAGCTTGTTCAGGGCGTGCACGTAGGCCCGCACCGCGGACACCACCGTGTCGGTGTCGGCGCCCTGGCCGTCCACCATCTTGCCACCCTCCTCCAGGCGCACGGTGGTGCGCGCCTGCGCGTCGGTGCCCTCGGTCACGGCGCCGACCGAGAACAGCACCAGCCGCGCCTCGTGCGGGAACAGCGCGCGGACCGCGTTGAACGCGGCGTCCACCGGGCCGGCGCCGGGGGTTTCCGCCGACGCCACCACGCCGTCCAGCTCCAGCTCCAACGTCGCGTGCGCCGGCCGCCGGGAGCCGGAGAACACGTCCAGCGACACGAAGCGGATCCGGGCGTGGTCGCGCTGCTCGTCGTCGACCAGCGCCACGATGTCCTCGTCGTAGAGCACCTTCTTGCGGTCGGCGAGGTCCTTGAAGCGGGCGAACGCGTCCTGCAGCTGGTTCTCGCCGAGGTCGCCGTAGCCCATCGCCCTGAGCTTGTCGCGGAACGCGGCCCGGCCGGAATGCTTGCCCAGCACCAGCGAGGACTTGGTCCAGCCGACGCTTTCCGGGGTCATGATCTCGTAGGTGGCGGCGTTCTTCAGCATCCCGTCCTGGTGGATGCCGGACTCGTGCGCGAACGCGTTGCGGCCGACAATCGCCTTGTTCGGCTGCACGTCGAAGCCGGTGATGGTGGCCAGCATGCGCGACACCCGGAGCAGTTCCGGCGTGCGGACGCCGTTGCGGAACGGCAGCGCGTCGGCGCGGGTGCGCAGCGCCATCACGATCTCCTCCAGCGCCGCGTTGCCGGCCCGCTCGCCGATGCCGTTGATCGTGCACTCGATCTGCCGCGCCCCGGCGCGCACCGCGGCCACGGTGTTGGCCACCGCCAGGCCGAGGTCGTTGTGGTTGTGTGCCGACAGGATCACCTTCTCTGCCCCCGGCACCCGCTCGCGCAGAGTGGTGAACAGCGCCGCCATGTCCTCCGGCGTCGCGTAGCCGACCGTGTCGGGAATGTTGATCGTGTTGGCCCCGGCCCGGATCGCCGCCTCGACGCAGCGGCACAGGAACTCGGGCTCGGTGCGGCTGCCGTCCTCGGCCGACCATTCCACGTCGTCGGTGTGCCGGCGTGCGGCCTGGTTGCCGCTGGTGATCAGCTCCAGCACCGTGTGCGGCTCCATGCGCAGCTTGTACTTCATGTGCAGCGGCGAGGTGGAGATGAAGTGGTGGATTCGCGGCCGCTCCGCCGGGCGCACCGCCTCCGCCGCCCGGGCGATGTCGTCGCGGCCGCCGGTGCGGGCCAGGCCGCAGATCACCGGGCCGCGCACGTGGGTCGCGATCTCGCGCACGCTGTCGAAGTCGCCGGGGCTCGCCACCGGGAAGCCCGCCTCGATCACGTCCACGCCCAGCTCGGCCAGCGCGTGCGCCATGCGCAGCTTCTCGGCGATGTTCATGGAGAAGCCGGGCGACTGCTCGCCGTCGCGCAGCGTGGTGTCGAAGATGATGACCCGGTCGTCGTCGACGCGGCCGAAGCTCGGATGTTCGATGCTCATGATGGCTCCGTGGAACGATCCGCCAAACCGATCGGGCGGCGCGGACCCTGATGGAAAAGACGCCAAGGCTGCCTCAACCCCCTGAGCAACGCTGCGGCAGCGCCGCAGGCTGACCGCTCAGGGGCGGTTAAGTCGGAGCCTGCCAGCGGACGCGGAGCGATCCGAGCGGGACGCGTTGATGCCCATGGACGGCATCCTAGCGGAGCTTTCCTTCATTGCCAGGCTTGACGTCGTCGGGAGCAGGCTGACGCCGCCATGCCGTCGACACCCAATCGTGTGCGGGGCGCGCAACCGGAACGTCCCGCCACTCTCCGTTACAGCGCGACCCCTGCACGCAACCGCCAGGCATCACTAGATGTATGGCAACCGCCGCACACACCTCCAGGACTTCAGGCCCAGCACGATGCGCGCCCTTCCCGTTTCCTCCTCGGTCCTCGCCGGGCTCGTCGCCCTGTCCGCCTGTACCGTGGCACCCCCGCCCGGCCCGAGCATCCTGGCCCAGCCCGGCCGCGGCAAGAGCTTCCAGCAGTTCCAGGTCGAGGACCAGAAGTGCCGTGCCTATGCCGCCCAGGCCAATGGCGGGGTGACGCCGGCTGAGGCCGCCAACCGCAGCGGCATCGGCAGCGCGATCGCCGGCACCCTGATCGGCGCCGCGGCCGGCGCGCTGCTGAGCGGCGGCGGTCGCCATGCCGGGTTCGGCGCCGCGGTCGGTGCCGGCGGCGGCCTGCTGGTCGGCTCGGCGATCGGCTCCGGCGCGGCCGCGCGTTCCGGCGCCTCGTTCCAGGCGAACTACGACCGTGCCTATGCGCAGTGCACGGTGGCGTCCGGCAACTACATCCAGCAGCCGCCGTCGCCGGTGTTCGTGACCCCGCCGCCGGTCTACGTCACGCCGGCCCCGGTTTACGTGACCCCGGCGCCGGTCTATGCGGCACCTCCGCCCCCGCCGCCGGGACCGCCGCCCGGTTACGGGTACTGATCAGCCGGCCAGGCGGGTGAAGCCGCCGGCGGCCGAGGCGAAGTAGCCGTCGATCGCCTCCGCCATGGCGCTCGCGACGGTCGTGCGGTGCGCCGACTGGCGCAGTGCTGCCTCGTCCAGCCGGTTGGACATGAAGCCCATCTCGACCAGCACGCTCGGGATGTCGGCCGCCTTCAGCACCACGAAGCCGGCATGCCGGGACGGATTGCTGAGCAGGCTGACCCGTGGCCGGAACGCCGTCACCACGCTGCCCGCCATGTGTGCAGAGCCGGCCCTGGTTTCCTCACGCACTAGGCTGGCCAGGATCCGTTGCACGGCGGGCGTGGTGCCGTGGAACGACGGTCCGGCATAGCGGTCGGCGCTGTTCTCGGTATGCGCCAGCGCCGCGGTCTGCGCGTCCGAGGCGCCGTCCGACAGGGTGTAGACGCTGGCGCCGCGCACGGCGGGATCGTGCAGCGCGTCGGCATGCATGGACACGAACAGGGCTGCCTGCCTGCCTTCCGCGATGCCGACCCGGTCCTCGAGCGGGATGAACACGTCGCGCCCGCGCGTCAGCTCGACCCTGTAGCGGCCGGAGGCGAGCAGCTGGCGCTGCAGCTCGGCCGCCGCCGCCTCGGCCACGTGCTTCTCGAAGGTGCCCGACACGCCGATGGCACCCGGATCCTTGCCGCCATGGCCGGGGTCGAGCATGACCAGCGGCCGCTCCGGAGCCGCACGGCCGACGACTGCCGGCGCGGGAAGGCTGCGGCGCGGGCGCGCCACAGCCTGCGCCAGCCCGGGCGCAACCGAACCGGCTGCGCAGGCCACCGCGGCCATGACGGCGCGTCGTGTCGGCGCGCCCGCCACCGGTTCCAGCCGCGCCCGGTATCCGGAGCTGTTCCGCGTCCCCATCGCAGCCATGGTCGCCCGTTCCGCCTGCCCGTGCGCAGGCTAGCATGGTGTCCGGGCCGATGCAGTCCCGGATCGGAATCCGTCACCCGAAATCCGCGTCCTGGAGCGGCTCCTGTTGCGCTGCTTGCGGAACAGCCGGATCTTCGTCACACTCGGTAGGGTGGAACGGATGCTTTCGCAGTCGCTTCCTGCCGGACAGGCAGGATGCATGCGATCGAACCCGTCCGGCATGTTGCCTTCCGCATGACGGCGCGCACGCCGATGGGCCGGATCTTTCCTGCGCCCGGACCGGCGAGCACCCGCACGCTCCCGCACCTGCCGTGCCCGCGGATCGACCTTTGCGTCGCCCGGCGCCACAGACCGCCCGAACGGGGCGTGCCGGTTTCGCCGCGCATGTCCTGTCGTTGAACGCCTAAGGACCCGATGACCGCCGTCACCAACCCCCACAGCGCCTGCAGGACGAGGATGGCCACGCGCCGCCTCGCGTCGGCCGGCGACGGGCCGCGGACGGCAGCACCGGGCATCCCCCCCATCGCCGCGCGCGCGACGCCCTGCCTGCCCCCCGCCGAGCGCGGGTTCCGTCCGGTCCGGACCGGCGACAGGAGCGGTGCCCCGGCCCACCGGAGCCCATCCCACCATGACCAAGCGCATGCTGATCGACACGACCCACGCGGAAGAAACCCGCGTGGTCGTGCTGGACGGTAACAGACTCGACGACTACGACGTCGAGACGTCGTCCAAGAAGCAGATCAAGGGCAACATCTACCTCGCCAAGATCGTCCGGATCGAGCCCAGCCTACAGGCGGCATTCGTCGAGTACGGCGGCAACCGGCACGGCTTCCTCGCCTTCAGCGAGATCCATCCCGACTACTACCAGATCCCGGTCGCCGACCGCGAGCGCCTGATCGCGCTGCAGGAGGAGGAGGCCCGCGCCGAGGAAGCGCGCGCCGAGCACGAGGACGAGGGACGGGACGAGGCAGGGGAAGACGTCGCGCGGGACGGCGATGAGGACGGACCTGCGGGCGTCGAACTCCAGACCCCGCCGGACGCCGAGGACCCGGTTCCCGAGGCGGCGCCCGAAGCGGCGAACGTCGCGCCCGACGAGCCCCGTGACGAGCAGTACGCCGGACGCGTCGAGACCGGCCTCGACTCCGAGACCACCGCTGCGCCCGATGCCGATCGCGAGCCCCAGGACGACCAGCCGGTCACCGAGATGCCGCTCGAGATCGAGGCGGACACGGTCGAGGGCGACGTGGTCGCCAGCGACGCGATCGAGGCCGACCCGGCCGTCGACGACCAGCCCGACGAGCCGGCACCGGAAGTGGTCGGCGGCGAGACCGTCGACGACGGCCACGCCCAGCGGCGCACCGCCCGGTTCCTGCGCCAGTACAAGATCCAGGAGGTGATGCGCCGCCGCCAGATCATCCTGGTCCAGGTCGTCAAGGAGGAGCGCGGCAACAAGGGTGCGGCGCTCACCACCTACATCTCGCTGGCCGGCCGCTTCTGCGTGCTGATGCCGAACTCGCTGCGCGGCGGCGGCGTGTCGCGCAAGATCACCTCGGCCGCCGACCGCCGCCGCCTGAAGGAGATCACCGCCGAGCTGGAGATCCCGCGCGGCATGGGCATGATCGTCCGCACCGCCGGCGCGCAGCGTCCGCGCCCGGAGATACGCCGCGACTGCGAGTACCTGCTGCGCACCTGGGACGACATCCGCGAAACCACGCTGGCCTCCACCGCCCCCTGCCTGGTGTACGAGGAGGCGAGCCTGATCAAGCGCGCCATCCGCGACGTGTACACCCGCGACGTCGAGGAGATCGTGGTCGACGGCGAGCCGGGCTGGCGCTCCGCGCGCGAGTTCATGCGCACGCTGATGCCGGCCAACGCCAACAAGGTGAATCTCTGGCGCGACCCGTCACAGACCCTGTTCTCGGCCTACGGGGTCGAGCACCACCTCGACGCCATGCTGCAGCCGACCGTGCAGCTCCGCTCCGGCGGCTACCTGGTGATCAACCAGACCGAGGCGCTGGTCGCGATCGACGTCAACTCCGGCCGCTCCACCCGCGAGCGCGGCATCGAGGAGACCGCGTTCCGCACCAACATCGAGGCCGCCGACGAGGTCGCCCGCCAGCTGCGCCTGCGCGACCTGGCCGGCCTGATCGTGATCGACTTCATCGACATGGAGGTCCGTCGCAACAACGCCATGGTCGAGCGGCGCCTCAAGGACGCGCTGCGCAACGACCGCGCCCGGATCCAGGTCGGCACCATCAGCCATTTCGGCCTGCTGGAGATGTCCCGGCAGCGGCTGCGCCCGTCGCTGGCGGAAAGCAGCTTCGTGCCCTGCCCGCATTGCGCCGGTTCCGGCTTCATGCGCGGCACCGAAAGCTCGGCGCTGCACGTGCTGCGGGCCATCG
>CAXTVS010000082.1:0-12802 GCA_964247735.1 uncultured Acetobacteraceae bacterium
GACTTCTTCATCCAGAACACCGACTACGCCGCGTTCGGCAAGGCGCTGGTGGAGTCGGTGGCGAAGTACATCAAGCCGGACGCCAAGATCGCGATCCTGTCCTCCACCCCGGACGCCACGATCCAGAACGAGTGGATCAAGGCGCTGACCGCCTACATGACGGCGACCTACCCGAAGATGCGGATCGTCACCACCCAGTACGGCCAGTCCAGCCCGTCGCAGTCGCTGACCGCCGGCCTCAACATCCTGCAGGCGAACCCCGACGTGACCGGCATCATCGCCCCGGACGGTGCGGCCGAGGTGGGTGCCGCGGCCGCGGTGGAGAAGCTCGGACGCGCCGGCAAGGTGGCGGTCGGCGGCTGCAGCGACCCGGACTCGATCCGCCAGTACGTGAAGTCCGGCATCATCAAGGAAAGCCCGCTCTGGGACGAGGTGAAGGAGGGCGAGCTGGTGATGTACGTGGCCCGGCTCGCGGCGAACAACGCGATCCAGCGCAACGGCACCTTCACCGCCGGCGACCTCGGCAGCTTCACCGCCAAGGACGGAGTGATCGTGTTCAGCACGCCGCTGATCTTCAACGCCGGCAACATCGACCAGTACAAGTTCTGATCATTTCCCAAGGATTCCCTCGCATGACGCGCATCCTCTTCACCGGCGGCAGCGGCAAGGCCGGCCGGCACGTGGTGCAGTACCTGCTCGACCAGGGCTACGACATCCTCAACATCGACACCAAGCCGCTGCACAACCCCCGGGTGCGGACCCTGATCACCGACATCACCGACGCGGGCCAGGTGTTCAACGCGTTCTCCACCTATACCGGCCTGCACGAGTTCGACGAGGACCTCAGCCCGTCGAAAATCGACGCGGTGGTGCATTTCGCGGCGATCCCGCGCATCATGCTGACGCCCGACAACGAGGTGTACCGGATCAACGTGATGGGCACCTACAACGTGCTCGACGCGGCGACCAAGCTCGGCATCCCGAAGGTGATCATCGCGTCCAGCGAGACCACCTACGGCATCGTGTTCGCGCATGGCCACCGCAACCCGGAATACTTCCCGCTCGACGAGGAATACCCGGTGAAGCCGATGGACAGCTACGCCACCTCCAAGATCTGCAACGAGCGCACCGCCGAGGCCTTCGCGCTGCGCACCGGCACCGACATCTACGCGCTGCGCATCGGCAACGTGATCGAGCCGGACGAGTATGCGCTGTTTCCGGGCTGGTTCGCCAAGCCCGGCTTCCGCAAGCGGATCGCCTGGAGCTACATCGACGCGCGCGACCTGGGCGAGATCGTCCGGCTCGGGATCGAGACCGACGGCCTCGGCTACCAGGTGTTCAACGCGGTCAACGACCATTCCTCGTCGGACCTGCCGACCGCGGAGCTGCTGCGCCGCTACTATCCCGACGTGCCGGTGCGCGGCGAGATGGGCGAGTTCGAGAGCCTGCTGTCGAACCGCAAGGCGCGCGAGATGCTCGGCTTCCGCGAGAACCACAACTGGCGCTCGTACGTGAAGACCGAGGGCTGAGCGGCCAACCGCCTCGACGCCAACCGCCTCGACAAAGGAGTGCCTTCATGACGACACAGCGAACCGTGGTGGCGGTGCATACCGGTCCGGTGACGGTCGCCCCCCTGAACGCCCTGGCGCCGGAGCTGATCCCCGGCGTGCGTCTGGTCAACCTGGTCGACGACAGCCTGCTGAAGGACACCATGGCGGCGGGCCGCGTCACGCCCGCCGTCACCCGGCGCCTCGCCCAGTACATGACCATCGGCCAGGAGATGGGCGCCGACATGATCCTGAACTGCTGCTCGTCGGTGGGCGAGGCGGCGGAGGTGGCGGCGCAGCTGCTCGACGTCCCGATGCTCAAGATCGACGTGGCGATGGCGGAGGAGGCGGTCAGCCGCGCCAGCCGGATCGGCGTCGCGGCCACGGTGCAGACCACGCTCGACCCGACCGCGCGGCTGATCGAGCGCACCGCGACGCTCGCCGGCAAGCAGGTGCAGGTCCACAAGCGCCTGTGCGCCGGCGCGTTCGAGTCGCTGCTGGCCGGCGACAGCGCCCGGCACGACGCCATCGTGTCGCGCGAGCTGATGGCGCTGGCGGCCGAGGTCGACCTCATCGTCCTGGCGCAGGTCTCGATGGGCCGGGTCGCGGACGGGCTCGGCGACGCCGTCGCCATCCCGGTGCTGACCAGCCCGCGCCTGGGGATGGAGCGGCTGGCGGAGCGGCTGGCGTTGCTGGACGGGCCGGCGCGGAACGCCGCCTGAGCGGTCAGGGCCCGTGCGTGTGAGCCGGGGCGTGCGACCCCGCATCCTCCATGTCGGGCAGCTTGAAGTGCTGCACCAGGTCCTGCACCTGCGCCTGCGTCAGCAGGCGCGGGTTCAGGCCGCGCAGCAGCAGGTAGAGCCGTGCCGTCTCCTCCAGCTCCTCGGTGGCGTTGACCGCGGCTTCCAGCGTGGTGCCGGCTACCACCGGGCCATGGTTGGCCAGCAGCACCGCGGCATGTCGTCCGCCCAGCGCCCGGATGGCGCCGGCGACCGCCGGGTCGCCCGGACGGTAGTACGGCAGGAGGGCGGTGCGCCCGACGCGCATCACCGAATACGCGGTCAGCGGTGGCAGCACCGCGGCGGGGTCGATCTCCGGCAGCATGGACACGGCGACGGAGTGGGTGGAATGCAGGTGCACGATCGCTCCGGCGCCGCTCCGGGTCTCGTAGAGCGCCTGGTGCAGCGGGATCTCCTTGGTCGGCGCGTCGCCGGACAGCACCCGCCCGGAGGCATCGAGCCGCGTCAGCCTCGCCGGGTCGAGGAAGCCGAGCGAGGAATCGGTCGGCGTGCACAGCAGCCCGCCATCCTCCAGGCGCATGCTGATGTTGCCCGATGATCCGTGCGTCAGGCCGCGCTCGAACAGCGAGCGGGCGAACAGGCAGATCTGCTCGCGCAGCCTCGTCTCGTCCATGAGTCCGTCCCCCGCCGTGCCCGGACGGCCAGGCAACGCCGCCCTCTTCATCCGCCGTCCGATCCGGCCCATCCTGGCCTTGGGTGGGCAACCCGGCAAGGCGCCCGGCGGGTCCGGCGCACCGTCCAAGGAGCAGCCATGAGCGGGCAGGACACGACGATGCGGTGCGCGGTGATCGGCCTCGGCTCGATGGGCGGCGGAATGGCGACATCGCTGCTGCGCGCCGGCTTCGCCGTGTCCGGCTACGACGTCAATCCCGCCGCCCGCGACCGCCTCGCGCAGGACGGGGTGCGGATCTGCCCCACCCCGGGCGAGGCCTCGGCCGAGGCCGACTGCGTGGTCGCGGTGGTGGTGAACGCCGACCAGACCGAGGCGGTGCTGTTCGGCGAGGACGGCTGCGCCGCGCGCATGAAGCCGGGCGCGGTGTTCGTGTCGTCGGCCACCATGGCGCCGGACCGCGCGCGGGCGCTGTCCGCGCGGCTGGAGGAGACCGGCCGGCACTACCTCGACGCGCCGATGAGCGGCGGCTCGGCGCGCGCCGCGGACGGGCAGCTCACCATGCTCGCCTCCGGCAGCCCGGCCGCCTTCGCCGCCGCGCGCCCGGCGCTCGACGCCATGACCGCGACGCTCTACGAGCTGGGCGACAGCGCCGGGCTGGGGGCTGCGTTCAAGATGGTCAACCAGCTGCTGGCCGGCGTGCACATCGCCGCCGCCTGCGAGGCGATCGCGTTCGCGGCGAGGCAGGGGCTCGACCTCCACCGGGTGTACGAGGTGATCACCAAGTCGGCCGGCAACAGCTGGATGTTCGAGAACCGCATCCCGCACGTGCTCGATGGCGACTACGCGCCCCGCAGCGCGGTCGACATCTTCACCAAGGACCTCGGCATCGTGCTGGACATGGCGCGCGCGCAGCGCTTCCCGGTGCCGGTGGCGGGGGCGGCGCTGCAGATGTACCTCATGACCGCGTCGGCCGGCATGGGCGGGGACGACGACGCGTCGGTGGCCCGGCTGTATGCGCAGGTCGCGGGCTTGTCGCTGCCGCAGCCGAACGAGGACCGCTGAGCATGCCGCGCTTCGCCGCCAACCTGACCCTGATGTTCACCGAGCTGCCCTTCGCCGACCGCTTCGACGCGGCCGCGTCGGCCGGCTTCACCGCGGTCGAGTTCCTGTTCCCCTACGCGCTGGAGCCGGAAGACGTGGCGGAGCGGCTGCATCGCAACCGGCTCGACCTGGCGCTGTTCAACATGCCGCCGGGCGACTGGGACGCCGGCGACCGCGGCCTGGCGGCGCTGCCGGCACGGGCGGACGAGTTCGAGGCCGGCCTCGCCACCGCCCTGCGCTACGCCGAGGCATGCGGCGCCACCCGGCTCCACCTGATGGCCGGCATGGCGGACAAGGCGGATCCGGCCGCGCTGGGCCGCTATCGCGACTCCGTCACCCGCGCCGCCGAGGCGCTTGGTGCGCGAGGGATCGACCTGGTGCTGGAGCCGATCAACGGCCGCGACATGCCGGGCTACTTCCTGGACGACTTCGAGTGGGCGGCGGCCTTCATCCAGGAACTCGGCCTGCCGAACGTCCACCTGCAGTTCGACCTGTACCACCGGCAGATCCTGCACGGCGACGTGTCGATGGCGCTGCGTCGCATGATGCCGATCATCGGCCACGTCCAGGTCGCCAGCGTGCCGTCGCGCAACGAGCCGGACGGCGAGGAGCTGAACTGGCCGTTCCTGTTCGGCGAGCTCGACCGCCTCGGCTACGGGGGCTTCGTCGGCTGCGAGTACAGGCCGCGCGGCCGCACCACCGACGGGCTCGGCTGGTTCGCGCCCTACGCCGGACGACGCGACGGCACCGGGGCCGCGTCATGAGCCTCCGCCTCGGCTGCATCGCCGACGACTACACCGGCGCCTCGGATCTCGCCAACGTGCTGAGCCGCAACGGGCTGCGCACGGTGCAGACGGTCGGCATCCCGCGATCCTCGCTCCCGCTGCCGGAGGTCGACGCGGTGGTGGTGTCGCTGAAGAGCCGCTCGATCGCGGCCGACCGCGCGGTGTCGCTGTCGCTGGAGGCGGAGCGCTGGCTGCGCGGGCGCGGCGCGGAGCACATCCTGTTCAAGATCTGCTCGACCTTCGACTCCACCGACGCCGGCAACATCGGCCCGGTGCTCGACGCCCTGCGCGAACGGGCCGGCACCGGCCCGGTGCTGGTCAATCCCGCCTTCCCGGAAACCGGGCGCAGCGTGTTCGAGGGATACCTGTTCGTGAACGGCGTGCCGCTGCACGAAAGCCCGCTCAAGGACCACCCGCTCAACCCGATGCGCGACTCCAACCTCCTGCGCGTGCTGCAGCGGCAGAGCCGGGCGCCGGTCCGCCTGATCCCGTTCGCCACGGTGGAGCAGGGCGCCGACGCGGTGCGCGACGCGCTGGCCGCGATGCCGGACGCGGGAGCCGCGATCATCGACGCGGTGGCGGCGCGCCATCTCGACGTGCTGGGACAGGCGGCGCTGGCGGGCCCGTTGTCGTGCGGCGCGTCCGGCCTCGGCGCCGGGCTGGCGCGTGCCCTGGTGGCCCGCGACGGGATCGCTCCCTTGCCGGCGGCGGCGCCCGACGCGTCGCGCCGGGACCGGGCCGACGGGCGCAGCGCGATCCTGGCCGGCAGCTGCTCGACCGCGACCCGGCAGCAGATCGCCGCGGCGGAGGCCGCCGGCATCCCCTGCCACCGGCTCGACGTGCGCCGCCTGCTGGAAGGCGACGACGAGGCGGTGGTCGCCGAGGCGCTGCGCTGGAGCGGCGAGCGGCTCCAGGCCGGCCCGGTGCTGGTCGCCAGCAGCGACACCCCGGACGCGGTGCAGGGGATGCAGCGCAGCCACGGCGGCGCCGCGGCGGGCCATGCGGTCGAGCAGGCGCTGGCTACGATCGCGGAAGGGCTGCTGGCGGAGAAGGTGGACCGGCTGGTGGTGGCCGGCGGCGAAACCTCCGGCGCGGTGGTGGACCGGCTCGGGCTGGAAGCGTTCCTGGTCGGCGACGAGATCGCGCCCGGGGTGCCGGTGCTGCGCACGGCGGGCGCCGATCATCCCGGCCTGTCGATGGCGCTGAAGTCGGGCAACTTCGGCGGGGAGGACTTCTTCACCCGCGCCCTGTCGATGCTGGGGTGACGCCAGGCCGCGGGACCGGCCCGGCAATGGACGGGACCAGCCGCTCGACCTGGCACAAGGGTGCCGATACCTGGCGCAGGACGGAGATGTGCCATCGCCGTCAACCTGGGACGGTCCCGCTGCCGGGTCTGGCCGGCCTCACGGCGATCCGGATCTTCTTCGGGACGTACGGACGGGATTCCGTCTGCCTGCTCCGGATCCGGCTCGAGAGGCTGACGATGGTGAGCCCGTCGAGGCCGCAAGGCGACGGGAGCCTGGCGAGACCGTTTCACCACGGCAGAACTCAGGATGCCTGGGTTCACCGTGAACGAGCCGACCAGCGGTCCGGCCGTCGTTCCGTCCCAGACCTCGACCCGGCCGCCCTCCTTGATGAGCGTCCTGGCGTAGTCGACTGCCTCGTCGTCGCTCTGGCAGTCGACGCTGAAGGACTCCTGGACGAAATCAGCGGCATCGGAAAGAAGGACGCGATAGCGAGCCATGGCAGAGCATTCGCTCGTAAGGCGGGAGGATGAAGCCCTCTCGGTCGCGGGCGCCTCGTTGCGGGCAGGCACGAGTTCACGATGGGATATCCTAGCACGTTTCGTTTCGCCGTAGTCTAAAATTCGACTGCAGTTTGATGTTTCCGGCCCTAAGCAGGGAAAGGTTCACGCCGGGATCAGGCGGCGCGGCGTCCGGCCGGCGTGCCGGCTCGCTCCGGTACCGCTTCCTGCACCGGCCCGACGGACCGGGGGAGCCGCAGGGCCGCCAGGAACAGCATCCCATGCAGCGCGCACAGGAGGCCGAAGGCGGCGGCGAACGCGTCCGGCCTTCCGGCGGCCGGGGAGGCCGCGGCGAGCCGCCAGCCCAGGAAGGTCGCGCACAGCGTCGTCAGGGTCGGTCCGCCCAGTCGTTGAACGATGTTCATGGCCGTGGTCGCCATCGGCAGGTCCTGCCGCCGGACGGACGCGTAGCCGGAGGTGATCGAGGGGATGCCGATGGCGCTCATGCCGACGCCGCGGACGAACAGGGATCCGGCCAGCACCGGCAGGACGACGTCGTGGCCGGGGAGGTAGAGGAGCGGCAGGGTCCCGGCCAGGGCCAGGAGCGCGCCCGTCGCCGCGAGCCGGCGTATGCCGAAACGCGCGGTCAGCGCGCCCATGAGCGGGTAGGCGCACATCATGCCGAGGCCGAGCGGCGCCATCAGCCAGCCGGTCCGGGCGGGCGGGATCCCGCACTGGCGGATCAGGGTGATCGGGACCAGCATCTGGCCGGCGAAGCTGACGCCGTTGACCATGAACATGGTGGCGACGGAGGCGGAGAAGCCCTTCCCCTTGAGCAGCCGCAGGTCGATCAGCGCCGCGTCGGGCCGCCGCACGGCGTTGCGGCAGAACAGGGCGAGCAGGACGAGCGACGTCGCCAGGGCCAGCCCTCCTGTCAGGCCGCCCGGATGGCCGGACCCGTACAGGAACAGCGCCAGGGCGGGCGACAGCAGGGCAAGCCCGAGGAAGTCCAGGCTCCTCGGGTGTGACCCGGCACGGTCGTCGGGAAGGAACAGGGCGGCCAGGCCGATCGCCAGCACACCCACCGGGAGGTTGACCAGGAACAGCCAGCGCCACGAGGCGAACTGCAGGATGGCGCCGGCGACGACCGGGCCGAGCAGCGGCGCCAGCAGGATCGGCATGGACGCGAAGCCCACCACGCGCGCCATGTGCGGACCGGCGGCGCGCGCGATCAGCATCTGCGCCATCGGCGCCAGCAGGCCGCCGCTCATGCCCTGGAGGATGCGGAAGGCGACCAGCGTGTCTGCGGACCAGGCCAGCCCGCACAGGGCGGAGCACAGCGTGAACGACGCGAAGCAGCGCAGGTAGAGCGCCCTGGCGCCGATGCGGTCGACCAGCCAGCCGCTCAGCGGCAGCGTCAGCGCGAGCGCCAGCAGGTAGCCACTTGTCACCCACTGGATGCCGGACAGGCTGGCGTGCAGGTCGTGCGCCAGGCTCGACAGCGACACGTTCACCACCGTCGCGTCGAGCTGCGACAGGAAGGAGCCGATCGCGGCGACGGCGGCGATCCGCCAGATGGCAGGGTCCATCCCGCCCGCGTCGGGAGGCTCGGCGGTCGACGGCGGCGCCCTGCCGGCCATCAGGCGCGCCGGTCCAGCAGGTCGAGGATCTCCGCGGTGGTGCCGGTCTCGCCCAGGCGGGGAAACACCTTGTCGACGCTGTTGGCGTGCAGCCCGGCGTCCCCGTCGGTCATGGCGTCGACCGCGAGGGCGACGTTGAAGCCGAGCTCGTGGGCCTGCCGGGCCGTCGACTCCACCCCCATGCTGGTGGCGACGCCGGCCAGCACGAGCTGGGTCACGCCGCGTGTCCGGAGGTGCGCCTCGAGGTCGGTCCGGGTGAAGGCGTCCGCGGTCCGCTTGGTCACCAGGCGGTCGTCCGGCTGCCGGTCGAGCTCGGGCAGGAGGTCGGCGAAGCCCTCGGGAAGGTCGCCATGGAAGCGGGACTGCTCGGTGCGGCCGGGCGGCACGCCGGCGACGTTCACCAGCACGACCGGCAGGCCGTGCCGCCGGAACGCCGCGGCGAGCTGGGCCGCCCGTTGCACCACGTCCGCCATCGGGTGTGCGGTCGGGAGCGAGACGAGGCCCTGCTGCAGGTCGATGACGACCAGGGCCGTCGCGTCGTCGAGGATGGTCAGCGGCATGGGATGATCCTTGTCCGATCGGAGGAAACGGTGCGTTGGGCGCAGCCGGGATCGTCAGGACTCGGCGAGGCGCCTGAGCAGGCCCAGCGCGTGCGCGAGCTCGTCCTGCTCGCCGGGGGACAGGGTCCTGCCGATGGCGCGGAACAGCCAGTCCTCCCGCGCCAGCCGGGCAGCGCCGATGCGCGCCCGGCAGGACGGGGTGAGCGACAGCATGGTCCGGCGTCCGTCGGTCGGGTCGGAAACGCCGCGTACGAGGCCGGCCGCCTCCAGGACGGCGACCGTGGCACCCATCGATTGCGGCCGCACGCCCTGGTCCCGGGCGAGGCTGGTCACCGTCCCGGTCCCGGCCCGGTCCAGGTGGCCGAGCACGGCGACCTGGGAGGAGGTCAGGTCGCCGAAGGCGGCACGGTCCTGCATCCGGCGCTTGAGCTGGCCGATCAGGACGCGCAGCTCGTTCGCCAGGGCGGCGGTGCGGGCGGCGCGAGGATCGTCGTCGTTCGCGATCATGCCGCCAGACTAGCAGATACGAAGGAAACTGCAAAGTTTCCTTCGTATAAGGATCCGGCGGTTCGCACGACCGGTCGCAGGATGTAGGACAGGAGGCGGACCGCAACGGGTGCGGTCCGGAGCGGGCCGGAGCGCCCGGAGGCAGGCAGATGAACCGCAAGACGCACCGTGCCGCGGCCGCACCGGGCAGGGTTGCCGCCGCCGATGCTCCCGGCCTGCCGCCGCTGCTGGCGCTCGCCCAGGCTGCCTGTCGCGACGGCCGGCTGGACGAGGCGGACGCGCTGTGCGTCCGCCATCTCGCTGCGGCGCCGGGACACGCTCATGCCTTGTACCTGCGCGGCCAGGTCGCGCGGCTCGGCGGCCGGCCGGCGGATGCGATCGCGCATTTCGGTGCGGCGCTCGCCACCGCGCCCGCGGTCGCCGCCGTCCATGACGGGCTGGCGGACGCGTACCGGTCGGCCGGGCAACCGGTGGAGGCGGAGCGCCACTACCGGCGCGTCGCCGAGCTGCGGCCGGGCTCGGTGACCCTGCTGAACCTCGGCAACGCCCTGATGGATCTCGGCCGCCCGGCCGAGGCCGCCGCGACCTACCGCTCCGCCCTGCGCGTCGATCCCCGCCTGCCGGAGCTGCACTACGCCCTCGGCACCGCCCTGGGCGCGCTGGAACAGCGCCAGGCGGTGGACGCCTTCGCCCGGGCCATCGCGCTGCGGCCGGACTTCGTTGCCGCGCATGAAGGGCTGGTGGAGGCCTGCCTGGCCGCGGGCGACCCGGACGCGGCGCTGCGCGCGGTGTGCCGGGCGCTGGAGCGCGTCGACACCACCCGGCTGCGCGTGCTGTTCGTCGACTGCGTGCGCGACGCGGCGCCGACGGCGGAGATGGCCGGGTTGCAGGAGGCGACGCGGCGCGCCCTGGCCGAACGCTGGACCCGGCCGCAGGAGCTGGCCCGCGCGGCCTGCACGGTTGCCGCCCTGCACCGGCCGCTCGACCCGCGGAACGAGCCGTTGCGCACCCTGCTGGACCTGGCCCCGGTGTGTCACCGGGAGGTCGAGCAGGTGCTGACCGAGCAGCGCCGCGCCCTGCTGGATGCGGTCGCGTCCGGCACCGCGCTTGCGCCCGGGACGCTCGCGATCGCCTGCGGCCTGGCCCGGCAATGCTTCGTCAACGAGTACGCCTGGTTCTGCACGCCCGGGGAGGCCGACCAGGTCGAGCTGCTCTGCCGCGGCGTCCGGACCGCCCTGGACGACGGCACGGCGCCGCCGGACATCACGCTCGCCGCGATCGCGATGTACCGGCCGCTCGGCACGCTGGCCGATGCCGGACGCCTGCTGGCCGGTTCCTGGCCGCCGGAGGTGACAACGCTGCTGTCGCAGCAGGTCCGGGAACCGGTCGAGGAGCAACGGCTGCGCGGCGCCATCCGTGGCGCGACGGCGATCGAGGACGCGGTGTCCCGCGCGGTGCGCGACCAGTACGAGGCGAACCCGTATCCGCGCTGGGTGGCCACGATCGAGGCGCCGCACCGGATCCGGCTCGGCGACTGGCTCGGCGCGCGGTTTCCCGGCGCGCCGATGGCACCGCTGCCGGACGACCGGGCCCTGGAGGTGCTGGTGGCCGGGTGCGGCACCGGGCAGCATGCGGTGGAAACGGTGCGCGGGCTGGCGAACGTTTCCGTGCTGGCGATCGACCTGAGCCTCGCCAGCCTGGCCTATGCGGCGCGGATCTCCGCCTCGCTCGGCGTGGAGGGGATCGAGTACGTGCAGGCCGACCTGCTGCAGGCGGCGCAACTCGGACGCCGCTTCGACGCGGTCGCGGTCGGCGGCGTGCTGCACCACATGGCCGACCCCTGGGCCGGCTGGCGCGCCCTGCTCGGGCCGCTCCGTCCGGGCGGGGTGATGAACGTGCTGCTCTACACGGAGCGCGGGCGCGGCGACGTGCGGGCGGCACGGGACTGGATCGCGCGCGAAGGCTACGAGCCGACGCCGGACGGGATCCGGTCCTGCCGCCACGCGCTGATGGCCCGGCCGGAGGACTGGGCGGTCCGGTTGTCGGCGAGCCCGGACTGCTGCTCGGCCAGCGGCTGCCGGGACCTGCTGTTCCACGTGCAGGAAGGCGCCGTGAGCCTGCCGGAGGTGGCGCGCTTCCTGGAGGCAGAGGGGCTCCGCCTGCTCGGGGTCGACGTCGCGGCCGCCACCGAGCAGCTGTTCAGGGACCGCAATCCCGATGCCGGCGAGGCGGCGCTGCGCGACCTGTCGCGCTGGGACCTGTTCGAGGCGGAGAACCCGCGCTGCTTCGCCGGGATGCTGAACCTGTGGGTGCAGAAGGGCCCGGCCGCGACGCAGCCCGGTCGGGATCCTGCTCCGGGAGCCTGATCCGTCAGGCTTTCCCCGCCTCCCCGCCGCTGCCACATTAGACCCGGTCGAGCGAAAGGTGCGCCGTGTCCACGCCAGGCTTCTCAGAGCAGACCAGCACGCTGCTGTCCCAGGCCAGCCTGGCCTGCAGCCGGCGCGGCACCCAGCTGACCGAGCTGCGCCGCAAGGTGCTCGGCCTGGTGCTGGACAGCGACCGGCCGGCCGGCGCCTACGACCTGCTGGACCGCCTGCGCGCCCACCACAAGGGCGCCGCGCCGCCCACCGTCTACCGCGCGCTGGACTTCCTGCTCGAGCAGGGCCTGATCCACAAGGTCGAGCGCCTGTCCGCCTTTGTCGGCTGCGTCCACCGCAGCGGGGACGACCAAGACCATCACCATGCCGCGCAGTTCCTGATCTGCACCCGGTGCGGCCAGGTGACGGAGCTCGAGGACAGCCGCGTCAACAGGGCGCTGGTCGAGGCGGCGCGGAAGAGCGGCTTCCGCCTCCTCGGCTCCACCGTGGAAGCGGAAGGGATCTGCAGCGCCTGCGTCGAGGCGTCCGCGATGTAGGCGCACGCGTTCGGGCGCGACGCGGTGCACCGGACGCCGATGGCGACGCTGCGGCGTTCCGCACCCCGGACCCGCCTGGCGGGGCACATGGCGAGCCGGAACGCCGGGTCCGGCCTCGGGATCGGGCTGCACCGCAACCGACCTTCCGTCCGCACGCCCGGATGCGGCCTGCCGGACGCGCCGGCCTGCCGCGGGACCGGCCGGGCGGCATGACGGCCGGACCACTGGGAAAGGATCGAGGCGATGGCCGGGAGCGAGGCGGCGCTGCTGACACGGATGTTCCAGGCTGCCGTCGCGTCGGTAGCGGCGGATCTGTGCCTGCCGCCGCACCTGCCGCCGCCGCCGCGCGGCCGCACGATCGTGGTGGGCGCAGGCAAGGCCGCCGCCATGGCCGGCGCGGTGGCGCTCGACGGGCATCCGGGCATCCACGCCATCGCCTGCGACACCGACGGGATCGACGGCACCGAAGGCAATGCGGGGTCCGGTAGCAGCGGAACCAAAAGTGCATTTCAGCGAAGCCCGACCACCGCATCCGACCGAGGCTGTGTGGAAACGAGGTTCTGCGGGAGGTAGTGGCAGTCGGAGGGTGAT
>CAXTVS010000083.1:0-3473 GCA_964247735.1 uncultured Acetobacteraceae bacterium
CCGGTCAGGGCGGCGAGCAGCAGGGCGCTGCGCGGGGTCACCAGCAGGTCGTCGCCATGCCGCAGCTCCGTGGTCAGGATGCAGACGGACGAGCTGCTCAGGAGCAGGGCGCCGAGCCGCTGGGTGGAATGGGTCGCGAGCAGGACCGCGCCGAGCAGCTCGGCACAGCCGATGATCTGCATGTCGGACCTGCTCCAGCCCCAGGAGCGGAACAGCTTCGCCTCCGGCTCGACCGCGACCAGCTTGGCGACGCCGGCGGCGGCGAAGGCGAGGCTGACGAGGGTGTGCCAGGTCGAGGGCGCGGTGCGTCGGCGGGCGATCGAGGACATGGAAGCTCCATCAGCGTCTTGGACGCGCCGGCATCGGTCGACCGGTCGGCTGATGCCGGCGCTGCCCGGTCTGAACCGCGGCCGGTCGACGGAGTTGCCCTCCACGCGGATGCCGCATCGTCGCCGGAGCCCTGATGGACCATGCCCTGAACGTCGTGCTGGGCCTGCTGATCCGGCTGTTCGAGCTGGTGGTGGCGGCGATCGCCTTCATCGAGGGCGGCGCGCGCCACCTCCTGTCGCAGGTGGGCATCACCGGCCCGCTGCAGGGCGCGCTGCTGATCGTCCTGGCGGTGCTGCTGGTGGTGGCGGCCCTGCGCCTGTTCGGACGGGTGTTCGCGGTGCTGCTGCTGATCGTGCTGGTGCTGCTGCTTCTGCACGGGCTGGTCGCGGGGCCGCCGCCGGTGAACGCCTGAACGTCGGTCGCGACGCAGGCGGAGGGCAGAACGCAGAAAACCGCCGCCGGCCCGTGCGGGGGCCGGCGGCGGTTCGGGCAGGCACGGGCGCGGGATGACGGTTCAGGGGTCGGCTTTCGTCGGCCCCGTCAGCACGTCGACGTTGCTGAAGTCCCTCGGCAGCGGCGTGCTCTCGCGGTGGTGCAGGCAGTCGTACACCAGGCGGCCGCAGATGCTGTCCGGATCGGTCGGGTTCACGTCGACGCCGGCGTAGTGCACCGACTCGACGTGCCCGCGGTCGAACCGGATCGCGGCATGGCAGATCCCCGGGCGGCCCAGCTTCAGCTCGTAGATGCCGAACGCGACGTCGATGTCGGTGCCGGTCTGCACGTAGTCCCACTGCATGACCGACTGCTGCGCGCTGATGTACTGCTTCTCCGCGGGGACGCCCATGCAGGCGATGACGTCCGGCTCGGCGGCGCCGACCAGCTTCGTGCGCGCCTGGTAGGCTTCCAGCGTGCCGCAGCCGTCGAGCGCCAGAAGCAGGAGCGGGACGACTGGAACCGGGCGGACCCTCACGCCGCCCTCGCCGCGCGCAGCTCGTCGGCCATCGCGAACAGGTCCTCGCGCATCGGGCTCGTGCCGTTCACCTCGAGCCAGTCCCGCGACAGCAGGCCGTAGGCCTCGTCGCAGAAGGCATCGAGGAAGCCCCAGTCCATCCGCTTGCGCTCGGCCCAGGTGTTCAGCCACAGGCCGTCGGCGTCGTAGCCGTGCACGAACACCGCGTGGCCGCCGGCGATCTTGAAGGGCTGCTTCGGCGCCGCCCAGGCCGCACCCTCCGACACCGCGTACTCCGGCAGGCTCAGCCCGATGTAGAGGCCGCCCAGCATGGCGATCGCGCGGCGCACGCCGTCGTGGTTCTTGGGCTCCACCGCGCCGTAGCCGGTCAGCACGTCCGGGGCCTGGCGGCCGACGGCGTAGCCGGTCTCACACCAGCGGTTCAGCACGTCGAGCTCGACCGCGCCCTGGTCGGTCGCGGGACGGGCCGGGTCGTAGCCGTTCGCCTCGTAGATCCCGACCACCTCCTCGTCGGTCAGCTCGATCTCGCCGCCGCGTGCGGCGGTCAGCACCCGGATCGCGCTGGCCACGCTGACCGCGGTGCAGTCGCCGAGGCCGGGGATGGTCTGGCCGTGGTTGCTGAGCTGGTCGCCGTTGCGCCACAGCGGCCAGGACGCGAAACGCGCGCCGTAGTCGCAGGCGGCAGGCGGTTCGGGCAGGTGCGCCGACAGCACCGAGGCCAGGCGCGGCGTGCGCGGGTCGAAGGCGGCCGGCTTCTTGCCGAGGCAGCGTGCAAGCATGGGGGTTCTCGCAAGGATCAGGGGAGGATGGACGGCGGTCACGCCGCGGTCCGGCAGGCACGCACCGCGCGCGCCACGCCGGCCGCGTCGCGAAGCACGTCCGGCCAGACCGCCGAGGCCGGTGCGGCGGCGATCTCGTCGGCCAGGGCCGCCCGCCTGGCCTCGTCGAGGCGGGGCGGCAGGCGGATGGCGTTGCACGGGTTCACGATGCGCGACGGCGGCAGCGGCACCGGGACGGCCGGGTCAGAAGTCGCGCCCGTCGCGCACGCCGTCAGCCAGAGCGGAACGAGACACGGGAGCACCCGACTGGGCCACGCGCGCTGCATCGGCAGCCTCCTGGTTCTGTTTGACGAGGACGTCGTCGCGCGCCGCCGCCGCGGCGTTCCGGTCCAGCAGGCCGGCGATCCAGCGCAGCAGGCGGGCCAGCAGGGCGGGAAGGCTCACCGGCCACCGCGGCGGATGACCGCCAGCGCCTGCGCCTCGGTCATGGCGCCCGCGACGGTCCGGCCGACGACGAGGCCGGCGGCGAGCTGCACGATCGGGATCAGCGCCAGGGCGGCGGCGATCGCGTTGCCGGTCGTGGTGACCTCGCTGCCCGGCAGCTTGC
This sequence comes from uncultured Acetobacteraceae bacterium, assembly GCA_964247735.1. GTDB lineage: Bacteria > Pseudomonadota > Alphaproteobacteria > Acetobacterales > Acetobacteraceae > Lichenicola. The sequence continues at coordinate 2,687 of CAXTVS010000083.1, forward strand.
CCAGCACGCCCTGCACCAGCGCCAGCGCGGTCTGGCTGTCGGACAACATCGACACCACCAGGGACTGGACCTTGGTCACGTCCAGCGACACCGTCACGGTGCCGCCGGTCAGCGTCTCGATCTCGCCCAGCACCAGCTGCGCCGCCGCCAGGGCCGCCTCCGCCGTGCCGTAGTTGGCGCCGAGCAGCGCGATCACGGTGGGCGACAGCAGGGCGGCGGAGATCGCGGACACGATCGCCTGGCCGTCGGTCACGATGGTGGTGACGTCGATGGTGGCGGTGGTGGTGCCGCCGCTGTGCGTCGTGGTGCAGGCGGCAACGAGCCCGGCGCCGCCGAGGGCGGACAGGCGCAGCATCTGGCGGCGGGACAGGATGGAGGTCGGGTGCATGAAGCGGGCTCCGTTGAGGAAGGAATGGCGCGACCGGAGGCGGGGCGTCAGGACGCCGTGTCGCCGATCAGCAGGGTCGCGGCGGTGGAGGCGGCCTGCTCCAGGTCGGCCGGACGCCGGGTGGCGATCGCATGGGCGAGCGCGTTGGACAGGCAGCGCGCGCGGATCGCGTCGGTGGTGTTGTCCGGCCACAGCTTCGGCAGGCTGGCGGCAAGCAGCGTCGCGGCGATGCCCTCGGCGGACGGGAACGGGTGCAGCCTGGCCAGCACCGCGCCCGCGACCAGCAGGCTGAGGCCCTGCTGCGTTCCTGGCTGCCTGGACCAGTCCAGCAGCTGCCGCCACCGGGAGGATGACGGCAGGCACGGCGACGGCAGGGATGGCGACGGCAGGGGCGGCGGC
>CAXTVS010000083.1:3573-12735 GCA_964247735.1 uncultured Acetobacteraceae bacterium
GGAGGATGACGGCAGGCACGGCGACGGCAGGGATGGCGACGGCAGGGGCGGCGGCAGGGGCGGCGGCGGCAGGGATGTCGACGGTCCGGCCGGCGACGGGAGGATGGCGGCCGCGGGAGCGGCCATCGCCTGGCCGCTCATGCCAGGTCTCCCGCCAGCGCCGGTTCCGCGTCGCCGTCCACGGCGTCCGCCGCCAATGCCGGGCCTGCCGGCCTGGCGGCCTGCGGCCGGACCAGCCAGAAGCTGTGCCAGCGGTCGGAGTACACATGGCGCGCCGGCATCTTCGCCCAGTAGGCGGGATGCTTCATGCTCAGCGCGTAGTAGCTGTCGGCGCCGCAGGTACGGTCCGGCAGCCTGCCGGCCAGCGCCGCGTCCGCCACGTCGAGCGCCACCGCCCAGACCGTCGGATCCGCCCGGTAGGCGATCTCGATCCGTTCGCGGTTGCCGTCGGACCAGCAGGAGAACTGCGCCGGCGCCAGGCACACCGCGATCGGCGTCGGGCCCCACCCGTTCCTCACCCGCTGCAGGACGACGGAGGTCACGTTCTCCATCCCGGTGCGGCCGCCGCCGCTGCATTCGCCATAGGCGTTGCCCGCCAGAACCAGTCTTGGCGAGGAAAGGTCGAGGGACATGGGCCGGACTCCGGACATGAAAAAGCCGCCCGGGGGCGGCTGGAAGAAACGGCATCGGCAGGTGGGACCGGATGGGGCGATCGGGACGCCGGGCGTCCTTCGCGCGTCGCAGCGCAGCGCCCAGAAGACGCCCACATTTGTTCCAGTGTCGTAACAGAATAGAAGCGCTGGACCCGCGCCGTCAAGAAAAATGACCCGCGCGGGCTGTCAGGATCGGGGGCGCGAGGACTCCGCCGTCACTGCACCTGACCGCTCAACAGGAAGGTCGACGCGCTGTCGACCATGATGCCGGCCTCGGTGAACTGCCCGGTGGTGGCGTGCGTCAGGGTGCCGGTTCCGGCCTGCTCCAGCGTTTCGCCGGAACCCGGAACGAAGGTGATGGTCCCGCCGCTGCCGGCCTGGATCACCATGACCCTGCACCCGACGGCGAGACCGGTCGGCACTGTGTAGGTGTGGGCGGCGGTTGCGGTGTCGCGGATGATGGTGCCGCAATCGGAAGGAAGAAGCGTGTATCCGGCGGCCTGGCTGGAGACCGTGCCGCCGGCATTGCCGGTGATCGCGATCCAGTCCGTGCCGGCCACGTTCGAGGCGCTGGTGGTCAGGCGCAACCAGCCGTAGATCGGTGCGGCGAGCGACGGCGTCGCGTTGGCGACGAACGCGCCGCCGACCCAGTAGCCGGTGGTCGGCATGGCCATCGCCTTCGAGATCGGCACCGTCAGGAAGGTGTCGTACGTGGCGCTGGTCGGGTCGCTGTCGAGCTGCAGCAGCCTGAAGCCTTCGCGGTGCAGCCGGGCGATGCCCTTGTTGGACGAGGAATAGTAGTCGTTGACGATGACCGGCTCCGCCTCGTCGATGTTGTCCTCGAACAGGTCTCCCCCGTTCGGCTGGGTGGGGTCGACGTTGGTGTCGTAGAGCGCGTTGCGGATGACGTTGCGACGGAACACGACTCCCGATCCCGAGTTCTGGAACAGGGCCTGGGGACCGCACTCGGTGGACCAAGTGCCGTTCGACCCGCGTCCGCAGCCCTTCATGTACGGATCCAGGTCGAACAGGTTGTCCTCGACGTACAGGTTGAGCTTGCCGGTCATGTTGACGACTACGCCGGCGCCCACCATGTCGACCACGCTGTTGCCGCGGAAGGCGATGTCCTCCAGATGGCCGCTTCCCTGCACGAACAGCGCGTTCTGCAGGCCGTGGAAGTCGTTGCCCTCGACCAGCACGTCCTTCAGGGTGCCGCCGTCCAGGAACACGCCGTTGGGCTCGATGTCGGACTCCGCCAGGGTGGGGTTCTTGGCGCCGAGCCGGGACGAGATCGTGCCCTGCCCGAAGCTGGCCCAGTTCGGATACCGGCTGTCGGTGCCGTTGCTGTTGGGCAGCGTGCGGCTGATGTGGTTGCCGATGACCAGGATGCTGTGGGTGCCCGCGGTCGGCACCGACGTGGACGTGCTGTTGGCCATGAACTCCGGATACGGATCGATGACCTTGCCGGTGGACGGGTTGTTCTCGCCCGGAATCGCGGCGTAGGACCCGGCACGGGCGCTGTAGCCGTCGATCAGGATGGCGGAGGCGCCGGAGTTCAGGTCGTCGATGTTGGCCCGGTTCAGGACGTTGGAGATCGTGTTGTTGGAGATGAGGATCGACATCCCGGCCGACACGCCTTCCTGGAACGAGCTGCCGTTCGGCGTCACCGTCTGCACGTTGATGCCCTGCTGGCGCACCGTGTCCAGGGTGTTGCCGGAGATGTTGGCTTGGCGCGCCGACAGCACCCGGATGCCCTGGCTGTCGAAGATGCGGTTGCCGGTGATGTTCAGGTCGCGCCGCACGCCCCAGCTGTCGTAGATGTCGGAATGCACCGAGATCGAATCGTCGTCGGTGTGCGAGATCATGTTGTCGGTCACGCTCACGTCGGCGCATTCCGACAGGTTGATGCCGTCGGACACGCCCCAGCGGACGGTGTCGTTCTGCACGCTGACCTCGGTGCTGGTGCGTGCGCTGATGCTGAAGGCGTGCGAGTTCTCCGACGTGATGCGGAAGAACGTCAGGCCGTCCACGTTGGCCGGGATGAACGGGTTGCCGAAGCTTCCCGACGCGTTCGCCGGCGTCGGGTTTGCGGTCGTCGGATTCCAGCTGCCCTGCACCGTGAAGTTCTGGAACCGGATATCGGACGCGCGCGACGACGTGGTGCCGGCGCTGGTGAACAGGTTGTAGCCGGACAGATCGTTCCAGGTGACGATCGTGGCCGACTGGTCGGCGCCTTCGACGGTGGTGGAGGACGGGATGGCGAAGCCGGCGCTTGTGGCAGCGGTGAGCGGCCAGGTGCCCTGCGGGATGTAGATATGGGTGCCGGGTTTGGCGGTGGCGTAGGCGATCGCCTTGTTCATCGCCGTGGTGTCGGACGCGGCGTCGCCGCGCGCGCCATGGTCGGCGATGTTGTACACGTCGGACAGCCGGACCGACTGGGTGCGGCCAATGGTCTCGCCCGCTGCGACGAGGATCGTCCCGCTCGCATCGCCTCCGCCCATCTGCACCGCGCCGACGATCCGGCTGTCGGAGTAGGCGGCGGCGCCGCCCGCCATGCCGACGGCGGAAGCTGGAAGTGCAGCCGCCGCGAGCTGACGGGCATAGGTGTCGACCGACCCGCCGGCGGTGCTGGACCCGGCGGCGAAGACGGCCTGCAGTTGCGTCGGTGTCAGGCCATCCGCCTGCGCGCCGTCCACCCGCCCGGCCGATACGGCTGCGACAGCCGCGCCGAACATGGCGATGCCCAGATGCTTCATCATGCTGTTCCTGTGAAGGCCGCCGACGCGGACGTGATCATTGGGCAGCGGGCCGGGCGAGCCTCGGCACATGGCGGAGCAGGCAGGCCGGAAGCCGATACAGGATGGAGAAGACCGCCAGGATACGCCGATGGACGCCTGCCCCGACATTGCGTCAACCGGCCGGCAGGAGTAAGGCGAAACGGAGCAGAAGCGGCGATGGCTCGGGGCACGCAACACTTCGAGCGGCCGACCAGCGACCATATCAAGGCTAGTCGACCACACGGACCCAATCAAGACCGAAGTGACCCTGGTCGGCGTGACGCCTGCCGAACACCGATGGCCGCTGCATTCCAGGAAGCTCGGCACACGACGGAAAGCCCTGAAGGCCGCTCCAGGTCCTCAGCGCACCAGACACATCATCTTCAACGACATGGCTGCGGTTGTGAAGCCGCCGGATGCCGATGGAACCTCCATGGTCGAGGCCAGGTCGGCGGAAGCCGCATGTCGCAGGTCATCCCAACGCGATGGTAGCGGCGGACGGATTTGAACCGCCGACCAAGAGATTATGATTCTCCTGCTCTACCGCTGAGCTACGCCGCCATCGCGCCGGGAGCGGTGGGATACAAAGCCGCGGAAGCCAAGTCAACATTGGCGGGACCCAGGTCGCGGGACGCGTGTTCCGCCTGGCTGAACCCCGCAGGGCTCCCGAAAATCAAGGCGAGACGACTGCCTGCATCACGTCGCCGACCTGCGTGTCTGGCTGGATTGCAATCCCGTCCCTGCTCACCTGATTCCAGTGCCGGCCGGGCAGCTCGCACTCCTGGTCAGCCGCGCCTGCTGGCGAAGCTGCTCCTCCGCCTTCCCGGCATCCATCGCGCCGTTTCCGCGCCCGCGCCAAGAAGGTCGGGCGCACGCTGCGCGTGCCGGCGGTGGTCGCAATCGATGACGCGCTGCCTGCGGCGGCTGTCCTGCTGATGCTGGTCAGCTGGACCGTTCCTCCGGAAATGTGCATCCGGGCCGGGCTCCATTCCGGCATGCCAGCAGGGCACCAGGGTACGCAGCCTCGGATGGTTGCGCGGAACTGCTCATCTTCATGGTCATCATCTCGCCGTACAGATGACGACCGCGCCGGTGCGCCACATTGCCTTCGCCCGGTCCCGTTCGCCAGCGGTGCGCTCCAGTGGTCGGCCGGCCCTCAACCGCCGGACCTCGACCGGCGGCCGCCGGACTAGGTCAACACAGGGCCGGCTCCGGTGGCCCGCCGCGTCAGGACTCGGTCGACGACATTTCCGGCTGGGGACGCTGCTCCTCCGGAACCGGCTCCTGCGGACCGATCGCCGGATCGCCCCCGCGGTCATCCTGGTCGGGGTCCGAATGATGACGGCGCTGGTGATGCTGCTGCTGGTTGGCTTGGCTCTGCTGCGCCGCCTGCGCGATCGCGTTCAGGATGCGGAAATAGTGCTCGGCGTGCTGGAAGTAGCCTTCCGCCATGACCCGGTCGCCGGAACTGGTCGCGTCCCTGCCAAGCTGCAGGTACTTCTCGAACAGCTGCTGCGCGGTGCCACGGATGCGAAGGTCCGGACCGTTGCTGTCGAACACGTGGTTGCGGTTGAGCGGAATCTGACCGTTGTGGTGGCGGATCGGCGTGCCGCCACTGCCACCACCGCCGCCGCCGCCACCTGGACGATGGTTCCGGCCGCGCATGCGTTTCATGTTCATCAGCTTGTCACAGCACTTTCCTGATCAACGCCCTGACCCTTTCGGTCCGCTGGAGCGTGTTGCCCCGTTTGCTGCCGATTCTTCCCGCTAGACCCACGTCAGGAGTTCCAACCCGCCGCACCCGATGCAAGGGAGCAGGAGGATTATAGACGCCTTCGGGAACGCTCAAGACGGCGCGTCGGCCTTGAACATCCGAGGGCGCAGGAAGTGACCGAAGCCACACGGCAGCGCGTTCGTCGTTCCGCCATGCTCGAACCGTGTTCGATCCATGGACGCCGGGCCGAACCCTAGCTTCGGACGGCGCTTGTGCCAAACGTTTTTTGTGCCGTGCTGGATCCCGCCTCCAGCAGCACTGCCCGGGTGATCCCGCCGAGGTCGGTCCGCATGCCTGCCGGCCTCAGCCCGGCGGCCAGTCCCAGCTTCGCGACGTCCTCCGCCTGGCCGGCACCTACCTCCAGCACGCACAGCCCCCCGGGGACGAGCAGGGATGCCACGGCTGGCAGCAGCGTCCGGTAGGCATGGAGGCCGTCGATACCGCCATCGAGCGCCCGGGCCGGCTCATGGCGCGCCACCTCCGGCATCAACCCGGGCAGATCCGGGGTCGGGATGTAGGGCGGGTTGCTCACGATCACGTCGAAGCTGCCGCGGAGGGAGGCCGTCCAGTCGGCGCAGACGATGGCGCTTCGGGCCGCGAGGCCGGTTGCCCGGGCGTTCGACGAGGCCAGCCGGCAGGCGGATGCAGACAGGTCCACTCCGAGACCCCACGCGTCCGGGTACTCCGACAAGGCCGCGAGCAGCAGGCATCCCGTGCCGGTGCCGAGATCCAGCAGCCGCGCCACCGAGCGACGGTCCGGCCGCACCGCCAGCAGCGCCTCGACCAGCGTCTCGCTGTCGGCTCGCGGGATCAGGGTGTCCGGCGAGACGGCCAGCTCCAGGGTCCAGAACCCCTGCCGCCCGACGATGAACGCCAGCGGCTCGCGCCGGGCCCGCCGCTCCAGCAACCGCTCGAACCCGTCCGCCTCGACCGGCGCGTCCCGCCCCAGCGCCAGCAGCCCGAGCCGGTCCACGCCCAGCGCATGCGCCAGAAGCAGCAGCGCGTCCCGTTGCGCGTCCGGGACCCCGGCCTCGCCCAGCGTCGCTCCGGCCCGCGCCAGCAACTCCCCTGCCCGTGCCCGCGTCATGCTGATCTCCCCTGGCCGGTTGCCTCCCACCTGTCCGCCGCACGCCGGAAGGAACAACGCATGAACATTCTCCTCCCGACATGAGCCTGCGGACCCTCCCGGCGGCCTCGTTTGCCTGCGGCCTGCTTCTCGCCTCGCCGGGGCTGGCGGCGGACTTCGTTGTGCTGGACCAGAAGGCGTCGGAGGAGTTGAGCGAGACCACGCGTCTCTACGTCGACGGCGCCCTGATCGCCACCGTCCGCCTGGACCAGGCCGTCACCGAGGCCCGCATCCCGGTCTCGGTGCCCGACGGCAGCAGGCCCGCCAACCGGGCACACGATTATGCCCTGTGCGGCGAGATCGCCTTCCGCAACCACGACGGAAACCGGGAGGTGCACCAGGTCAGTGGCCAGGGCGTGCTGACCGATCCGGGCGGCCACACCTTTCTTGCCCTCGGCGCACGCGACTTCACCCAGTTCTATCTTGCCGATCCGACCGATCCGACCGCCGTGCAGACGCGATACGGCCGCTCGCCGTTCTGCCAGACGCCGGTGTCCTGAACCGGCCGGCGCCGCGCCTCACTCCTCCTGCGCCAGCAGCGCCGCCTGCTCCTCCGCCGTCAGCGCGTCGACGAACTCGTCCAGCTCGCCCGCCATCACCCGGTCGATCTTGTACAGCGTCAGGTTGATCCGGTGGTCCGATACCCTGCCCTGCGGGAAGTTGTAGGTGCGTATCCGCTCCGAGCGGTCGCCGGTGCCGACCTGGGCCTTGCGGTCGGCGGCGCGGACGGAGTGCGCCTGCTCGCGCTGTCCCTCGTAGAGCTTGGCCCGCAGGATCTTCATCGCCTTGGCCCGGTTCTTGTGCTGGCTGCGCTCCTCCTGCATCGCCACCACGATGCCGCTCGGCAGGTGGGTGATGCGCACCGCACTCTCGGTCTTGTTGACGTGCTGGCCGCCGGCGCCGGACGCCCGGTAGACGTCGATGCGCAGGTCGGCGTCGTTCACCACCACGTCGACCTCCTCGGCCTCGGGCAGCACCGCGACCGTTACGGTCGAGGTATGGATGCGGCCCTGGCTCTCGGTCGATGGCACGCGCTGCACCCGGTGCACGCCGCTCTCGAACTTCAGACGCGCGAACACGCTGCGCCCGGTGATCCCGGCGATGCCCTCGCGCAGGCCGCCCAGCTCGCTCTCGTTGTATTCGAGCAGCTCGAACCGCCAGCCCTTCGACTCCGCATATTTCCGGTAGGCGCCGAACAGCTCGGCCGCGAACAGCCCGGCCTCGTCGCCGCCGGCCGCCGGACGGATCTCCAGGATCGCGCTCCGGCTGTCGGCCTCGTCCTTCGGCAGCAGCGCCAGCCTGATCTCGTGGCGCAGGGCGGGAAGCTGGGCCTGCAGCCGGTCGAGCTCCGCCTGCGCCAGCTCGCGTATGTCCGGGTCGCTGAGCATCGCCTCGGCGTCCCGCATCTCGTGCTCGGCCTGGCGCAGGGCGGCGATCCGCTCCACCAGCGGGCCCAGCTCGGAGAACTCGCGCGACGCCTTGTTGAACGCTTCCCCGGCCAGGCTGCCGGACAGCATGGCCTGCAGCTCGTCGGAGCGACCGACGATCCGGTCGAGCCTGTCCTCGAACCGCATCAGGCGTGCAGCACAGCCAGCCGGGAGGCCAGGCGCACGGCGAGGCCGGCGAGCGCCACCTCCTCCTGCGTGCCCTGGCCGAGATGCTTCAGCTGCGCCACGCCCCGCGCCACCTCCTCCTCGCCCAGGATCACCGCGTAGCCGGCGCCGATCCGGTTCGCCCGTTCCATCCGGCGCTTGAGGTTGCCGCGATAGGCCATCTCGGCGCGGATCCCGGCGCCACGCAGGGTCTGCAGCACCGCGAGGGCGGCCGACACCATCGACTCGCCGACCGGCACCACCGCGACCGGCACAGGCACCGGCGGCGCCCCCTCCAGCAGCATGGACAGCCGCTCGATCCCGGCAGCCCAGCCGACCGCCGGCGTCGGCGGGCCACCCATGTCGGCCACCAGCCCGTCATAGCGTCCACCGGCCAGGACGGTGCCCTGGGCGCCGAGCTCCGTGGTCACGAACTCGAACGCGGTGTGGCTGTAGTAGTCGAGGCCGCGCACGATAAGCGGGTTCTCGCGGAACGGAACGCCGAACCCGTCCAGCGCCGAGCGCAGGCCGTCCCAGAAGGCGCGCGCCTCGGGGGTGAGGTAGGCTTCGATGGTCGGCGCCTCGGCCACCAGCGCCTGGTCCGCCGGTGCCTTGCTGTCGAGGATGCGCAGCGGGTTGCGCTCGAGCCGCGCCTGGCTGTCCTCCGACAACCGGTCCCGCACCTCGGCGAAGTGGCCGATCAGCGCCGTACGCCACGCCTGGCGGCTCTGGCCATCGCCCAGCGTGTTCAGCTCCAGCACGGTCTGCCCGGCCACCCCGAGCGCAGCCAGGATGTCGCGCGCCAGGGTGATGATCTCGGCATCGGCCAGCGGCTCGGCGGGCCCGATCAGCTCGGCGCCGATCTGGTGGAACTGGCGGTATCTCCCCTTCTGCGGCCGCTCGTAGCGGAACATCGGGCCGGCATAGAACACCTTCTGCGGCAGCGACTGGGTCAACCCGTTGCTGACCAGCGCGCGGCACACCCCGGCCGTTCCCTCCGGCCGCAGGGTGACGGGATCGCCGCCGCGGTCGGTGAAGCTGTACATCTCCTTGGACACCACGTCGGACGTCTCGCCCAGGCTGCGCTGGAACACCCGCGTGTCCTCGAAGATCGGCGTGCTCCACTCGTCGAACCCGTAAAGCCCGGCGATCCGGCCCGCGGTCCTGACCACGTGCGCATGACGGCGCTGGTCCTCGCCGAGAAGGTCGCGCGTGCCGCGGACCGGCTGCAGGGCTTCCA
>CAXTVS010000084.1:0-12549 GCA_964247735.1 uncultured Acetobacteraceae bacterium
CCGCCCATGGCGGCGATGTCGCTGGCGTTGACCATGACCCCGCACCAGCCGGCGAACCAGGGCTGCGTCCGCACGAAGCCGCCGAGGAAGCCCTCGATCGCGAACAGCAGCCAGCCGTCCCGGTCCGGGATGGCGGCGCAGTCGTCGCCGATCCGGATCGGACCCTCCGGCAGGTCGAGGCGCTGCAGCAGCGGGCCGAGGTCGGCCTTGTGCGCGAGGCCGCCCGCCTGCCGCAGCGCCGCGGCGAGCACCGCCAGCGGCGACCGAAGGTCCATCGATGAGGGAGGAGGCCCGTCCACCGGCGTCAGGCGGCCGCGTCCAGCCGCGCCGGAAGCCGCACCGGACGGATGAAGCGGGTTTCGCGAAGCCCGTGCGGCGGATAATGCGGCAGGGACGCGGCCATGCGGTGGTGCGGCCGGCCGTGCAGCGGCACGACCTCCTCCGTGTGCCAATGCAGGCGCCGGAAGAACGGGGCGTTCTGCGCCTGCACATGGGCCAGGAAGGTGTGGCAGCCGCGCGCATGGGCGGTCGACACCGCCAGCCGGATCAGCTCCGCGCCGATGCGGGCGATGCAGCGATGGTCGGGATGCACCGCCAGCCGCGAGCCCCACCACAGCCCGGGTGCGGCCTCGTGGATCCTGACCGCGCCGACCACGTGGTCGGGCGCACCCAGCATGCAGGCGGAGGCGACGATCGGCTGCGCCACCAGGTCGACCTCGTCGCGGTCGTCGCCGTCGAAGAGGCCCTGCTCGTCGCAGAAGACGCTCCGGCGCAGCGCGTGGTGGCCGCGCCGCTCCCAGTCCGAGCCGGCCAGCGCGATCCGGTACTCGCCGGGCAGGAACGGCCGCAGCGGCAGGTCGGACAGCGCGCTCACGCCGCCGCCTCGTAGGACGACAGCGAGGAGCAGGCGCCGCACCGGCCGCATCCGGCCTTGACGTCGCGCCCGCGCAGGTCGGCCGCCGCCAGCATGCGGCCGAGCGGCTCGAGCACCGCGCGCATGAAGGCGGGATCGGGTGCGGGATGGTGCTCGAGCGGGGTGCCGCCGATGGGCACGAACGGCACCACGAACGGATACACGCCGAGGGCGACCAGGCGCGCGGCGAGGTCGAGGATCTCGGCGGCGGTGTCGCCGAGCCCGGCCAGGATGTAGGTGCTGACCTGGCCGCGGCCGAACACCGGCACCGCCCGGGCGAACGCGTCCATGTAGCGCTCCACCGGGATCGTCGCCTTGCCCGGCATGATCCGCGCCCGCACGCCCTGGGTCGCCGCTTCCAGGTGCATGCCGAGGCTGTCGATGCCGGCGTCCTTCATGCGCCCGAACCAGGCCGGGTCGCGCGGCGGCTCGCACTGGCCCTGGATCGGCAGGTCGACGGCCCGGCGCACCGCGAACGCGCTGTCGCACAGGACCGCGGCGCCGCGGTCGTCGAGGTTGGGCGTTCCGGTGGTCATCACCATGTGGCGCACGCCGTCGAGCAGCACCGCCGCCCGCGCCACCTCGGCCAGCTGCGCCGGGGTCTTGTGCGCAATCGTGCGCCCGGCCTCGAGCGACTGCCCGATGGCGCAGAACTGGCACGCGGTGCGCCGGTCGGCATAGCGGATGCAGGTCTGCAGCACGGTGGTGGCGAGCACGTCGGCGCCGTGCAGCACGGCGATCTTCCAGTACGGCACGCCGTCCAGGGTCTGCATGCCGTAGAACCGCGGCTGGCGCGGGAAGCTGACCTCGCCCACCGGGATGCCGTCGCGGCTGAGGCTGGCGACGCCGCCGGCGTCCGGCACCCCGGCCTCGAACGGCGAGCGGGCGGCGCTGCCGGTGTAGATCGGCACCATCACCGTCTGGCCGCCGATCGTCACCGCCTTGTGGTCGGATGGGCCGGCGCCGCCGCGACGCCCGGCCGCACCCGCCTCGCGGTCCGCCAGGCGCAGGCCGAGCGACTGCAGGTCGGTGAGCAGCCGGCGGCGGCGCTCAGGCGACGGCGGCGTCGGGATCGGCAGCGTCTGGTTCATCGGGGTCCTTCCTGGCAGGCATGGCGTCGCGGCGCAGCGCCCTGGTCGGCTCGTCGCGCAGCACCAGGTGCAGCAGCTCGGGACGGGCGTAGTGGCCGACGGAATCCATCATCCGCTTGCGCTTGACGATCAGGCTCATGTCGAGGTCGGCGACCACCAGGCCTTCGCCCTCTCGGAGCGGCGTCGCCAGGTGGGCGCCTTCCGGCGACACGATGGCGGTGCAGCAGCCGCCGCGGATCGCCCGCTGCAGGCCGGCGTCGGGCGTGATCGAGGCGACCTGCGCGTCGGTCAGCCAGCCGGTCGCGTTGACCACGAAGCAGGCGCTTTCCAGCGCGTGGTGCCGGATCGTGACCTCGATCTGGTCGGCGAAGATCGGACCGACCAGCGAGCCCGGGAACTGGCTGGCGTGGATCTCCTCGTGCTGCGCCATCAGGGCGTAGCGGGCGAGCGGGTTGTAGTGCTCCCAGCAGGCGAGCGCACCGATGCGCCCGACCGCACTCGCCACCACCGCCAGCCCGGCGCCGTCGCCCTGTCCCCAGATCATGCGCTCGTGGAAGGTCGGCGTGATCTTGCGCCGGCGCAGCAGCAGCGCGCCGGTGGCGTCGAACACCAGCTGGGTGTTGTAGAGCGAGCCGTGGTCGCGCTCGGTGACGCCCAGCACCACGACCATCTCGTGCCGCCGCGCCGCCTCCGCCACCAGCTCGGTGACCGGCCCCGGCACCGTCGGCGCGTTGTCGTACAGCCGCATGTGCTCGCGGCCCATCAGCACCGGCGGCTGCACGAACGAGAAGTACGGATAGTACGGCACGAAGGTTTCCGGAAACACCAGGAACCGGACGCCGTCGCGCGCCGCGGCGGCGATGGTGTCGACCACCTTCTCCGCCGTGCCGTCCGCGTTCTCCAGCACCGGGGACAGCTGTGCCGCGGCGGCCCGGACGATCCTCGGCCCGGCGACCGCCATGTCGCTATACGGTCCAGCTGTCGATGACGAACGCGTTGTCGCGCTTGTGCAGCAGCATGCAGTCGAGCACGTCGAGCGGGCTGATCGGGCGGATGCCCTCCATCAGCGAGGCCTCGCCGTGCCCGTACAGCGCCTGCAGCGAGAACCGGCAGGCATACACCTTGCCGCCCTCCTCCATGAACTTCCTGAGCTGGTTGTTGAAGTTCTGGTGCCCGGGAAAGGCGTCGTCGCCGAGGCGCGGGAAGCCGCGCATCACGCCCAGCGTGACGCCGGGCCCGTACAACAGCACGGAGGTCTCGAAGCCCTTGCGCTGCAGCCGGGTCGCCTGCAGGAGGTTGACGAGCCCGATCGATCCCTCGAAGGCCACCGTGTGGAAGCTGACGAGCGCCTTCTGCCCGGGCTCCGCCTTGACGTCCTCGAAGACCTTGTCCTCGTAGTCGACGAGATAGTCTCCAGCTTGATGCTTGGGTCGGTCCACAGCCGGCATGTGCGGGATCCCTGGTCCAGCCGGTGCGGATGGCAAGGATGCCAACGGGCACCGGGTTCGTTGCGACCAGCCCAGGTAACCAAGTTTCAGCGGTTGCACACAACGCCGACAATACGGCGGATCATCCCGCTACAGGAACCAGACAAGTCCGGACAATCCTGCCCTCAAGCCATACAATGCGGGGCGTCTCCCCCGCAAACCGGATGCGATTGCATTGAATCGCGCCGTCTGGCGGCGCGTTGATTGGGCAGATGCCCACTCACGCAGCAGTATTTCCCGGCCTTCCGTCTTCCCAGAATCATCACGAACCCGCGATCAGACGACCTCCGCATAGGCGTCCGGGACAGGTCGGCCGTAGAGCGCCTGGAGCCCCGCCAGGCTGTGCCGCAGGTCGTCGTGCGTCGGCGCGGCGCCGAGCGCGATCCGGACCGAGTTCGGACCGCTGCCCTCGACCCGGAACACGTCGTCGGTCACCAGCGCCAGCCCCTGCCGGCGCGCATACGCGACGAACTCGATCGGCTGCCAGTGGGCCGGGATGCCCATCCAGATGTGCAGCCCCTCGGGATGGGAGGCGATGTGGTCGCCTTTCAGGATCGTCGCCGCCAGGCTCTGGCGCACCCGGGCCTCCGCCCGGATCGCGTCGAGCATGGCCTGTGCCTCGCCGCCGTGGATCCAGGCGGTGACGAGCCCGGTCAGCAGGCCGGATCCCATCTGCGCCGTGCCGCGGAGCGCTGCGGTCAGGCGGTCGGCCTGGGTCGAGACCGGAGCGATCAGGTAGGCGACGCGCAATCCTGGCGCCAGCGTCTTGGCCGTGGTGGCGACATAGAACACGAGCTCGGGCGCCAGGCTGGCGAGGGCGGGCAGCTTCTGCTCCGGGAACAGTCCGTAGGCATCGTCCTCCAGGATCGGCACGCCATGCGCACGCGCCACCTCCACCACCGCGTGGCGCCGCGCGATCGACATGGTGGCGGTGGTCGGGTTCTGGATGGTGGGGGTGCAGTAGATCAGGCGCGGCTTCAGGTCGTGGCAGGCCCGGTCCAGCTCCTCCGGAAGGAAACCCTCGCCGTCCGTGGCGACGCCGGCCAGGGTGATGCCGAGCTGGGCTGCCATCGCCCGGATGCCGGGATAGGTCAGCTGCTCGGTCAGGATCAGCTCGCCGGGCCGGGCGAGGCTGGTGACCACGGCCAGCATCGCGCTCTGGGCGCCTGGCGCCACAAGCACCCGCGGCGCCTCGATCCGTCCCAGGACCGGCTCCAGCCACGCGGCGCCGGCGCGCCGCTCGTGCGAGCTGCCGGTGTCCCAGTGGTAGGTCATCAGGGTCGACAGGTCCTGATCGCGCAACAGCCGCACGAGCCCGTGCTGGATCATGCCGTTCAGGGACGGATGAGCCGGCAGCGGCGGCAGGTTCATCGACATGTCGATCAGGGCCTGGGTCCGGACGCGCTGCCTCACCAGCGGCGCCTCGGCGCGGACGAAGGTGCCGCGACCGACGGTCGCCTGCAGCAGGCCGAGGCGCTGCGCCTCCGCATAGCCTCGCGTGACCGTCGTTAGGTCGACGCGGAGGCGTGCCGCCATCACCCGGTGCGGCGGAAGCTTGTCTCCGGCGCGCAGCACCCCGTCACGGACGGCCGACGCAACCGCCTCGGCAAGCTCGCGATAGAGCGGGCCGGTGCGGCCTTCGAGGCTCGGAGTCCACGAACCCGGATCGCTCCCCGCAACCATCGAGATGCATCTCTCCTTTCCGACACGTGCCGAGGCTAGCTGAAAAGGACGCGGAACCACAAAGTATCGGACGGCGTCGAAGCTCGGGCTGTGAGGCAGGCTGATGACGTCGGCTGTTGCCGTGGCTGCCGCTCCGCATGGCGGTCGGCCACAGGCCGCCGTGGCCCGGCGCGTCCGCCGTGACGCGGCTGGTGCAGCCAGCGGGTCTTCACCGGACGCTTCGGCCGGAAGGTCCTGCGCCCCACGGGCGCCGCCGGACCAGGGGGTCGATGATCCCGTCCGGCATCGTGGGCCGACACCGCCGGCCGCGGCCCTGACGCCTAGGTCGTCAGCGAAGCCAGGGAGACCGCATCGGGGGCCTGCGCCGAGGTCCTGAACCGCCGCGGCGACTGGCCGACCTGCTGGGCGAACGACTCGTAGAAGCGCGACAGGGAGTTGAAGCCGACCTCCAGGGCGATGGACGTGACGTCGCGGTTGGTCGACAGCAGCAGTTCCTGCGCCTTGTGCAGGCGGCACCTGGTCAGGAAGCCGTTGATGGTCATGCCGGTCGCGTGCCGGAACACCGACATCGCGTAGTTCTCGTGCAGTCCGGCCACCTTCGCGACGTCGGCGATGCGCAGCGGGCCGGCGGAATGCGCCAGCACGTGGCGGATCATGGCGATCACCTTCACCGATCGCGTCGGACACGGCGTCGCGTCGGCACAGGCATCCGGCCGCGTGAGGTCGGTCCAGCCGCGGCGGTCGATGCGGCGCAGGCACAGCTCCAGCTCGGCGTGATCAAGCTCGGACATCTGCGCGTCCCCGTCCACCAGGGCGTGATGCAGCACGTCCAGGCGCGCGAGGTCGAGGCGCAGCGCGGACGCGGCGTCCTTGCCGTCGCGACAGGCGACGACCATGCCGCCGGCAAGCACGGCGAACTGCAGCCGCGTGCTCAGCTTCAGGCCGAGGAACATCTCCACCGGGAGGTAGATGCAGATGAAGCGGGTCTTCGCCGCCACGCGGATCGTCTGGTGCGGGAACGCCCCCCAGAACAGCGCCAGGTCGTTGCCGTGCAGGGCCAGCTCGCGGCCCTGGAAGGCATAGACCGCCTCGCCGCACAGCAGCAGGTTCAGCTCGATCTGGCTGTGCGTGTGCGGCTGCGCCATCGGCAGCATGGATCTCGACGGCCCGGCATGGAACACGTCCTCCCGGACCCGGAACGGATTGAATGCGTCGCCCATCATGTCCCCCCGACCGCTGTCCTTAGGATCCCGGATGAATCTGCGCCCAAAGCGGACGACAGCAAAGCCGGTTCCTTTCTAGGGTTGCGGCTCTGGTCGCCGGGAAACACCGGCCCCTGCCGCATAAGGGACCAGCTCGGGAAGGGACGCTCATGCTTTACCGGACATCCGGCCGCTCCCCGGCCGTGACCAGGACGTGCCTGGCCGCCCTGGCGGCGCTGGCCCTCGCGACGCCGGGACTGGCCCGGGCTGCGACCCTCGTGTTCAACGCCGACACCTCCGACGCGGCGCCGCGTGCCGCGTTCGAGGCGGTGGTCGCCAAGTTCAAGGCGGAGAATCCGGGCATCGACGTCAGGTTCAACGTCTACGACCACGAGAGCTACAAGCAGTCGATCCGAAACTGGCTGACCTCGGCGCCGCCCGACGTGGTGCTCTGGTACACCGGCAACCGCATGCGCCAGCTCTCGACCCCGGGCCTGCTGGACGACGTGAGCGACCTGTGGACGCCGGAGATGAAGGCGCAGTTCCCGGCCCAGGCGGTGGAGGGCGTGACCGACCACGGCAAGCAGTACGGCGTGCCGTACAGCACCTACCAGTGGGGGATCTACTACCGCGCCGACCTCCTGCAGAAGAACGGCCTCGGCGCGATCGGCAACTGGACCGACATGCTGTCGGCCTGCGACAAGCTGCGCGGCGCCGGGCTGGATCCGATCGTGATCGGCACCAAGGACCTGTGGCCGACCGCCGGCTGGTTCGACTACCTCGACCTGCGCACCAACGGCTACGCCTTCCACCAGACCCTGATGGCCGGCAAGGTGGCGTGGACCGACCCGAAGGTGAAGGCGGTGTTCGCGCACTGGAAGGAGCTGCTCGACAAGAAGTGCTTCGTTGCCAACCACACCAGCCTGTCCTGGCAGGAAGCGCAGTCGCAGCTCTACCAGGGCACCGGGGCGATGATGCTGATCGGCAACTTCATCACCGAGAGCATTCCGCCCGAGGCGCTGCCGAAGATGGCGTTCAGCGACTTCCCCGTGATCACCCCTGGCCTGCCGCGCGCCGAGGAGGCACCGGTCGACACCGTGCACATCCCGGCCGGCGCCAAGAACAAGGCCGACGCCCGCCGGTTCCTGCAGTTCATGATGCGCGCCGACGTGCAGACCATGATCAACCGGACCGAGAAGCAGATCCCCGAGAACACGCACGCCACCGTGCTCGACGACCGCTTCCTGCAGGAAGGCCAGAAGATGCTGAACAGCGCTGCCGACCTGACGCAGTTCCTGGACCGCGACACCAGCGAGGACCTGGCCACGATCGCGATGAAGGGCTTCCAGGAGTTCATGGTGCGCCCGGCACGGCTCGACCGCATCCTGGACGGGATCGAGCGCGCCCGCCAGCGCATCTACGGCCCGCTGCCGAGCTGAGCTGCCGGCTCCGGCAGGCGCAACGGCGGCACGCGGGCTCACCACATGGCATCGTCCTCCCTGACGGCATCGTCGTTCGACGCCGCCCCGTTCGTGGGCGAGAGCTGGTGGCGCCGGCACCAGATGACGCTGACGCCGGCGATCCTGCTGGCGCCCGGCTGCCTGTTCTTCGCCGTGTTCGTGATCTGGCCGATCCTGGACTCGCTCTGGATCAGCCTGCACGACTGGGACGGCATCCACCCGATGCGCTATGTCGGCTTCGGCAACTACGCCGAGCTGCTGCACGACGACACGTTCTACACCGCGCTCGAGAACAACGTGTACTGGCTGCTGGCCTACATGCTGGCGCCGGTGTTCGGGCTCCTGCTGGCGCTGTTCCTGAACCAGACCATACGCGGCATGCGGTTCTACAAGTCGCTGTTCTTCTTCCCGTTCGTGATCAGCCAGGTGGTGGTCGGCCTGGTGTTCAGCTGGTTCTTCAACGTCAACTTCGGCCTGCTGAACGTCGTGCTGCACGCCGTCCACCTGCCGCACGTGGCGCTGATGGAGAACGAGAACTGGGCCACCGCCGGCGTGATCATCGCAGGGCTGTGGCCGCAGACCGCGTACTGCATGATCCTGTACCTGACCGGCCTGACCGCGATCAACCCGGAGCTGGTGGAGGCGGCGCGTCTGGACGGCGCGTCCGGCTGGCGTCTGTTCCGCCACGTCATCCTGCCGCAGCTCAGGCCCGCGACCTTCATCGCCGTGGTGGTCTGCGTGGTCGGCGCGCTGCGCTCGTTCGACCTGGTGTCGATCATGACCAAGGGCGGCCCGTTCGATTCCTCCACCGTGCTGGCCTACTACATGTACGACCAGACCTTCCATTCGTTCCGCTACGGCTACGGCGCCGCCATCGCCACCGTGCTGTTCCTGCTGATGGACGTCTACATCGCCTTCTTCCTGTGGTCGCTGCTGCGCCGGGAGCGGAGGTAGGACCATGTTCCCCGCACCGATCCAGGACGCCCGCCCGCTCGGGCGGGTCGGCTACGGCGCCGCGGTGCCGATCGTGCTGGTGATCTGGCTGCTGCCGCTGCTGGCGATCGCGCTGACCTCGATCCGGTCGCTGGAAGACCTGTCGCGCGGCAACTACTGGGGCTGGCCCGACCGGATCATGGCCGTGCACAACTACCGCGCCGTGTTCACCAGCTCGCCGATGGGCCGCTACCTGCTCAACAGCGTGATGATCACGGTCCCGGCCGTCGTCGGCACGCTCGCCCTGTCGTCCATGGCCGGCTACGCGCTGGCCAAGTTCCGCTTCCGCGGCAACCTCGTCCTGTTCGCGATCTTCATCGGCGGCAACTTCGTGCCGTTCCAGGTGCTGATGATCCCTGTCCGCGACCTGATGATCCACGTGATCCCGCTCTACGACACCATCTGGGCGCTGGTGGTGTTCCACATGGCGTTCCAGACCGGGTTCTGCACGCTGTTCATGCGCAACTTCATGCGCGAGCTGCCCGACGCGCTGGCCGAGGCGGCGCGCCTCGACGGCGTCAGCGAGCTGCGCATCTTCTGGCACATCGTGCTGCCGCTGGTGCGCCCGGCGCTGGCGGCCCTCGCCGTGCTGGTGTTCACCTTCATCTGGAACGACTACTTCTGGGCGCTGGTGCTGGTGCAGTCCGACAGCGCCCGCCCGGTCACCGCCGGGCTGCAGGCGCTCAGCGGCATGTGGCTCGCCTCCTGGCAGCTGATGTCGGCCGGCGCGCTGATCGCGGCGACGCCGTCGGTGCTGCTGTTCTTCCTGATGCAGCGTCACTTCGTGACCGGCCTGACCCTGGGCGCCACCAAGGGATGACCGTCATCCCGCCCGCCCTGCGCCTCGACGGCGCGCACGTCACGCTGCTGCTGCTGCCGCGCGGCTCCAGCCCGGAGATCGCCTACTGGGGCCCGCGCCTGCCGGACGGGCTCGACCTGTCCGTCCTGCCGGCGCTGCGCAGCCGCGCCGTCGCGCGCAACGCCCTCGACCAGGACCACACCGACGCGCTGCTGCTGCCGACGCTCGGCGCCGGGCCGATGCGCCAGCCCGCCTTCGCCGCGGTGCGCGACGACGGGCGCGACTGGACCGCCGAGTTCCGGCTGGAGGCGGCGGAGCACGCCGGATCAACGCTGATCCTGCGCCTGGAGGATCCGGTGGCGCGGCTCGGCTGCGTGCTCCGCCTCGGCCTCGCGCCGGACGACGACGTGCTCACCCAGGACTGCACGATCGTCAACCGCGGCGACACCCCGCTCCGGGTGGAGCATCTCGGCGCCGGCGCCATCCTGTGGCCGCAGGACGCCACCGAGCTGCTGGTCTTCGACGGCCACTGGGGGCACGAGTTCACCGAGCGGCGCACCAGGCTCGACGGCGGCCGCTTCGCCGTGGAGAGCCGTCGCGGCCGCGGCTCGCACGAGCACGTTCCCGCCCTGATCGGCGGCCGGCCCGGCTTCGACGAGGACTCCGGGCTGGTGCACGGGGTGCAGCTCGGATGGAGCGGCAACCACCGCATCGCCGCCGAGCGCCTGGAGGACGGGCGCAGCCTCCTCCTGGCCGGCCTGCTGCTGCATCCGGGCGAGCAGATCCTCCAGCCAGGCGAGGCGCTGGATGCACCCACGGTGTACGCCACCCTGTCCGAGACCGGCCTGAACGGGCTGTCGCAGCGGTTCCACCGCCACGTCCGCCGCCACGTGCTGCCGTTCTCCGCCGCGGCGGCCCCACGCCCGGTGACGCTGAACACCTGGGAAGGCAACTACTTCGACCACGACCTTCACACCCTCAAGGCGCAGGCGGACGCCGCAGCAGCCCTCGGCATCGAGCGCTTCGTGCTGGACGACGGCTGGATGCAGGCACGCCACCACGAGCGCGCCGGGCTCGGCGACTGGGTGCCCGATCCCGGCAAGTATCCCGACGGCATCGGCCCGCTGGCCGATCACGTGGCCGGCCTGGGGATGCAGTTCGGGCTCTGGGTGGAGCCGGAATGCGTCAACCCGGACAGCGACCTGCATCGCGCGTTCCCCGACGCGGTGCTGCACGTCGAGGGACGCCCGCTCCGCACCGCGCGCCAACAGCTCGTGGTCGACATCACCCGCCCGGAGGTCGCGGCGCGGATCGAGAACCAGATCGACGCGCTCCTGCGTGCGCACCCGATCGGCTACCTGAAATGGGACATGAACCGCGACCTGGTGGCGGCCGCAGGCCGGGACGGGCGCCCGGCCTACCACCGCCACGTCGTGGCACTGCACGGGATGATCGACCGCCTGCGCGCGGCGCATCCCGGCCTGGAGATCGAGAGCTGCGCCTCCGGCGGCGGCCGGCCCGACCTCGGCATGCTCCGTCGCACCCACCGCGTCTGGACCTCGGACTGCACCGACGCGCTCGACCGCATCGCCATCCAGCGCGGCTTCTCGCGGCTGTATCCGCCCGAGGTGATGGGCGCCCACGTGTCGGCCAGCCCCAACCACCAGACCGGGCGGGTGCACACGCTCGGCTTCCGCGCCGCGGTGGCGCTGCTCGGCCATCTCGGCGTCGAGCTCGACCCGCTGCGGATGGACGAGGCCGAGCGCGCCGAGCTCGCCGGCTGGATCGCGCTGCACAAGCGGCTGCGCCCGCTGCTGCACGGGGGCCTGCACGTCGCGGTGGCGAAGCGGGCCGGCCGCGAGGCGCGCGGGGTCGTGGCCGAGGATCGCCGCAGCGCCGCCTGGTGCGTGATGCAGACCGCCAGCGCCGACCGGCGCATCCCGGCGCCGCTGCTCCTGCCCGGCCTCGACCCGCACGCCCGCTACCGCATCCAGGCGCCACGGCCGCAGGCGGTCCCAGGGCGCGTCACGGCGCTGCACCGGCAGCTGTTCGAGGACGGGCTCGGCGTTTCCGGCGCCCTGCTCGGGAAGGTCGGCCTGGTGCTGCCGGAGCTGCAGCCCGAAAGTGCCCTCGTGCTGACCCTGGACGCGGAGGACTAGCACCGATGTCGGATGTCCAGCTCAGCCACATCGCCAAGCGCTTCGGCGACCACGCGGTGATCCACGACCTCGACCTGCACGTGGCACCGGGCGAGTTCTGCGTGTTCGTCGGTCCCTCGGGCTGCGGCAAGAGCACGCTGCTGCGCATGATCGCCGGGCTGGAGAAGATCAGCGACGGCACGCTCAGCATCGGCGGCCGCGACATGACGCGCGTGCCGCCGGCCAACCGCGGCATCGCCATGGTGTTCCAGTCCTACGCGCTCTACCCGCACATGACGGTGGCGGAGAACATCTCGTTCGGCCTGCGCATGGGCGACATGCCGAAGGCGGAGATCGAGCGCCGCGTCGCCAGCGTCGCCGAAACGCTGGAGCTGACGCCGCTGCTCAAGCGGCGCCCGTCGCAGCTGTCCGGCGGGCAGAGGCAGCGGGTGGCGATCGGCCGCGCCATGGTGCGCGAGCCGGTGGTGTTCCTGTTCGACGAGCCGCTGTCCAACCTGGACGCCGCACTGCGGCTGCAGACCCGGGTGGAGATCCTGCGCCTGCACCGCCAGCTCGGCGCCACCATGATCTACGTCACCCACGACCAGGTCGAGGCGATGACCATGGCCGACAAGATCGTGGTGCTCAGCGCCGGGCGGATCGAGCAGGTCGGCACGCCGCTGGAGCTGTACCACCGGCCGGACAACCTGTTCGTCGCCGGCTTCCTGGGCTCGCCGCGCATGAATTTTCTTCGGGCGACGCTGGTGCCGGACGGGGAGGGGG
>CAXTVS010000085.1:0-11868 GCA_964247735.1 uncultured Acetobacteraceae bacterium
CGCCCGCACGGCGGGCCACGGCGACGCCAGCCGGGTGCGGCCACGCGCGCGGCCGCGACCCGGCGCCCCGCATGACAGCGCAACCACCGCCGCAGCGACGGGGCGCGCGGCCCGGCCGCAACGGGGCCCGGATCGCTTGCATTGCCGGTTGTTCAATGGCTTCATGAACCGATCGGCAGGACGCCGCCACGAGCGTCCGCCGCAGAGGAAATGTGCATGAGGAAACCGTTCCTGGCGGGCCTGCTGTTCGCCCCGTTGAGCCTGTTGTCCCTGGGCGCCGCGTCGCCTGTCCTGGCGCAGGAACCGACCATTCCCGTCATCGTCAAGGACACCACCTCCTTCTACTGGCAGATCGTGCTCGCCGGCGCCCGCAAGGCCGGGCAGGACCTGCACGTGAAGGTGCCGGAGCTCGGCGCGCAGTCCGAGGCCGACATCACCGGCCAGATCTCCATCCTCGAGAACGCGGTGTCGGAACGCCCCGCCGCCATCGTGATCTCGCCGACGCAGTTCGCGGCCCTCGGGCCGCCGATCACCGAGGCGGCGAAGCAGGTGAAGATCATCGGCATCGACTCCGCCGCCGACAGCAAGGCCTTCACCTCGTTCCTGACCACCGACAACGTCGCCGGCGGCCGCGCCGCCGCCGACGCCGTCGCCGCCGCGATCCAGCACGCCTACGGCAAGGCCGAGGGCAAGGTGGCGATCATCACCTCGCTGCCCGGCGTCGGCTCGCTCGACCAGCGCGCCAAGGGCTTCAAGGACGAGATCGCCGCGAAATATCCCGGCCTGAAGCTCGCGGCCGACAAGGTGGCGGACGGGCAGGCGACCACCGCGCTCAACATCATGACCGATCTGATCACCGCCAATCCCGACCTGCGCGGCGTGTTCGCGTCGAACCTGATCATGGCGCAGGGCGCCGGCCAGGCGATCGCCGAGAACAACATGCAGGGCAAGATGATGCTGATCGGCTTCGACAACGACGAGAAGCTGGTGCAGTTCCTGCGCGACGGCGTGATCGCCGCCCTGGTGGTGCAGGACCCGTACCGCATGGGCTACGACGGCGTGAAGACCGCGCTCGCCGCGTCCAAGGGCGAGCCGGTGGCCAAGTTCGTCGACACCGGCGTGAACGTCATCACCAAGGCCAACATGGACACGGCCCGGTCGCAGCAGCTGCTGAACCCGAAGGTGAAGTAGCGCCGCATGGCTGCTCCGGAGGACGCGCCGGCACCGGCGGACATGGAGCCGCCGGTGCTGGAGCTGCGCCAGCTCGACAAGCGCTTCCCTGGCACCCACGCGCTGAAGGGCGTCGACCTCGCCTTCCGCGCCGGCGAGATCCACGCCGTGGTCGGCGAGAACGGCGCCGGCAAGTCGACCCTGATCAAGATCCTGACCGGCGCCTACGTCCGCAGCGCCGGCACCATCCTGTGGCAGGGGCGGGAGGTGCCGCTCGCGACCCCGCACGACGCGCTGGCGCTCGGCATCAACGCCGTGCACCAGGAGGTGGTGCTGTGCCCGCACCTGAGCGTCGCCGCCAACATGTTCCTGGGCGAGGAGCAGACCCGGCTCGGCCTGCTGCAGAAGCGCGGCATGGTCCGCCGCGCCCAGGCGATCCTGGACGATCTCGGCTTCCGCCTGCCGGCATCCGCTCCGCTGGACGCGCTGACCATCGGCCAGCAGCAGCTGGTCGCCACCGCGCGCGCGGCGATCCGCGGCACCCGCTTCCTGATCTTCGACGAGCCGACCGCGTACCTCACGCGCAGCGAGACCGACCAGCTGTTCGCGCTGATCCGCCGGCTGAACGGGGCGGGCGTCACCGTCGTCTACATCAGCCACCGGCTGGAGGAGATCTTCCAGCTCGCCGGGCGGGTCTCGGTGCTGCGCGACGGCAACCTGGTCGCGACCCGGCGCGTGGCCGAGACCAGCGAGCGCGAGCTGATCCGCGACATGGTCGCCCGCTCCATCGAGGAGGTGCACCACAAGGAGCGGATCGCGCTCGGCGACACCCTGCTGGAGGTGCAGGGGCTGAGCGGCCCGGGCTTCGGCGACGTGTCGCTCACCGTGCGCCGCGGCGAGATCGTCGGGTTGTACGGGCTGATCGGCGCCGGGCGCAGCGAGTTCGTGCAGTGCCTGTACGGCCGCCGTCCGCGCAGCGCCGGCCGGGTCCGCATGGCCGGCCGCGAGCTGCGGGTCCGACGCGAGGCCGACGCCATCGGCAGCGGCATCGTGCTGCTGCCGGAAAGCCGGCGCGACCAGGGCCTGTGCCTGAACCTGCCGGTCGGCTTCAACCTCAACCTGCCGATCTTCGAGCGCCTGTCGCGCGGCCTGCTGGTGCGGCCGGACCTGGAGCGCACCGCCGCCGCCCGGCAGATCGCGGACCTGCGCATCGTCACCGCCTCCGCCGGCTCGGACGCGCTCACCCTGTCCGGCGGCAACCAGCAGAAGCTGGTGATCGGCAAGTGGCTGGCGCACGGCGCCGAGCTGTTCATCTTCGACGAGCCGACCGTCGGCGTCGACGTCGGCACCAAGGTGCAGATCTACCGCATCTTCGCCGAGCTGCTGCGTCGCGGCGCCGGGATCATCCTGATCTCGTCCTACCTGCCCGAGGTCTACGACCTGTCCGACACGTTGCACGTGTTCCGCGCCGGCCGCCTGGTGGCCAGCCACGACCACCGCGCGATGGACCACGAAACCATCCTCGCCGAGGCGATCGGCGCCTGAGCCGACCCGCCCGCGTCCGGAGTACCAGGCATGTCCGAGGTCGCCGTCCAGTCGACATCCCGGCCGCAGCTGCGGTTCGGCTTCCTGCTCAACCTCACCCTGCTCGGCCTGCTGCTGGTGATGTGGTTCCTGCTGTCGGTGAGCACCAACAGCTTCTTCACCCTCAACAACGTGGTGAACCTGCTGCGCCAGGCCTCGCTCTGGGCGATCATCGCCGTCGGCCAGACCTTCGTCATCATCACCGCCGGGATCGACCTGTCGGTCGGCGCGGTGGTGGGGCTGGCCAGCGTCGTGGTCGCGCTGCTGCTGAAGTCCGGGGTGCCGATCCCGGCCGCGATCGCGCTGACGCTGCTGATGGGCGTGTGCATCGGCGCGTTCCACGCCTTCGGCATCCTGCGCCTCGGCCTGCCGCCCTTCATCATCACCCTGGCGACGCTGACCGCGCTGCGCGGCATCGGCCTGCTGATCACCAACGGCGCCACCATCTCCGGCTTCAGCACCGCCTTCACCGGCTTCTCGCGCCTGTCCTTCCTGGGGCTGCCGTCGCTGTTCTGGATGGTGGTGGCGATCGCGGTGCCGGCCTTCGTGCTGCTGCACCACACCCGCTGGGGCCGCCACCTCTACGCGGTCGGCAGCAACGCCGAGGCGTCGCGGCTGTCCGGCATCGCCATCGGCCGCACCATCTACCTGGCCTACATGATGTCGGCCGGCCTGGCCGCCTTCGCCGGCATCCTGACCGCCAGCCGCATCTCCGTCGGCGTCGCCACCACCGGCGACGGCTGGGAGCTGCAATCCATCGCCTCCTCCGTGATCGGCGGCACCAGCCTGTTCGGCGCGGTCGGCACCGTGCTCGGCCCCCTGCTGGGGGCGATGCTGCTGACCACCATCAACAACGGCGCCAACCTGCTCAACGTCAACCCGTTCTGGCAGCGCATCATCACCGGCGCCCTGATCATCCTGATCGTCTACTTCGACCAGCTCAGGCGGAAGCGCCGCTGAAGGGGCTCCGGTAGCAACGGAACCGGAAGTTCGATCTAGCCGTCGTCGCCCGCGAGTGTCGGGTTGCGCAGCGGCCTCGATTCGCCACGTGCGACGGTATCCGGGAGCGTGAAGGCGTAACGACCGAGCATGTTGATGTGGTCGAACCCGAGCGGCGAAAGCCGGCCGACGTCCTCGTCGCGCACGTCGAAGCCCTCGGCTCGGAGCTGATCGACGGCGGCGTCCATATAGATCGTGTTCCAGAGCACGATGACGTTGACCACGAGGCCAAGCGCGCCGAGCTGATCCTCTTGGCCCTCGCGGTAGCGCTGCCGGAGCTCGCCTCGTTTGCCGTGGAAGACGACGCGGGCGAGCTGATGGCGACCCTCCCCACGGTTGAGCTGTATCAGGATGCGACGGCGGTATGCCTCGTCGTCGAGGTAACGAAGCAAGTAGAGCGTTTTGACCAGCCGTCCGAGCTGTTCCAGAGCGCGAGCCAGCCTGGTTGGCCGATCCCTCGTCTGAAGCGTGCGGATCAGCCCGGAGGCAAGCACGGTTCCGAGCTTCGACCCGGCCAGTCGCAGCAGGTCCTCCCAGTGCTCCGCGATCAGCGCCGTGTTGACGCGCTGCGCCGCGAGCGCGTCGAGCGCGCCGTGATCGGCCTTGTCGTCTACGCGCCAGAAACGCGCGCCACCAATGTCGGCGAGGCGGGGACTGAATTGGAACCCGAGCAGGTGGAAGATGCCGAACATGACGTCGGTGTAGGCGCCGGTGTCGGTCATGATCTCGGTCGGCTGCAGCTCCGTCTGTTGCTCGAGCACCACCGAAAGCAGTACCAGGCTATCACGCAGCGTGCCGGGAACGGTGATACCGTTCAGGCCGGTGAATTGGTCGGAGACGAGGTTGTAGAACGTGACGCCGCGCTCGGGGCCGAACCAGTGCGGGTTCGGACCGGCGTGGATGGTCCGGATCGGCACCACGAAGCGCAGCCCGTCGGCGGACGCGACGTCGCCGCCGCCCCAGGTGCGGGCGAGCGGGATGCGGTTCTGGGCGGCAACCAGGGCGGCGTTGGCACGCGTCAGCGTCTCGCCCCGGATGTAGTTCTGTCGCACCCAGCTCAGGCGCGAGCGGCGCAGCGACGGTCTGTCGAGCCGGATCAGCGGCTCGAACCCGGTGTTGCAGGCCTCGGCCAGCAGCACGGCGCAGAGGCTGGTCGCGACGTCGGCGGCGCGCGCGCCGCCCTCGCTCGCATGGGTGAAGCCGTCCGCGAAACCTGTGCGCGCGTGCATTTCGAGCAGCAACTCAGGGAGGTCGACCCGCGGCAGGCGTGCGGCGACCGCTTCCTTCAGGGCGATGAGGCTGGGCGGATCGTCGAGCCGGTCGAGAGCGGTCAGCACCAGTCGGTCGCCGTCGATCGCCACGGCAGCGTTGCCGGCGAGGTTCGTGGCAGTCGTTCGGAAGGCGACGTCGAGGCGCCCCGAGACGCGCGCGATCTCGGTGGGCGCATCCGTCGACAGGCCAAGCGTGCGGCAGATGGCGGGCCGCGCTGCCTCCCACGCCGGGCCGGACAGCAGCCCGAGGCGCGGATCGGCGTAGCGCAGGCTTGGTGAGGCGAACAGGTCGCGGCGTCGGATCGCCGCCCGCATGCTCTCCAGCAAGCAGAGGCGATACGCGATCTTGTCGATCGCGCCGTCTCGTGCGCGGACCTGGCGCTTCCAGCCGGCCGCCACGAGGGCGAGCGGAGGCGCCCTGGTGGATCCGTGCCTTTCGGCCCTGAGGTGGAGAACGGCGTCTAGCACCGGCTGGGCGGTCGGCGCGGCGCCAAACGCGACCGCACGCAGCAGCGCCGGCAGGAACCGGAGCCTACCAGTCTGGGCTCGCAATACGGCGAAGTAGAGGTCGCCGGCCGGCCGGATCAGCAGGTCCACCTGCGCCAGGGCATGGGCGAGATCCGCACGGGGCACCAGGGCGAATGCCGCGGTACGTACCGCGACATCGTCGACGGTGTCGTCCATCAGCACGGCACCGGCTTCCCGGAGCCTGGATGCCGCCGCGTCGAGGTCTCGAAGGGTGCGCAGACGCGTTCGCTTGCCGACTGCCGCCGCGTCGGAGAACAGCTTCGTCACCACGATGTCGAACAAATCTAGTACGTCGTCCTGCGCGGTCGCCTCGAGGGTGCGGACAAAGGCGAGCAGCGTCGCCATGCGTCGCTTCTCGGGCATGCGGGCAACCGCCTGCGCCTTGGCGACGGTCGCGAACCGGGCGAGCGCGGTGACGCGACCGGGCGGAACGTGGGAGATCCCGGGCAGGCCCGCGGCCAGCCCGCGCACCTCGCCAAGGCGTTCGACGGCGCGCGATGGTTCAGCACCGCTGCGCAGGTAGGGCCCGTCGCGCAGCCGGTCGAGTGGGCTCGGCCGGCCGGCGTCGGACAGCAGCAGGGCGTCGAGCCGCTCGCGCTGTGCGGGCGTGATCCCATGTGCGAGGGAGCGCCACAGGCGTTGCGCGGCGCGAGCCCGGATGCTCGCGACGAGACGCTCGAGCAGGGATGGGCCCGGCAGCAGGACCTTCTCGGTGACCAGCCACGCGGTCGCCCTGTCGAACAGCACGCTCGGCCGGTCGGTGCCGGTCCAGCACAGCGCGTAGAGCCAGCGGGCCAGACGGAAGCGGGCAGCGCCATCCGTAAACTCGCGGTAGCCGAACGCGGCGCGGATCTCGCGGGCATGTTGCCATCCCGCACGACCCTGGCGGTAGCCGGCGAGGCAAAGCGGGTCGGCGATACCGAGCTGGCGGGCGAGATCGCCGGTGACCCCGGGCGGCACGTCGGCCGGATCCTCCAGGAACGTGCCGAGGAAGCGCACAGTGCCGAGCTGGACAGCGTATCCCAGCCGCATCGGGTCCGAGCGTTTCGCTCCGGCAAGCTCGCGGTCGGCATCGTCCAGGTGGAAATGGCGCGCGAGCTGGTCGGGTGTGGGTTCACCCGCGTATTGGCCGTAGCGCCGTTCCTGCTCGGCCGTCAGGAACGAGACCGGCACCGGCTCAGCGAACGAGGAGCTTGGTCCCGCGCGGTTTCGGCCGACCCTCGCCGTCGACGTAGGCGTAGAGCGTGCTGATCGAGATGCCGAGTTGCTCGGCGATCTCGCCGGCCACGTTGGCGCGGTCGGCCATCATCGTCATCGCGGTCCGCAGCTTGGAACGCGTCATCAGGCGGGGACGGCCGCCGTTGCGCCCGCGCGCGCGGGCGGCCGCCAGCCCGGCCATCGTGCGCTCGCGGATCAGGTCGCGTTCGAACTCGGCCAGGGTTGCGAAGATGCCAAATACCAGTCGGCCCGTGGCGCTGGTCGTATCGATGCCGCCGGTGAGCACCTTGAGGCCAATCCCTTCGGCCTGCAGTCCGGCGACCAGCTCGACGACATGGCCGAGCGAGCGTCCGATGCGGTCGAGCTTCCAGACGACCAGGGCGTCCCCGGCGCGCATGTGGCCGAGCGCCCTGGCGAGACCCGGCCGCGAGACGACCGAGCCGCTGCAGGTGTCGTCATACAGTCGCTCGCAGCCAGCGGCCTCCAATGCGTCCCGTTGCAGCGCCAGGTTCTGCTCGGCCGTCGACACGCGCATGTAGCCGACCAGCACCGACTTACTCCACCTGTCTGCAGTAACTTAGCAGAGCATGGTTTTCGGCAATCAGATAGATGCATCACTTGATGCGGATCAGCGCGCCAAACGAGCCGGAGCACCGGGACATCTCCTTGATCGTGCATCAAACGAACGTTTTCTGCATACTTCCTCCCAGCAGTGACAGGCGGGGCGGGTGAGCATAGCAACAGGCGCCATCTGGGCGATCTCCGGCTTGGCGACGGCCGGGGTCATCGGACGTCCACGCCGTTGGCCGGAATGGATCTGGGCAGTGGCGGGCGCAGTGCTGCTGGTGGTGCTTGGGCTGGTGACCCTCCAGAACGCAGGGAAGGCGGTGCTGAGGGGGCTCGACGTCTACCTGTTCCTCACCGGCATGATGCTGCTGAGCGAGACGGCGCGGGCACACGGGGTGTTCGACTGGGTCGCCGCCACCGCGGTGAACGGGGCCCGGGGCTCGACCACAAGGCTGTTCCTGCTGGTCTATGGCGTCGGCGTGGTGGTGACGACGTTCCTGTCCAACGATGCCACCGCGGTGGTCCTGACGCCGGCCGTGTTCGCCGCCGCCCGCAGCGCCGGGGCCGAGCCGTTGCCGCTGCTGCTGGCCTGCGCGCTGATCGCCAACGCCGCCTCCTTCGTGTTGCCCATCTCCAATCCGGCCAACCTCGTCCTCTACGGCAGCCACATGCCGGCGCTCGGCGGCTGGCTGGGATCGTTCGCGGTCCCGTCCGCTGCATCCATCGTCGTGACGCTGATCTTCCTGTGGCTGGTGGAGCGCAGGCGGCTAAAGGGAGCCTGCAACGCCAATATCACCCGTGAGCCCCTGTCTCGGGACGGGATGCTGGCACTTGCCGGCATCGTCCTGACGGCCGTGCTGCTGATCGCGGTGTCCGCCCTCGACATCCCGCTCGGCTTGCCGACGGCACTCGCCGGCATCGCGACCGCGCTCTGCGTCTCGCTGCTGGCCAGACGGTCGCCGCTCAAGCTGGTGCGGGATGTGTCCTGGGGAGTTCTGCCGCTCGTGGCGGGTCTGTTCATACTCGTGCAGGCCCTGGGGCAGACCGGCGTGATCGGTCGGCTCGCGGCGGCCCTGAAGCTTGCGGCCGACCCCGCGCTGGCGGCCGCGGCCAGCGGCGCGATCCTGGCGTTCGGCTCCAACCTTGTGAACAACCTGCCGGCCGGCCTGGTGGCCTCGCAGGCGGTGACACAGGCGCACCCGCCCGGGCTGGTGGTGGACGGGCTGCTGATCGGCGTCGACCTCGGACCGAACCTGTCCGTCACCGGATCGCTGGCGACCATCCTGTGGCTGCAGGCGATCCGCCGCGAGGGCGAGGACGTCGGGTTCCTGCGCTTCCTCGCGGTCGGCATCGTTGTGATGCCGACCGCCCTGGCCGCGGCGCTCGGCGCCCGGCTGATCCTCGGCTGAGAAGGAACATCCCCCCATGGGCGCCGCCTGGGCCTTTCCCTTCATCTTCGTCGCCGGCATGCTCCAGGCGGTGGGAGCCGTGATGAACGGCGCGCTCAACAAGGCGCTGGTCAACCCGTGGCTGGCCACCGCCATCTCGTTCCTGCTCGTCCTCTTCGCGGCGATCGCCCTCTTCGCCTGCATGCCGCGCCCGCTGCCCACCGCCGCCGATGCGGCTTCGATGCCCTGGTGGGCGCCGCTCGGCGGCATCGTCGGCGCGGTGGCGGTGTTCGCCGGCCTGCTGCTGATCCAGAAGCTCGGCGCCGGGCCGGTGAACGGCGTCACCATCACTGCCAACATCCTGTGCTCGCTGCTGATCGACCATTTCGGCCTGTTCAACATGGGCCAGCATTCGATGAACGGGTGGCGGGCGCTGGGTGCGGCGCTGATGATCGCGGGCGTGTCGCTGATCGCCAGGTTCTGACGGTGGCCGGTGGTCGGCGCTACCGTCCGGCGTCACTGGATGCGTTGAACTTCACGCTCGCGGACGTGCGCGGCGCGCTCGGACCGTTCCTCGTCGTCTACCTGACGAGCTTCCACGGATGGACGCAGCGCGAGATCGGCGTGATGGGCGCGATCACCGGTATCGCCGGGGTCGTGCTGCAGACCCCGGCCGGCGGCCTGATCGACCGCACGATGGCGCGTCGCGGTGTCGTGGTCGCGGCGGTGTCGGTCCTCATCGCCGGGTCGCTCGTGATGTGGCTGACGCCGGCCTTCTGGCCGGTGGTGATCAGCAACGGGCTGGTCAGCGTGGTGAGCGACGTGTTCGCGCCGGCGGTGACGGCGCTGACGCTCGGCCTCACGGCGCGCCGGGCGCTCGCGCGACGGATCGGGCGCAACGGCGCCTTCGACCACGCCGGCAACATCGCCATCGCGCTGACCGTTGGCGCGACCGGCACCTGGATCTCCGAGCGGGCCGTGTTCCTGCTCGTGCCGATCCTGGGCGCCCTCGCGATCGCCGCGGCCCTCAGCATCCCGGCTGATGCCATCGACAATGGCAGGGCGCGCGGTCTGGATCGGGCCGAGGGAGAGAACCGGGGCGACGACGACGGCGCGGCCCAGGGGATCGGCGAACTGCTCCGTTGCCGGCCGCTGCTGGTGCTGGCGTCCTGCGCCTTCCTGTTCCACCTCGCCAACGCCGCCATGCTGCCGCTCGTCGGACAGGAGCTGGCCGAACGTCATCGGCATCTGGCGGACGGCATGATGTCGATCTGCATCGTCGCCGCCCAAGGCGTGATGCTGCCCCTCGCCGTCCTCTGCGGACACAAGGCCGACGCCTGGGGACGGCGCCCCATCTTCCTGGCCGGCTTCGCCATCCTGCCGATCCGCGCCGTCCTCTACACCCTGAGCCACGACCCAGCGTGGCTGATCTGCGTGCAGGTCCTCGACGGCGTCGGGGCCGGCATCTACGGCGCCATCGTGCCGCTGATGATCGCCGACCTCACCCGCGGGACCGGCCGGTTCAACCTTGCCCAGGGCCTCGTCGCCACGGCCATGGGGGTGGGCGCCTCGCTCAGCCCGCTCATCGCCGGCCTGGCGCACGATGGCTTCGGGTCATACGAGGCGGCCTGGTTCACCCTCGCGGTCGCCGCCACGCTCGGTCTCGCCCTGTTCACGACGATGATGCCCGAAACGATCCAATGGCATATCGGTCAAGACGCACAAACGGCGATCAACCCTGGCAGTGTTTGAGAAGCTCTGGCGTGACCTCCGATGCCGGAGGCACTCTTGAACTTGATCGAACTTACGGTTCCGCTGCTACCGGACCCCCCTGAACCGCGGGAGGACCTGACCTCCCCGGCTCCCCGGGTGCGCCGCGAACCGGGCGACGCGCCGCTAGCCCACCCCGTGCGCCCGCAGCCAGGCCAGCGCCCGGCGCCACGCGTCCTCCGCGTCCGCCTGGCGGTAGCTGGGACGGTAGTCCGCATGGAAGCCGTGCGGCGCGTCCGGATACACCACGATGTCCACCGTCCGCCCCGCCGCCCGCGCCTTGCTCTGCGCCGCCCGCACGTCGTCCTGCGAGATGCTGGTGTCCTGCCCGCCGTAGAGCCCGAGCAGCGGGCACTTGAGCCCGGCCGCAAGCTCCAGCGGGTTGCGCGGCTGGATCGGCGTGTCGGCGCTGTTCACCGGGCCGTAGAACGCCACCGCCGCCTTCAGCCTCGGATCGTGCTCGGCATAAAGCCACACGTCGCGGCCGCCGCGACAGAAGCCGACGGTGCCGAGCCGCGACAGGTCGCCGTGCTGCGTCCCTGCCCAACCCGCCGTCGCCGCGAGGTCCGACAGCACCTGGGCATCCGGCGCCTTGCTGATCACGTCGCGCACGATCTGCTGCGGGTCCGTCATGGTCGACAGGTCCGCCAGCCGCGCATACAGCTCCGGCGCCACCGCCAGGTAGCCCTGGTGCGCCAGGCGCCGGCAGACGTCCTTGATGTAGTCGTGGACGCCGAAGATCTCCTCGATCACCACCACGACCGGGAACGGGCCCGCCCCGTCCGGCCGCGCGAGGTAGGCCGGCAGCGCGCCGTCGGCGACCGGGATCCGCACCTCCTCCGCCACCAGCCCGTCGCTGCCGGTATGGATCACCTGCGCCGCAGCACCACGCGTCGCCGCCAGCGTGATGCCGCCGATCAGGCCGCTCATCACGAAGGCGCGCCGCTGCAGCGGGAAGTCCCTCAGCCCCGCGGTCTCGTCCACGGGCGATGGTCCGGCCCCGCTCACCGGTTCAGCGCCGCCATCGACGCCTCCGGATAGCGCGTCCCCGTCGCCGCACCCGCCGGCATGGCGGCCTCGATCCGCTGCATGTCGTCGGGCGTCAGCACCACGTCGAGCGACGCGATGTTCTCCTGCAGGTAGCGCACGCGCTTGGTTCCGGGGATCGGCACGACGTCGTCACCCTGCGCCAGGACCCAGGCAAGGGCCAGCTGCGACGGCGTGCAGCCCTTGTCCCGCGCCACCTGTCCGACCTGCCTGACCAGCTCGAGGTTCTTGCCGAAGTTCTCGCCCTGGAACCGCGGCGCCCTGCGACGGAAATCGTCGGGGGCGAAGTCGTCGATGCTGGTGTACTGCCCGGTGAGGAAGCCGCG
>CAXTVS010000086.1:0-11838 GCA_964247735.1 uncultured Acetobacteraceae bacterium
ATCGACAACACCATCGACACCAGCACCGGCACGGTGCGCATACGCGCCACCTTCCCCAACGCCGACGAGACCCTGTTCCCGAACCAGTTCGTCAACGCCCGGCTGCTGCTGCAGACCCTGCACGGCGCGACCCTGGTGCCGAACGGCGCGATCCAGACCGGTCCGAACGGCAACTTCGTCTACCTGATAAAGGCCGACAACACGGTTGAGATGCGCCCGGTCACCACTGGCACCGCCAGCCAGACCGACGTGGTGGTCACCGCCGGCCTGGCAGCGGGCGACAAGGTGGTGACGGACGGCACGGACCGGCTCAAGACCGGATCCAGGGTCATGATCCCGGCG
Organism: uncultured Acetobacteraceae bacterium; assembly: GCA_964247735.1. Classification (GTDB taxonomy): domain Bacteria; phylum Pseudomonadota; class Alphaproteobacteria; order Acetobacterales; family Acetobacteraceae; genus Lichenicola. The sequence goes on from CAXTVS010000086.1 coordinate 343, forward strand.
GAGCATCCGGCCAGGGGTGCTGGTGCCGGCGCAGCGAACGGGCACCACTGGCACCACCGGAACGGCGCTGGCGGCGGCGCGGAGGGCGGGTCGTGAGCCGCTCCGGGTCCAGTTCGCGGACGCGCGCCCGCCCGTGAACCCGTCGCGACTGTTCATCCTGCGGCCGGTGGCGACCACGCTGCTGATGCTGGCGATCCTGATGGTCGGCCTGCTCGGCTACCGGTTCCTGCCGATCGCCGCCCTGCCCCAGGTCGAGTACCCGACCATCCAGGTGCAGACCTTCTATCCCGGCGCCGGGCCGCAGGTGATGACCACCTACGTCACCGCACCCCTGGAATACCAGCTCGGCCAGATGCCCGGGCTGGACCAGATGGAGAGCCAGTCCTCCGCCGGCGCCTCGGTGATCACGCTGCGGTTCGGGCTCGACGTCGACATCAACGTCGCCGAGCAGGAGGTGCAGGCCGCGATCAACGCCGCCAACTCGCTGCTGCCGACCGACCTGCCGGCGCCGCCGATCTACAACAAGGTCAACCCGGCCGACACGCCGATCCTGAGCCTGGGCGTCACGTCCAGGAGCATGACGCTGGTCGACGTCGAGGACTACGTCGACACGCGGCTGGCGCAGAAGATCAGCCAGATCAGCGGCGTCGGCCTGGTGACGCTGACCGGCGGCAACCGCAAGGCGATCCGGGTGCGGGTCAACACCCGCGCGCTCAGCGCCTACGGGGTGTCGATCGACGATCTGCGCACCATCATCACCACCGTCAACGTCAACTCGCCGACCGGAACCTTCGACGGCCCGCTGCACGCCTCGACGCTGCAGGTGGACGGCCAGATCAACGCGCCCGAGACGCTGGCCAACCAGGTGATCGCCTACCAGAACGGAGCACCGATCCGGCTGCGCGACGTGGCCACCGTGGTCAGCGGGCCGGAGAACACCCAGCTGGAGGCGTGGGCCAACACCACGCCTGCCATCATCCTGAACGTGCAGCGTCAGCCCGGCGCCAACGTGATCGCGGTGGTGGACGCGATCAACCGCATCCTGCCGGGCCTGCGCCAGTCGATCCCGGCCGGCATCGCCATCACGCCCCTCACCGACCGCACCACCACCATCCGCGCCTCGGTCGCCGACGTCGAGTTCGAGCTGATGCTGTCGGTGGCGCTGGTGGTGCTCGTGATCTTCCTGTTCCTGCGCAACCTGCCGGCGACCATGATCCCGTCGCTGTCGGTGCCGCTGTCGCTGGTCGGCACCATGGCGGTGATGTACCTGCTGGGGTACTCGCTCGACAACCTGTCGCTGATGTCGCTCACCATCGCCACCGGCTTCGTGGTGGATGATGCCATCGTCATGATCGAGAACATCGCCCGCTACATCGAGATGGGCGAGACGCGGATGCAGGCGGCGCTGAAGGGTGCCGGCCAGATCGGCTTCACCATCGTGTCGCTGACGGTCTCCCTGATCGCGGTGCTGATCCCGCTGCTGTTCATGGGCGACGTGGTCGGGCGGCTGTTCCACGAGTTCGCCATCACGCTCGCGGTGACCATCGTGCTGTCGGCGGTGGTGTCGCTGACCCTGGTGCCGATGCTGTGCGCCCGCATGCTGCGCGAACAGCCGCACCATCCGCGAGGTGCCAAACTGCAATCCGGCAGCCGCTTCTCGCGGCTATCGGAGGCGGCGATCAACCGCACCATCGCCGGCTATGGCCGTGCGCTCGACGTGGTGCTGCGGCACCAGCCGCTCACCCTGCTGGTGTTCGCGGCCACGCTCGCCGTGACCGTGTTCCTCGCGGTGGTGATCCCCAAGGGCTTCTTCCCGGTGCAGGACACCGGCGTCATCCAGGGCATCTCAGTGGCGTCGCAGGACACGTCGCTCGCAGCCATGTCACGCCACCAGCAGGCGCTGGCGCGCGTCATCCTCAGCGATCCGGACGTGGTCAGCCTGAGCTCGTTCATCGGCGTCGACGGCAGCAACATGACGCTCAACCAGGGACGGTTCCTGATCAACCTTCGCCCGCACGACGAGCGCAGCCTGACCGCGTCGGGCGTGATCCGGCACCTGCAGGAGGAGGTCGCCGGTGTGGTCGGCGTGCACCTGTTCATGCAGCCGGTGCAGGACCTGTCGCTCGACACCGCGGTGTCGGCCACCCAGTACCAGTTCGTGCTGGAAACCCCGAACTACGACGACTTCAAGGCCTGGGTGCCGAAGGTGGTGGCGAAGCTGCAGGCGCTGCCGCAGCTGGCCGACGTCACCTCCGACCTGCAGGCAACCGGGCTGGTGGCGATGGTGACCCTCGACCGCGCCACCGGCGCCCGGTTCAGCATCACCCCGGAGACGGTCGACAACGCGCTCTACGACAGCTACGGCCAGCGGCAGATCAGCACCATCTACACCCAGTCCAACCAGTACCGGGTGATCCTGGAGACCGACAAGTCGCTTGCCCGCAGCCTGTCCAGCCTCAGCCAGCTCTACCTGCCGGGCAGCGGCTCCAGCACCACCAACACCACCGGTGCCGCCCGCCAGCCGACCGGCGGATTGGTGCCGCTCGACGCGGTGGCGTCGGTGAAGCTCGGCACCGCGCCCCTGCTGATCTCGCATCTCGGCCAGTTCCCGGCCACCACGATCTCGTTCAACCTCCGGCAGGGCGCGTCGCTGGGGCCGGCGGTCGACGCGATCGAGGGCGCCGAGAAGCAGATCGGCCTGCCCGCCAGCTTCCAGACCTCTTTCCAGGGCACCGCGTCCGCGTTCCAGGCCAGCCTCGGCAACGAGCTGTTCCTGGTGCTGGCGGCACTGGCGGCGGTCTATATCGTGCTCGGCGTGCTGTACGAGAGCTTCATCCATCCGGTCACCATCCTGTCCACCCTGCCGTCCGCCGGGATCGGCGCACTGGCGGCGCTGATGCTGGCCGGCGCCGACCTCGACGTGATGGGCATCATCGGCATCGTGCTGCTGATCGGCATCGTCAAGAAGAACGCGATCATGATGATCGACTTCGCGCTGGAAGCGGAGCGCGAGGAGGGCATGCCGCCGATGGCGGCGATCCGCCGCGCCGCCATGCTGCGGTTCCGGCCGATCCTGATGACCACGTTGGCGGCGGCGTTCGGCGCGCTGCCGCTGATGCTGGGCACCGGCACCGGCTCCGAGCTGCGCCGGCCGCTCGGCATCGCCATCGTCGGCGGCCTGATGGTCAGCCAGCTGCTGACCCTGTTCAGCACGCCGGTGATCTACCTGTTCATGGACCGGCTCGGCCGGCGCACGCGGCGGTTCCTGGACCGGCACGACGCGCCGCCCAGCGACGTGGGCGCGCTGCGGCCGGGTGCTGCACCCCGGCTGCCATGAGACCCGCGCCATGAACATCTCCAGGCCATTCATCCTGCGGCCGGTGGCGACCACGCTGCTGACCGTGGCCCTGGCCCTGTCCGGCGCGTTCGCCTACACCAAGCTGCCGGTGGCGCCGCTGCCCAACGTCGCGTTCCCGGTGATCCAGGTGCAGGCCACGCAGGCCGGCGGCTCGCCGCAGGAGATCGCGGAAACGGTGGCGACGCCGCTGGAGCGCCATCTCGGCACCATCGCCGGCGTCACCGAGATGACGTCGACCAGCACGCAGAACCAGGTCCGCGTCACGATCCAGTTCGAGCTGTCGACAAACGTGGACAACGCGGCGCACGAGGTCGAGGCGGCGATCCAGGCGGCACGCGCCGACCTGCCGAGCAGCATACGCTCCAACCCGACCTACCGGAAGTTCAACCCGTCCGGCCAGCCGATCATGATCCTGGCGCTGACATCGAAGACCAAGACCGCGCCGGAGCTGTTCGACCTCGCCACCAACATCCTGCAGCAGCAGCTCTCCAAGGTGCAGGGCGTGGGCTACTTCCAGCCCGGCGGCAGCGCGCTGCCGGCGGTGCGGGTCGAGCTCAACCCGCTGCCGATGTTCCAGCAGGGCCTCGGCTTCGAGGACGTGCGCGCAGCACTCGCATCCGCCAACGCCAACACCCCCAAGGGCTTCATCGACGTGGGCCCACAGCGGTTCCAGCTCGACACCAACGACCAGGCGCGCAAGGCCGCCGACTACAAGGGCCTGGTGGTCGGCTATCGCAACGACGCGCCGATCCACCTCACCGACATCGCCGAGATCACCGACAGCGTCGAGGACCTGCGCAACGCCGGCTACTACAACGGCCAGCCGGCGATCATCTGCATCGTGTTCCCGCAGGCGTCCGCCAACATCATCAAGACCACCGACGCGATCAAGGCGCTGCTGCCGACGCTGCAGGCGGCCCTGCCCGCGGACGTGCAACTGCACATCGGCCTGGACCGCTCCACCACCATACGCGCCTCCGTGCACGACACGCAGGACACGCTGATGATCGCTGTGGTGCTGGTGGTGCTGGTGGTGCTGGTGTTCCTGCGCACGCTGCGCTCGACCCTGATCCCGGCGGTCGCGGTGCCGGTGTCGATCGTCGCCACCTTCGGCGCCATGTACATGCTGGGCTTCGCGCTCGACAACCTGTCGCTGATGGCGCTCACCGTCGCCACCGGCTTCGTGGTCGACGACGCGATCGTGGTGCTGGAGAACATCGCCCGCCACATGGAGGACGGCATGCCGCGCCTGCAGGCGGCGCTGCAGGGCGCCGGCGAGGTCGCGTTCACCGTGCTGTCGATCACCGTGTCGCTGATCGCGGTGTTCATGCCGATCCTGCTTCTGCCCGGCATCGCCGGCAAGTTCTTCTACGAGTTCGCGATGACGCTGATCGTCACCATCAGCGTGTCGCTGGTGCTGGCGCTGACCGTCACGCCGATGATGTGCGCGCTGTTCCTGCGCGTGCAGCCACGCGTGTCGGCGGAGCAGGCGGAGGCGGGTCGTGGGCGATCCGCCGCACGGCCCGGTCCGGTGCGTCGCGGCCTCGCCTCCCTTGCCGCGCTGATCGAGCGGCTGCTCGACGGGCTCCTCGCCGGCTACGAGGCCAGCCTCATCTGGGCACTGCGCCACCGCCGGCTGGTGGCGCTGACGCTGCCGCTCACCATCGTGCTGACGATCGCGCTGGTCTACCGCATGCCGAAGTCGTTCTTCCCCACGGAGGACAACGGGCTGCTGATCGGCACCATCGAGGGCGAGCAGAGCATCTCGTTCCAGAACATGGTCGGCAAGCTGGTGACGGTGCAGAAGGCGGTGCTGTCCGATCCGGACGTGTCGACCGTCGCGGGCTTCACCGGCGGACGCGGCACCAACCAGGCGCAGGTGTTCATCCAGCTCAAGGACAAGGACGTCCGGCACGACAGCAACGACGCCACCATCGCCCGGCTGCGCGCCAAGCTGTCCCGGATGGTCGGCGCCCGGTTCTTCGCCTTCTCGGCCGGCGACGTGCGCGCCGGCGCGCGCCAGAGCAACGCGCAGTACCAGTACACCCTGTCCGCCGACGATGCCGACCTGCTCTACGCCTGGACGCCGCGGATCGAGGCGGCGCTGAAGCAGCGCAGCGAGCTGGTCGACGTGGACTCCGACGTGGCGCAGGGCGGCCTGTCGCAGTCGGTGGAGATCGACCGCGACACCGGGGCCCGCCTGGCCATCACGCCGCAGCTGGTCAGCAACACCCTGTTCGACGCGTTCGGGCAGCGCTCGGCGTCGATCATCTACAACACGCTGAACCAGTACCACGTGGTGATGGAGGTGGCGCCGCGGTTCTGGCAGGACCCGTCGATCCTGAAGCAGATCTACGTCAGCACCGCCGGCGGCACCACCAATGGCAGCACCGCCAGCAACCTGATCAAGACAGCATCACTGGCCAGCAACACGTCGAGCACGTCGAGCACCAGCGTGACCACGACGCTCGGCAACACCACCACCACGACCAGCCAGCAGTCGGAGGAGAACTCCGCCAGCAACAGCATTGCCGGCGGCAACAACACCTCCAGCGGCGCTGCGGTGTCGGCGGCGGCGGAAACCATGGTGCCGCTGCTGGCGGTGAGCAAGGTGATCCCGGCGACGACGCCGCTGCAGGTGTCGCACGACGGCGGCTTCGTCGCCGCCACCCTGTCGTTCAACACGCCCGCCGGCGTCTCGCTCGGCGCCGCCGAGGAGGCGATCCAGGAGACCATGGTGCAGCTGCACGTGCCGGCGGCGATCCACGGCGCCTTTGCCGGCAACGCGCAGCAGCTGCAGCAGACCACCGGCACCTACCCGCTGGTGGTGCTGGCAGCACTTGCCGCGGTGTACGCCACGCTCGGCATCCTGTACGAGAGCTACATCCACCCGCTGACGATCCTGTCCACCCTGCCGTCTGCCGGCGTCGGCGCGATCCTGGCGTTGCAGCTGTTCGGCGAGGACTTCTCGCTGATCGCCATGATCGGCGTGATCCTCCTGATCGGCATCGTGAAGAAGAACGCCATCCTGCTGATCGACTTCGCGCTGACGGAGGAGCGCGACCACGGCAAGACGCCGCGCGAGGCGATCTACCAGGCCTGCCTGCTGCGCTTCCGGCCGATCATGATGACCAGCTTCGCTGCGGCTCTGGGTGCCCTGCCGCTGGTGATCGGCACCGGCTACGGCAACGAACTGCGCCGGCCGCTCGGCCTGTCGGTGGTGGGCGGGCTGATCGTCAGCCAGGCACTGACGCTCTACACCACCCCGGTGGTCTACCTCTACCTCGACCGGCTGTCGCGCTGGTGGAACCGGCTCTGGAGCCGTGGGTTCCGCCGTTCCGGCCGTTCCTCCCGTGCCCTCGAACAGGACGTTTCCGCCGGATGAAGCCCGTTTCCCGTCGCCTGCGACGCATGCGTGCGCCTGTCGTCCTGTCCGCCGTCCTGCTGGGCGGCTGCATGGTCGGGCCCGACTATCACCGGCCGGCGGCGATCATGTCCGCTCGGCTGAAGGAGATCACGCCGCCGCCCGGCTGGGCCTTCGCCGATCCGCACTACGCCGAGCTGCCGAAGGGGGCCTGGTGGACGCTGTACAACGACCCGGTGCTGAACCGGCTCGAGGCGCAGATCAACGTGTCCAACCAGACCATCAAGGCGGACGAGGCGGCGTTCCGGCAGGCCCGCGCCCTGGTCGACGAGGCACGCAGCAGCCTGTTCCCGACCGCGAGCCTGACCCCCAGCGTCACCCGCCAGGGCAGCGGCGGCGGCAGCAGCTTCGGGGGCAGCACGGTTGCGACCGGCGTCGGCGGCCTCGGGACCACGTCGGTGCTGAACACCGGCAGCGGCGGCTACAACACCACGACCTACTCGCTCGCCGGCAACGCCAGCTGGGAGCTAGACGTGTGGGGCGCGATCCGCCGGCAGGTCGAAAGCCAGGTCGCGGCGGCGCAGGTGAGCCAGGCGACGCTGGACGCAGCCCGGCTGTCCGAGCAGGCGACGCTGGCCACCGACTACTTCGAGATGCGCTACCAGGACAGCCTGCAGACCCTGCTCGACCAGTTCGTCACCTTCTACGAGCAGAGCGAGCAGATCACCCGCAACAGCACCGCGGCCGGGGTGTCGGCGCCGTCCGACCTGCTCCAGGCCGAGACCCAGACCGCGACCACCAGGGCCGAGGCGGTGCAGGTCGGCATCCTGCGCGCCCAGTACGAGCACGCGATCGCGGTGCTGACCGGTCATCCGCCCGCCGATCTCAGCCTGCCGCCGACATCCCTGACCAACGTGATCCCGGCGGTCCCGGTGACGGTGCCGTCGCTGCTGCTGCAGCGGCGTCCGGACATCGCCGAGGCCGAGCGCATGATGGAGGAGGAGGACGCGCTGATCGGCGTCGCCATCGCCGCGTTCTATCCGACCATCAGCCTGTCCGCTGCCGCCTCCTATGCCGGCAACCCGCTCGGCTCGCTGATCCAGGTCGCCAACCGCTCCTGGTCGATCGCGGCGTCGGCGGTGGAAACGCTGTTCAACGGCGGCGAGCGGACCGCCGCGGTGCGCGCCGCACGGGCGACCTTCGACGAGAGCGTGGCCAACTATCGCCAGACGGTGCTGTCGGCGTTCCAGGGCGTGGAGGACGAGCTGGCGGCGCTGCGTATCCTGGAGCAGCAGGCGCGGGCGCAGCAGCAGGCGGTGGATCTCGCCAACCAGAGCGTGGCCGTGGCGCTGAACGAGTACAAGGCCGGGACCATCATCTACACCACGGTGATCACCGACCAGACCACCGCCTTGACCAACGCGGAAACCCTGCTCGGCATCCAGGAGGACCGGATCCTGGCCAGCGTGTCGCTGATCGACGACCTGGGCGGCGGCTGGGACACCTCGGAGCTGATCGGCAAGGACGCGCTGCAGGTCGACAACCCGTTCCTGCCCTCCTTCATCCAGAAGGACCGCAACTAGGATGGCAGGCGACGGGATGATCGCCCTGCGCCCGATCGGCCGGGTGGAAGGCGGCAGGTTCGTTCCGGAGGACGACGGCTGGGAGGCAAGCCGTGCCGCCATCGCGCTGGATGCGGAACGTTTCACCTCCGCGGCGCTGCGCGGGCTGGACGGGTTCAGCCACGTCGAGGTGGTGTTCGTCTTCGACCAGGTCGCCGAAGCGGACGCCACGCTCGACGTCCGCCATCCCCGTGGCCGGACGGACTGGCCCGCGGTCGGCATCTTCGCACAACGGGGACGGAACAGGCCGAACCGCCTCGGCGTCAGCACCTGCCGCCTGATCTCGGTTCAGGGCCTTCGCCTGGAGGTGCAGGGGCTTGACGCCATCCACGGGACGCCGGTGCTGGACGTGAAGCCGGCGATGCGCGGCTTCCTTCCGCGCGGCGAGCTGCGCGAGCCGACCTGGGCCACCGAGATCATGGCGCGCTACTGGACCGGTTGAATGGCGCCGTCGCCGGCGACCGACATGAAAAAGCCCCGGCATCCTTCGATGCCGGGGCGGTTCGTCGTCGATGCGTGCGCTCAGAAGATCGCCTTGCCCGCCATGAGGCCAAGCACCAGGAAGATCAGGAAGATCACGATGGCGATGAAGAACAGGATCTTGGCGATCCCCGCGGTCGCCGCTGACACGCCGGAGAAGCCGAAGATGCCCGCGATGATCGAGATGACCAGGAACAGGAGTGCGAGCTTGAGCATGGTGTCGTCCTATCTCGTCGGGAAGTTCGTTACCGAACGCCAACGGTCACCATAAGGTTCCGCTGGACGTCGCGCCCCGACGCCGATCAGCGACGCGCCAGCAGCGCACCCAGGATGAAACCGACTCCCACGGCCGCCGCGACCGCGACCAGCGGCTGGTCCGCCGTCAGATCGCGCACCGTATCGAGCGTTTCGCCGTAGTATCCTTGCGCCTGACCCGCGAACTGCTTCGCCTTGCCCTTGGCCTGGGTTGCGGTGTCGCCGAGCAGGCCGCCCATGCCGTCCTGCAGCTTGCCTACGGTGTCTTCCGCTGCGCCTTCCAGGCGGTTCGTGTCGACCACGTCATGATACTCCGGTTGGGTTCGCCGATCGTGACTGCTCGGCCTCTTGAAACTCCCAACGCCGCAACCCCCCGCCGGATGCGGCCTGCGTGATTTAATGACACCCCGCGTACCGCCACTCCAGCAGGCGGCGATGCGGCCGACCGGCCTGCCCCGCGCGTGATGACGACCGGGTTCGGCCGGACGCCGGTCTGCCCGGCAGGCCTGACCACCCAGGTCAGCGCGGGAGGTGACCGCCGCCAGGAGATCCCGCCTGGCGGACCGGCGGCGGAAGCCGTCGCACGATCGGCACCCTGTACCTGCCAGAACCGTTCAAAGGGAGAGCAGGCTTTGATCCGGCTCTGCCGCAACGGGATCGGTCGCGGCGTCGCGACGCCGCCGGCCGAGCTCATGGCGGATGGTGAAGGCAACGTCGCCGTCGACCCGCTCGGCCGTCAGCAGCCGTTCCAGCTCCTCTGCGGGAAGATCGCGGAAGCGGCGCCCGCGCAGCCGACCGTAGGGCACCTTCGCCAACAGGGCCGGCTCTGCCGACCAGGCGAGCAGCTCGTCCAGCGTCGCCTCTCCCAGCATGTCGCGCAGGTGGAAGGCGGTGACGTAGGCGTCCGGACCGGCCCGATGCGCGGGCAGGCCGGCGGCCCGGTCCAGGCCGTCCGGCCGGCGCCAATAGCGCAACCCCTGGTTCGAATGTCCGGGAGCGTCCGGCCAGATCCGGAGCGCGCTCTTGTAGGTGCAGATCCAGGGCAGGCCTCCCGTCAGCGCCGGCCCGCACCAGCGCTGCTCGAACGCGGCCCGGTGCGCCGCCAGCGCCAGCGGTGCCGGTCCGGGCGCCGCGCGCAGGATGTCCGGCGCCACCGACAGCCAGCTCGCCGCGTCGGACACGTCCTCGTCGATGATGTGGTGGATGGCCGAGGTGACGGGCGAGATCGGCTTGCCCGGGTTGACCAGCACCGCCTGCGGCACGCCGCGCAGGGTCCATCCGTCCGGTCCCGGCTCGACGTCCTGCCAGCCGATCTCGACCACGCCCCCATCGGTGAAGCTGTTGCCGGTGGTCTCGAGGTCGACCACCCGCAGGAAGCCGGACACAGCCACGCTAGGTCGCCGCCGGCTGCTGGGTCATCTCGCGCAGGCCGAACGTGCCGAGGGCCGAGGCGAGGTCGCTCGGGATGATGATGGTAGTGCCGCATTCCTTGTTCATCTCGTAGACCAGGTTCATCTGCCGCAGCTTCAGCGCCGTCGGATCGGACGCGTAGATCAGCGCCGCCTCGCGCACCTGCCGCGCCACGCCCACCTCGGCCGAGGCCAGGGTCTCGCGCGCCTGCTTTTCCCGCTCCGCCTGCGCCTGCCGGCTCATCGCGTCCTGCAGCGAGGCCGGGATGCCGATGTCCTTGATCTCGACCGAGGTGACGGCGACGCCCCACTCCCGCGTCTTGGCGCCGATCGAGCGCTGCAGCTCCTGGTCCGCCACCTGCCGGTCCGACAGCAGCCGGGACAGGTCGCTGGTGCCGATCATCTCGCGGAGCGAGGTCTGCGCCACCCTCTCCACCGCCAGCCGGAAATCGTCGATCTCCAGCGACGCCCGGGCGGCGTCGATCACGCGCCAGAACACGATCGCGTCCATCCCGATCGCCACCGTGTCCCGGGTGAGCGCTTCCTCGGCGCGGATCTCGGTGGTGCGGATGCGCATGTCGACCACGGTCTGGATCTGGTCGATGAACGGTATCCGGAAGAACAGGCCGGGCCCGCGGATCGCCAGGAACCGGCCCAGCCGCAGCACGACGGCGCGCTGCCATTGCCCGACGATCCGGACCGATGCCCGCAGCAGCACCAGAAGCACGAGCACGACGACGACCAGGACGACGAGAAACGGCGAGTACATGATGGGATCCCCTAGGACCTACAGGTCGAAGGGGACCAGGGGAAGATCAAGGGCAGATCACCGGGCTGCCGCTTGAACCGCGTTCAAGCGAACTGGCCCCGGGACGACCTATCCTGCCCGCAGCGCCCGATATTCCCGACGCACGATGTCCATCAGCTCCGGCACCGAGGTGGACGCCGCCTCCTTCTCGTAGGTGACGCCGCCGCGCTGCATCAGCATGATCCGGTCGGCGATCTCCA
>CAXTVS010000087.1:0-11792 GCA_964247735.1 uncultured Acetobacteraceae bacterium
CGGTATCCTCTGCCTCGCCGCCACATGCGACTGGATCAGGAGCTAACAGGCCCTAAAGCGACCATTTCCTTTGATTTTAGGGTATCCGCAGCATTAGTGAGAAAGCCTATCCTTCCTTCGTTGCTCAGGTCGACGTACGTGCCAATCCGTTGACCATCAGGTCGCTTCTCCCAATGCAGCGCCGGACCGAATTGCAGTCGCGCCAATGCCTGGACTAACAGAGCAGGATCCTCACCAAACGCCATGTTAATCGCATTGTCTGGTTTCGTTTGGCTAAGTTTCCATAAGCTTGTCATCTGACGAAAACGGGTTGCAGATCCGATAATATCACGGGCAAGTCCAAAGTCACTGGAAATGATCAGGCCAAGAAAATCACGTATAGATGGGTTGATGCAATTTGCGTTGCCTGTCTGGTACGTGAGAAACGCACCATCCAGTTCTTGCAGAGCGTTTCTGAAATCCGTTGATCGTATAGGGAGGTTGTATTTTTGAGCGATGTAATGATGGAGTGCCAGGAAGGCCGGCTCAAGACTGGCTATTTCGACGCACTGACCTAACGTGTAAAAGCTAATAAGCACGTGGCGGGCGGCATTAGAAATTTGATGATTGAACGCGTGCGTCCAGATAGCATCCGGCGACTCTAGCAATTTGGTCACATGCTGCTGGTACGCGACAGCGGGCACGGCATGCAGGCGCGTGTAGGACGCCAGCCATTCAATGATACGCGGACTAAAATGGTCGTGCTTGATGACGGTCAGAAAGAAGTCATCGCGCAACATTTCATGGCAATACTCCGGCGGCATTTCGGAAAAGTAGAGATGATTATACAATATCCGTGCGCGCTGTGCCATTGAATAGTCAACAAGTTCAAGTATGCATCGGTGCCTTATCATCTGGCTATGGCGTAGGCGCTCCGATAACATCAGTGCATTGCTCAGGATGTGCTCGCGGGTTGTTAGAATGAACCGGCTGTCAGGGGAATTTTCAACCATCTCAATGAAATCGACAATCGCCGCATCCTGATTCCGTCCAAGATATTCTCGCCGGTCCCCAAGAAAAGTCTGGCCTAGAAAGTCGTCATAATAGAATACTTGTTTAGACGCCTTCCTGAAGAACTTCCGTCCATCTGAAACTTCCGCCTGGATCACTACCGGCTCATAGCCTTCACTAAGATGCGCATAGAGAAGCATTTCCGCGAGAGTAGTCTTTCCAATGCCAGGAACGCCCGAGATAATAACAATGCGGTGCTCTTCTAGCATCTTCTGTGCCCGGGGAAATGCCTCACCCTGTACAAAGAGCGGTAGCTTCCGGCGCACCCGGTCCACCTGGAAATCCGTCAGGCAAAGCTCGGCGTTATGGACTACCCGTTCCAGAACTTCAGTACTGGTGAGCCATAGCTTGAAGTTTGACCTCTCCACGGCCGGATGCCGAGCAAGCAAGCCATCAAGGTCGTTCGCCCCAATGACATCGTGAGGAGAGAGAACGAATGGCGCGAGGATCACTACTACGGCGGTTTTATTGGCAGGCGTCAAGCCACAGGTGGTCGCAACGACGTAACGGCAGGGGTTCAGCAGCCGGATTTTGGAGAATTCCTTGGTCTTGAACTCATTCAACAGCTTCCGGAAACCGGACGCGGCGAAATGCTTGCACTGGATTATGCGCGTATCCTCATTGGTGCGGGAGTATCGCAGGTCGATGCCGTTATCACGGCCGGATCTGAACGCCTCAAGTGACACACCCCACTCTGCTTGCAGAAGGTCGCGGACCAATTCCTCAAAGTCCTGCGGAGACAGGCAGTCGTAGTTATAGCGCGACAACGGATGACCCTCGGGCAAGACTTACCTGGATTATGACCGGCCTGTGCGCCTTGTATCCATATCTTTCGGCCCATTGAGCGAGATGTTGATACTGCACTGGTCGTAGAGTCGGCGCAGTATCGACTGGAGTGCGCCGGCGCACCAGCCGACCCCGCCGCAAGTCCCGATGCCAATTTCAAACAGGCCGCTGGAGTTTGCCCATGGCAAGAGTGGGTGCGAGGCAGCCGGATCAACGTCAAAGTCGCCGATGACGTGACTGACTCGGAAGCGACGGCAACCGTAACTTACCAAGCGGTGGATGGATGAGACCAACCTTTCAGTCTGGCGATTCGAATGTCCGCTTCTTCCAAGCCACACCCAAGAGCGGACCTTCCGCTTACGGCCACTATGAGACGATTCGCGGAACGAGCCCCTCCTCAAGCCAGTCGATGAACACGCGAAGCCGTGCCGGTACGATCCGGGTGCGCGGATAAAGCAACGAGACCGGCAGGGGCGGCGGGCGGTACGCGCGCAGCACCTCGACCATCGCCCCCGTCCGCAGGTCGTCGGCAAAGCGGACCAGCGGCAACTGCACCAGCCCGAAGCCCAGTTGCGCAAAGGTGGCGCAACTGTCCGCGCTGGAGGCGCTCACCCGCACCGGCAGCAGGTAGTCCCGTGTTCGACCGTCGACCGTCAACTCAAGCGGCAGCACCCCGCCGGTTCGCGAGGAAGCGAACCCGACCATCTCGTGTCCGTCCAGCTCGCCGGGTGAGCGCGGCTCTCCATGCCGCGCGAGATAGCCGGAGCTCGCACACGTGATCTCCGGCAGCATGCCGAGCCGGCGCACCATGAGGTCGCCCTGACCAGTCTCTCCGCCCCGGATCACGCAATCGACACCCTCGCCGACGAGGTTCACCAGGCGGTCGCCCTCGCTGAGATGGAACTGCAACCCGGGATGTCGTGCGAGAAAGCCGGGAAGGGCGGGCAGCAGCCAGGTGCGGGCGAACTGCGCGCTGGTGTCCACCCGCAGCACGCCCGTCGCGACGCGGCCTTGCAACGCCACCTCGACCGCGTCCATCTCGCCCAGCACGGCGACGCAATGGCGGTAGTAGCCTTCTCCCTCATCGCTCACCCCGACGTGACGCGTGGACCGGCGAAGCAGCGTGGTGCCCAGTGCCGCTTCCAGCGCCTTTATGCCTGCCGTGGCACTCGACCGGGGCAGGCCGAGGTCGGAGGCGGCGGCACGGAAACTGCGCCGCTCCACCACCCGCACGAAGAGCCGCATCGCGGACAGTCGATCCATCCCGGATTGTTCGCCTGGATGGAACGATGATGGCAAGAACAATGCGATTGTCCGCGGCAGGCTGAACGGCCAACTCCCCTCCTGACTGAAAAGGGAGACCCGTTCGATGAGCCAGACACAGGAGGCCATCAGCCTGATCACCGGCGGAAGCCGTGGCCTCGGCCGCAGCATGGCCGAACATCTCGGGCGTGCCGGCGCGGACGTGATCGTCACCTGGCGTGCGCGCCAGGAGGAGGCGGACGCGGTCGTGCGCACCGTCGAGGCCGCCGGCCGCCGTGCCGTTGCCCTTCAACTCGACGCCGGCGACATCGCGACGTTCCCTGCCTTTGCCGAGCGCCTGGCCGAGACGCTCGACCGGCGATGGGGCCGCAAGACCTTCGACGTGCTGGTCAACAATGCCGGCACCAGCCTGCACAACTCGATCGCCGAGACGACCGAGGAGGAGTTCGACGCGGTCATGAAGGTGCACCTCAAGGGCCCGTACTTCTTGACGCAGCGCCTGCTGCCGCTCCTCGCCGACGGCGCCCGCATCCTGAACATCTCGAGCGGCCTCGCGCGCTTCTCCTTTCCCGGCTCCTCCGCCTACGCCATGATGAAGGGCGGTATCGAGGTCTTCACCCGCTACCTGGCTGCCGAGCTTGCGTCGCGCGGCATCACCGCGAACACGCTGGCGCCCGGGGCGGTCGAGACGGATTTCAGCGGCGGCCTCGTGCGCGACAACCCGGACGTCAACCGCATGGTTTCGGAGAATACGGCACTCGGTCGTCCGGGCCGCGTGTCCGACATCGGTCCGATCGTCGCGGCGCTCGTCTCGGCGGACAACCGCTGGATCAACGGCCAGCGGATCGAAGCCTCGGGTGGCATGCGCCTCTGAGAGTGGGCAACCCAGGGTGCCGGAAACGGCTGCAGGTCCAGTGCCTCGGCTGACCCCCGACCACTTTTCACGGCTCGTCTGCGCAGGATGTCCGCTTCCGTCGGAGCGGCTGACTGATCGGGCTGGCTGACCAACTTTGGTTCAGGATGTCGGCTTCGGTTCCCGCGTTGTCCGAAGCGACAGTCCGCTCCCGGCCACTTCAAGCCCTGCGCAACAAACCGATATCCGGCTTCGCAACATCGGCCAGGTCGACAATCGGTACCAGCGCCATGTGTCCGCCGTCAAAGCGGAGGACCCGCCGGCAGCGTCGCGCCGGGGAGGCGGGGGCGACGGTGGTGGTGGCCGACCTCGACCCGCTGCTGGCCGACGCCGGTGCGCAGGCGGTGCAGGCCGCCGGCGGCATCGCAAACGGCATCCCGATCGACGTGACGCGGACGGACATGGTGGACGGAGCCGTGGCCGCGGTGCTGGCCCGGCATGGCCGGGTCGACATCCTGGTCTGCAACGCCGGCATCGTGGTGTCCGAGATCAAGGCCGAGGACCTCGACGACGCCAACTGGCTGCGACAGATCGACGTCAACCTCGACGGCGTGTTCCGCTGCTGCCGCGCGTTCGGCCGCGTCATGCTGGAGCGGGGCTCGGGTGCCATCGTCAACATCGGCTCCATGGCCGGCTCGATCGTGGTCAGGCCGCAGGAGCAGGCGGCCTACAACGCGTCCAAGGCCGGGGCACACCAGCTGACGAGGTCGCTGGCGGCGGAGCGGGGCGGGCGCGGCGTGCGTGTCAACGCGGTGGCGCCGACCTACATCGAGACGCCGCTGACCCGGTCCGGCATGGACAACCCGCACCTTTACGACCGGTGGCTGGACTCGACGCCGATGCGCCGGCTCGGGCAGCCGGACGAGATCGCATCGGTGGCGCACTTCCTGGCGTCCGACGCGGCGAGCCTGATGAGCGGCAGCATCGTCCATGCCGACGGCGGCTACACCGCCTGGTCGCGGAGGGCGCGACCCGAGGCCGTGTCCGGAGTTTAACCGGCCGGACGGGCATCCTGTCGTCGGCGAGCGCCTTGCACACGCATCCAGATCAGGAGGTCGACATGGAAGCGGTCATGCAGGTCGTCGCACTGCCGAACGGACACTATGCGATCCGCACCTTGGGCGGGAACACGCTGAGCAGCACGTCCGGCGGGTTCGCGACCAGGACCGAGGCGGAGGACGTCATGATGCGCCGGACCCTGTTCCCGCAGGCCGGCTCCGGGATCATGCGGCCGGGCGACGGATCCGGCGTCGCCTGAGCCGCCCTTGCGCACCGCGCCCGGTCCGCCGCTCGCGGGCCGGGCGCAGGCGTCGGCTCAGTAGCGGTACAGCTCGTGCTTGAACGGGCCGTTCGCGGTCTCCAGGCCGATATAGGCGGCCTGCTTCTCCGACAGCCGGGTCAGCTCGGCGCCGACCTTGGCCAGGTGCAGCGCCGCCACCTTCTCGTCGAGCGACTTCGGCAGGGTGTACACCTTGCGCTCGTACTTGCCTTCCGGCGCGGTCCACAGCTCGATCTGCGCCAGGGTCTGGTTGGTGAACGAGGCCGACATCACGAAGGAGGGGTGGCCGGTGGCGTTGCCGAGGTTCACCAGCCGGCCTTCCGACAGCAGGATCAGCCGCTTGCCGTCGGGGAACACCACCTCGTCGACCTGCGGCTTGACGTTGTCCCAGACGTAGTTGCGCAGGGCCTCGATCTGGATCTCGGAGTCGAAGTGGCCGATGTTGCAGACGATGGCGCGGTGCTTCATCTGCCGCATGTGCTCGATGGTGATGACGTCGATGTTGCCGGTGGCGGTGACGAAGATGTCGCCGCGCGGGGCGGCCTTGTCCATCGTCACCACCTCGTAGCCTTCCATCGCCGCCTGCAGCGCGCAGATCGGGTCGGCCTCGGTCACCAGCACGCGGCAGCCGGCGTTCTTCAGCGACGCGGCCGAGCCCTTGCCGACGTCGCCGTAGCCGGCGACCACCGCCACCTTGCCGGCCATCATGGTGTCGGTGCCGCGGCGGATCGCGTCCACCAGGCTTTCGCGGCAGCCGTACAGGTTGTCGAACTTCGACTTGGTCACGCTGTCGTTGACGTTGATCGCCGGCACCTTGAGCGTGCCCTTCTTGGCCATCTCCCACAGCCGGTGCACGCCGGTGGTGGTCTCCTCGGAGATGCCGCGCACGTGCTCCAGCAGGTCGGGATGCTTGTCGTGCATCAGCACGGTGAGGTCGCCGCCGTCGTCGAGGATCATGTTGGGCGTCCAGGTGGTTCCATCAGCCTGGGCAGGCCCGCGCACCGTCTGCTCGATGCACCACCAGAACTCCTCCTCGTTCAGCCCCTTCCAGGCGAACACCGGCACGCCTGCGGCAGCCACCGCGGCGGCGGCGTGATCCTGGGTGGAGAAGATGTTGCACGACGACCAGCGTACGGTGGCGCCGAGTGCCACCAGGGTCTGGATCAGCACCGCGGTCTGGATCGTCATGTGCAGGCAGCCGGCGATGCGGGCGCCCTTCAGCGGCTGGCTCGCGCCGAACTCGTCGCGGAGCGCCATGAGGCCGGGCATCTCGCCTTCCGCGATCGAGATCTCCTTGGCCCCCCATCCGGCGAGGGTGATGTCCTTGACCTTGTAGTCCTGGCTCATGACGGGTCCTTGAGGTTTCGCGGCAATGGCGTGCGGGGTATATCCCGCGCCGGACGAAAGCGGAACCGCATGTGCGGCCACCGTCCGCCCCAGTGAATCTCCCCGTGCATCTCCCTGTGCATCCCTGCGGCCCGATCCGCGTCTCCTCCTCCAGGAGCCGGATCAACCGTGCACCATCCGAGGAACCCGAGACCATGACCACCATGACCCGTCCCACCGCCAGCCGGACCGCGAACGCGCTGGGCTGGCTCAGCATCGGCCTGGGCGCGGCCGAACTCGCCGGCGCCGGCCGGCTGCTCGGGCTGATGGGCGGGCGGCGCACAGGCGTCACCCGGTTCTACGGCCTGCGCGAGGTGGCCACCGGGATCGGCCTGCTGAGTGCCGCCGACCCGACGCCCTGGGTCTGGGGAAGGGTCGGCGGCGACGTGCTGGATCTCGCCAGCCTGGTCGGCGGGTACGGGCGTGGCAGGCCGGGGAGGGGCAACCGCACCCTGGCGCTCCTGGTGGTGGCGCTGATCGGCGCCGTCGACGTGGCCAGCGCGCGCAGCATGCGGTCGCGCCGCTGAGGATGCGGCGGCGACGGCATCGCCTCCGTCGCCGCCGGCCGTCGCTATGACAGCAGGGTGGCGTCCAGGCTGATCTCGGCGTTCAGCAGCTTGGAGATCGGGCAGCCGGCCTTGGCCTTGGCCGTCAGCTCCCGGAACTGCGCCTGGTCGATGTCCGGGATCGTCGCCGACAGGGTCAGGTGCGACTTCGTCACCGCGAAGCCGTCGCCCACCTTGTCCAGCGTGACCACCGCCTTGCTGTCCATGCGGGTGGCGGTGAACCCGGCCTCGCCCAGGATCATCGACAGCGCCATGGCGAAGCAGGACGCGTGCGCCGCCGCGACCAGCTCCTCCGGGTTGGTGCCCTTCCTGCCCTCGAACCGGGTGTTGAAGCCGTAGGGCGAGGCGCTGAGAACGCCGCTCTCGGTGGTGATCTGGCCGCGGCCGTCCCTCAGGCCGCCTTCCCAGACGGCGGATGCGTGCTTGTCCATGCGTGCGAGCTCCCTCCTGGTTGCCGGCAGCCAACGTTCGACCGGACGCCTTGTTCATTTCGCTCGCGCGCTCTGCCACCATGCCCGGGCAGGCACGAGGCGGCGATGGCAGGCAGGGCGTGGACGGCAGCGATGGAGGGCACCGGCGCCGATGCGGTGTCGCAGCCGGTGCCGGACGCCCGCAAGACCATGCGGCTCGACCGCGTGTTCTGGAGCCACTTCTCGCCCAACCTCGGGCCGGGCGGCTGGGTGACCGGCGTGCTGCTGGTGCATCTCGGGCTGGACGCGCGCTGGGGCCTGGCGGCGATCCTGGTCGGCAACCTGGTCGGCGCGGTGCCGGTGGCGCTGGCGGCGGCGATCGGGCCGCGCACCGGCCTGCCGCAGATGGAGGCCTCGCGCCGGGCGCTCGGGCGGGCCGGCCTGCGGCTGCCTGCGTTCCTGAACTGGATCTACTGCATCGGCTGGGACGCGGTGAACAACGTTCCGGCCGCGGCGGCGCTGATCGCGCTGCTGGCGCTGGGCGGCGGCGGGCTGCCGTTCCCCCTGGCGCTGGGGCTGCTGGCCGCGGTGCAGATGGTGGCCAGCATCTACGGGCACCACGTGGTGCAGGCGCTGCAGAAGTACCTGGGCGGGCTGCTGCTCGTGGTGCTGGGCGCGATCGGGGTGCTGGTGCTGGTCCGGACCGGCGGCCCGCCGGCGGCGGCGCACCCGCCCTCGGCCGCGACCTTCGTGCTGGCGACGGCGATCCTGGCCAGCTTCAACCTGTCCTGGGCGTCGTACTCGTCGGACTACACCCGCTACCTCCCGGCCGACAGCCCGCCCGGACGGGTGGTGTCGCTGGCGCTGGCCGGGCTGCTGGGCTCGGCGATCCCGTTCCAGCTGCTGGGCCTGCTGACCGCCGGCGGCATCGGCGAGGCGTCGCCCACCGCGGTGATCGGCAGCCTGCAGCACGGCGCCGGGCCGCTCGGCCCGGTGGTGCTGGCGGCGATCGCGCTGTCCTCCATCACCGGCAACTCGGTCAACGACAACACCGCCTCCTACAGCCTGATCTCCGCCGGGATCCGGGTGCCGCGCGTCGCCGCCGCGATCGTGACCGCGAGCCTGGGCTACCTCCTCGCCGTGGCCGGCGCCGGACGCTATGCCGACCTGTACACCAGCTACCTGGTGGTGACGCTGTACTGGATCGCCCCCTGGATCGGCATCGTGCTGGCCGACTGGTACCTGGTCGGGCGGGACCGGGTGGAGCGCGATCCGCCGGGATGGACGCGGGGCGCGACCATCTTCGTCGTCACCGCCGTGCTCACGATCGCGCTGTTCTCGGTCAGCGACCTCTACACCGGTCCCGCGGCGCGCCTGCTGGGCGGCGCCGACATCGGCTACTACGTAGGCTTCCTGGCGGCGGGGCTGTGGTATGCAGCCGCCGCCCGGGCCAGCCGGCCCGCCCTCGCCACCACCGGAACCACGCCATGACCACCACCCTGCCCGACCGCCTCGCCATCAACCCCAAGAGCCCGCATTTCGACGAGGCCCTGCTCGCGCGCGGCATCGGCATCCGCTTCAACGGGGTCGAGAAGACCAACGTGGAGGAGTACTGCGTCAGCGAGGGCTGGGTCCGGGTCGCCGTCGGCAAGACCATGGCCCGCGACGGCAGCCCGATGACGATGAAGCTGCAGGGGGTGGTGGAACCCTACCTGCGCGACGAGGCGCCGGCCGACGCGCATCCGGGGACCGACATCTAGGCGCCGCAAGCGCAACGCCTGCCGCGGCAGCAGCGGCGCGCCGGGTCGCGGTAAGGCCCGGGGACCAAGAATCCTGGGATCGGACGGCCCGCGGCTGCATGGTCGGAGAAACCCGATGGTGCGCTGCCGTGGATCTCGTCCTCCACGAGGTGTTCGTTTTCCTTCTCGCCACCGGCCTGGTGCTTCTGGCGGTGCCGTTCTCGATCCGGCGGCGCGTCGGCCCGCTGGTCGCCTTTGTCGGCGTCGCGATGGTGCAGACGCTCGTCCTCGCCGCGCGTCGCCATGGCGCTTCTCGTGCGCGGCTTTCCGGCGACGCGGCTCGCCCTGCCGGTATGGGCGCTTCCGGTCGCCATCACCTCGCTCCAGTTCACGGCGGTGCACGTCGTCAACCTCGAGCACGGCCGTCTCGGCCTGGCGATGAACGCGATCCGCTTCGTCCCGCCGATCGGCCTCCTGCTCGCGCTGATCCGCGTCGGGAGTTCCAGCCTGCTCGGCGGCGTCGTCACGCACAACGCCGTCAACCTGTCCGGGTACCTGGCAGCCTTTCTCCTTCCCGCGGCCAGGCCGTAGCCTGGGCACCCGGCCGCAAGGCCACGCCTACTTGGTCTCGGAGTTGCCGATCACCCCGTTCGGAAGTGTGCCGGTCAGCGGCGGCAGGCCGCTGGTCGCCTGCTGCCTGCTGAGCTGACGCGGCTGGAAGCCGTCGTCGCAGCCGGACAGGGCGCCAAGAAGAACCAGGACGGCAAACGCGGTCGGGATGGTCATCGTCTTCTCCGGCGGTCGGAAGGGCGTGTCGCGAGACTGCCACGGACGGGCGTCGCTCCGCACGTGACGTTGCGGCGGGAACTGCACCGGGGCTTCGGCTCGTTCATGTCCCGGCGTCGACACTGGAGATACGGTCATGGCATCCGATACACCCGTCTGGTTCATCACCGGCTGTTCCACCGGTTTCGGCCTCGAGCTGGCGAAGCTGGTGCTGTCGCGCGGCTGGCGTGCGATCGTGACCGCGCGCGACGCCAGCCGCGTGGCCTCGCTGGTCGAGGACGTGGGCGAGCGCGGCCTCCCGCTCGGGCTCGACGTCACCGACCAGGGCCAGATCGAGGCCGGCGTGGCGGCGGCGACCGAGCGCTTCGGCCGGATCGACGTGCTGGTGAACAACGCCGGCTACGGCTACCAGGCCTCGGCCGAGGAAGGGGTCGAGGCGGAGATACGCGCGCAGTTCGACGCCAACGTGTTCGGCCTGTTCGCGCTCACCCGCGCGGTGCTGCCGACCATGCGGGCGCAGAAGCGGGGGCACATCATCAACATCACCTCCGTGGCCGGCCTGGTCGGCTTTCCCGGCTCCGGCTACTACGCCGCCAGCAAGCACGCGGTGGAGGGCTGGTCGGACGCGCTGGCCACCGAGACCGCGCCGCTCGGCATCAAGGTCACCTGCGTCGAGCCGGGTCCGTTCCGCACCGACTGGGCCGGGCGCTCGCTGAAGCAGACCCCGAACCGGATCGCCGAGTACGCCGAGACCGCCGGCGCGCGGCTGAAGAGCACCGCGGACATCAGCGGCAAGCAGGCCGGGGACCCGGTGCGGGCGGCCGAAGCCATGATCCACATCACCGAGATCGACCAGCCGCCGCGCCACCTGGTGCTGGGCGCCTGGGGGCACGACGCGGTGTCGAAGCGGCTGAGGCAGCGCCTGGAGGAGATCGAGGCCTGGCGCGAGCAGGGGCTGGCCACCGACTATCCGGCCGCGTGAACGGCGTTCAGATCAGGTGACCGACCGGTCCTTCTTCGGTCACCCGCGCGGGCTGGCGGTGCTGGCCGTCACCGAGGGCTGGGTCGGGTTCTCGCTCTACGGCATGCAGTCGCTGCTGGTGCTCTACCTGGCCGGGCAGCTGCTTCGGCCCGGGCACGTGGAGCACGTCTGGGGGTTTGCCGGTTTCCGCTCGGCGCTCGGCTGGCTGATGGGACCCCTGTCGGGTGCGGCGCTGGCCGCGGCGATCATGGGTCTCTACTCCGCGCTGATCTGGGCCGCGCCGCTCGGGGGCGGGCTGCTGGCGGACCGGCTGCTCGGGCGCACCCGGACCATCGTCCTGGGAGCCGTGCTGATGACGGCGGGGCACTTCCTGCTGGCGTTCGACCGGAGCTTCCTCGTGGCGCTGGGCTGCCTGGTCGCCGGCCTCGGCTGTGCCGGCAGCCTCAAGGCCCAGGTGGGCGGGCTCTACCGGGCGGACGACCGGCGCCGCGGGGACGCGTTCCAGCTCTACAGCCTGGCGGTCAGCGTCGCGGTGGTGGTGTCGCCGCTGGTGTGCGGCACGCTGGGCGAGTGGTACGCCTGGCACTGGGGCTTCGCCGCCGCCGGCGTCGGCATGCTGCTGGGCCTGCTGA
>CAXTVS010000088.1:0-11026 GCA_964247735.1 uncultured Acetobacteraceae bacterium
CGACCTCCTGCCTGCGCGCCAGTTCTGCCGGAGCCAACACCAACACGCACCTTCCTGTCGAACGGTCCCGATCGGCAGGGAGAAGACCCGTGACCGGTCGGGACCGTCAAGACTCCACGATGTTCCGGGCAATCACGGGCATCACCGGCAGAACCACGGGTCCGGCGCAGCGGCGGGCCGCAGCCATCCGGCTCGACACGTTGCCGGCCCCGCTGGCGGGACGCGACCGCAGTGCCAGGCTCAGGACCCTTTGCACGGCCTGAGGCGGTGTGATCCTGAGGATGTCGGAGGTGTCCGATGTCCCGACTGCCGTTGCTGGCCTAGGCGCAGATGCGCCGCCCCAAGCCGTTCTTCCCGATCGCCCGCGGCTTACCGCGGGTCGATCATCGCCGCGTCATCGGTCGGATCGTCTACGTCATCCACAACGGCCTGCAGTGGAAGGACGCACCACGCGGCCATGGCCCGCACAAGACGCCCTGCAACCGCTTCGCCCGCTGGCTTGAGCCCTTTGACGGGGATCAAGGCTCGGCCTGTTCGACCGCATCTTCAGCGCCCTGGTGGCGCAGGCCGGTGTGCCGGAGCGTTCGATGATCGACAGCACCCACCTCAAGGCGCACCGGACGGTGGCGAGCCTGACTGGAAAGAGGCTGCTCCGCGCTGCATCGGACGCACCCGCGGTGGGCTGAAATCCAAGCTGCACGCCGTCTGCGACGAGAAGGGTCGCCGGTCCGCCTGTTCCTGACCGCAGGCCGGACCAGCGACCACAAAGGCGCTGCCGCACTCCTGCCGGATCTCCCGCAGGCGCGACCTGCTCGGCGACCAAGGCTGCGACAGCACCCGCTTTCGCGCCATCCTCCTCGAGCGCGGCATCCAGCCGGTCCAGGGCAGTGCCCTGAACCCCGTCCACCAGAAGCCGGAAGATCGCGATCTCGCACGACAGGACGCCTTACCGGCAGGGCCATCGCATCGAGAACGCCTTCGGCCGCAATCCAGGGACTGGCATCGCATCGCCATGCGCTACGATCGATGCGCCCACCTTCTCGGCCATCTGCATCACAGCAACCGTCACCTTCTGGCTGTCATGGTGAGTCCTGAACCTGACTGGTCGTCGCGGCGTCCGCCCGAACGATGCGGTGTCGTCGCCCGGCACGGCCTGCCGTCCTTCCGGACGCTTCAGGCAGGCCTCGCCGCCACGTCCAGGACCCGCGACCGCGCGGCCACGGCATCGGCCGGTCCCGGCGACAGGAAGCGGCCGAACCCCTGGACCCGCCCGAGGCCGGGAGCGAACCCGTCCGTCCGGCTCCAGGCGACCTGGCCGTTCACGATCGTGGCGCGCATGGCGCCGTCGTTGCGGTTGACCAGGCGGTCCATCCCGAACCCGTCCATCGGTGCCTCCGCAACGGTGTCGAGCCGCCAGTCGAGCCCGGCCGGGTCCACCACGGCGACGTCGGCGCGGTCGCCGGGGCGCAGGTAGCCGGCATCCAGCCTGTACCAGTCCGCGAGCTCGCCGGTCAGGCGTCGCACCGCCCGCTCCACCGTCATGAACGGCCGGCCGGCGGACGCCGCGTCGCGGACGTAGCGCAGCATCCGCAGCGCGTAGTTGTAGGCCGCCAGCGAGCGCACGTGCGCGCCCGAATCGGTGAAGCCGATCTGCACGTGCGGGGACCGCAACAGCGTGTGCATCACACGCGGCCGGTGGTTGCCGAGACAGGTGCGCCAGCGCAGCGCCTCCCGGTGCTCCCCCACCAGGTCGAAGAACGCGTCCACCGCGTCCTGCCCGTGGGCACTGCCGATGGCGGCGAAGCTCTGTCCGACCACGCTTGCATCAGCGCAGGACACCACGAAGGCGTCCGACAGGTCGCGGTGCCACAGGCCGCGGCTGAGCACGCCGCGCATCTCGCGCCGGAACCGCCTGCGGAAGCCCGGGTCGGCCGGACGGGCGTAGCGCGCGTCGGCGTCACGGATGTCGCGCAGGGCCTCGCCGGCGGAGAACTCTTCGAACACCCCCATCTCGAGCCCATCGCAGTACAGCACGAAGGGCACCGACAGCATCTGCCAGCGGAAGTCGCCGCGCAGCAGCCGGTTGGCCACGAAGCCCACCAGTCGGGTGCCGACATGCATGGTCGGATGGGCCTTAAGGTCGATCGCCGTGATCATCGTGGTGCGCAGCGGCCGTGCCCGTCCCAGCCCGGCCGCCTGCCACAGGAAGGCGAACAGGTTGATCTTGGTCACCGCGTTGGGCGCACCCTGCATGATGGCGTCGCGGTCGCGCAGCACGCCGAACAGCCGGGCGAACTCGCCCCAGCCGGCATAGCTGGACGGCAGGGGGCGCGACCACACGCGGTCGCCGTCCATCTTCTCGAGCCGCGTCGTCATGACCGACAGGCCGAGGAAGCCGGCATCGAGCGCCTCGCCCAGCAGCCGCTCCATGCGGTCGAGCTCGGCCGACGAGGGCGGCGCCCGGTCGGCGGCGCGCTCCAGCCCCATCACCGCGGCGCGGATGTCCGAGTGGCCCACCAGGGCGCAGACGTTGGGACCGAACGCCTGGGCGTCGAGCCAGGCGCGGTAGCCGGCCGCACTGTCCCAGGTCTTCGTCTGACGCAGCAGCCGCAGCACGCCGTCGCGCGGCAGCGCCTCGACGCGGGTGAACAGGTCGGCGCAATCCTCCGGGTCGGCATTGACCATGGAGATGGAGCAGGACCCGAGGCACACGGTGGTCACGCCGTGCCGGATGCTCTCGCCAAGTGCCGGCGCTGCCATGATCTCGGCGTCGTAGTGGGTATGGATGTCGAGGAAGCCGGGCGTCACCCAGCAGCCCGCGGCGTCGATCAGCCGGGCGCCGTCGCGCGGGAGGCCGGGGGCGACGCTCGCCACCCGGCCGGCGCGCACCCCGACATCCGCGTGCCTGCCCGCGGCACCCGTGCCATCGAACACGAGACCGTCATGGATGACGATGTCGAGCGGCGTTCTCTGCAGCATGGGCGTCTTCCGGACCAAGCGTCGCGACACCCGCCGCGCTGCCTGTCGGCATCGGCCAACGGCACGACGACCAGGTATTATAACTGATGTGTAACGTGTCCAGCAGGCGAGCGCCATCAGGGCCGTGGATGACGAGGCGCCATGCCGGAAGCTGGCGGAGCGGCTCCGTCAGGTGCCGCGCCGGCCGCCAGCAGGGCTCTGTCCGGCCCCGACGGGAATGATGCTAGGCTGTGCGCTTGAACCATGCATGGAGCCGGGCCGACATGCGCTCACGGGGTCGGACAGGACGGGACGGACGGCTGCGATGGCTCGTCGGCCTGCTCTGGCCGCTGCTTCATGCCGTCCCGGTGTCCGCGGCATCGGCGTCCCTCCCGGCGCCGCTCGACACGCGGGCTACCGGTGCGGTGAAGCTCGCCGCGCACAAGGCCACCTACGACCTCGTCCTGTCCTCCACCCATGGCGGCGGCACCGTCGCCGCGTCCGGCAGCATGAGCTTCCAGGTGACCGACGCCTGTACCGGCTGGGCGGCACAGCAGCAGCTGCACCTGCAGCTGGTCACCCGGGAGGGCCAGTCCAGCGACATGCTGTCGAACTACGCCACCCTGGAGAGCAAGGACGGGCGCCACCTCACCTTCGACATGCAGGAGCGCGACAACGGCAGCGTGACGCAGCAGGTGCGCGGCGAGGCCAGCCTCGACGCCACCGGCGCCGGCACCATCCACTTCACCCTGCCTGCCGCCTCGACCATGAGCCTGCCCCGCGGCACCCTGTTCCCGATGGCGCACACCGCGGCGATCATCGCCGCCGCCGAGGCCGGCCGCACCAGCATCGACCCGGTGCTGTTCGACGGCACCAGCGCCGACGGCCCGACCGACAGCTACGTCACCATCCTCGGCTGGCATCCGGGACCGTCGCAGTCCGACTACCCGTCTCTGCAGGGCCAGGCCTCCGGCCGGGTGCACGTCGCCTTCTTCGCCCGCAAGCCCGACACGATCACGCCCGACTACGAGGCCGGCATGCGCTACTTCGCCAACGGCGTGTCGGACCGGCTCGACATGGATTTCGGCGACTTCTCCATGCACGGCACCCTGCGCAGCTTCGTGCCCGGCAAGCCGGGGCGGTGCTGAGCGGTCCGGGGCTGGGCGGTCCGGCACGCGCATGAGCGACCTCGCCGCCGGAGCCACCGCCCCGGATCTCGCCGCACCCGCACCGGCCCTGGCGCACAGCCTGCGCTCCCGGCATGTGGCGATGATCTCCATCGGCGGCGTGATCGGCGCCGGCCTGTTCGTCGGCAGCTCGGCCGCGATCGCCGGCTCCGGACCGGGCGTGCTGATCAGTTACCTCGTCGCCGGCCTCGTCGCGCTGCTGGTGATGCGCATGCTGGGCGAGATGGCGCTCGCCGTCCCGGAAGCCGGCTCCTTCATCGGCCACGTCCGCCGCGGCCTGGGTGCCCGCGCCGCCTTCGTCGCGGGCTGGATCTACTGGCTGTTCTGGGCGGTGGTGGTGGCGGCCGAGGCGATCGGCGGCTCGGCCATCCTGTCGGCCTGGCTGCCCTGGCCGCGCCCGCTGATGAGCGTGGTCCTGGTGCTCGGCATGGCCGCCACCAACCTGGTCTCGGTGCGCAGCTACGGCGAGTTCGAGTTCTGGTTCTCCAGCCTCAAGGTGCTGGCGATCGTGCTGTTCTGCACCCTGTGCCTGCTCGCCTTTTCCGGCCTGTTCGGCCCCCACGGCGCCAGCGTCACCCGGCTGTGGTCGGACGGCTTCCTGCCGCACGGCATCGGCGCGGTGCTGGCGATCATCCCCACGGTGATGTTCCAGTTCACCGGCGCCGAGATCGCCACCGTCGCGGCGGCCGAGTCCGACGCGCCCGGGCGCAACGTCGCCCACGCCACCAACACCGTCGCCGCGCGCGTGCTGCTGTTCTACCTCGGCTCGATCGGGCTGATCCTGTGCGTGGTGCCGTGGCGGCAGCTCCTGCCCGGGCACTCGCCGTTCGTCGCCGCGATGCGGCTGCTGGGCATCCCGGGGGCGGCGCTGGCGATGTCGATCGTGGTGCTGGTGGCGGTGCTGTCCTGCCTGAACTCGTCGCTCTACGTGACCTCGCGCGTGCTGTTCGAGATGGCAGCCCACCGCGACGCCCCCGCCTGGCTGGTGCGGACCGGACGCGCCCGCGTTCCCCGCCGCGCGATCGGGGCCGGCACCGCGGTGGCACTTGCGGTCACGATCGCCTCCACGATCTCGCCCGACCGGGTGTTCGCGTTCCTGCTGAACGCGTCCGGCGCGCTGATCCTGTTCGTCTACCTGCTGATCGTGCTGGCGCAGATCCGGCTGCGCGGCGCCATGCGCCGTGCCGGCACCACGCCCTCCTTCGCGATGTGGCTGTTCCCGGGCCTGTCCTGGGCGACCGCCGCGGTGATCGTCGCGGTGCTGGCGGCGATGGCCGCGGTGCCCGCCACCCGGCCGCAGATCGTGCTCGGAACCCTGACCGTGCTGGCGGTCCTGATCCTCGGCGAGCTCACGCGACGCAGACACAGGATGTGACCGGCCTGCCGGGACACGATCGCCTGCCGCCGAGGCCGGAACATCTGCTGGTCATTGCGGCCGCAGTGCCGACTGACATCGACAGCAGGCTTGATCCTCATCCCTACTTCACCGTCGCGCGAAGCGTATAGGTTCCGCCTGCGCCTCGCGTGCTGCCCAGGAGGAACAGGTAGGTTCCGGTCTGGTCCAGCCTGCTGTGGACTGTCATCGCCTCGTCCTGCTCGCCGGCGCCGACGAGCGTGGATCCCGATACGTCCGGCCCATCGGCATCCTGCTTGATGGCATATCCGGGCTTGTAGACGATCAGGACGACGTTCTGCCCCGCACTCCGGACTTGAACGTCCAGCTGCTGGCCTGTGCGGGCGCTCAAGGTGTAGCAGGCATAGCCCGCGCGCTCGACCGTCCCGGTCGCCGTCGCGCTCGTCGCTCCACGCCGGAACGGATGGGAGCCGGCGAGGCGCAGTCCGGACCGCCCGACGCCGCTTCCGCGCTGGCGCGTTCAGTCGACAGGGCTGTTGAACAGGCAAGGAAGGCCAGCGTGTACACGCATGCTGCGGACTTCATGTAGTTCGGGCCTCCTGGATCCGGCTGCGCGGCACCCTCCTTCCATGCAGCTGCCCTGGCCTGTCCCGGGCGATGGCCGCACTGCCCATCGACCCGGCCCCGGATCGTGCCCGGAACCCCGACGTGCTATTCACCGTCGCCTCCCATCAGACCATCCGGACGGAGGCCGACCCGATGACCGACACCCCCGCCCATGACTGGCTGCGGCCGCGCCTGCAACAGCTGGTGGCGGAAGCCGAGGCAGCCGGGATCGAGCGCAGCATCGCGGTCGCGGTGCTGACCGACATCATCACCGGCGACGGCTTCGACGCCGGCCACCTGGCGACCGACGTGGACGCCTGACCCCGGAGCCTCCGGCCGTGGCCCTCCAACGCCTTGCCGACGGCCTCCACCTCCTGCCGCTCGGCGCCGTGAACGCCTACCTGCTCGACACGCCGTGCGGCCTGGCGCTGATCGACGCCGGCTTTCCGGACAAGGCCGATCTCGTCCTGCAGGCGCTCCGCGAGCTCGGCAAGGCGCCGCAGGACCTGCGGCACATCGTCCTGACCCACGCCCATCCCGACCACGTCGGCAGCCTGGCCGCCCTCGTCCGGTCGACCGGAGCCGCCACCTGGATGCACGCGCTGGACATCCCCATCGCCGAACGCGGCACCGGGTTCCGGCCGATGCGGCCCGCACCCGGGCTGCTGCGCGGCACGCTGTTCCGCCTCTTCGTGCGGCCGGGCCAAAGCGTCGAGCCGGCCACCATCGACCACGCGATGCAGGACGGCGACCTGCTGCCGGTCGCCGGCGGCCTGCGCGTCTGCCACGCTCCCGGCCACTGCCTGGGCCAGGTGGCACTTCTCTGGCCCGACCGGGGCGTGCTGTTCGCAGGCGACGCCGTCGCCAACCTGATGGGGATCGGCGACCCGCTCGGCTTCGAGGACCAGGCGGAAGGCCGGCGGTCCCAGGCCAGGCTCGCCGCCCTCGACTTCCGGATCGCCTGCTTCGGACACGGCAAGCCGATCCTGCAGGACGCCGGCGACCGCTTCCGCAGGCGGTTCGGGTGAGAACGGGCTGCCGGCCGAACTGTCCGGGTCCTCGACGGGGGCAGACGTCGACCCTGCGCTCCTAGAGCAGATCCCGATCAGGTGGATTACCTGATCGGATGAAGATGCTCGCCAAGACGACAAGCCAGCGTACTTGAAGTGAACCCAGGTGGACGGAACTGCTCTAGTCCCGGAAATGCAGCGCGCGGCGCAGCGCGGCACGGGACCGGTTGCGCGCCACCATCGCGGCGCGTGCCGCCGGCACCCGGTCGAACCCGTGATAGGCGCCCGGGAACACGTGCAGCTCGCACGGCACCCCGGCCCGGACCAGCCGGCGCGCGTACTCCATGTCCTCCTCCAGGAACAGGTCGAGCGCCCCCACCGAGATGAAGGCGGGCGGCAGGCCCGACAGGTCCTCCGCCCGGGCCGGCGCGGCATAGGGCGAGACCCCCGGACCGCCCGGCTCCCGGCCCAGCAGCGCGGTCCAGCCGAACCGGTTCTGCTGCGGGGTCCAGACGAACTCGCCGGCGACCGGGCTCCGATCGGCGGCGACGGCGGTGCGGTCGTCCAGCATCGGATACACCAGGTGCTGGAACACCAGCCGCACCTCGCCGCGGTCGCGCGCCAGCAGCGCCAGGCCGGCGGCAAGCCCGCCCCCGGCGCTCTCCCCGCCGACCGCGATCCGGGTGCGGTCGACCCCCAGCAGGTCCGCCTCGTCGTGCAGCCAGCGCAGCGCGGCATAGGCGTCCTCGACCGGCCCGGGATGCGGCGACTCCGGCGCCAGCCGGTAGTCCACCGAGGCGATCACGCAGCCGAGCTCGGCAGCCAGAGCCAGGTGCTCGGCATCGCGGTCGGCGGCGGCGCCGTGCACGTAGCCGCCGCCGTGCAGGTGCAGCAGCGCCGGAAGCCGCATCTCGGCGGCGCCGACCGGGGTGAACACCCGCACCGGCGCCCGCGCCACCGGATGCACCGCGATGCTGCCCAGCGCCGGATCCGGCCGCGGCGTCCCGGCGGCCAGGGCCGCACGCCGGCGGCGGACCTCGGGCAGGGTGTCGGCGGTCAGCACGTCGGCCGGCAGCTCGTCCAGCCCGGCCAGCAGCTCCGGATCGACCAGGGAGCGGGTCGTCATCGTCTTCCTCCGCGTGCCGAGCGGTCAGCTGCCGCTGGTGCGGTAGATCGTCGGCAGCTCGCGCGGCCACAGCCAGGCGGCGCCGCGCACGCCGGAGCTGTCGCCATGCAGGTTCTGCCGGATCGGCGTGGTGCAGTGCGGGCTGATCACGTGCCGCTGCAGCAGCGGCGGCACCTGCGCGTACAGGTGCTTCATGTTCGACAGCCCGCCGCCCAGCACGATGACGTGCGGGTCGACGATGTTGATGATCTGCGCCAGCCCCCGCGCCAGCCGCTCCACGTGCCGCTCCAGCGCCGCGATCGCCACCGGGTCGCCGGCCTCGGCGCGCGCCGGGATCCCGCTGGCGTCGCGGTGGCCGGGCCCATCGCAGTCCTCGGCCAGCGACGGCCCCGCCAGGTAGCGCTCGGCGCAGCCGACGTTGCCGCAGAAGCAGGGGATACCCGGCGTCTCGTCGGGCTTCGGCCAGGGCAGCGGCGTGTGCCCCCATTCGCCGGCGATGCTGTGCCGGCCGACCAGCACGCGCTCGTTCACCACGATGCCGCCGCCGACCCCGGTGCCGACGATCACCCCGAACACGATGGACTGCCCGGCACCGGCGCCGTCGACCGCCTCCGACAGGGCGAAGCAGTTGGCGTCGTTCTCGACCTTCACCTCGCGGCCGAGCGAGATGCTGAGGTCGCGCGCGAAGGGCTGCCCGTTCAGCCAGGTCGAGTTGGCGTTCTTGACCAGCCCGGTATCGGGACTGACCGCGCCCGGGATGCCGACGCCCACGCTGGCGGACCCCTTCAGCTCGGTTTCCACGCCTTCCACCAGGTCCCTGATCGACCGGATCGCGGCGCCGTAGTCCTGCGGGTTCGCCACCCGCCGGCGCAGGGTCTCGCTGCCGTCGTTGGCGATGGCGATGATCTCGATCTTGGTCCCGCCGAAATCGATCCCGACCCGGAAATCAGCCATACACCGCCTCGCACGCTCCAGCCCCGGTCGGTATGATGACGCCATGGCCGACCCCTCGCAATCGACCGTCCCCGCTCCCGGCCCTGTTGAGCCGGCGCGGCCGCCCTCCGCCGAGACGCTGCTGGACGTGAAGGGCCTGGCCTGCCCGCTCCCGGTGCTGCGCGCCAACCGCGCCCTGCGTTCGATGCCCGAGGGGGCGCGGCTGCGGGTGCTGGCGACCGACCGGGCGGCGGTGCAGGACTTCCACGCCTTCTGCCGCGAGACCGGGCACGCCCTGGTCGCCTTCGGCGAGGAGGCCGGGGTGCTGAGCTTCGTGATCCGCAGGCGGGCCGACCCGGCCACCTGAGCGGAGCGACCGCGTCTGCCGGGCCGGCCGCACAGGGCTTCCCGGCGCCCGGAGTTGGCGTTAATCCGTGCCCGGACCAAGATCGTCTGCCACCGCCCCCGGAGTTCCGATGTCCGAATCCTTGTCGTCGCTCTCGTTCGAGGATGCGCTGGGCGAGCTGGAAAGGATCGTGCGCGGCCTCGAGGGAGGCCAGCAGAAGCTCGAGGACGCGATCGCCTGCTACGAGCGCGGCGCCGCACTGCGCCGCCACTGCGAAGCCAAGCTGAACGAGGCGGAAGCCCGGGTGCAGGCGATCGTCGAGCGGGCGGACGGCACGCTGGCGACGCAGAAGCTCGACTGAGGCCGGCCGCGCCATGACCGAGATCACCGCCGCCGGCATCCCGTCCGGCTCCGTGCTGCCCGCCACGATCGATCCGCTGTCCGCCGACGAGACCGCGTCCGGCATCCCGTCCGGCTCCGCCCACGCGCCGCACCTGTCGGCACCGCAGGCGCGCCGTCGGCCGGTCAACGGTGCCGGGGATGCGCCCGGATCCGCGCTGGCCCTGCGTGCGGCCGAGATCGAGGCCGCGCTGGACCGGACGATGCCGCCGGCCACCGGCACCGAAGCCCGGCTGGTCGAGGCGATGCGCTACGCGACGCTCGGCGGCGGCAAGCGCCTGCGCGGCTTCCTGGCCACTGAGGTGGCCGACCTGTTCGGGGTCCCCCGCGCCCGCAGCCTGCGCGTCGCCGCCTCGGTGGAGATGCTGCACGCCTATTCCCTGGTGCATGACGACCTGCCGGCGATGGACGACGACGACCTGCGTCGCGGCCAGCCGTCCGCCCACATCCGCTTCGGCGAGGCCACCGCCATCCTGGCCGGAGACGCACTGCAGACCCTGGCCTTCGCGGTGCTTGCTGACCCCCTGACCCATCCCGACCCGCAGCCGCGCATCGAGCTGGTGGCCGCCCTGGCCGACGCCGCCGGCGCGCCCGGCATGGTCGGCGGCCAGATGATCGACATGGAGGGCGAAGGCCGCTCGCTCAGCCTCACCGAGGTCGAGCGCCTGCATGCGCTCAAGACCGGCCGGCTGATCCGCTACAGCGCCGAGGCCGGCGCGATCCTGGGGCAGGCGCCGCCGCCGGTCCGCGACCGCATCGCCGCCTACGGCCGCGACCTGGGCGCCGCGTTCCAGGTCGCCGACGACGTGCTGGACGCGACCGGCACCGCCGAGCAGCTCGGCAAGACCGCCGGCAAGGACGCCGAGGCGGGCAAGTCCACCTTCGTGGCGCTGCTCGGCATCGACGGCGCCCGCGCGGAAGCGGACCGCCTGGCCCGTGCCGCGGCCGACGCCCTGGACGGCTTCGGCCCGGAAGCGGACGGGCTCCGCGCGCTCGCCCGCTACGTGGTCGAGCGGCGGAACTGAGGAACGGGAGGCACCATGATCGGCAAGTACCCCCTTCTTGACCGCGTTGTCACGCCGTCGGACCTGCGCAACCTGTCGGCGG
>CAXTVS010000089.1:0-10903 GCA_964247735.1 uncultured Acetobacteraceae bacterium
CCGGCTGGAAGAAGATCTTGACGATGCCGCGGCCGTACAGCGACTGGCTCTCGATGTGCTCGATGTTGTTGACCGTCGTGGTCAGCGAACGCTCGTAGTAGTAGATCACCCGCCCGGACATGTCCTGCGGCATCAGGCCGTTGTAGGTCCAGACCACCGCCACCACCGGCACGCGGATGGCGGGGAAGATGTCGGTGGGGGTCTTCCAGACCGCCATCCCGCCGAACAGCAGGATCAGGATGGCCAGCACGACAAAGGTCAACGGGCGCCGGAGCGCGGTGAGGACGATGGCGTTCAACGCCCTGTCCCCGCCCGCGCACGCCCATCATTCCACACGTGCTGACCCATCGCCCCTGCCCCGATCCCGTCCGCGCGGATGGGTAGGGCAGCGGCTGTCGTGCACCAATGAAATTAGTGTTTAGGCGGCCGGGCTCAGGTCAGCGACGGCCGCCCCCGCCTCCTCCGTGATAGCCGTAACCGCCACCGCGGTAGCCATAGCCTCCATAGCCGAACCGGCCGTAGCCGAAGCCGCCATATCCGAACCGGCCGTAGCCGAACCCCCCATACCCGAAGCCGAACGGGTAGCCGAAGCGGCCGAAGCCGAGATAGTCGAAGCCATAGGGATAGGCGTACCCGAACCCGAACGGGTAGCCGTAACCGTATCCATATCCGTACGGATAACCGTATCCGTAGTAGCTGCCATACGCGCCCCCGTAGCCGTAGCCGTAGCCATAACCGGGCGCATAGTAGTCGCAGCCGGCTGCCGCCAGCACCGTGGCAGCGGCAGCGGTCATGCGCAGCGGCCGGGACAACCGGGACGCGATGGATTGGAACCTGGACGGCAGCTCTGACATCTTTCTCTCCCGGAACGGGTCCGGCGCGTGGCGTTGGGAACAACGTTCCAGGTGGTGCGGCGGATCACGATCTGCCGCTTTCAAATCGTGACCTTTTGTCACGGCAACGTCTCGTTCCGCCCCGGTCCCGGCTGGTCCGTCCCGGGAAAGACGATCTCGAACACCGTGCCGGTGCCGCCCTCGGCTCCCGACACCGCCACACGCGCCCCGTGCAGCCGCGCGATGGCGCTGGCCAGGCTCAGGCCGAGCCCGCTGCCCTGGATGTGACGGCTCTTGTCCGAGCGGTAGAACCGGCCCAGCACCGCCTCCCGCTCCGAGGCCGCGATGCCGATCCCGGTATCGGCCACGCGCAGCACCGGCTGCCGGTCCCGCAGCAGGACCGACACCCGGATCAGCCCGCCGGCCGGCGTGAACTTGACCGCGTTGTCCAGGAGGTTGGCGGCGAGCTCGATCAGCAGGTCGCGGTCGCCGCGGAGGGGTGCCGCAGGTCCGGGATCGAGCAGCAGCCGGTTCCCGGCCGCCTCCGCCAGCGGCTCGTACAGCTCGACGACCTCCTCCGCCACCTCGCGCAGCGCCACGACGGAGAAGCCGGCCTGCCTGCGTCCGCTCTCGATCTCGCCGATCCGCAGCAGCGCCGTGATCACCGAGAAGCATTGGTCCAGGTCGGCCACCGCCCGCCCGATCGCACCGCGCAGCCCTTCCACCGGCAGCGGATGCAGGATCGCCCGCTCCAGCCCCGCCCGGACCCGCGCCAGCGGGGTGCGCAGGTCGTGCGCGATGTCGTCGCCGACGCCCTTGATCTCGTCGAGCAGGTGCTCCAGCCGTTCCAGCATCCGGTTCACGCTGCCGGCCAGCCGCGCCATCTCGTCGCCGCCGCGCCCGACCGGCAGCCGCGCGTGCAGCCCGCCTTCCATGATCCGGTCGATCGCCAGCTGCATCCGGCCGACGCGCACCAGGTTGCGCCGGCTCAGCCAGGCCCCGGCCAGGAGCGAGAACAGCAGAGCCGGAACTAACGCAGTCTCAATGGCATCCAGGGTGATGTTGCGGATCTGCTGCAGGTCGCGCAGGCCACGCCCGATCACCAGCACCCGTCCGCCCGGCACCGGCAGCGCCTCGGCGCGTATCGTCCGCACCCCCTGGTCGAGCGGGTGCACGGTGATCTCGCGGATCGCGCCGTCCACCGGCAGCGCTTCCGGCCACTCGACCAAGTTGCCGGCAATCGGCCTGCGGTCGGCGTCGAACAGCCCGGCCGCGGTGATCAGCAGCCTGAGGTCGTTCGTCGCCCAGAGACGCATCTGCTCCTTCAGGTCGGCCGGATCCTGCGCCGCCATCAGCGCCGCCTCCCGGTCGAGCAGCCGGTCGGCCCGCTCCACCTCGTACTGGGTGGTGCGCCAGTAGATCAGCGAGAACTGCAGCAGCGCGACGGCCGCCAGCAGGGCGGAGGAGCCGAGCGCCAGCCGGAAGGTTCCGGTGCCGAACAGGTCGGGCAGCGACCGCCGGGCAGGCCGGCTCACCACGCCCACCTCACCCGGGCCGGCCGCTCACTCCTCGATCCGCAACAGGAAGCCGACGCCGCGTATGCTCTGGATCAGCGGCACCTCGTCCGGCGGGTCGAGCTTGCGGCGCAGCTTGCCGATGTGCACGTCCACCAGGTTGGTCTGCGGGATGAACCGGTAGTGCCACACGTCCTCCAGCAGCATGTCCCGTGTCAGCACCTGGTTCGGCCGGCGCACCATGTACTCCAGCAGCCGGAACTCGCGCGGCAGCAGCTCCAGGCTGCGCCCCGCGCGGCGCGCCTGGCGGGTGATCAGGTCCATCTCCACCGGGCCGGCGCGAAGCACCGTTTCGCGGGTTTCCGCCGGGCGGCGCAGCAGCGCCTCCAGCCGCGCCGCCAGCTCCTCCATGGCGAACGGCTTACCCAGGTAGTCGTCGCCGCCCGCCTTGAGGCCGATCACCCGGTCGTCCACCGCCGACAGCGCGCTCAGCACCAGCACCGGGGTGCGCACGCCTTCCGCGCGTATCCGCTCCAGCACCGCGAGCCCGTCCAGCCCCGGCAGCAGCCGGTCCAGCACCAGCACGTCGAAGGCGCCGCCCATCGCCTGGTCGAGACCGTCGGGCCCGGTCGCGGCGTGGCTGACGACGAAACCCCGTCCGGACAGCTCCGCGGCCACCTCCTGGACGATCCGGACGTCGTCCTCGACCAGCAGTACCCGCCGACCCGCTGGTCGGACGTCATCCTTGAACAGGAACTCGGGTGCAGGAGTCATCGTCCTTCCTATCTGGGGTCGGCTGCACCTCCAGACCAGTTAAATCCCGGTCACGCCGAGCCCCGGGGTCGAGCATGCGATGACGCCGGAAACCGGGAGGCCGACCCCCGCCAGGCCGCTCAATCGGCCGCAAGCCCCTCCGGCGGGGGCTCCTCCAGCTCGAGCAGCGCCGCCGCCGCCGCCGGGTCCGGCGCCTCCACCTCGCGCAGCTTGCGCGCCACCACCCGGGTGCGGCGCCGCGCCTCCTCGATCGCGTTCGACATCGCGCCGGCGTTGCGGCCCAGCTTCTCCAGCACCCCGTCCATGCGGAGCATCTCCTGGCGGGTGGCGCCGAGCAGGTGGCTGATCGCCTCGGTCTTCTCCTCCAGCGCCAGCGTCACGTAGCCGAGGTGGATGGTGCGCAGCAGCGCCGGGATCAGGCTCGGCCCCATCACCAGCACCCGGCAGCTGCGCCCGATCTCGTCGATCAGCCCCGGCACCCGCGCCACCTCGGCATACAGCCCGTCGGTCGGCAGGTAGAGCACCGCGAACTCCACCGTCACCGGCGGCAGGATGTACTTCGACGCGATCTTGCGCGCCTCCATGCGCAGCAGGGACTCCAGCGTGCGACGCGCCGCCCGCTCGCCGTCGGCATCCACCGCATCCACCGCGTTCAGCAGCCGCTCGTACGCCTCGGTCGGGAACTTGGAGTCGATCGCCAGCAGCGGCGCGGTGCCGCCGCGCATCGGCATCCGCACCGCGAACTCCACCACGTCGGCGTTGAGGGGATTGAGCCTGCGGTTGGTCTCGTAGGCGCCCGCCGGCAGCACGTCGTCCAGGATCGCGCGCAGTTGCGCCTCGCCCCAGCCGCCGCGGGTCTTGACATTGGAGAACAGGCGCTTCAGGTCGCCGATCTGCGCGGTCATCGACGACACCTCGCCCATCGCCTTCTGCACCGCCGCGAACTGCTCCAGCACCCGCTGGAAGCTGGTGGTCATCTGCTTCTCGACCGCCGCATGCAGCTGCTCGTTCACCGAGCTCTGGATCGCCGCCAGCCGTGCGACGCTCTGCTCCCCCATCTGACGCAGCGCGTTCGACATCGCCGTGCGCGCCTCGCCCTGCTCGCGCGCGATCAGCGTGGTCAGCCCGCCGAGCCGCTCCTCCATGCCGAGCCGGACCTGCCCCAGCCGGTCCGCCATCTCGCGCTCCAGGCGGCCGAGGTGGTGCAGCGCCAGGTCCTCGCGCCCGGACGCCAGCAGCACCAGCCGAAGCACGAGCAGGGAGACGACGAGGGAGGCGACCGCGGCGGCGGCGCCAAGCAGTTCCAGGACATCGAGCGACATGGCGCCATGCTACCAGGGCCGTGCGATTCGCCGCGGCGGGATTCGCGCCGGGCGCGGCTCAGCTCGGCAGGACCATGCGGCGCCTTTCCAGCCGTATGCCTTCCGACAGGGACACGGCGATGTCCTTCGCCGAGCACGGCAGACCCAGGAAGTAGCCCTGCACGGCAGTGCAGCCCACGCTGCGAAGCGTCGCCAGCTGGGCCTCGTCCTCCACGCCCTCGGCGACCACCCCCAGCCCCATGGCGTTCCCGAGCCGGACGATGGTCTCGACGATGGTCACGGCGGCCTGGCGGGTGGAAATCCCGCTCACGAACGAGCGGTCGATCTTGATGGTGTCGACGCGGTAGCGCTCCAGGTAGCTCAGCGAGGAGTAGCCGGTACCGAAATCGTCCAGGGCGATGCGGACCCCGAGCGCGCGTATCCCGTCCAGGATGCCGCCGATCAGGTCTGGCTGCTGCAGGAAGATGCTTTCGGTGACCTCGAGCTGCAGGCACGCCGGGTCGAGGCCGGTGTCCGACAGGACCTCCTGAACGACGTTCACGAAGCTGGAGGCCTTCAGCTCCTGGCCGGAGGTGTTCACGTTGAGATACAGGTCCAGCTCGGGATGCCGCTCCCGCCACGATCGCATCCGGGTGCAGGCCTCGCGCATGACCCAGCGTCCGATCTCGCGGATCAGGCCGGTCTCCTCCGCGATCCGGATGAAGACGATCGGCGGCACCAGGCCGCGACGCGGGTGGCGCCAGCGGAGCAGTGCCTCCAGTCCGATGATCCGTCCGGTGGCGGCCTCGCAGATCGGCTGGTAGTCCAGGAACAGCTGGTCGCGCGCGAGCGCGTTGCGCAGGTCGGTCCGCAGCTCCAGGGCCTCCACCGCCTCGCTGCGCATGGCGTCCGTGAACACCACGTAGCCGTTCTCGCTCCGCTTGGCACAGTACATCGCGATGTCCGCGTTCCGCAGCACCTCCTCCGGCACCAGCTCCCCGGCCTTGGCGTGGACGACGCCGATGCTGCCGGACGAGAACAGCTCGTGCTCGCCGAGCCACACCGGGCGCCGGATCGACGCCAGGATCCGTTCGGTCAGCTCCAGCACGACCGCCAGCCGGTCCACCTCGTCCACCAGCACCGCGAACTCGTCGCCGCCGAAGCGGGCGAGCGTCGCCTCCGGCCCGATGCAGGCGCGCAGCCGGTCCGCCACGTCCACCAGCAGCTGGTCACCGATCTGGTGGCCGAGGCTGTCGTTGACCAGCTTGAACCGGTCCAGGTCGAGGAACAGGACCGCACATCCTCGCGCAGCGTCATGCTCCAGCCCGGCCAGCGACGCCCTGAGCCGGCTCATGAAGAAGGCGCGGTTGTGCAGGCCCGTCAGCCCGTCATGATGGGCGTCGTAGATCAGCTGCGCCTCGATCCGCCTGCGCTCCCTGACCTCGCCCTCCAGCTCGCGCGCATGACGCTGCAGGTCGCCCAGCAGCACCTGCTGGTGCTCCTGCAGCGCCTTCAGGTCCTGCACGTCGGTGGTCGAGCCCAGCCACTCGATGATCCGGCCGGACGCGTCGCGCTTCGGAGTGGACCGCGTGCGGTGCCAAAGGTAGGCGCCGTCCTCCGCGCGGTACACCCGGAACTCGACGTCGAGGCTGCCGAGCGGCATCGCGGCGTCCCAGGCGGCGATCGCCGTGTCCCGGTCGTCGGGATGGACAGCATCGAGCCAGCCGCGGACATGGCTTTGTTCCTGGGTCTGGCCGGTGAAGGCGAGCCATTGAGGGCTGGACCAGGTCCAGTTGCCCTTGTCGCAGGAGCGCCACAGCAGCTGCGGCACGCCCTCGATGAACACACGCAGATGCCGTTCCGCGTCCGCGGTCTGCTGCCGGAGCCGGTAGAGGTCGTCGATGTCGACCGAGCTGCCGAGCCAGTCCACGTTCGGCGCCTGCCGCCCGGTCAGGCAGGCCGCCCGCGTCTGGTGCCAGCGGTAGGACTGGTCTCGCGCGCGGCGGATCCGGTGCTCGACGAGGTACTCGCCGGACGCCGATGCCGCTGGCCACGCGTCCAGCGTCAGCTGGCGATCATCGGGATGGATCGCGTCGAGCCAGCCGAAGCCGAGGCCCTTCTCCCCGGACAGCCCGGTGTATGCGACCCACTGCGGACTCGGCCAGGTGCGGTCGCCATCGGCACGACATCCGAAGACCAGCTGGGGCAGGCCGGTGGCAAGGGCCCAGAAGCCTTCATCGAGCGGCTCACTGTCCAAGCGTCGCCTCCTTGTTCTCGGCCGGCTCGGGGACGGAACACGCAAGGTCGAGGCTGCTGCGTGTCCGCATCAGACAGGATGGTAGCGAAACCATACCGGAAGACGATGCGGAAGACAGGTCGTTCCGCTGATCACCAGGACATCGTGCGCAGTCAGGGAGCTTTTCAATGCTGGTCATCACGTCCGGCGTTCCGGCCGTGCGGGAACAGGGCGCACGTCGCCGGTCGACCGCCCGCAGGCAAGGCATCTCCGGGCGTGGCCGGACCATGATCTCGCCCGCCTGCCCCGGGACGCCGTTCCGGACGCACGGCATGCGCCTGCCGTGGAGGAAGCCATCCAGATCCGGCCACGCCGAACGGCGCAGGAGGGTGCGAGGCCGCGCGCTGTCGGCCGGTTGCGCCATCAGCGCATCGATCTGCCCTGCCGATGTCACAGAGGCAGGGCGAGGATCCAGGACGATGCGCACGGCACCGCGGACGCCACGTGTGATCGATCGGTTACGGCAGTCGTGGAGGACTGCCGGCACGTCACGTCGGCATCCCACAGAAAGGGCGTCGGTCGTCTGGCCCATGTCGTGTTCCGCCGCCCGCTTCAAGCCATTCGGGATCGAGCCGGCGGCCCGTCCCGTTCTCGATCCCGGCCTGCATGGCCTCAATCACGGCTCGCCGTCGGGCAAGCCGAAGCCAGACGGCGACGGAGGGGGATGCCCTCGGCCGCGGCCGTCAGCCCCCGGCTCTTGGGTCCCATTCCGGTTTCCAGGTCGTTGCCGTACGGGAACGGTCGCCATGCAGGACCGGTCCCGGCGACATGCTGTCCGACTTCGAACAGGATTGACGATCCTTTACCTGCCCAGGATGTCTGTCAACTGCGCCTGTCGGCGACGGACCGTGGCGTAGCACTCGCACGAGGCAGCCTCGAGACCGCAGCGGTCCAGGATGCGCAGGTAGCCGTCCTGGTGCCGGACCAGTCCTGCACGCTGCAGCACGCCGACCGCCAGATTGACCCCCGGCCGCTGCACACCGAGCATGTGGGACAGGAAACCCTGCGTCATCAGGAACTCGTCACCCTCGGTCCGGTCGTCCGTCATGAGGATCCATCGGGCCAGCCGCTGCTCGATCCGGTGACGACCGTTGCAGGCGGCAGTCTGCGACACCTGGTGTTGGAACGCGTCGACATAGCGCAGCAGCAGGCCGACCAGGGACGGAAGCTTGGTCATGGCGGCCTGAAACGCATCGGCAGGCAATCGCCAGGCGGAGCCGGCCGCCTGCACGATCGCCTCGACCGGAGAGGTGACGGTTCCGAACAGCAGCGGCAGGCCGATCATGCCCTCCGACCCAACCAGGCCCACCTCGATCCGCGCACCGTCCTGGAAGTTGGCGAGCATGGAGATCAAGCCGGCCTGGACGAACAGCACGCCGTCCACGACGGCGTCGGGCTTCAGCAGGACCGCCCTGGGCTCGAGGTCGATCCGCTCCAGGTGCGGAAGGAGCTGCTCCAGTTCCGTCGCAGGCAGACGACTCAGCAGCTGGTTCGCGACGGCGCCGGACGTGGCCAGGGAAGCGCTGCTCCGCATCGGGTCACCCGCTGGATCTGGCGGGAGCGTGCGATGCCCTCAGTCGAACGATGCCGGTCGGGACGTTCGATAACGAACAGGTGGCCATCGCCGGGCGGGACCACAAGGCGAGCGGCCCCTAAGCCCGCCACCGCGGTCCGGCGGATCAGGTGCCGCGATCCCGGCGGTTCGGGCCTCGCCGAGCCGCCGAGCCGAGGATGCGGGGCCGCCGTTGCGTCCGCATCGGAAACCGTCCGGCGCGTGCCGCGCCGCAGGCGTCAGCTTTCCAGCTTGAACATCACCAGCGACCGCCCGACGATCTCGCAGCCAGTGCCGATGCCATAGGCGCGGCCCGACGTCATGCCGGGCCGGTTGGTGTCCAGGATCAGGTGCCAGTGCAGGCCGCCGCTGCACGGCGGCATGACGAACTCCAGCCCGTCATGGTGCCCGTTCAGCACCAGCAGCAGCGTCGCGTCGGTGCCGGGACGGCGTATGCCGCTGGTCTTGGCGCGCCCGTCCATCAGCATGCCGAAGCAGCGCATGCCCGGGTCGTGCCAGTCCTGCGGCCGCATCACCTCGCCGGTGCAGTTGATCCAGGTGACGTCGCGCACCCCCAGATCCTCGTCGTAGTCGCCGGTCATGTACCGCTGCCGGCGCAGGATCGGGTAGTCGCGCTTGAGCTGGATCAGCCGCCGGACGAACTGGTAGAAGCCCGCGTAGCGGTCCAGCCGGCTCCAGTCGACCCAGGAGATCTCGTTGTCCTGGCAGTAGGCGTTGTTGTTGCCGTTCTGGGTGCGGCCGAACTCGTCGCCGGCCAGGATCATCGGCGTGCCCTGGCTCAGGATCAGGGTGGCCATGAGGTTGCGCATCTGCCGCTCGCGCAGCGCGAGCACCACCGGGTCGTCGGTCTCGCCTTCCGCGCCGCAGTTCCAGGACGAGTTGTTGGTGGTGCCGTCGCGGTTGTCCTCGCCGTTCGCGGCGTTGTGCTTGTCGTTGTACGAGACCACGTCGTGCAGGGTGAAGCCGTCATGCGCGGTGATGAAGTTCACCGTGGACCACGGCCGCCGGCCGCGCCGGTTGAACTTGTCGGCCGAGGCGCACAGGCGCTGGGCCAGCTCCGCCACCGACGCCTCGGAGCGCCAGAACGAGCGCACGGTGTCGCGGTAGCGGTCGTTCCACTCTGCCCAGCCGGGCGGGAAGCCGCCCACCTGGTAGCCGCCCGGCCCGCAATCCCAGGGCTCCGCGATCAGCTTCACGTCCGACAGCACCGGGTCCTGCCGGCAGCTGTCGAGGAAGCCGCCGCCCTCGTCGAAGCCGTAGCTTTCACGGCCCAGGATGGTGGCGAGGTCGAAGCGGAACCCGTCCACGTGCATCTCGGTGACCCAGTAGCGCAGGCTGTCGGTGACCATCTGCAGCACCCGCGGGTGGCTCAGGTTCACCGTGTTCCCGGTGCCGGT
The DNA here is from genome assembly GCA_964247735.1 of uncultured Acetobacteraceae bacterium. GTDB lineage: Bacteria > Pseudomonadota > Alphaproteobacteria > Acetobacterales > Acetobacteraceae > Lichenicola. The sequence goes on from CAXTVS010000089.1 coordinate 9,689, forward strand.
GTCGTTGATGTAGTAGCGCTCCTGCCCGGGCAGCAGCCGGTAGTACGACGCGTTGTCGATGCCCTTGAACGACAGGGTCGGGCCCTGCTCGTTGCCTTCCGCGGTGTGGTTGTACACCACGTCCAGGATCACCTCGAGCCCGGCCTCGTGCAGGCGGGCCACCATCGCCTTGAACTCGCTCACGTGGCTGCCGAGGCCGGACGCGTAGCGCCCGTCCGGGGCGAAGAAGCCCAGCGTGTTGTAGCCCCAGTAGTTGGTGAGCCCGGTCCTCGCCAGGTGGCCCTCGTCGGCGAACATGTGGATCGGCAGCAGCTCGACCGAGGTCACGCCGAGGTCGCGCAGGTGCGCCACCACCTCCTCCGCCGCCAGCCCGACGAAGGTGCCCCCCTGGCCGAAGCGCAGCGCCGGGTGGCGGATGGTGTAGCCGCGCACGTGGGTCTCGTAGAAGATGGTGCGCTCCCAAGGCACCCGCGGCCGCCGGTCGCGGCCCCAGGTGAAGGCCGGGTCGATCACCCGGCACTTCGGCACGAAGGCGGCGCTGTCGCGGTCGTCGAAGCTGAGGTCGCCGTCCGGGTGACCGATCCGGTAGCCGAAGATCTCCGGCACGTGGCGCAGCTCGCCGACATGGGCCAGGGCGTACGGGTCGAGCAGCAGCTTATGGGGGTTGAAGCGGTGCCCGGCATCCGGGGCATGGGGCCCGTGCACGCGGTAGCCGTACACGGTGCCCGGCCGCGCGTCCGGCAGGTACCCGTGCCACACCTCGTCGGTGTACTCGGGCAGCTCGATGCGGGCGATCTCCTGGCTGCCGGTCGGGTCGAACAGGCAAAGCTCCACCCTGGTCGCGTTGGCGGAGAACAGGGCGAAATTGACGCCGAGCCCGTCCCAGGTGGCACCCAGCGGATGGGGTAGGCCTTCGGTGATCCGGGGAACACCCGGTCCTCGTCCGCTCATGAGCTGTTCTCCCCCACGTCCCGGGCCCAGACCGTTCCGCGTCCCACTCGGGTATCAAGCGGGCTAGCGCGGCCGCGGTTTCGCCTCACTCGAACAGCAGGCGGCGAAGCAGGCCGGGCGCCAGCGCCGCCAGGGCGTTGACATGCACGTCGGGCCCGTCGAACGGCCCCTTGATCGACACCGTGGCCGCCAGCACCCCGCCCCCCTTCTCCGGGCTCAGCAGCCGCCCCACCAGCGGCAGGCGGCCGGGCAGCTGGTTGATCG
>CAXTVS010000090.1:0-10861 GCA_964247735.1 uncultured Acetobacteraceae bacterium
CTAGATGGTAACCTTCAGATGCCTAGTCTACCAGCCGAAGCGGTGATGAGTGAGGTCTATGTTTGGCTTGTAGTTGTACTAGCCGTAGTGCTGCTTCTCCCAATATTATTAGGAGTCTACTTCATTCGGCTGTCATCCGATCACCAGGCTGTAATTGTCCATTCAGAACTTCCGCACGCGCCCCACTAAGATGATGAACTGGGCGTAAGAGAGTTCGCCTCAGGCACCCCCACTTCTTTTCACACAACCTGGGTCGGAAGCTGCCGTCAGACGAGCGGCAGCGAATGTCCGCTTCTCGCTCCAAACCACTCCATAGCTGCCGGTCCGCTACCGGCCAGCCGTGGCCGTTTCATTTCAATGTGTTATTAGTGGGTCAAGCATCATCGCAGTCATTCAAGCTTTCCAAGCGATCTGCCCATCGGTGTTAGCTTAGCATCGGACAGCGAAGCCATGGGCGAGGCGCTTTCAAGACGTAGCTCGACCAGCTGGGACTGTGGATCCGCGCATGTGAGGTCCGGTCGAAGTGTCACGGTGAAGCGTCTGGAGCCAAAGCCGGACGGCAATCCCTAGCGGGGAGCGCGATGCCGCGCCGGGCGGCGGTGGCGGGCGGTGTGGGGCGGGTGCGGCGGGACCGGGTTGGTGGCGTAGAAGGTGTTGCCGCTCAGGGTTTCGAGGGCGCGGAAGCGGGGGCCGGGGCTGCCGGAGTCGCGGGTGCGCCAGGCGGTGACGTCGGGATACTTGGCGACGACGGGCGGGACGGGCTCGGTGGCGGCGGTGATCGCGTCGGCGACGAAGCGGGTGTAGGCGGCGTGCATCGGGTGGCGCGGGTTGTTGGCGAAGTTCAGGATCTGCTGGAGGTTGGCGCTCATGCCGGCGTCGAGGATCGGATAGTTGCTGAAGCCGGCGAACTGGTTGCCGAGTTCCACGATGTCGGTCTCGGTGGTGGCGCCGGCTGCGCCGTAGGTCTTCGGCGCCTTCAGGCGGTTCTCGATGGTCTGGCGCATCAGGCGCATCGCGGCGAGGTTCTCGGTCTCGTCGTAGGTGTCGGTGTAGGCGGGGCTGATGGCTTCGAGCAGGAACAGGCGCTCCATCGCGCCCGCGTTGGTCGATTGCGGCGCGAGGTCGAGGCTGCGGGGCGAGGCGGACGCGGCGGGTTTAGCCATGAGGGGTCTCGCGGGCGGGCGACTTCAGGATGGTGAAGGTTTCGCCCCTGGCGTGGCAGGCGTGGATGATCGCGTCTGCGTCGGTGCGGGTCAGGCGGTAGGTGCTGCCGTGGACGTCGTTGCCGGGGACGACGTCCCTGGTCAGGTCGAGGTAGCGCTTGGAGCGGACCAGGGCCTGGTCGTCGTAGAGGTGCGGGATCCAGAGGATGAGCTTGTTCTCGGTCGGCCAATAGACGTAGGCCTGATGGTAGCGGCCGTCCTCCTGGCCGACGACGCAGAATTCATTGCGATCCCGGGTGCCGTTGGCGTCGACCAGGGCCTGGAGCTGGCTGCGGACGTCGGAGAACCGGGGCTGGCCGTGGATCGTGACCCATGTGGGCGATGCAGCGGCCGGAACGGTCGGCAGAAGCAGGGCCAGCGCGAGGAACGGGCGCAACGCGGTGGTCATGACGCGGCTCCTGGACGCTCACGGCTGACGTCGACGCCGTGCACCAGGCCAGGGTGGACGCGCTCGCGGCAGCGTCCTCGTGCAGGGTGTCGGCGTGATGGCTGCGGCATAGGCGGCCTCAGAAGCCCACGAGCAGCAGGTCGAGCGCGCGGGTGATGCTGTCGTGCCGGGCGTCGGGCGAGACGAGGGGCCGCCTCAGCTCCCGCCCGGACACGGCGGCGAGCGTCCGGGTGACCAGGACGTGTCGGTGTCCCTCGATCTCGAACACCGGGCTCAGCTTGCTGATCGGTTGCGGCACCGTCGCCTCGGGCAGGAGCGGCACCACGACCCGGATGCCGAGATGCGACGGCAGCTCGGCCTGGACGTCGGCCACGTAGCCTTCGCCCGGGCCCGGCATCGGATGGAGGTCGAGACGCGCCATCAGAGCTGCCGGTAGGCGGCGAGCGGCAGGCCGGTCCGGGCGACGTGCTCGTTCCAGGCCTGCATGGCCTCCCGGTTCTCGGACAGCCAGCGCTGCCGGCGCGCTGCGGCCACCTCGGCCGCCAGGCCGCGCTCGCAGGCCTGGGACAGGTTGATCCCGAGCGCGCAGGCGTCGCGCAGCACGGTCTCGGGCAGGGTGATCTTGATCGCCCATCTTGGTGCGGCGGTGGTGTTCGGCACGAGGACCTCCGGACGAGCAACGAGCCTATGCGCGTGGATCATGCGCGTGCAAGGCGCACCGCACTGCGTGTCGCAAGGGGCCGTCCTGGGACAACCAGACGGCCTGGCTAGGCTGCGTCGAGGATCCGCGCGTGGTGGGCGACGTGGTCGGCGATGACGGTCTGGATGAACCAGTAGGAGTGGTCGTAGCCGAGGTGGCGGCGGAGCGTCAGGGGTTGGGCGGCGGTGGTGGCGGCGTCAGCGAGGGCGTCGGGGTGAAGCTGGTCGGCCAGGAACTGGTCGTCGGTGCCCTGGTCAACGAGGATCGGGGTCGGGTGGGTGTGGCCGGCGCGCAGGAGCAGGGTGGCGTCGTAGGGGGCCCAGGTGGTTCGGTCGGAGCCGAGGTAGCGCCCGAAGGCCTTGTGGCCCCAGGGGACGTCGGCGGGGTGGCAGATCGGGGCGAGGGCGGAAACGGAGTGCCAGCGTGCGGGGTCGCGCAGGGCCACGGTGAGGGCGCCGTGGCCGCCCATGGAGTGGCCGGTGACGCCGCGCCGGTCGGAGCGGATGGGGAAGCGGGCTTCGACCAGGGCGGGGAGCTCGTGCGCGACGAAGCGGGCCATGCGGTAGTGGGTGGACCAGGGGGGCTGGGTGGCGTCGAGATAGAAGCCGGCGCCGGTGCCGAAGTCCCAGTCGGCGTCCTCACCGGGGATGTCGGCACCGCGCGGGCTGGTGTCGGGGAAGACCATCGCCAGGCGGTGCTCGGCGGCGAAGCGCAGGACGCCGGACTTGGTGGCGAAGGTGGTCTCGTCGCAGGTCAGGCCGGCGAGGGCGTAGAGGGCGGGGCGGGGCGCGTCGCCTTCGGGAATGAACACGGCGTAGCGGGTGTCGAGGCCGTCCAGGGCGTCGGAGCGGTGGCCGTAGACGCCGAAAATGCCGCCGTGGCAGCGCTGCTCGGAATGGGTCCGCATCTGCATCAGTAGAGCACCACGGTGCGTATGCTCTCGCCGCGGGTCATCAGGTCGAAGCCCTCGTTGATGCGCTCCAGGGGCAGGCGGTGGGTGATCAGCGGGTCGATGCTGATCCTGTTCTCCATGTACCAGTCGACGATCCTGGGCACGTCGGTGCGGCCGCGGGCGCCGCCGAAGGCGGAGCCGATCCAGCGGCGGCCGGTGACGAGCTGGAACGGGCGGGTCGAGATCTCCTGTCCGGAGGCGGCGACGCCGATGATGGTGGAGACGCCCCAGCCGCGGTGGGCGCATTCCAGCGCCTGGCGCATCAGGGTGGTGTTGCCGACGCACTCGAAGGAATAGTCGGCGCCGCCGCCGGTGAGCTCGACCAGGTGGCCGACCAGGTCGCCGTTGGGGCCGAGGTCGTTGGGGTTGACGAAGTGGGTCATGCCGAACTGGCGGGCCATGGCCTCGCGGGCAGGGTTGAGGTCGACGCCGACGATCTGGGCAGCACCCACCATGCGCGCGCCCTGGATCACGTTGAGGCCGATGCCGCCGAGGCCGAACACCACCACCGAGGCGCCGTACTCCACCTTGGCGGTGAACAGCACGGCGCCGATGCCGGTGGTGACGCCGCAGCCGACGTAGCAGATGGTGTCGAAGGGGGCGTCGGGGCGGACCCTGGCCAGCGCGATCTCGGGCAGCACCGTGTAGTTGGCGAAGGTCGAGCAGCCCATGTAGTGCAGGATCGGCTCCCCCTTGTACGAGAAGCGCGTGGTGCCGTCGGGCATCAGGCCGCGGCCCTGGGTGGCGCGGATGGCGGTGCACAGGTTGGTCTTGCGCGACAGGCAGGAGCGGCACTGGCGGCATTCGGGGGTGTAGAGCGGGATCACGTGGTCGCCGGGCTTCAGCGTGGTGACGCCGGGGCCGACCTCGGCGACGATGCCGGCGCCCTCGTGGCCGAGGATGGCCGGGAACAGGCCCTCGGGGTCGGCGCCGGACAGGGTGTACTTGTCGGTGTGGCACAGGCCGGTGGCCTTGATCTCGACCAGCACCTCGCCGGCGCGCGGGCCCTCGAGCTGCACCGTCTCGATCTCCAGGGGCCTGCCGGCCTCGAAGGCGACCGCCGCGCGCACGTCCATGATCCGGTGTCCTTCGTGTCCTGAGGGAGGGAGGGCAGGAAAGGGCGGGGGTCGGCGGCGGTCAATGGCGGGGTGTGTCACGACTTGGCAGGCGGGCGGGGGGGTCGCCACCCTGTCGGCCCTCGTGCCGCGGCGGCTGCGGGACGGGCGGTTGCGGAGAACCCGACGCGATGATGGCGCATCCGGCTCGGTGGATCCTGGTGGCGATGGGGTGTGGCGTCGCGGGCGGGATCGTGCTGCACGGCGCGGCGTCGGGGGCGGTGCTGCAGGCGGTGCTGCCGGCGTTCGGGCTGCCGGAGGGCGGGCTGCTGCTGGTCCTGGGGATCGACCACGTCCTGGACATGGGGCGCACGGCGACCAGCGTGCTTGGCAACGCGGTCGCGACCGCGGTGGTCGGGCAGGTGGTGGCGCGGGGAGCGGACCGGGATGCGGCGGCCGCACAGGCTATTCAACAACACTGAATAGTTGTTCTCTTTCTCCGCTTTGACATGGGCGGGAACGTTGCATATGCCGGGCGCCGACGGGGAACGTCGCGGCTCGGGATGGACGACATCATGCTCTCGTACTTCAGGCGCGCGCTGCTGCTGGGCGCGCTGGCTCCGGTGCCGGCGCTCGCGCAGGGGGTGCCGGCGACGCCGCAGGTCGGGGCGGAAGCGTCCGGGCCGGAGCAGGTGACGGTGACGGCGCGGCGCCGGGCCGAGCCGCTGCAGAAGGTGCCGGTGTCGGTGTCGGTGATCACCGGCAAGCAGGCGGCGCGCGACAACCTCACCGACCTGCAGGACATCCTGCAGAAGGTGCCAAGTGCGAACTTCCGCAACGCCACCTCGAACAAGGACCAGGCGGTGTTCATCCGCGGGATCGGCACCATCTCGACCTCGCCGGGGGTGGAGCCGTCGGTGTCCACCGTGGTCGACGGGGTGGTGCTGGCGCGCTCGGGGCAGGCGACGTTCGACCTGTTCGACATCGACCGCGTCGAGGTGCTGAGCGGGCCGCAGGGGACGCTGTTCGGCAAGAACGCGTCGGCCGGCGTGGTCAACATCACCACCACGCAGCCGACCGACGCGTTCCACGCCTATACCGACACGTCGTACTTCTCCGGCACCGAGTACCGGCTCAAGGCGGGGGTGTCGGGCACGCTGGTGCCGGGGCAGCTCACCGGGGTGCTGGACGCGCTGGTCAGCGGCTACGACGGCAACGTGGCGGACGCGCTGGGCGACAAGACGGTAAACGGCTACCGCCACGACGGCGTGCGCACCAAGCTCGCCTGGACACCGGACGACGGGACGCGCGTCACGCTGGGGCTGGACTACCTGCGCTCGACCAACACCGCGCCGAACGGGGTCTTCGTGTCGACGCAGCAGGTGGCGTTCCCGACCGACGTGGTGACCAACAGCGTGCCGGTCGCGAACGCGCTGGCGGGGTCGGGGATCGTGCCGTCGAACAACAACACCACCATCAACCAGGACCTGCGCAGCCGGGTCGAGGACGACAACGGCGGCGCGTCGATCACCGTCGACCAGAAGCTGGGCGGCGACTACACGCTCACCTCCGTCACCGCGTATCGCCGCTGGCAGAACACGCAGCACCAGGACTACGACCAGGTGGGAGAGGTGGCGCCCGGGCTGCCGGCGGTGGCGGACCAGGGCAACCTCGACTTCTACCAGGCCTCGCAGGAGGTCAGGATCGCCTCGCCGAAGGGGCGGTTCTTCGACTACGTGGCTGGGCTGTACTACCTGCACGACGAGGACAGCGAGGATTACGGGCGGCAGGTGACGCAGGTGGCGGGTGCGGGAACGGCGACCAACCTCGGGCTCGCGAACTATGGCACGGTGGAGAACAACTACGCGATCTTCGGCGAGGGCAACGTCAACCTGACAAAGTCGCTGCACGTGATCCTGGGATTGCGGGTGCTGCGCGACGATCTCGGCTACGACTTCGACCGCGTCTCGACCAGCACGGCCATCATCACTGGGGTGCGGCCGTCGTTCGACAGCAGCGGCTCGACGGCGGAGAACGGATACGTCGACCGCATCGGACTGCAATACGATCTCGGACCGGACGCGATGACTTATTTCACGTACTCGCGCGGCTACAAGGGGCCGGCGTACAACGTGTTCTTCAACATGCAGGCGACCGATACCGACGCGCTGAAGCCGGAAACCAACAACACCTTCGAGATCGGGCTGAAGTCGCAGCTGCTGCGGCGACGGGTGACGCTGGACCTGGCGGCGTTCATCAGCGACTTCAGCAACTACCAGGCGAACTTCCTCGACAGCGTCGGCAACGCGCTGGTGACGCGGCTGATCAACGCCGGCAGCGTGTCGACGCAAGGGGTGGAGTTCAACCTGAGCACGCGGCCGATCCGCAACCTGAACCTCGCGGTGGTGGGGGCGTATCTCGACGCGCACGTGGACCAGTTCAACATTCCCGCGGGCTCCCCGCTGAGCAGCAACGTCAACGGCGAGCCGCTGCCGTTCGCGCCGCGCTGGAAGCTCGACCTGCGCGGCGACTACCTCGTGAACCTGTCGGAGAACTTCGACCTGGACGTGGGCTCGGACTACGACTGGCAGACGCGCACGCAGTACTCGCTCACCGAGACGCCGGACACGATCCAGGATGCGTACGGGATCTGGGACGCCAACGCATCGCTGATCGACCACGCGCGGCGCTGGAGCCTGACGGCGGTGGTCAAGAACGTGCTCGACAAGCACTACGCGAACCTGCTGGCGTTCGGGAACCTGGGCGGCGTGGTCCGCGACGTGCCGCGCGACAACGGGCGCTATGCCGGCTTCACCCTGCACAAGGACTTCTGAGACGGTGCGGAACGCGGCCGGGCGGAACCTTCGTCCGGCGCTGCTGGCGCTGCTGTTCGCGGTGTCGATGGTCGGCTACGCGGATCGGCAGGTGATCGCCCTGCTCAAGCCGGTGCTGGACCGGGTGCTGGGCTGGCGGTCCGGCGACTACGGGGCGATGACCACGGCGTTCCAGGCGTCGGTCGCGGCGACGCTGGTGGTGGCGGGGTGGTTCGTGGACAGGGTCGGCGTGCGGGCGGGCTTCGCGGTCGGGCTCGGCGGCTGGAGCGTGGCGGCGATGCTGCACGCCGCCTGCCGCAGCGTGGGCGGGTTCGTGGCGGCGCGGGCGGCGCTGGGCGGATTCGAGGCGATCGGCGGGCCGGCCGGGATCAAGGCGGTGGCGGTGTTCTTTCCGGCAGAGCGGCACGGCGCCACGCTGGGCATCCTCAACATGGCGCCGAACGTGGCGGCGATGCTGACGCCGCTGCTGGCGAGCGGGCTGGTGGTGGCGGTGGGCTGGCAATGGACGGTGGCGCTGATCGGCGGGTCGGGGCTCCTGTGCCTCCTGCTGTGGCTGCTGCTGCCGTTGCGGCGGATGGAGCGGGAGGCGGACGGGGCGGCGCCGGCGGTGGCGGCGGATCCGGGGCCGCTGCTGCGCGATCGCGGCGCGTGGGCGGTGGCGCTGGCCAAGCTGCTGAGCGACCAGGGCTGGTGGTTCTTCCTGTTCTGGCTGCCGGACTTCTTCCACCGGCGCTACGGGCTCGACATGCGCCACCTGGGGGCGCCGATCGCCGCGATCTACGCGCTGGCGGCGGCGGGGGCGCTGCTGGGCGGGGTGGCGACGGATCGGCTGGCGGCGCTGCGGCCGCAGCGGGGACGGGCGCGGGCGCGCCGGCTGGTGATGGGGGTGGCGAGCCTGCTGGTGCTGCCGATCTGCGTCGTGCCGGAGGTGGCGGGGGTGTGGCCGGCGGTGGGGCTGGTCGGGCTGGGGCTGGCGGCGCACCAGGCGTTCTCGACCAACGTGTTCGCGTTCGCCGCTGACTGGTTCGGGCGGGAACGGGTGGGACGGGCGGTGTCGTTCGGGGCGCTGTGCGGCAACATAGGCGGCACGGCCACGCTATGGATCGCGGGGCGGCTGGTGGGCGACGCGGCGGGCTTCGGGTGGATGTTCCTGGGCTGTGCGCTGGGCTATCCGCTGGCGTGGATCGCGATGCAGCTGCTGGCGCCGGCGGGGCAGGGTGCGCACGGATGGGACGGGCCCGGCGCCGTCCCGGGACGCGTCCCGAGGTCCTGAGCTGCGGCTCAGGATCGGCGTCCAATCGCCCTGGCCATTGCGGCGTCGACGGCCTCGGCGGCCAGGAGGCGCCGGGCGAAGTCGAGCACGTGCTGCGACAGGCGGTCGTTCAGCGATTGGTCGCGGTGGAGCCGCAGGATCGTGTCCGCCATCGCGGCGTCGTCCGCAGCCACCAGCGCCTGCAGGTCGGGCGGCAGGTCCAGGCCCTCGGCCGCCACGGGCGAGCACACGCAGGGGATGCCGGCGGCGAAGCTCTGCAGGACCTTGGCCTTGAGGCCGGCGCCGAAGCCGAGCGGGGCCACCGTCAGGCGCACGGTGCGGAGCAGGGCGTCGAGATCGGCTACCTGGCCGAGGACGGCGAGGCCTGCCTGCGGCGGCTGCAGCGATTGCGGGAGGTTGGCGCCCACGAGCCGGCAGACGATCGAGGGGTCGGAGGCGCGCACGCGCGGCATGATCGCGTTGCGCAGGGCGTGGGCGGCGGCGAGGTTGGGGGCGTGGGCGTAGTTGCCGATGAAGGCGATGCCGTGCCGGTCCGCGAACGGGACCTCGCAGGGCGCGCACGGGATCGACCACGGGATCACGTGCAACCGCCCGGCGGGAACGGCCTGACGGAGCAGGGCCGCCTCGACCGAGGAGTGGGTGATGACGGCGTCCGCCTCGGTGGCAGCCCAGAGCTCCTGGTTTCGCAACCGGTGTATCGCCGGCTTCGTCTCCGGACGGTTCTCGAACACCGCCTGGCGGGCCAGCCGGAGGTGGTGCAGGTCGGCCACGGCGTAGACCAGGCGGGCACGCGGCTGGTAGTGCCTGACCAGCGGCGCGTAGGCCGAGGCGATCGGCAGGCGGTGCAGGTAGGCGAGGTCGAAGCGGCCGGCCTCGCGACGGAGAACCTCCTCGACCGAGCCGAACTCCGGCCGGCGGCACACGCGGAGGCCGGCCTGATCGAGCGGGCCGGAGGCTTCGCCGGATGCGGGCATGGTCTGCGCCGCGAAGGTCACGCGGCAGCCGAGGCGACGCAGCGACTGCATGTGCGACAGGATCGCGACGGAACCGCCGTCGCGGTTCGGGTCGGGCAGCCGGGCGTCGATCACCAGGGCGTGGGGCACCGCCGGTTCCGGCTGCGTGTCCGGCGGCGGGTCGCCAGCCGGCGCAGCTGCCTGCCTTCGGCGATCGGCACGGACCTGCAGCAGCAGCTCGCACTGGCCGAGCAGGAAGTCGTGGCGCCGCGCGGCCTCGGCGTCGTCGGCGAAACCCAGCAGCGCGGCGGAAAAGGCGGCGCGCGCGGCGTCATCGAAGTCCGAGGACGGGTCGAGGCGGAACGGCGATCCGGGCATGTCCTGGCCCGAGCCTTCGGCGCGGAGGTGGATCAGCCAGGCGCGTGTCGGGTCGAGCGGCGGCCTGAGCGCCACGTCGAAGCCGAACCGTCCGTCGCCGATGCCTGCCGCCTGGAGGTCCGGACGGTGGCGGTTGGCGACCACCCGCTCCAGCAGCCGGTCGTCGGCGGTCAGCAGCAGGCAGACCGGAGCGTCGGGGGACAGCCCGCTGCGGACCCAGCCGCGCATCCGGGTGCGGTCGGCCTCGTCGATCGAGCCGATCAGCACGGGCGGGGGCGAAGCGAGGCGTCAGGCCGCGCGGTGGTGCTGCAGGACCTCCAGGATCGCGGCGTCGGCGGCGCGGCGGACCTCGACCGGGAGGCCGACCGGCCGGTCCGGCAGGACGACGTGGAAGCCGTGGCAGCCGCTGCCGTACCCGGCCCGTTGCAGGTCGTCGCGGAACAGGTTGGCGATCGTCCGGCCGACGATCCTGCCGTCGGCCAGCACCTCCAGGCAGGCCGGGACGTCGGGCCGGTCGGGATCCCAAGCCCAGCCGCGGACGACCCGGCCGTCCCACCCGTCGATGCGGCCGTGCAGCGTCGGCGTCCGGGCAGGGGTGCGTGCGGCGCGGTCGTCGATGGCGCGCCTGATCCGGTCCAGCGCCTCGCCGTCCTCGATCCGCGGGGCGCAGTAGATGGCGGGCGTCGTGGGCCGGTCGCCGTAGAGCGCCTGGTACTCCACGATGTTGTGGAACATGGTGCGGCTGTTGTCGTCGACGAAGGTTTCGGAGGGCGCGTCCTCGGCCAGGATGACGTCGTGGCTGTCGAGCTCGACGTGGACGTACTCGACCTCGGTGCAGGCGGTGTCGCGCAGCACGCTGGTGCCGTTGACCAGGCATTCCGCCGGGACCAGGCAGCCGTGGAGGAACATGGCGTGCTTCGGCGACACGCGCAGGTCGCGTCGCGGCTGGTAGGGGCCGAGCGAGCCGGCCTTGAACAGGATGGGCTGCACGGCGGGGTTGGAGGCGAGGAACCGGCCGCTGTACGCGCGGCGGCCGATCCACCGGATCGGTCGTGCGTCGCCGGTGAAGGTTGCGACGCGGTCGCCGATCTTCAGCGTCTCGACG
>CAXTVS010000091.1:0-10706 GCA_964247735.1 uncultured Acetobacteraceae bacterium
ACGCGGCGAACGGGGATTTAGGCCCCAGAACCTAATGCGTCAACCCCGAAGGAAGGAAAGGGAGAAGGATTCTCCACCCCGCATGCTCCGGCAGATCAGGATCAGGCGATGCCGTGATAGGCACGGAACCAGGACACGAACTGCGGGATCCCGACGTCAAGCGCCGTCCGGGGCTGCCAGCCGGTCAGTTCCTGTGCCGCATCCACCGATGCCCAGGTCGCCATGAGGTCCGCTGCCGGTCGCGGCACGATCCGGATCTCCGCCCGGCGGCCCAGTGCCTGCTCAAGAAGCTCGACCAGGTGGGACACCCGTTCGCTGCGCCGGTTGCCCAGGTTGAGGATCCGCACCCGTTCCGCCTCGGGATCCGGCGGCAGCTCCAGCACGCGCAACACGCCGTCGACCACGTCGTCGATGAAGGTGAAGTCGCGCGACAGGCCGTCGCCCTCGTACAGCGTCACCGGCCGGCCTTCCGTGATCGCGCGCGCAAAGCCGTAATAGGCCATGTCCGGACGGCCCCATGGCCCATAAACGGTGAAGAAGCGCAGGCCCGTCTGCGGGATGCCGTAGAGATGGCCGTAGGCGTGCGAGATCAGCTCGCCCGAGCGCTTTGTCGCCGCATACAGCGAGTTCGGGCGGTCGGTGCGGTCAGCCTCGCGGAACGGCAGGCTGTCGTTCAGCCCGTAGACCGAGGAGGAGGATGCGAACACCAGGTGCCGGAGCCGGTCCAGCCGACGGGCCGCCTCCAGCAGGGTCACATGCCCGAGCACGTTGGCCTGCACGTAGACGTAGGGATCGATCATGGAATGCCGCACCCCGGCCTGGGCAGCCAGGTGCACGATGCGCGTGATGTAGGGTTCGGCCGCGAACAGGACTGCCATCGCGTCGCGGTCGGCGATGTCGGCCTCGACGAAGCGGTAGCCGGGACGACCGGACAGGCGCTCGCATCGGGCCCGCTTCAACGCCGGATCATAGTAGTCGTTCAGGTTGTCGAGGCCGATCACCTGTTCGCCGGCGTCGAGCAGCGCCAGCGTCACGTGGTGCCCGATGAAGCCGGCCCCTCCCGTCATCAGAACCGTCATGGCCGTCCCTTGCGCCCTGCCCTTGTTCCGCTTTTGACGGTCCGCACGTCCCGACGCAAGAACGATGGCCGGGCGTGGCTCGTGCTGAACCATCAGCGAACGGGAACGTTCTCCCGCAGCCCGATGCCGGGTCGCCGACACGATCGGACGGCCGGCATCCGTTCTCCCCGTTCCAAGCACGAGAGGCTTCATCCATGGCCACCAAGCAGCGGCTGCATCCGACCCGCACCAAGCTGGAATCCAACGCCCGCAGCGTCGCCATCGACGTGCTCAACAAGCGCCTGGCCGACGGGCTCGACCTGTCCCTGATCACCAAGCAGGCGCACTGGAACCTGAAGGGTCCGCAGTTCATCGGCATCCACCTGATGCTGGACGGGTTCCGCACCGAGCAGGACGACCTGAACGACAAGATGGCCGAGCGCATCACCGCCCTGGGCGGCACGGCATTCGGCACCACCCAGGCCATCACCGCGAACAGCCAGCTCACGGCGTATCCGACCGACATCTACCGGATCGCCGACCACCTGTCGGCGCTGATCGACCGCTACTCGACGTTCGCCAACGCCGTGCGCGAGAACATCGACGAGACCGACGAGGCGGGCGATCCGGACACCGCCGACCTGCTGACCGAGGTCAGCCGGGCGATCGACAAGCAGCTCTGGTTCCTCGAGGCGCACGTCCAGGAGCCGACCGGCGAGATGCGCGACGGCGACGGTTCGGGCCAGCGCGCGGCCTGAACGCCGTCACCCTTGCGGCAGGCCGGGGCAGACGCTCCGGCCTGCCGCCCGTCGTGACGGCCGGCCGTCACGAAGGCTACGACTTCCCCGGCGTAGCGAGCTCGGGACTCTGCACCAGGTCGCCGACCCGGATCCCGAGCCTGCCGGTGATCCCACCCTGCAGCTCCAGCGTCGCCTTGGCGAGGCCATGGCTGTCCACGTTGGCGAGGCTGTAGGGCACCGTGTCCTCCGCGATGTGCAGAATCCGGTTGTCGGTGCCGATGAACACCATGTCTTCCGGCACCGGGCAGTGCTTCATCCACATGGCGCTCTGCTGCGGCTCGGGCCAGACGAACAGCATGCCGCTGCCGGCCGGGATGCTGGTGCGGAACATCAGCCCGACTTCCTGCTGCCGCGGGGTCTGGGCGAGCTCGACCAGGAAGTCGTGCCGCGTCCCGTCCTGACCGAGGATCGAAAGATGGTCCTGCTTCAGCGTCGGCTGGGCCGCGGTCGGCTCGGCGTCCTGGGCGGCGGCCACATGCAGGCAGGGCAGCGACAGCAGCGACCCCAGCAGGACCGCCATCGCGGCGGCGGCGTTGGGACGAACAGGCATCACCGAGGGTCCTCCGGAACCGTCCGGCCCATCTGCCGGATCTCCGGCCGCACAGGAGCCTCGCCCGGGCCATGTTGCAAGCCGCGTCCCCGGATGTCCCTATGACAGGAAGGGGTTGGTGCGCCGCTCCTGGCCGATCGTCGAGCCGGCGCCATGACCCGGAACGATGGCCAGGTCGTCGCCGAGGCCGAGCAGCTTGGTCCGGATCCCGGCCAGCAGCGCCGACCCGTCGCAGTACGGGAAGTCGGTCCGGCCGACCGAGCCGCGGAACAGGGTGTCGCCGACCAGGCCGAAGCGCTGCGCCTGCTCGATGAAGACGACGTGGCCCGGCGTGTGGCCCGGCACGTGCAGCACCTCCAGCCGGCAGCCGGCGAAGGACAGCACCTCCCCTTCTTCCAAGTACCGGTCGGGCGTGACGTCCTGCATGTCGGCGATCCCCATGGCCCCGGCCTGTGCGGCGATGCCGGCGAGCAGGAAGGCGTCGCGCCGGTCGGGACCGATCACCGGAACCGGCGCGTCCGACACCGGCGGCAGTGCGTCGCGGAGTGCTGCGGCACCACCGGCATGGTCGAGGTGGCCGTGGGTCAGCAGGATCGCCTCGACGGTGACGCCGAGCCCGGCCAGCCGGGCCAGGATCTGCGGCACGTCGCCGCCGGGGTCCACCACCACGCCGCGCCCGGTGTCGCCGTCCCACAGGATCTGGCAGTTCTGCTGGAACGGAGTGACGACCACGATCTCGAGCTTCGGCGACGGCATTGGTCGGCACTCCTGGAACGGGCTGGGCGCCAACCGTTATGGCTCCCGCGGCGTCCCCGTTCCAGACTGCATCCCCTGCCCGTTGGACCAAGGCCATGACCGATCCCCATCAGACCGACATCCAGCAGGCCGCCTCCGGGCCGGAACCGCTCGACGACCCGCTGCTGCATGCCGCCCGATGGCATGCCCAGGGCGAGGCGGTGGCGCTGGCGACCGTGACCGAGACCTGGGGCAGCTCGCCGCGCCCGGCCGGCAGCTGCATGGCGATCGGCGGCGACGGCCGGATCGCCGGCTCGGTCAGCAGCGGCTGCGTGGAGGCCGACGTGATCGAGGCGGCACACGAGACGCTGCGGGACGGGCAGCCGCGCCTGCTGTCCTACGGGGTCAGCGACGACAGCGCCTGGTCCGTCGGCTTGACCTGCGGCGGCACCATCAGCGTGTTCGTCGAGCGGGTGGGCGATGCCGGCCGATGACGCCGGACACGCTGGCCTGCCTGCTCGAGGCGAAGCGGTGCCGGCGGCTCGCGGTGCTGGCGACGCGGCTGCCGGACGGCGTGCAGGTCCTGCTGCGCCAGGACGAGGAGACGCTGGTTGCTGATCCCGCGGTTTCCCTGCCGGACGGGCTGCTCGCCGCCGCCGCCACGGCGGCGGCCGACGACCGCAGCCGGCAGGTTCGGGTCGGTGCCGAGACCTGGTTCCTGCACGTGCAGGTCCCGCCGCCGCGCCTGCTGGTGATCGGCGCGGTGCACGTCGCGCAGGCCCTGGCCCCGCTGGCGCGCACCGTCGGCCTGGCGGTGACGGTGATCGACCCGCGCCGGAGCTTCGCCACCGCCCAGCGCTTTCCGGACACCGAGCTGATGCCGGTCTGGCCGGACGAGGCGCTGCAGACGCTCGGGATCGACCGGCACAGCGCGGTGGTGACGCTGACGCACGACCCGAAGCTGGACGATCCGGCGCTGGAGCTGGCCCTGAGGAGCCCGGCCTTCTATGTCGGGGCGCTGGGATCGCGGAAGACGCAGGGAGCAAGACGCGACCGGATGCGCGCGGCGGGCTTCGACGACGCAGCACTGGACCGCGTGCGCGGCCCGGTCGGGCTCCCGATCGGCGCGATCGGCGCGCCGGAGATCGCGCTGTCGATCCTGGCCGAGATCGTCGCCGTGCGCCGCAACGCCGTGCTGGCGGGGCGGCGCGGCCTGGAGGAATGAACGCGCACCGGGTGGGCGCGCTGGTGCTGGCCGGAGGCGCCGGACGGCGCGCCAGGCCCTGGGACAAGCTGCTGACCTGCGACCGGTCCGGGCGGACGATGATCGCCCGGACGCTGGGGGCGGCCGGGGCGAGCGGTGCCGACCCGGTGCTGCTGGTGCTGGGGCACGACGCGGCCCGCATCCGCGGCGCCTGTCCCGGAACCGCCTCCCTGTATGCCGCCGACCATGCGGAGGGGCTGGCCGCCAGCCTGCGCTGCGGCGTCGCCCGGGCGGAGCGGGACGGATGGGATGCCGCACTGGTCTGCCTCGGCGACATGCCGCTGGTCCTGCCGGCGACGCTCGGCCGCCTGATCGCGGCCTGGGGAGAGGCGCGTCCACGGCCCGACGCGGTGCTGCCGGTGGCGAACGGCCGGCGCGGCAACCCGGTGCTGTGGGACCGCCGCATGTTCCGGCCTTTGCTCGGCCTGCGCGGCGACGTCGGCGCGCGAGGGGTGCTGGATCGGCCGCGGACGGCGGTGCTGGCGGTGGAAACCGACGACGAGGGCGTGCTGGAGGACTTCGATACCCCGGCGAGGCTGGCCTCGTTCCGCGCCGGTTGACCGCGGACGGCAGCAGATCCAGGAAGTGCCGCGGCATGCACGGCAAGCCTTGCGGCGCCGCCAACCTCAGAACGGACCGCCGGATGACCTTCCGAACCACCCGCCCCGCCGGCCCACGGCACGCCGCCAGCGTCCTTGCTGCCGGCGTCCTGCTGGGGTTCCTGGCCGGCTGCGCGCATCCCCAGTCGAGTGCGGAGCTGGAGCAGCAGCAGGCGTGCGGGCAGCAGGCCGACCGCCAGTTCGAGAAGCAGAACCGCTACCTGCTGTCGGAGCGCGACCAGACCGACACGCCGTTCTCCTCCAGCGGCCTGCCGGGCAACACCACGGAGGGCCTGAACGACCAGTACAGCCGGGACCGCATGGTCGACGACTGCATGCACAGCCTGTCCGGCACCGAGCCGACGATCCGGCCCGCCACCCCCTAGACCCACCAGGAGCAAGTTCCATGGCCAAGATCATCCGCACCGAGCCGAACGCGATCATGTCCCGTGCCGTGGAGTATCACGGCTTCGTCTTCACCCAGGGGATGGTGGCGCGGAACCTCGAGCTCGACTTCGACGGCCAGACCCGCGACGTGCTGGCCCAGCTCGACGCCCTGCTGGAGGAGCACGGCACCGACAGCACCCGCATCCTGCAGGCGCAGATCTGGCTGAAGGACATCAGCGACCGGAGCGCCTTCAACACCCACTGGCAGGCCTGGGTGCCGGAGGGCGAGGCGCCGGCACGCGCCTGCGTGCAGGCGGTGCTGGCCGACCCGCGCATGCTGGTCGAGGTCATGCTGGTCACGACCAAGTAGAGGAGGTGATGCGGTTCGGCAACAGAAGCACGGAGGAAGTGGCAGGCGTGCAACAAGGACTTTCCCTGCCGTGTGGTCCTGCGCGATGATGGCCTGGACCAAGCCGGTCGTCGGTCGGCATAGGACCGCAGTCCTAGAAAACGCGTGTGGATGGTGGCGTTTTTGACGAAATGACGGTTCTGCCGTCGCGGCATGGTCCTCCGGCTTGCCCGGCTGTCACCTCGTTGTTACCCAGCACCTCACGGAATGGTGAGGTTGGAAGCTGGCATGATGGCGATCGGGACCTTTGCTCGGATGGCCGTGCTGGCCGCGTCCTGCGTGGCGATGTCGGCGGCGGCCAGTGCCCGCACCCACCATCAGCACCGATACGCCGGCGGCTTCCAGCACCATGGCCGCCACTACGCGTCCGCCGGCGTGCACGTGATCCAGTGCGTGGCGTTCGCCCGGGCCGACACCGACATCGCCCTGTCCGGCAACGCCGAAGACTGGTGGCAGAACGCCGAGGGGGTCTACGCCCGCGGCACCGCGCCGGAGGTCGGCAGCGTGCTCAACTTCCGCGCCAACGGCCGCATGCGGCTCGGCCACGTCGCGGTGGTGACGGACGTGGTCGACAGCCGCACCATCCAGATCGACCAGTCGCACTGGAACGGCAACGGCATCAGCCGCAACGTGTCGGTGGTCGACGTGTCGGAGAACAACGACTGGACCGCCGTCCGCGTCGAGCTCGGCCGCCAGGGCACCTATGGCAGCATCTACCCGACCTACGGCTTCATCTATGCCCGCCCGGACACCACCGGCCGGATCGTCACCGCGCGCAGCGACGTCGAGGCGCCGCGCATCGGCGACGCGCCCTCCGACCTGCGCGGCAGCACCGAGGTCGCCGAGATGCCGGCGATGGCGCGCGACGTGGTGAGGGAGGGCACCGACCTGTCGGGCGCCGTGCTGTCCGACGACGCGCCGAACCGCGCCCTGCGCTGAGCGTCCCTGCCGTCCAACTGCCGCCGCAATCATGCGTCATGACGGACGCTTCTGCAGCGGACGGAGATCATCATGCGACGTCGCAGCCTTGCCGGAGCGTCCGGCGCAGTCCTGCTGGCGCTGGCGGCGCTCGCCGGAACCGCCCATGCCGTGCCGGGCTACGTGGTGCAGGGCATCAACATGCGGGCCGGTCCCGGGGTGGACTATCCCTGGATCGCGTCCCTGCCGCCGGGCACGCGCACCGAGATCTTCGGCTGCCTTGACGGCTACACGTGGTGCGACGTGGCGGCCGTGGGCGCGCGCGGCTGGGTCGCCGGCGTCGGGCTGAACGCGCTCTACGGCCCCCAGCCGGAGCCGCTGGTCGTCTACGGCCCGCAGGTCATCCCCTTCATCGGGTTCGACTTCAACAGCTACTGGGGCACCTACTACCGCGGACGGCCCTGGTTCACCGACGTCGATCGCTGGCATGGCGGGCCGCCGGGCCGGTTCGACCGTGGGCCGGGCGGCTTCGACCGCGGGCCGGGATACGGCCGCGGCCCGGGCTTCGATCGCGGTCCCGGCATCGATCACGGTCCGGGCTTCGCAGGACCAGGCCGCGGCCCTGGCGGTGTCGACCGCCCCGGCGGCGGGTATGGCGGTCCAGGCGGACGGCCGGGCGGCGGCCCCGGTCCGGGGCCGGCCCGTGGTGGCCCGCCGGGTGGTCAGCGTCCAGGCCCTGACGGTCATGGCGGGCCGGCTCCGGGTGGGCACGAAGGCGGCCACGGCGGGCCGGACGACCGCCGTCCGGGCTGATCGCCAACTGGCTGCGGGTCGGGCGGTTCAGGGCCGGCCGGCGCGGTGATACGGGTGGCCGGTGCTGATGGCGCGGGCACGATAGAGCTGCTCGGCCAGCAGCCCGCGCACCAGCATGTGCGGCCACGTCATCGCCCCCAGGGACAGCGACGCGTCCGCGCGGGCCAGCACGGAGGCATCCAGTCCCTCGGCGCCGCCGACCAGGAAGCACAGCGGCCGGCCGCTGCCGAGCCAGCCTTCGAGGCGCACGGAGAAGGCCCTGCTGTCCGGGCGCTCCCCACCTTCGTCCAGCGCCACCACCAGGGCGTTGCCGGGCAGGGCGCCGAGCAGCGACTGCGCCTCGCGGCGCCTGGCCTCGACCGGTGCGCCGCGCGCTTCCGGCACCTCGACCAGCTCCAGCCGCGGCAGGAGGCGCTGCACGTAGCGCTCCAGCAGGGTGCGCTCTGGTCCGTCCCTGAGGCGCCCGACCGCGATCAGCCGCATCGGCCGGGCCGGGGTCCGGCCTAGACCCGGCCGCCGCCCGCCTCGACGGTCGCGGCCGGCTCGTCGAGCTCGGCGCCCCACATCCGCTCCAGCGCGTAGAGCGCGCGCGCGTCCGGCTTGAACAGGTGCACCACGATGTCGCCGGCGTCGATCAGCACCCAGTCGGACCCGCCTGCGCCCTCGATCCGGATGCGCTTCAGCCCGGCCTCGGACAGCTTGGTCTCGATGTGCGTCGCCATGGCGGTGATCTGGCGGTCGGCCAGGCCGGTGGCGATCACCATGCGGTCGGCGAACGAGGAGCGTCCCACCAGGTCGAGCACGACGATGTCCTCGCCCTTGTCGTCGAGGAGGCTTTCGGTGATCAGCCCGAGATACCGGTCCAGCACGTCCGGTTCCAGCGCCACCCGCTCCGCCTTGCGCGCACGGCGGACCGCCGCACCGTCCTGCGGGCCGGCAACCGCCGCCTTCTTGCGCGGCGTGCCGGGCGCCTTGGCCGCCTCGGCGAGCGAGGCGACCGGATGGGGCGCCCGCCGTTTCGCGTCCGTGCCGGTGGCACGACCGGTCTTGCCCGAGTCGGCGGTTGGCTTCCTGGCGATGGTCCACACTCCCGTACCGGTGCAGGTGCGGAACCACCCCGTTCCACCGCGTCGCACCCGGACACGCAGCTTATCGGCTGCTCCCGCGCTCCGGCCAAGTCCCGCGTGACGCCGACCGCAGGGCGGTGGCGGAAATGTCGATCTCCGCGGCCGGCAGGAACACCCAGGCCGGTGCGGCAGTACGGGCCAGCACCGGCGCCGCCTCGACCGGACGGCGGGCGTGGGCCAGGCGGCGCGCCGCGACGCCCGACAGGGCGCGATGGTTGTAGCCGGGCCGCGGCAGCACCGCGATCGGCACCGCACGCACGATGTCGCGCCAGCGTCGCCAGCGCGGCAGCTCGGCCAGGCCGTCCGCGCCCATCAGCCACACGAAGCGGACGCGCGGGAACAACCGTTGCAGCCGCCTCAGGGTGTCGCGGGTGTAGCGGGTGCGCAGCCGGCGCTCGATGTCGGTGGCGACGATCCGGCGCCCGTCGGCGATCGCGCGTGCGCTGGCGAGCCGGTCGGCCAGCGGAGCCATCCCGGCCCGCGGCTTCAGCGGGTTGCCGGGCGAGACCAGCAGCCAGACCTGGTCGAGGCGAAGCCGCGCCAGGGCCAGGCGTGCCACCTGTTGGTGCCCGGCATGGGCCGGGTTGAACGAGCCGCCGAGCAGCCCGACGCGAAGGCGTCGCCGGTCGCCCCAGGCCGGAAGCGGGCCGGTGCCGGACGAGGGCGCGGGCGTCACGGCCTGGTCTGGCCGGTCCCGATCACCTCGTAGCGGAAGCTGGTGAGCTGCTCGAGCCCGACCGGTCCGCGCGCATGCACCCGGCCGGTGGCGATGCCGATCTCGGCACCGAACCCGAACTCGCCCCCGTCGCAGAACTGGGTCGAGGCGTTCCACATCGCCACCGCGCTGTCGGTGCCGGACAGGAACGACGCCGCCGCCGCCTCGTCGGCGGCGATGATCGCCTCGGTATGGCCGCTGCCGTGCCGGGCGATGTGCGCCAGCGCCGCCTCGAGGTCCGGCACCACCGCGACCGACAGCACCGAATCCAGCCATTCGGTGTCGAAGTCCTCCTGCCGCGCGGCGGGAAGGTCCGGGACGATCGCCCGGGCCGCGGCGTCGGCACGGAAGTCGCAGCCCAGCGCGCGCAGGTCGTCCACGATCGCCGGCAGCAGGGTGGGCGCCAGCACGGCGTCGATCAGCAGCGTCTCGGTGGCGCCGCAGATGCCGGTGCGTCGCATCTTGGCGTTGGCCACCACGCGCCGGGCCATGTCCGGATCGGCGGAGCGGTGCACGTAGGTGTGGCAGAGCCCCTGCGCGTGGGCCAGCACCGGCACCCGCGCCTCGCGCTGCACCCGCTCGACCAGGGAGCGGCCGCCGCGCGGGATGATGAGGTCGATCAGCCCGGCCGCCCCCAGCATGGCGGCGACGTGCGCCCGGTCGGAGTCCGGCGCCACCTGCACGCAGGCCGCCGGCAGGCCGGCCGCGTCCAGCCCACGCAGCATCGCCCCGTGGATCGCGCGCGCGCTGTGCAGGCTGTCCGACCCGCCGCGCAGGATCACCGCGTTGCCGGACTTCAGGCACAGCCCGGCCGCGTCCGCCCCGACGTTCGGCCGGCTTTCGTAGATCATGCCGATCACGCCCACCGGCGTCGCCACCCGGCGCAGGCGCAGCCCGTTCGGCCGGGTCCACTCGGCCAGGATGCGTCCGATCGGATCGGGCAGCGCCGCGATCTCCTCCAGCCCGCGCGCCATCGCCTCCACCCGGTCCGGCGTCAGCGACAGCCGGTCGCGGAACGCGGCGCCGGCGGTGGACGCGGCGAGGTCGCGGGCGTTGGCGGACAGGATGTCCCCGGCGCAAGCCCGCAGCGCCGCTGCCGCCGCGCGAAGCGCCCGGTCGCGGATGGCCGCCTCGGACCGCGCCAGCACCCGGGCCGCCGCACGGGCGTCGACCGCTGCGCGGTCAAGCCAGGCCGCAGACCGCAGGTCCAGGTCCGGCCGCGCGTCCATGGCCGCGGTGCCTGCCCGGCTCAGCCGAGCTTGGCCTGCACCAGCTTGGCCAGGTCGCCGACGTTCTTGAGCTGGTCGACCTCGCGCGAGCGCAGCTTGACG
>CAXTVS010000092.1:0-10400 GCA_964247735.1 uncultured Acetobacteraceae bacterium
CCATCGAGCGGGTGAAGCGGCTGTCCAACACGGTGCAGGTGATCGCCGGCAACGTGGCCACGCCGGAAGCCGCGCAGGCGCTGATCGAGGCCGGCGCCGACGCGGTCAAGATCGGCATCGGGCCGGGCAGCATCTGCACCACACGCGTGGTGGCCGGCGTCGGCGTGCCGCAGTTCTCCGCGGTGCTGGAGACCGCCGCCGCCTGCCACGAGCACGACATCCCGGCGATCGCCGATGGCGGGGTGCGCACCTCCGGCGACCTCGTCAAGGCGCTCGGCGCCGGCGCCGACGTGGTGATGGTGGGCTCGCTGCTCGCCGGCACCGAGGAAGCGCCCGGCGAGGTGTTCCTGTACCAGGGCCGCTCCTACAAGGCGTATCGCGGCATGGGCAGCCTGGGGGCGATGGCGCGCGGCTCGGCGGACCGCTACTTCCAGCAGGAGATCAAGGACACGCTCAAGATGGTGCCGGAGGGCATCGAGGGGCGCGTCGCGTTCAAGGGCGGCATGGCTGCGGTGGTGCACCAGCTGGTCGGCGGCCTGCGTGCCGGCATGGGCTATACCGGCAGCGCCACGATCGCCGAGCTGCAGACCCGCACGCAGTTCCGGCGCATCACCGGCGCCGGCCTGCGCGAAAGCCACGTGCACGACGTGGCGATTACCCGCGAGGCACCCAACTACCGGCAGGACTGACCGCCCACCGGCACATCCGACAATCGGGTCCCAAGGGCTCCGCCCTTGGCGGGTCCAGGGCAGCGCCCTGGCCTCAACCTGGAACTTCCCATGACCCCCAACGCCCGCCTCGCCGCCAGCATCGACCTTCTGTTCGCGATGGAGGCCGCGCCGAAGCGCCCTGCCGACGCGGTGGCGAACAGCTTCTTCCGCGAGCGCCGCTACATCGGCGGCGGCGACCGCCGTGCGGTGTCGACGGAGGCGTGGTCGGTGCTGCGCGCCTGGCGCCGGCTGGAGTGGTGGCTGCAGCGCGCCGGCGGGCGGGCGCAGCCACGCCTGCTGGTGGCGGCCTTGTCGGTGCTGGGCGGCCGACCGGTCGAGAGCCTGCAGCGTGCGTTCTCCGGCGGCCGCTACGCGCCCGACGTGCTGGAGCCGTTCGAGCTGCGGGTGCTGCGTGCGCTGGAGGGCCACACGCTGGACCATCCGGAGATGCCGGACGCGGTGTCGCTGGAGGTGCCGGATTGGCTGCTGCCGCTGCTGTCGGCCGAGTTCGGCGAGGCGGTGCGTGCCGAGATCGCGGCGCTGACCGCGCCGGCGACGCTCGACCTGCGCGTCAACCTCCTGCGCACCACCCGCGAGGCGGCGGCGGCGGCATTGACGGAGGAAGGCATCGCCACCGAGCCCACGCCGCTGTCGCCCTGGGGCCTGCGCGTGTCCGGGCGCCTGCCGGTGACCAGCACGAAGGCCTTCGCGGGCGGGCTGGTCGAGATCCAGGACGAGGGCAGCCAGCTGGTGGTGCAGGCGGTGGGGGCGGGTCCGGAGATGCGGGTGCTGGACTACTGCGCCGGCGCCGGCGGCAAGACGCTGGGCCTGGCGATGGCCATGGACAACCGCGGCCACGTGGTGGCGTGCGACGTGTCTGAGCCGCGCCTGGACGGGGCGGTGCGACGCCTGCGCCGGGCCGGGGTGCACAACGTCGAGCGGCACCTGCTGGTGGAGGGCGACAAGTGGGCGAAGCGGCGGCGGGGGAGCTTCGACCGCGTGCTGGTCGACGCGCCCTGCACCGGCACCGGCACCTGGCGGCGCAACCCGGACGCGCGGCTCCGCCTGACGCGCCAGGACCTGGACGAGCTTCTCGCAAAGCAGTCGGCGATCCTGGACCGGGCAGCGGCGCTGGTGCGTCCGGGCGGCCGGCTGGTCTACGCCACCTGCTCGGTGCTGCAGGAGGAGAACGCGTCGCAGGTCGAGGCCTTCCTGGTGCGCCATCCCGACTTCGCGATGCTCGACCTTCGGGCGCCGGACACGCTCGATCCACCGATGGCGGCGCCTGCGCTGCAGGCGGGATCGGGCGTGCTGCGGCTGACGCCGCGCCAGCACGGCACGGACGGGTTCTTCGCCGCGGTGCTGGGGCGCCGCGGCGTGGAGGACGCCCGCCTGGGTCATGCGGCGGAATTGGTATAGATTTCGAGAAATAGTTCGCAACGAGGACGATTTTCTGTCAAAGTGTCACGGTTCTGAAACAGAAGATGGTCGTCGCCGGTGAAGAGACTCCTGACATGCGGTTCGGCTCGTTCCGGCAAGGGGTCGGTTCGCGACGTCCTCGCCGGGTCGTGTTGTCTGATGCTGGCCATGGGGCCGGCGCATCAGGCGCTTGCGGCTTCAACCGCGCGCGTCGCGTCCGCAAGCCTGGGGATCGGCAACCTGGTGATCCCGCCCGATGCGCCGAGCATGCAGTCGTTCGAGGCTGCCACGCTGGCCAGCGTCGACGCCTACTATGCGCCGTATTACGGACTCAGCTCTCTGCTCGACGCGTCCGGCAACCCGGTGTCGATCTCGACCAACAACGGCACGACCGCCTATGCCTATCTGGACGGCGTCGGCAACGTGATCATCGCCTATCGCTGGGACATCACGCAGGTCCAGGAGAACCTGGCCCAGGCGACCTTGTCCGGCTACGATCCCAGCACGCTGCCCGGCTATGCCGACGCGCTGGCGTTCGAAAGCACCGTGCGAACCGTGGCGGTATCGCAGGGCTACTCGGCCAGCCGGATCTACCTGACCGGGTTCTCGCTCGGCGGCATGCAGGCGTCCTATGTCGCATCCCTGACCGGTCTGCCCGGCCTGGTGTTCGGCTCCAGCGGCCTGCCGGGCTACAACGCCGCCGCCAGGCTGGGGAACAACTTCGTGAACTTCGTCGAGCAGGGCGACCCGATCGCGGAATACGGCACCGACTCCACCGAAGCCGGAAGCGCCGTGGTCGCCAACCCGCACATGGACCACTACGGCGTGGTGATCGACCTCGGCACCCAGCAGGGGGTCAGCGACCTGGCCCCGTTCAGTGCCGCCATCAGCGGCTATTCCTACCCTGAGGTGGCCAGCGGCGCGGTCCAGATCCCTGCGGCCGAGGTGACGGCGTTGCAGAACGAGTTCTCGACGCTGGAGGGCGAGTACCACCAGATGAGCCCC
This sequence comes from uncultured Acetobacteraceae bacterium, assembly GCA_964247735.1. Taxonomy (GTDB): domain Bacteria; phylum Pseudomonadota; class Alphaproteobacteria; order Acetobacterales; family Acetobacteraceae; genus Lichenicola. Next base: position 3,135 of record CAXTVS010000092.1, read on the forward strand.
TACATCAACGACGCGAACGCCCTGGCGGAGTCCTACGGGATCAATCCGACGGTGCCGTGATGCTGGTCCCGCTGGGCGCGGTCAGGGATCGACCCTGATCGCGGTCAGGCCTTGGGCCAGCGCCAACCGGAGCGCATCGGGCGCCAGCGCGATGCAGCCCTCGGTCGGCCGTCCATCCGGATGGGCCAGGTGCAGGAAGATCGCCGAGCCGCGGTTCCACACCACCGGATCGTCGTTCCACCCCAGCACCCCGACAAGGTCGTAGAGCCGGTCGTCCCGCCATAGCTGCTCGTGACGGGCCGGGTGCGGCAGACGGACCTGCGTGTTGTAGTCGGTGTGCGACGGGTCATCGCACCACCCGTCGTCCGGAGCCAGCGCTTCCCGCGGCACCGCGCAGACCGGAGCTGGGCCACGATCGGCACGGTAGAGCACCCGGCGCAGGCGCAGCAGGCCCGCCGGCGTGGCGCCATCGCCTTCCCGCTTGTCGATCCGCACGCCGCCCGCACCCAGCACCGCCGGCAGGGCCAGCGCGTCCATCCGGAGCACCATCGGTCCCGATCCGGTGGTCGCGATCCAGGCTTCACCCATGCCGACACTCCTGCTTCCAGGCCGGACGGTCGCTGCCGGCAGCACTCACGAGAAAGTGTGTCAGCGCGGTGCCGCTGCGATGCTCACACGATCATTGTCACTGCGTTGTGAATACGACGCGTGGCCTCGGTCTCTCCCACCGGCCGGACAGGATACGCCTCGTCGCATCGTTCCGGCAGCCCGGTAGTTCTGCGTGCTGCCGCTCAGGAGAGCGTTTCTATGGCGGGTGAACGTCCCATTCTGATCGTGGACGATGACCATGCGCTGCGCAAAGCGCTGGTCGAGCAGCTCCAGCTCGAAGGGGAATTCTCGGTCGAACAGGCGGACTCGATCGCTGAGGCGACCCGGATGATGGCCGAGCCGTCGGTGCGCTACGACGCGTTGATCCTGGACGTGTCGCTGCCGGACGGTGACGGCCGGGACTTCTGCGCCGAGCAGCGCAAGCAGGGCCGGCGCATGCCGATCATCATGCTGACCGGCTCCGACGACGAGGCCGACGTGGTGCGCGGCCTGGATGCCGGCGCCAACGACTATGTCGCCAAGCCGTTCCGCATCGCCGAGCTGCTGGCCCGGCTGCGGGCGCAGATGCGCATCTTCGAGAACAGCGAGGACGCGGTGTTCACCATCGGGCCCTACGTGTTCCGCCCGTCCGCCAAGCTGCTGCAGGAGCCGACCCGCAACCGGCGCATCCGGCTGACCGAGAAGGAGGCGGCGATCCTGAAGTTCCTGTATCGCGCCGGCACCCGCCCGGTAGCCAGGCAGGTGCTGCTGAACGAGGTGTGGGGCTACAACGCGGCCGTCACCACCCATACGCTGGAAACCCACATCTACCGGCTGCGGCAGAAGATCGAACCCGATCCCACCAATGCCTGCCTGCTCGTCACCGAGGGCGGCGGCTACCGCCTCGATCCGGCCGGCGGCGTCGCCTGACCGCGCGGGGCTCCGGCGTTAGAGTGCCAGGTCCACCGCCACCGGGACATGGTCGGAGGGTTGCGGCCAGTCGCGCGCCACATCGTGGACGATCAGGCCCTGCAGGGACGGCACGAGGTCCGGAGTGACCCAGACATGGTCCAGCCGCCTGCCGCGGTCCGAGCCGCGCCAGTCACGGTTGCGATACGACCACCAGCTGTAGAGCTTCTGCGTCGGCGGCACGAAGTGGCGCATCGCGTCGACGAAGCCGGTCGCCATCCAGGCCTCCATCCGCGCGATCTCCGGCTTGGTGTGGCTGACCACGTCGCGGAGCTGCCGATGACTCCACACGTCGTGCTCCAGCGGCGCGATGTTGAGGTCGCCGACAAGGACACAGCGATCCGGTGCGGGATGCACCGTGAAGTAGCGGGTCACCTCGTCCACGAAGGCCAGCTTGTGAGCGTATTTCGGGTTCAGCGCCGGATCCGGCACGTCGCCGCCGGCAGGAACGTAGAAGTCGTGCAGCGTTACCGGCCCGCTCGGCGCGTCGAGCACTGCGGCGACGTGCCGCCGGTCGTCCTTCAGGCACCAGTTGGGTGCGGTGTCGTCGCCGCGCATCGGCACGCGGGACAGGATGGCGACGCCGTTGTAGCCCTTCATGCCGCGGCGCAGGTGGAACGGGTAGCCGAGCCGGGCAGGGGCTTCCTCCGGGAACAGCTCGTCCGGGACCTTGGTCTCCTGCAGGCAGATCACGTCAGGGGACAGCTCCGTGACCAGCCGCTCCAGCTGGGGAAGACGAAGCCGCAGCGAGTTGATGTTCCAGGTGGCGATGCGCATCCCCGACCGGATCGCGCACCCGCCGCCCCCTGGCAAGGCCGCTTGCAAATGCGGCTGCGTGGGCGTTGCGTGGCGCGATGAGCGATCCCTCCGGGCTGCACGCCTCCCTTCTGACCCTCGACAGCCACATCGACATCCCCTGGCCCGGCGGCGACGACCCGTTCCTGGAGAGCGGGAGCCGTCGCGTCGACCTGCCCAAGATGCGCGCGGGCGGCGTGTCGGCCGGCTGCTTTGCCGCCTACATCCCGCAGGGGCCGACCGATGCGGCCGGCCACGCCGGCGCGCGCGCGCGCGTGTTCGCCATGCTGGACCGGATCCGCGAGATGGGCACCGAGCGGAACGGCATCCGGGCCAGGCTCTGCGACACCGCGGGCGGGATCGAGCAGGCGCACCAGGATGAGACGATCGCGATCGTGCCGGCGGTCGAGAACGCCTACGCGTTCGGGGAGGACCTGTCCCTGGTCGCCGCGGTGCGCGCCAAGGGGGCGCGCTACGTCACCCTGACCCATAACGGCCACAACGCGGTCGCCGACAGCGCCATCCCGCGCCGCGACCTCGGCGACCGCGAAACGCGGCATGGCGGCCTCAGCGCCCTCGGACGCGAGATGGTCACGGAGATGAACCGCCACGGCCTGCTGGTCGACGTGTCGCACCTTTCGCGCGAGTCCATGCTGCAGGCGCTCGCGCACTCGACCACGCCGGTGGTGGCGACGCACAGCTGCGTCCGTGCGCTGTGCGACCACCGCCGCAACCTCGACGACGTCCAGCTCGACGCGCTGCGCGACACCGGCGGCCTGATCCAGATCACCGCGATGCCGGGCTTCCTGCGTCCGCGCGGCGAACACGCCGGCGGCGGCGAAGCGGACGTGTCGGACTTCGTGGACCACATCGACTACGTCGTGCGGCGCATCGGGACCGCCCATGTCGGGATCAGCTCCGACTTCGACGGCGGCGGTGCCATCAAGGGCTGGAGCAGCGCGGCGGACAGCCCGGCGGTGACGGCGGAGCTGCTGTCCCGCGGCTACGGCCGATCCGAGATCGCCGCCTTCTGGGGCGGGAACTTCCTGCGCCTGCTCCGCCTGGCGGAGGCTGCACAGCAGGGCCTAGCCGGAGATAGGCGGCCAGACCATGTCTTGGTTTAATACGCCAACTGTCAGGATTGACGACAAGGTTTTATCGGAACGCTGCTTCAGGCCCGAAGGAGAAAGGAGCAATATCAATCCTCTAGGCTGAAGTTCAGTCCTGGCACGCCGGCTGCAATATCTCCGGCATGGGCCACGGGGTCCATGCCAAGGAGATGACGCCATGACCACCCTCAGCTTCGACACCGGCTACGCCATGTTCCAGAGCGACAGCGCGCTGTTCGGTCGCCCGGCCGGGATGTCGGCGCTGCACCGCCGGCTGAGCCAGGTGGCCTCGTCCCGGCAGGCACGGGCCGCCACCGACTGTGCCGGTCGCCTCCTGCTGGCGCTGCTGCCGTTCTCGGCCCTGGCCTGGATGTTCGTGGCGCGCTGAGGCTGCCGAGCAGCCGGCCGGGGCCGACCGGATGCCACGGTCCACCGGCTGGTTCGGGATCGGGCTGCTGATGGCGGTCGCACCGGCAGCCCAGGCCGCCGTGCCGCTGATGCGCTACCCGAACGCGTCGTCAACCACGGTCGCCTTTGTCGCGCACGGCGATCTTTGGACCGCATCCCTGGCCGGCGGCGTGGCCAGCCGTCTGACCCACGACCCGGGCGCCGTGCTGTTCCCGCGCTTCTCGCCGGACGGGCGCTGGATCGCCTTCACCGCGCGGCGCGCCGGAACCTTCGACGTGTATGTCCTGCCCGCGTCCGGCGGTGCGGCCAGGCGCCTCACCTTCGACGCGTCGCCGAGCGGCAGCGACAACCGGGTCGTCACCTGGACGCCGGACTCGCGACGGATCGTGTTCCTGTCATCCCGCCTGTCTCCGTCCCCGAAGATCGTCCGCGCCTTCTCGGTCCCGGTCGAGGGCGGCCTGCGGCAGGCGCTGCCGCTCGACCATTCCGGCCTGCTGTCGTTCGCGCCGGGCGGGCAGGCGATCGCCGTCAACCGGATCTACCGCAACGACGCGTTGCCGAAGCGCTACGTCGGCGGCCAGGCGCAGGACCTCTACACCTACGGCCTTCGAAGCAGGCGTCTTGTCCGGATCACCGACTGGAGGGGGACCGACACCGCGCCGATGTGGTTCGGCCGCGTGATCTACTTCCTGTCCGATCGCGGTCCCGGGTTCCGGGCCAACATCTGGGCCTACGACCTCGATACCCGGGCCGTCAGCCAATTGACCCGGTTCACCGATCTGGACGTCGACGAGCCGTCGCTGGGCGGCCACACCATCACCTTCGGGCAGGGCGGCCGGCTGTACGCGCTCGACCTGCCGTCGCGCAGCCTGCGCGAGGTCACGGTCCAGGTCCCGGACGACGGGACCCGCACGGCACCGCGCCCCGAGGCGGTCGGCGACACGGCGCGTCTCGCCGACGCCACCGGCGGCGTCGACTACGCGCTGTCGCCCGACGGCGGCGACCTGCTCGTGTCCGCCCGCGGCGACCTGTTCGACCTCCCCGCCGCCGGAACGCCGCGCGACCTGACCGACACGCCGGGCGCGGACGAGGATCATCCGTCCTGGTCGCCGGACGGCCACGCCATCGCCTACGAGACCGATGCCGGCGGCGAGCAGCAGCTGGCGGTCAGGACGACGCCCGCCGGCGCCGGCCACGTGCTGACATCGTTCCGGTCCGGCTACTTCTACACGCCGCTCTGGTCGCCGGACGGAAGCCGGCTCGCGGTGGCGGACGCCAACCACGGGCTGTGGCTGGTCCCGATCGACGTCGGGACGCCGCGCCGGATCGCCGGCGACCCGTATGCCGAGATCCGCGACGCCGCGTTCTCGCCGGACGGGCGCTGGCTCGCCTACAGCACGATGCGCGCCAACCGGCAGCGTGCGATCCACCTCCACGAGCTGTCCACCGGCCAGGACGTGATCGTCAGCACGCCGATGAACAGTGACCGGATGCCGCGGTTCTCCGCCGACGGCCGGGTGCTGTTCTTCGTGTCGCAGCGCAACGAGCTGCCGCTGGTGTCGGACCGCGACGAGGAAACCATCGTGGCCACCTTGAACTCCGACGGGATCTTCGCCGCCACCCTGGATCCCGACGACCCGTCGCCGCTGTTGCGCGACACCTCGTTCGTTCCGGGCGCGCCGGCCGCAGCACTCCGTGTCGACCTCCACCGGCTGATGGATCGTGCGGTGGCGCTGCCGGTCACACCCGCCGTCATCGCCAGCCTGGAGATCAGGGGCCGCCGCGTGTTCTACGAGACCAGGCCGCCGCAGCTCATCGACGGCGACCTGCCCGGAGCGCAGGCGGCCCTGCACGTGCTCGACCTGGACACCGGAGCCGACCATGCGCTTGTCGCCGGGCTGGACAACCACAGCCTGTCCGCACGCGGCGGATCGGTCGCGTTCCGGCGCGACGGCGCCTGGCACGTCGCCTCCACCGGTCCGGGGAACGCCGACGACGTGACGCTCGACCTGTCGAACCTGCGCATGACGGTCGATCCGCGTCGGGAATGGGCCGAGATGTTCGAGAACGCCTGGCGGCTCGACCGCGACGTGTTCTTCAGCCGGGCGATGAACGGCAACGACTGGCAGGCGGTGCACGACGCCTACGCCGCCCTGCTGCCCCGGCTCGGCTCGGAGGACGACTTCCTCTACCTGGTCGGGCAGATGCAGGGAGAGCTTGCGAGCTCGCACACCTTTCTGCGCCACGGGACGCGGCTCGACACGCGCGCCCCGGTCGTCACCGGCCGGCTCGGCGTCGACTACGCGCTGGACCCGGCCTCCAACCGCTACCGCCTCGCGCACATCCTCGAGGGTGACAACACCCGTGCCGGCTTCGCCAGTCCCCTGACCGCGCCCGGCCTGGGCCTGCATGACGGCGATTTCCTGCTGGCGATCGGCGGCCACGAGCTGAAGGCGCCGGTCGATCCGGACTCGCTGCTGGTCGGGGTCGGGGATCACGTCACCCTCACCGTGGCGCCCACCGCGGACGGGCCGCGACGCAGCCTGCAGGTGACGCCGATCGCCGACGAGCGGGCGCTGCGCAGCGTCGACCGGATCTTGCGGAACCGTCGCCGCGTCGACCTGCTGTCGGGCGGGCGGATCGGCTACGTCGCGCTGACGGACTTCGTCGGCAGCGGCTGGGGCGAGTTCGTGCGGCAGTTCTACCCGCAGGCGGACAGGCAGGGGATGGTCCTCGACGTGCGCTGGAACCGCGGCGGCTTCACCAGCCAGGCGGTGCTCGACGTGCTCCGCCGCCGCCTGGCCGGCGTGTTCGTCAACCGGGAGGGAGCCGTCTCGCCGCTGCCGGTCGCGGTCCCGCCGCGGGCGATGGTGACCCTGCTGAACTGGGGCTCCGGCTCCGACGGCGACCAGTTCCCATACTACTTCCGGCGCTACGGCCTGGGACCGTTGGTCGGCACGCGGAGCTGGGGCGGCGTGCAGGGCATCAACGCGCCGTGGACCCTGATGGACGGCACCGCCATCACCATCCCCAAGGACGCGCTGGCCGATCCCGACGGGCACTGGATCATCGAGAACGCCGGCGTGTCTCCGGACATCACCGTGGACGACCGGCCGGACGAGGGAGTCACCGGGCAGGACCGGCAGCTGGACGCGGCGGTGAGGGTGGCGCTCGACCGGCTGCGGCGTCTGCCGCCGATGCGGCCGAAGGCACCGCCGCCGCTGCCTGCCTATCCTGCGGCGGGGATGGTGCCGCCGGCGTCGTTCGGCAGCCGAGGCTGAGCTTGAGCCGTCGAAGGCAGCTCTGCGCCCATCCCGGACGTCTGGGCAGTCATACCCGCTGCCTAGAGCACTTTGATGTTGCGCGGACTCGGCTGATCTGATTCGACGTTGCTGGT
>CAXTVS010000093.1:0-10221 GCA_964247735.1 uncultured Acetobacteraceae bacterium
GCGCAGCACCCCGATGCCGACAGCGTCACCCGCGCCTTCTACGACCGCGGCTGGACCGGCGTGAACGTCGAGCCGCTCGCCGCCGAGGCGGCCCGGATCCGCGCCGCTCGCCCGCGCGACGTCACGCTGCAGCTCGCCCTGGGCGCCGAGCCGGGCGAGGCGGTGCTGCACGCGCTGGACGGCACCGGGCTGTCCACGCTCGACCCCGCGATCGCCGCCGGACACGCCGGAACCCGCGCGGTGCGCGAGGTCGTGGTGCCGGTGCGGACCCTGGCCGAGATCTGCCGGCTGTACGCGCCCCCCGACATCCACTTCCTCAAGATCGACGTCGAGGGCGCCGAGCGGGCGGTGCTGCTGGGCGCCGACCTCCAGGCGTTCCGGCCCTGGATCATCCTGGCCGAGGCGACCGCGCCGGACTCGACGGTCCCCACCCATGCCGACTGGGAGCCGCTGCTGCTGGAGGCGGAGTACCGCTTCGTCTGGTTCGACGGGCTCAACCGCTACTACGTGGCGGCGGAGCGGCACGATGCGCTGGCAGGCGCCTTCGCCACCCCGCCCAACGTGTTCGACGACTTCCTGCGCGCCTCCGACAGCGTGTGGGCGCAGCGCATCGGCGCCGCCGAGACCGAGCTCGCGACCCTTCGCGCCGCCCTGTCGGGGACGCAGGCCGCGCTGGACGCCAGCGTCGCCCGCGAGGTGCGGGGCAGCGAGCACGGGGAGCACGAGCTGGCCCGGCTGCGCGAGCTGCTCGGCCGCCAGGCGGAAGAGGCGGCACACGCCGGGCACGAGCGCCGCGAGCTGGCGCAGGCGCTGCACGATGCCCGGCACGAGCTGCAGCAGACCCACCTGCGCCTGCAGGCCACCGAGCACGGGCTGCACGATGCCCGGCACGAGCTGCAGCAGACCCATCTGCGCCTGCAGGCGGCCGAGCGCGGCCTCCACGCGATGGAGCAGAGCCGCTCCTGGCGCGTCACCGCACCCCTGCGCCGTGCCGTGATCCGGACCCGGCTGCGGCCGGGCGCCGCGGCGCCCGTGGCGGCGCCCCCGGTCCCGGCCGTGCCCGCGCCCGATCCCGCGCCCGGTCCCGCGTTCGCGGCGCCTCCCTCCGATCCGCCCGTGCCCGTGCCCGTGCCCGCGACCGTGCCCGGAGCGGCTCCGGCCGCCCCCGAGGGTGACGCCGTGCCCGCCGAGCCGCTGCCGGTCCTGCCGCCGCCGCCGGTGCTGCTCGGAGACGGCGAGGGCGGCCTCCTCGCCGTGCACCAGTTCCATTCCGGCTCGGCGGTCGGCGACGCCATCACCAACGCCATGCTGCTGACCCGCACGCTGCTGCGCGGCATGGGCTACGAGAGCGAGATCTTCGTCGAGCAGCCGCCCGCTGCGCTGTTGCACCTGCTGCGGCCGATGGAGCAGCTGCCGCGCCACGACCGCTACGTGCTGATCGTGCGCCATTCCATGGGCTACGACCGGTTCCCGCAGGTCCTGGACCTGCCGGCGCCCAAGGTGCTGCTCTACCACAACATCACCCCCCCGGCGCTGCTGGCCCGCCATCCGCACCTCGCGCACTACGCCCGTCTCGGCCGCGAGCAGCTCGGCGCCTTCCGCGGCCGGGTGCGGGCGGCCCTGGCCGACAGCGAGTACAACGCCCTGGAGCTGCGGCGCCTGGGGCTGGCCCCGGTGCGCGCCTGCACCCTGCTGTTCGACCTCGAGGCGCTGCGCGCCCGCGCCGCCGCCGCCCGCGCCGGCGGCCGGGCTGCGGACGCGCCGTTCACGGTGCTGTTCGTCGGCCGCATCGTCGAGGCGAAGGGACAGCTCGCGCTGCTGGACGCCTTCGCCGCCTTCCGCGCCCGGTTCGGCACCCGGTCCCGCCTGGTGCTGGTCGGCCGCGACGAGGGCGCCGCCGATCCCTACGCCGCCGCCCTGCGCCGGCGGATCGACGCCCTCGGGCTCCACGCCGACGTCGTGCTCCCCGGCGCGGTTCCGGACGCGGCGCTCGACCGGTGGTACGCCGCCGCGGACCTCTACGTGTCGCTGAGCCGGCACGAGGGCTTCGGCGTGCCGCTGGTCGAGGCGATGGCGCACGGCGTGCCGGTGCTGGCCTGGCCGGGCGGCGCGGTGCCCTACACCCTGGCCGGTGCCGGCCGGCTGCTGGACAGCCTGGAGCCGGACGCCGTGGCCGACGCGATGCTGTCGCTGGCGCAGGATCCCCCGGCGGCCGCCCGGCAGCGGGAACGACAGGACGCGGCGCTGGACCGCTTCGGGCTCGACCGCCAGCGCGCGGTGCTGCAGGGCGCGCTGCTGCGCGCCGGCGCCGAGCCGCCCGCCGACCGCGCGACGGCGCCGCTGCTGGACGACAACCTGCGCTACACGGTGAGCGGCCACGTCAACGGCAGCTACAGCCTGTCGGCGATCAACCGCGAGCTGGCGCTGCAGCTGGAGCAGGCCCGTCCCGGCCGGGTCCGGCTGCGGCCGGTGGAGGGGAGCGACACGCTCGACCTGTCCGGCGTGCCGCCCGGCCAGCACGACGCGGTGGCGGCGCTGGTGTACCGGGAGCCGCATCCGACCGGCCCCGAGCTGGTGATCAGCCAGCACTACCCGGTGCACGTCCCGTCGCGTCCCGGCGACGTCGCGGTGGCGCTGCTGTTCTGGGAGGAATCCCTGATGCCGGCGCAGACGGTCGCGGTGCTGGAACGGAACTTCCGGGCCGTGGTGGCGCCCACGGCGTTCGTGCGCGACGTGCTGCTCGATTCCGGCCTGTCGGTCCCGGTGCGGGTGATCCCGCCCGCGATCCGCCTCGACCGCTTCCTGGCCCTGCGCGACGCCCGCACGGCATGGCCGGCGCGCGAGGTGCACGGCTTCCTGCACGTCTCCTCCTGCTTCCCGCGCAAGGGGGTCGACGTGCTGCTGCGCGCCTGGGCGCGCGCCTTCCGCGCCGGCGACCCGGTGCGCCTCCTGATCAAGGGCTTCCCCAACCCGCACAACGAGGTTCCCGCCGCCCTGGCCGCGCTTCGCGCCGCCGACCCGGATCTGGCCCCGGTCGAGCTGGTCGACCGCGACCTCGACCCCGACGCGCTGCTGGCCCTGTATGCCGACGCGGACACCATGGTGCTGCCGACCCGCGGCGAGGGCTACAACCTTCCGGCGGCGGAAGCGCTGGCCGCCGGCCTGCCCCTGATCGTCACCGGCGGCGGCGGCCACATGGACTTCTGCGCCGGCCCGGACGGGGCGCTGCCGGGGATCCGGCTGCTCCGCTGCCGCCCGGCGCCCTCCGGCAGCCACGTCGCGGCCGCCCATGCGCTGTGGCTTGAGCCGGACGAGGACGACCTGGTGGCGGCGCTGCGGGAGGCCGCGGCGGCGCCGGAACGGCCGCTGCCGGCGCCGCCCCCGGTCCCGGCGCCGGACGACCTGGCCCGGGCCTACGCCCGGCTGGCGACCGACCTGCTGCTGGCGCCGCCGCCGGCGCCGCTGCGGATCAGCTGGGTGTCGAGCTGGAACCTCCGCTGCGGCATCGCCGAGTACTCCCGTCACCTGGTCGCCGGCATGGGCGAGGCGGTCCGGGTCCGGATCCTGTGCGACCGCCGGACGCAGACCGGGGAGTCGGACGGCACCGTGTTCTGGCCGTGCTGGCAGATCGGCGACCCGCGCAGCGTGGCGCCGCTTGCCGCCGCCCTGGCCGCCGACGATGCCGACGCGGTCGTGATCCAGCACCAGCCCGGCCTGCTGCGCTTCCGCGACCTCGCGGCCCTGCTGTCGCATCCGCTGCTGCGTGGCCGGGTGGTCGCGGTGAGCCTGCACAACACGCGCGACCTGCTCGACCTGCCGGAGGCGGAGCGGCTCGCGGTGATCGACGCGTTCGCACGGGTCGACCGGCTGCTGGTGCACACGGTGGCCGACACCGTCCGGCTGCAGGGGCTCGGCCTCGCCGGCAACGTGGCGCTGCTCCCGCACGGCGTCGCGCCGTCGCTGCCGGTCCGGCCGGTGCGTCCGCTGCGGCCGGACGACGCGGACGGCCCGCTGGTCGGCTGCTACGGCTTCTTCCTGCCGGGCAAGGGCATCGACACCCTGATCGCGGCTGTGTCGCGCCTCCGCGAGCGCTGGCCGCACCTGCGGCTGCTCCTGGTGAACGCCGAGTACGACTCCCCCGAGTCGCGCGACGAGGTGCGCCGGTGCCGGCAGCTGGCGGAGGCCCTCGGCCTCGCCGACCGGATCGAGTTCCGCACCGCCTTCCTGCCGCAGATGCAGGCCCTGGACCTGCTGTCGGCCTGCGACGTCCTGGCCCTGCCGTACCAGCCGTCCAGGGAGGCGGCCAGCGGCGCGGTGCGCGGCGCGCTGACCACCGGTGTGCCGGTCGCGGTCACGCCGATCGCCCTGTTCGAGGAGCTGGGGGAAGCGGTCCATCGCTGCGACGGCATCGACGCCGGCCACGTGGCGGCCGGCCTCGACCGCCTGCTCGGTGACCCGGTGCGGCGGCGGCAGGTGCAGGATGCGGCCCAGGCCTGGATCGCGGCACGGCAATGGCCCGACGCGACGCGGCGGCTCCGGGGCATGCTGATCGGCCTGGTGCGGACGAAGGAGCTGGGGTGAGGCCGGCGGGATCCGCGAGGCCCGGCAGGACTCGCGGATCCCGGACCGGGATGGACCGGGACGCGCCCGTCGGCAGCGTGCCGACGGGCGCCTGTGCGGATCAGACGGCCTTGATGGTGCCGTTCACGCCGGCCGGGAAGAACCCGCCCATCGCGGTGCCGGGAACGTTGCTGCCGTAGGCGATCGCGAGCACCTGGCTGGTGTTGCGGCGGAAGTTCTGGCCGGTGGCGTCGGTGTTGGTGAAGTTGAACGGGTTGGAGTCGTAGTCCGTGCCGTGGTCGCCGACGCCCGACAGCGACTGGCGGAGCGCGGAGATCGCGTTGGTCGCGTCACCGGCGCCGACGCCGGCCAGGTAGGAACGGATCAGCCCGGCCTGGTAGCTTTCGGCGCCCAGGATGCTGGCCGCGTAGGCGATGTTGTCCGGGTTGGTCAGCAGGGCGGCGGCACCCGCGAGCGCCGTGACGCAGACGTCCTCAAGCACGTAGGCGCCGAGCAGGAAGTTGATCTCGCTCGAGTACGGGTCGAACGAGCCGCCCGCGGGAACGAGGCCCGCTGCGGCGGCCAGCACGCTCCAGGAGTCGGCGAGGTCGATCGACGGCTCGGCGATGGCGGCGCTGCCGAGCACCTCGCGGATGACCTGCACGTGGCCGAGCTCGTCGTTGGCGAGCCCCTGCGCGTAGTAGCCGACCGCGTCGGTCTGGAACGGGACGGGTGCCCCGCCGGTCACGGCTCCCTGGGTGCCGGTGCCGGCCAGTCCCGCTGCCCCCACATACGTGCCGAGGCCGTTTCCGGTCGTGGCGCGCAGGTAGTACTCGGCGCCGAGATACTCGAAGTTCAGCGCGAAGTTGAAGATGTCGACGTCGGTCACGGTTGCGGCGCTGGCGGTCCTGCTGCCGAACAGGCTTGCCGCCGCGATGCCGGCGAGGCCGAAGCCGGCGCGGCGCATCACGACGCGCCGACGGTTGGTGGCGTTCTCCTCCGGGACCCTGTTCGCATCAAGCCCGGGGCTTGCGCTGGTCTCGGGCAGGCTGGTGGTGTCGAGCATGGAATGATCTCCTGCGGAAGACGCGTGCCGCGACCTGCTGTCGGCCTCGGCGCCGTCCCGCGTGTGCCTGGGCGTGTTGAAGGGGCTGGACCGGTCGATCAGGTGGCGGTGGTGTTGAACAGGCCGTTCACCCCTTTGGGGAAGAACAGGCCGGCCGTCGCCGATGCGCCGCCGAAGACGATGTTCAGCACCTGCTGCGTGGTGCGGCGGTAGGTCTGCCCGTTGTAGTCGACGTTGTTGAAGGTGAACGGGTTGTCGGTCGTGGACGTGCCGTTGTCCGGGACGCCGCCCAGCTTGTTGCGCAGCGCGGAGATGGCGTTGGTGGCATCGCCGGCGCCGATCTGCGACAGGTAGCCGCGGATCGCGCCCGCATGGTAGCCCTCGACCGCGAGCACGCTGGCGGCGTAGCTGAGGTTGTCCGGGTTGGTGAGCAGGTTGGCCGCACCGGCATAGGCGGTCACGCCGACGTCCTCGAAGATGTAGGCGCCGAGCAGGAAGCTGATCTCGTCGGCGAACGGGTCGAAGGTCGAGCCCAGTCCGGCGGCCTGCGCCAGGGTGTTGAAGCTGCTCGCGAAGTCGATCGAGGGCTCCGCGATCGCGCTGGCACCGAGCGCGGTCTGCAGGAAGCGGACATGGGCCAGCTCGTCGTTGGCGATCCGCAGCGCGTAGTAGGCGATGGCCGGATTCTGGAACGGAACCAGCGAGCCGCCGGTGACGGTGCCCTGCGTGCCGACCCCGGTGAGGCCGGTATAGACGCCGAGCGGCTGGCCGGTCGCGGCCCGCAGGTAGTACTCGGCTTCCAGGTATTCCAGGTTCAACGCGAAGTTGAGGATGTCGGCGTCGGTGTAGGTCGCTGCGGAGGCGGGGGTGCTCGTCGCGATGCTGGCGCCGCCCAGGGCGCCGAGTGCCACCGCACCAGCCCCGGCGCCCTTCATCAGGCGGCGGCGGCCGAGGGTGGGTCCCTCGGGCATCACGTGACTCGTCTCAAGTCCGGCCATTTGAACGTTCCTGTCCATAGGTGACGCCCGCCATGTTGCCGAGGCTACAAGCGGGCGGATGACGTCGTGCGCCATGCCACTACCGATACAAGCGACGGGCATCGGTGGATGCAGGGCACTGTTTAAATTCATGCAACGATGACATAAACTAACCGTGAGTAAGCGTTTGCAACCCTTCGTTGTTGCCAAGCCTGGGGTTCCTGTGCCTGCCCGCCGCGACGATCCTCGGGGTCGCCCGGCTGTCGGCGAGGGAGGGCCGCAGTGATGAACGAGGTGCCCTCGACCGCCCCGGCCGGACCGGCCGCGTCGGAGCGCCGTCCGCCGCCTGCGGCCGACAGGATCGTCTTCGCCAACCAGCTCCGCGGCCTGTGCGTCCTGGCCGTGATGCTGGTCCACTACGCCGTCGTGGCCCAGTTCATGCGCCAGGCCGTCGCCTGGGTGGTCGCGGCGCCGCCGCTGGACACGCCCCTGAGCCCGGTCGGGACCTGGCTCTACCCGCCCTGGCTCGACCTGGGCAAGTTCGGGGTCGGCGCCTTCTTCCTGATCAGCGGCTTCGTCATCCCGTTCTCGCTGCGCCGCTCCGGGATGGGCAGCTTCCTGCTGGCGCGCGCCCTGCGCATCTATCCGACCTTCTGGATGGCGCTGCTGCTCGAAGGCTGCACCATCGCCGCCAGCGGCCGCTACTGGCACCGCCCGCCCGCCTTCGGGCTCGACGCCTACCTGGTCAACGGCCTGCTGTTCGCGACGCTGCTGGGCCATCTCACCGTGGACTGGGTGAGCTGGACCCTGTCGGTCGAGGTGGGCTTCTACCTCCTCGCCGCCCTGCTGCGGCCGGCGCTGCTCTCGTTCCGCGTCTGGCCGCTGGTCGCGTTCGCCGCCGCCGCCCTGGCGGTGAACGCCCTGCAGGGACGCGCCGCGATCCGGCTTCCGGTGCCGCTGGTGAGCGGGCTGATGTATGTCGGCTACATCCTCATCGGCACGCTGTTCCATTACCGCTACCGGGGCGCCATCTCCCGCCGCCGGCTGGCGGCCGGCGTGCTGGGGCTGGGCGCCATCTTCTTCGCCAGCTATGCCCTCGGCCCCACCGCCGGCGACGTCCGCTCGCTCCGCACGGCCAGCTTCGGGCTCGCGATCCTGGTGTTCGCGGCCTGCTACCGGATGCGCGGCCGGTTCCGGCCGAACCGGCTTCTCGACGGCCTGGCCGCCATCAGCTACCCGCTCTACCTGATCCACTCCGCCTTCGGCTTCACCGTCCTCAGCTTCCTGGTCATGGCGTGGCGCCTGCCGTTCCCGGTCGCGGCCCCCCTCGCGGCGGCACTGGCCGTGGCGGCGGCAGCGGCGCTGCACGCCGGCGTCGAGCGTCCCTCCATCAGCCTCGGCCACCGCCTGCGCAGGAGCCGGGACCTCCGGAAGCGGGCCTCCCCCGATGGTCTGGCCTCCCGGGTCCAGGGTTGACCGCGGTGCAGGCGGGCGGCCTTCCCGCGGCGGTCGCCGCGGCACGCCGATCCCCGGGCCGCGCCGGAGGCGCCGGACACGGCACCGCCCGGTCGTGTCCGCCGGCATCCCGCCCTCCCCGGGAACGGCCGGAACAGGCCGGCCGACGCACCCGATCCAGGCGCCGTCGGGCCCTGGTGTCCGACCCGGAAACCGGCTATCGCCGCCCGGGACCTGAATGACGGACATGGACATCCCCGGCAGCGCTTCATCGGCAAGCTTCGCATCCGTCGGCCTGTTCTCCTCGCTGGCCGGCTATCTCGAGCGCGGGATCGGCACGGTCGAGGGATGGCTGTCGCCGACCACCGCCTCCATCCTGGCGCAGCTGCTGGTCGAGCAGGTGCGCGCCGGCCTGCGCGGCGACGTGTGCGAGATCGGCGTGCATCACGGCCGGCTGTTCCTGGTGCTCGCCAACGCCCTGGCGCCCGGCGAGC
The DNA here is from genome assembly GCA_964247735.1 of uncultured Acetobacteraceae bacterium. Classification (GTDB taxonomy): domain Bacteria; phylum Pseudomonadota; class Alphaproteobacteria; order Acetobacterales; family Acetobacteraceae; genus Lichenicola. The sequence goes on from CAXTVS010000093.1 coordinate 8,553, forward strand.
GGGCGGTCGCGGTGGACGTGTTCGGCGACCAGGAGAAGAACGTCGACCATTCGGGCCAGGGCGACCGCGCCGTCTTCGAGCGCAACCTCGCCCGCTACGCCCCCGCCGCGCCGGTCGAGATCGTGCAGGAATCCAGCCTCGACCTCCAGCGGCTCGGCTTCCTGTCGCACCGCTTCCGCCTGATCTCGGTCGACGGCGGCCACACCGGGCCCACGGTGGCCAACGACCTGCGGCTGGCCGAGCGCACCCTGCTCGACAACGGCGTGGTGGCCCTGGACGACATCCTGAGCAGCCACTGGACCGGCGTGCTGACCGGGCTCGCCGCCTATGTCGGCGCCGGCGGGACGCTGGTGCCGTTCGCGCTGGTGCCGAACAAGCTGCTGCTGACGACCGGCCAGGCTGCGGCAGACCAGGGCAGGGCGCTGCTGCGACGCCTGTTCCCCCTGGCGCTGGCCAAGCCCGACCTGGAGTTCCTCAACGGCACGGTGGACAGCTACGCGGACCATCCGCACTACGACCGCGAGAACTGCGGCAACCTCCATGCCGCGCTCGACGCCTTGCGGGGCGAGCGGGACGCGCTCGCGTCACAGCTCAACCAGGTCCGTGAGCAGGCCGCCCGCCTGCAAGGCGCACACGACGCGCTGGCGACCCGCCTTGCCGCGGCCGAGGCGCACGCCGCCAGGCTGCAGGCGAGCACGTCGTGGCGCGTCACCGGCCCGCTCCGCACCGTCGCCGGCCTGGCCCGGAGCAGGGGCAAGGGCTGAAGCCGGCCCGGCCGCGCCCTGGATGGTGCCGTCACGGTCTTCCCGCGCGAACCGCATGAGCCGGCTCCTCCGCCGGCTCCGGCTCCGGCGCCTAGCCCCGCTCCCGCCGCCTGGCCTCGCGGACCATCCGCCGCTGCATCGCCAGCCGTTCCGCCACGCTGCGCTGCTGCCCCGCCATCCGCGGCCCCGCACCGCCGCCCCCGCCCACGAACAGCCGCTGCGCCGACTGCATCACCAGCACCTGGTAGGCGGCGTTCAGCGCCATCGTGTGCGAATGGTAGTTGCCGACCGCCTGCATCAGGTCGCCATGCGTCTCGTCCAGGTAGGTGCGCATGATGGCGCCGGCCGCCGCCACGTTGTAGCAGGGCTCGTCGCGCAGCCGGCCGTAGACGGTCTCGACCGTGGTATGGGTGTAGCGCGCCAGCGGCCCGAGCCAGATCGTGTTGACCTGCATCACGCCGAGGTCCTGGCTGGCGTTGCTGTTGCGGTGCACCAGCCCGGGGCTGCCGCCTTCCACCGCCTGGATCGACGGCAGCACGCGCGGCGGCAGGTGGTAGATCGAGGCCACCAGGCCCATGCAGGCGAGATAGGGAACCGGCATCAGGCCGTCGGCACGCGGGTCGTCATGCCCCGATCCTGGCACAAACGACACATGCGCGAAATCGTCCCATCACCCGCGATGCGCTAGAACACCCCGCACCACGTCCAGCCCGAGGCCAAGCCGTCGATGTCCAACCGCCTTCTCCGTTCCCTCCGCTCCGGGCCCCGGCCGCCCCGCGACGACGGCTTCACCCTGATCGAGCTGCTGGTGGTGATCGCCATCCTGGGCCTGCTGATCGCCCTGGTGGCCCCGGCGGTGCTGGGCCAGCTCGGCGGCGCCAAGATCAAGATCGCCAACCAGTCGA
>CAXTVS010000094.1:0-10143 GCA_964247735.1 uncultured Acetobacteraceae bacterium
CGCGCCGCGTGCGCCTGGCCCACCTCCTGGCGCAGCATCGCCGGCGTGGCGCCGTATGCCGCGAAGCCGACCGGCATCACCGAGCGGTCTGACAGCTGGTCCAGGATCAGGCGGATCGCGTGGCTGGTCTGCGCCGCCGGTCCGACCAGCAGGACGCCTGGCTCGTCGCCTTGGAGCAGTTCGGCCGCGTCCTCGGCGCGGGCGGCCCTGGCGTCGCCGGGTCGAGTGGAAGACAAGGTTGCGATCGGATCGCTCCTGCGTCGACGGACGTGTCGCAGTACACGACACCGGGACACAAAAGTAGACGATCCGGACCTGCAACCGTCATCACGATCAACGGCGCGGCATCATGCCGTGCCGGCCTGTCCTGCTGCGTGGGACCTACTGCATGGGGATCGACAGGCTCATCCCGCCGCCCGGCTTGGCTCGGCTGGCGTGGTCGCCGTCGAGGGTCGAGCCGGCGGAGAAGCCGTCGCCGGAGAAGTGCCTGGTCGGGGAATAGAAGCTCGGCTGCAGGCTGGCCTGCTGCTGCGCCGCCAGCGCGTCCGGACCCGGGCCGGGCGCGTCGAGGTCCTGGTCCGGCAGTGGCGCCGGACGCAGCACCTGCGCGTGGGCCGCCTTGACCAGGACGTCGGCGGACGCGAATCCGGTCGGGATCGCCGGCATGGTTGTGGTCCCGGACAGGCTGGCGGTGTCCACCGTCTGCATCCGGCCGACCTCGAGGCCGGCCAGGCGCTGCGGCGCCACGGAGCCGTCTGCGGCGACGCTGCCGGCATGCGCCGCTGCCGGTCCGGACAGAACGGTGGCGAGACAGGCTGACATCATCCAATGGTGCCTCAACGTGGCCTCCTGGACATGGGGTGCTGGGGATGCGGCGGGATCTGCTGGCCAGACGGCGCACCAGGCGTGGCCGCCACCGCCTCGGGCCTGGGGCCGGGAAGGCCGTCGCCGCGCAGGTCGTCGGGCGGGTTGCCTGCCGGCGCCAGCAGCACGCCGTCGCCGATCCGGTGCCAGGCGTCGAGCGCCCAGCGCACGGTCGGGAACGCGATCTCGCGCCAGGGAATGGAGCCCCAGTCGAACAGCTCGACCTCGAGGCTTTCGGTCCCGGCGGCGACGTGCGGACGCGCCGGGTCGGCGAAGCGGGCGCGGTAGATGATCTGGACCTGGTCGATCCGGCTTATGCTGTAGAGCGCCAGGATGCCGTCCAGGACGATGACGGCGCCGGACTCCTCCCGGGTTTCCCGGATCGCGCCTTCGGCGGTGGTCTCGCCGAGCTCCAGGTAGCCGGCCGGAAGCGTCCAGAAGCCGCGCTGCGGCTCGATGGCCCGCCGGCATAGCAGCACGCGGTCGTCGTGCACGACCACGGCGCCCACGACCACCTTCGGGTTCTCGTAGAACACGTGCCCGCAGTCGAGGCAGGACAGCCGTTCCCGCTCCTCGCCGTCAGGGTGGATGCGGGCAAAGCGTGACATGACGCGACCGTGATCGAGACGGCCTCTTGTTTCAACCAGAATCTGCGCAGGGTAACCGATTGCATCACGACGTGATGCCGGGACCGTGCCTCAGGCCTGGATGTCGAGCAGGCTGCCGCGCCGCGGGACGCCACCCGCCGTCGGAAGCGAGGGGGTGGCCGTCGGCGTCGGGGCAAGGCTCCTGGAAGCGGCAGGCATGGCGGACGTGCCGGACGCACCGGCGGAGGCGGCCGGCTTGGGCGCCGCCGTGGTGCCGGAAAACGCGCCGAAGGAGGTGCTGGCGATCATGACGGGCCGAGCATGGCCGCGTCATGATGAACCAGAGGTTAACAGGCGCCGGGGATCAGCCCGGCAGCACGATCCCGCGCAGGGACTGCAGCGCCTGGATCCCGGGCAGCGTCTTGCCTTCCAGCCATTCCAGGAACGCGCCCCCGGCGGTGGACACGTAGGAGAACTCGCCCGCCACGCCGGCATGGCGGAGTGCGGACACGGTGTCGCCGCCGCCGGCGACGGAGCGCAGGCTGCCGGATGCGGTCAGCGCGGCCACGGCGCGGGCCAGGGTGCTGGTGCCGACGTCGAAGGGGGCGATCTCGAACGCGCCGAGCGGGCCGTTCCAGACCAGGGTGCGCAGCCGCGCCACCTCCTCGGCCAGGTGCGCCACGGTGAGCGGGCCGGCGTCGAGGATCATGCTGTCGGGCGGCACGGCGTCGATCGCCACCGTCTCGCTGGGCGCCCCGGCCTTGAACTCGCGCGCCACCACCGCGTCGGTCGGCAGCAGGATGCGGCAGCCGCGCGCCTCGGCCTGCGCGGTGATGGCGCGCGCGGTGTCGTGCATGTCGGCTTCCTGCAGCGACCGGCCGACCGGCACGCCGCGTGCCGCGAGAAACGTGTTGGCCATCGCGCCGCCGATGATCAGCACGTCGACGCGGCCCACGATGTTGCCGAGCAGGTCGAGCTTGGTGGAGATCTTGGCACCTCCCACCACCGCGCCGACCGGACGCTCGGGGTTCTCCAGCGCCAGGGTCAGCGCCTGGAGCTCGGCCTGCATCAGCCGTCCGGCATGGGCCGGCAGGTGACGCGCCACGCCCTCGGTGGAGGCGTGGGCGCGGTGGGCGGCGGAGAACGCGTCGTTGACGTAGATGTCGGCGAGCGAGGCGAGGGAGCGGGACAGCTCCGGGTCGTTCGCCTCCTCGCCGGCGTGGTAGCGGGTGTTCTCCAGCACCAGCACCTCGCCGTCGCGCAGCGCCGCGACCGCGGCCTCGGCGTCCGGCCCGATGCAGTCCGGTGCCCACGACACCGGATGGCCGAGCACGGTGGCGAGCGCCTCGCGCACCGGCGCCAGCGACATCTCCGGCACCCGGCGGCCCTTGGGACGGTCGAAATGGCTGACCACGATCACCCGCGCGCCCTTGTCGGCGAGCTCGCGTATGGTGGGGGTCAGGCGCTCGATGCGGGTGAGGTCGGTGATCCGGCCTTCCCGCACCGGCACGTTGAGGTCGGCCCGCAGCAGCACCCGCCTGCCGGCGCAGTCGAGGTCGTCGATGGTCCGGAACGAGGCGGAAGCTGCCACGGTCAGAGGGCTCCGAACACGGCGGCGGTGTCGGCCATGCGGTTGGAGAAGCCCCACTCGTTGTCGTACCAGCCGCACACGCGCACCAGCTTGCCACCGTCGATCAGCGCGGTCTGGGTGCTGTCGAACGAGCAGGAGGCGGGCTGGTGGTTGAAGTCGGTGCTGACGCAGGGGTCGGACGAGTAGACCACGATGTTCTTGAGCGCGCCGCCGGCGGCGTCCTTGAACAGGGCGTTCACCTCGTCGACCGAGCCCGGTGCGGTGCGCGGCACGAAGTCGAGCGAGACCAGCGACACGTTGGGGGTGGGCACGCGGATCGCGGTGCCGTCCAGCTTGCCCTTGAGCTGCGGCAGCACCAGCCCGACCGCACGCGCGGCGCCGGTGGAGGTCGGGATCATGTTCAGCGCCGAGGCACGGGCGCGGTGCGGGTCCTTGTGCAGGGTGTCCACGGTGCGCTGGTCGCCGGTGTAGGAGTGGATGGTGACCATGTAGCCGCGCTCGATGCCGAACGCGCGGTCCAGCACCATCGCCATCGGCGCCAGGCAGTTGGTGGTGCAGGAGGCATTGGAGATGACGGTCATCTCCGAGGTGATGGTGTCGTGGTTGACGCCGAACACGATCGTCGCGTCCACGCCGTCGGCCGGCGCGGAGACCAGCACCTTGCGGGCGCCGGCGGTGATCAGCTGCGACGCGGCCTCCTTCTTGGTGAACAGGCCGGTGCACTCCATCGCCACGTCGATCCCCTGGTAGGGCACCTTGGACGGGTCGCGCTCGGCCGACACGGTGATCGGCGCGTAGGAGCGCCCCTGGGCCTCGATGGCGATGGTGTTGCCGTCCACCGCGATCGTGCCAGGAAAGCGGCCGTGCACGCTGTCGTAGCGCAGCAGGTGGGCGTTGTCGGCGACCGAGCCGAGGTCGTTGATCGCGACCACCTCCACGTCGCTGCGTCCGCTTTCGATGATGCCGCGCAGGACCAGACGGCCAATGCGTCCGAAGCCGTTGATGGCGAGCTTGACTGCCATGGAAATGCTGTTCCTTCTCAAACCAAACCTGTGTCGGGACGAACCGGTCCCAGCCGCCGGCGCACGCGCGCCGCCACCTGCTCCGGCGTGATGCCGGTCCGGCGGGACGACGGGCCGGAAGGCCCGGTGTCGAAGCCGTCCATGCCGATGAAGACGCCGTCGGCGCCGAGCCAGCGCTCCCAGCCGAAGCCGGACGCCGCCTCGATGCCGATCCGCAGCGCCTCGCCCAGGATCTCCGCACGATAGGCCGCCGGCTGCGCCGCGAACAGTTCCCAGCACGGCAGCGACACCACCGCAACAGAAATTCCCGCCTGCCCCAGCAGCGCGCGGGCGTCGAGCGCCACCGCCACCTCCGGTCCGGTGGCGATCAGCGTCGCCAGGCGCGGCCCGTCCGCCGGAGCGCGCAGGTAGCCGCCGCGGGCGCACAACTGTTCCCGCCGCGGCGCCGCGGGATCCTCGGGCGGACCGGCGGCCGCGACGGGGGAGGACGTGGCGGCGGAGGACACCGCGATCAGGCTCGGACCGTCGTCGCGACGCAGCGCCAGCTCCCAGCAGGCGACCATCTCGGCATGGTCGGCAGGGCGGAACAGCGCCACCTCGGGCATCGCGCGCAGGCTGGCCAGCTGCTCCACCGGCTGCCAGCCGGCACCGTCGGCGCCAGGCTGCAGCCCGTCGTCGCCGAGCAGGTAGATCACCGGCTGGCCCATCAGCGCCGCCAGGCGCAGTGCCGGCCGCATCCGGTCGATCGACACCACCGAGGCGCCCAGCACCGGACGCGCGCCGCCATGCAGGGACAGCCCGTTGGTCAACGCCGCCATGCCGTGTTCCTGCACGCCGCAGGCGAGGTGCCGGACCGCCCGTCCGGGGACGCCAGCCTGGCTGTCGGCCTGCGGCAGGGGAGCGGCGAGGCGGGCGCCGGCACGGGAATGCAGCGTCATCATTTCCGGCAGCAGCCCGCACAGCAGCTCCAGGCCGGTCCGGGCGGTGTCGAGCGTTCCGGCAAGGCAGGACCTGAGCCGGCTGTCCCGCGCGTCGCCATCCCGGTCCGGCTCCCGCTGCCGGCTCCAGCCGGTGGCCCAGCCCTGGCGCCAGTCGGCGGGCATGCGGCCGGCCAGCGTGCGTCCGAACTCGTCGTGCAGCCGGTGACGGGCCAGCCGTCGCAGCCAGCTGCGGCGGGCGACCGCGCCACGCTGTCCGCAGGCAGCCCAGGCGGCCTCCGCCTCCTGGTCCGGGCCGGGCAGGCCGTCGCTGCCCGGAACAGGCCGGCGGACGGGCTGGCAGGCGAGCAGGGTCGGCCGCCGGTTGCGCATCGCGCGCAGCATGGCGGCGGCCAGCGCCTCCGGGTCGTCGCGGTTCACGCGGCGCACCGCCCAGCCCGAGGCGGCGAAGCGGGTCATCGCCTCGGCCTGGCTGTCCGGCGCGACCGCGGCGTCGGACAGCACCACCAGCTTGTCGAGTCCCATCCGGCCGGCCAGGAACGCCGCCTCCAGCGACACCCCGGCGGCAAGGTCGGTCTCGCAGGCCAGCACCCAGGTGCGGTGGTCGACCAGGGTGCGGCCGAAGCGTCCGGCCAGCGCCCGCTCCGCCATCGCCATGCCCACGGCGGCGGCGAAGCCCTGGCCGGGCGGCCCCGACGCGGTCTCGATCGCCGGATGCTGGCCGAAGGCGCAGCCGGGTGGTACCGCCCCATGGCCGGTGAGCCGCAGCAGCGCCCGAAGCAGCGGCAGGAACCGGGCCGAGGACAGCACGAAGCGGTCGCGGTCGGGCCAGGACGGGTCGGCGACGTCGTAGCGGAGGAACCGGCTCCACAGCACGCTCGCCGCCAGCGCCATGCCGGCATCCGGCATCCCGTCCGGCTCGTCGGCCGGGATCGTGCGGCGCAGCCGGGCGGCAAGGGCGCGGACCGGGGCCGCACCGGCGACGTCCGCCGGTAACATCCGGCGGGACGCGTGGTCGGACGGGTCCGGCTCGTCCTGCTGACCGCCGAAGCGCTCCATTCAACGGTCTTCCTGGCTTCCCGGCACGCCTGCCCGGACACCGCCGCCCGGCACCGGGGCGGTCATAGGAGAGGAGGGCAGGCCGCGGCAACCTCCGTCGGATGCAGGCCGGTGGCGGCTGCGCTTGCGAGGCTCCGGGCTTCCTGCGAGGCTTCGCGCACCATGCACGACATCGTCCCGACGCACCGCATTCCGCCTGCCGCGTCGGGGCGGCCGGCTTCCGTTCCGGCGCGCGCGCTGCTCGTGGTGGCCGCACTGGGGGCGCTGGGGGGCTGCAAGCTGGTCGACCAGCGCACCTTCGACGCCCGCACCGACCGCAAGCCGGTGCCGCACGTCCCGCCGCCGCCGCCGGGGCGGCCACCCCCGCCGCCGCTGGCGCTGGTGCGGTTTGGCACCGGGCCGGAGGACTGGCAGCCCGGCCTGTCCGCGATCGTCCGGCAGGCGCTGGCGCGGAAGCCGCTGGCATTGTTCCGGGTGGAAACGGTGGTGCCGGCGAAGGGCACGCCGCAGGCGCAGGCCGTGGTTCTCGCCGACGCGGCCGGCCGCCGCGGGCGGATGGTGGCCGACACGATCGTGGCCGCGGGCGCGTCGTCGTCGCAGGTCGAGATGACCGCGTCCAGCGACGCCGCGGTGACGCAGCCCGAGGTCCGGGTCACGGTACGGTAGGCTGGCGCCGATCGGCAAGGCCGGGGCGGAGGGGCGGTGTCCGCCGGTGGCCTGGTCGGTCGCCTGGCACCGGAGACCGCACCTGGCCGCCTGCCCCTCTGCTCCGACACCGTCAGTGCGTGCTGCGCCGCTCGGCCGCCACCGCCTGGCGCAGGTCGGGAAGGTCGACGGCGCCGGGAATCTCCTGGTCGCCGACCACGAAGGTCGGCGTGCCGGTGAGGTGCAGGACCTGGGCGAGCTGGACGTTGCGGTTCAGCACCGTCGTCACCGCGGGCGAGTCCATGTCGCGGAGCAGGCGCGGCACGTCCAGCCCGGCCGACGCCGCCAGGGCGCGTATGCGCTCCGGGCCCGGCGCGCTGTTGTCGGTCATCAGCGCGCGCTGCATCGCGCCGTAGCGCCCCTGCAGCGAGGCGGCCTGGATCGCCTGCGCGTCCAGCACGCTGTTCGGGCCCAGGATCGGGATCAGCTTCTCCACCAGGCGCAGCCGGTGATCGGTGTCGAGCAGCGCCTGCAGGTCGGGCAGCACCTTGCGGCAGTAGGGGCAGCGCGGATCGTAGAACTCGACCATCGTGACGTCGCCGGCGGCGTTGCCCAGGATCGCGTCGCCCGGCTGGCCGGACAGGGCCTGGCGGTTGGCCTGCAGCGCCCCGGTCGCCTCGGCCTGCTGCTTCTGCTGCTCCGAGGCGCGCAGCGCGGTGATCGCGTCGCCGAGAATGGTGGGGTCGGTCCGCAGCGCGTTGCGCAGGATGGCGACGATCTCAAGCCGCTGCGCCGGGGTGAACTGGGCCGGCGCCGACTGGGCCGGTACCGACTGGGCCGCATCCTCTGCCCGCGCGCGGCCTCCTGCCGGCAGGCCGAGGCCAAGGCACAGCGCCGGGACGAGCGCCAGGACGAGCAGGGGGCGACGCGGGCGGAACGTGAAACGGGTGATGCGGGGCAACGCGCTCTCCGGCCTGGTGCGGGGACACCGGATGTAGCATCGGCGCCCGGGTGCGGCGAGGCGCCGCCGGTTGCCGCGCTCCCGGAAGCCGGTTATGGGCAGGCAACGGCGGATCGGTTCGCTGCCGGTGATGATTGCGTGTGTGGAGAGCGGTGTGCCCAACCCCCATCCGGCCTCGGGCGACCGATCGGCACGGTTGATGCCCCGCCTGTTCTCCGTGTCGCTGGCGGTGCTGCTCGCCGGCTGCGGCAGCGTGCAGAAGGTGCGCACGCTGGTGGCCGGGCCGCCGTCGCCATATCTCAGCGGCTACATCGGCCGGGTGGTCGCCGACGAGCCGGTGGCGGCGCTGACCGGGCGCGAGGTGCTGGCGCGCGGCGGCAACGCGGCCGACGCGGCGGCGGCGGTCGGCCTGGCGCTGGCGGTGACGCTGCCCTCGCGTGCCTCGCTCGGCGGCGGCGGGGCGTGCCTGGCGTATCGCGCCGGCAGCGCAGCACCAGACGCGTTCCTGTTCGTGCCGGTTCCCGGAACCGAGGCGCCCGGTGCCGGCGGCCGGCCTGCCTCGGTGCCGATGACCGCGCGCGGGCTGTTCCTGATGCAGGCGCGCTACGGCAGCGTCTCGTTCGACGACCTGGCCAAGCCGGCGGCGCGTCTGGCGCGCTCCGGCATCACCGTGTCGCGGGCGCTCGCCGACGACCTCGCCGCGGTCAGCGGCCCGTTGCTGGCCGACCCGCTGGCGGCGTCGATCTTCAGCCATGACGGCACCACGATCGGCGCCGGCGACCAGCTGCTGCAGCCCGACCTCGCCGGCTCGCTCGACCGCATCGTCCTCGCAGGCGTGGGCGACCTCTACACCGGCCTGCTGTCGCAGGAGTACGTCGACGGCGGCGAGGTCGCCGGCGCCGGGCTGTCTCGCGCCGACCTGCGGGAGGCGGTGCCGGCGCAGTCGCGGCCGCTCCTGGTGCAGGCGGGGCGCGACCGCGTCGCCTTCCTGCCGCCGCCGGCCGATGGCGGGCTGGGTGCCGCAGCGGCGTTCCGCGCCGCCGACGCGGGAAGCGGCGCCGGCCTCGCCCAGGGCACTGTGGCCGCCTGGCGTGCGACGCATGCTGGCGAGAGCAACAACGGCGACTATGCCGCGGAAGCGCAGGCGGTCGTGGACCAGCCGAGCGGCGGCGGCACGCTGCGACGCCTGCCCGCGTCCACCAGCTTCGCCGTGATCGACCGCCATGGCGGCGCCGTGGCCTGCGCGCTGACCATGGACAACCTGTTCGGCACCGGCCGGATCGCCGGCCGCACCGGGATCGTGCTGGGCGCCTCGCCGGCGCGCGTCCCGCTGCCGCTGCTGGCCGCGGCGATCGCCTGGAACCCGGGCGCCGGCAGCTTCCGCGCCGCGGTGGCGGGCTCGGGCCAGAACCAGGCCGCCGACGCGGTGGCGCAGGCGACCGCCAACGCCCTGCACGGCGCGCCCACGGCACCCGTCACCGAGACCGGCCGAATCAACGCGATCAGCTGCCCCAACGGCCCCGACGACCACGCGAGCTGCACCGCCACCGCCGATCCGCGCGGCGACGGTCTCGCCACGCGCAGTGAATGAGGCGCCGCGTCCGTCGAAGCCCCGGCTGAAGCAGGGCAGCGGCGCCTCCCTGCCGCCGTTCCTGGCGATGGAGGTGGTGGCGCGGGCGAACCGGCGCGAGCGGATGCGCCGTCCGGGGGATCCGCGGGTGATCCGGCTGGAGGTCGGCCAGCCCGCGACCGGGGCCCCGGCGACGGCGGTGGCGGCGGCGCAGCGGGCGCTCGGACAGGGCCTGCCGCTGGGCTACACCGAGGCGCTCGGGCTCCGCTCCCTGCGCGAGCGGATCGCGGCGCATTGCCGCAGCACCTACGACGTGGCGGTGTCGCCGTCGCGGATCGTGGTCACCACCGGGGCGTCGGGCGGTTTCCTGCTGGCGTTCCTGGCCGCGTTCGATCCGGGCGACCGCATCGCCATGGCGAGCCCGTACTACCCGCCCTACAACAACATCCTCCATGCGCTCGGCATGCGCCCGGTGCTGATCGAGGCGGGGCCGGACACGCGCTACCAGCCCAGCGTCGCCCTGCTCGAGGCGATGGCCGACACGCCGGAGGGGCTGCCGGACGGCCTGATCGTGGCGAGCCCGTGCAACCCTGCCGGCACCACGCTCGACGCGGAGGAGCTCGCGGCGCTGGCACGGTTCTGCGACGCCAACGGCGTGCGCCTGGTCAGCGACGAGATCTATCACGGGCTGAACTGGGACGGGGCGCCCGCCACCGCCAGCGGGTACAGCGACAGCGCCGTGGTGATCAACAGCTTCTCCAAGTACTGGAGCATGACCGGCTGGCGGGTCGGCTGGGCGGTGCTGCCGGACGACCTCGTGGCGCCGGTGCTGCGGCTGAAGCAGAACCTGTTCATCAGCGCCCCGCACATCTCGCAGGTGGCGGCGGAAGCGGCGTTCGAGGGCAC
>CAXTVS010000095.1:0-9370 GCA_964247735.1 uncultured Acetobacteraceae bacterium
AGCAACGACTTCTTCGTCAACCTGCTCGACATGGGCACGACGTGGAAGGCGACCACCGAGGCCGAGGACCGGTTCGAGGGCCGCGACCGCCGCACCGGCGAGCTGAAGTGGACCGGCACCCGCGTCGACCTGATCTTCGGGTCGAACTCGCTGCTGCGCGCGGTGGCGGAGGTGTTCGGCTGCGACGACTCCCAGGAAGCGTTCGTGCAGGACTTCGTGACGGTGTGGACCAAGGTGATGAACCTGGACCGGTTCGACCTGGCCTGAACCTAGCCGGGTCCGTCATCGGCTACTACCGGAGTGGAGCGGCGTCCTCGCAAGGGGACGCCGTTTCCGTTGTACGGACTCGTTGTTGAGTGATGATCTTTCGTGAGGTTTGGCCGGAACCGGACCTGCCGCTTCTGGATGATTTCCAGGGAAAAGCGGACGTTCAGCGCGTCCAACAGACAGCCGTGGACGATCAATAGCGGACCGCGCGACGAGACTCGAGAACGTTCTTGAGGCGGTCGGAACGCTCTGCTATCGTAAGCACGTCGCGTTGTTGACGGGACCTTACCGCAATGCACAAATCGACACCCAGTGAAGGTCGTAGCTCTGAACTTCTATCCGTTGACGAATCTTTTCGGGCTTGGGTTACAAACGACGGCGTCGATCAGAAGTACGATGTTGTTTTACTGGTTAGCTATACCGAAGGCGGGTCGGAATATGTTTCGATCCCGTCTCCCCTTGAAGTTGGCAAGAGTGCCGGAGCTGAGTTCGCCGTAGGAAAAGCCGGTGTGGCAGAGTTAACTTTATCACAACTATAGGCGGCTATCGCCGAGCTTATCCGCCTATACGGAGCACTTCTAAGAGCGGCTTTAGGTCATGCCGTGCCTGGTGGACTTCGGTGAATTCCATCGAGGAGATCTTGCAGTTCGGTTCCGAATTGCCACGGTGAATGGCCAAAAGGTTTTATGGCAACACCTCTTGATGAACCAGAAGGTGACATAGCGTCCTCATCGCGACGGGCCGAAGAAGTTGCACAGCAAACATTTGAGCGATTAAGGGCTAACCCACGCTTGCACTCGTATGCAGACTTAGCTGTCTTGTGAGAGGTGACGCAGACCGACACGACTTTGGAAGGAACGATTATGAGCAACGAAAATCCAGAAGATTCGAGTTCGGCAGACCCTGATGCGGGTCATCCAGTCGGCTTCTGCTACTTCCAAAACAACTCGTCTCATACGGTTTGGGTTAGGGTTGTGAGCATCGATTTTCATGAACCGCCCTTTCAAATAGGCAGCCTTAAGACAGGTCAGGCGCGGCTTAGTCTTGCCGGCAAGTACTGTTGGGACCAAAGCGGGAACTGCGTTCCTAACTTACCTTGTGCAATCGGCGGCCGCTACAACGTTGGCTAGTGTGGCAGCAGATGAGGTAACATCCTGCAGATGTTGTTCGCTCGCCCGGTTTTTCTGCTGGTCGTAATGGTCATGGGAATGGCCTCATGTGCGCAACGACCGGTGCCGGACAATTCGGACGTCACCCGCAACGTTCCAGACCTTTTTTGCCCAAACCCTCAGCAGGCGTGCTCCGGGAAGTACGGCAACCAATGCTACAATAGGTTTCTAGGCCAACAGTGCTTTAGTGGGCTTGTATGCCAGCGTGGAGAGAGGCCTTGTGTTAGTGGTGGCGAAGCAATTTGTTACAATCCCGCTATCGGGCACTGCTTTTAGTCTCGGAAGAGTTTGCTGGCTAGCGTCTCTAGATTTGGCAGCCGTCTTCCGAGCTCTACACCTGCCACTCCGGTTAGAGCGCCCGCGAACCCACGCCGCCGCTTGCTCCAGCTCTTCCTCTTGCCGCAGGTTGAGAATTGCCTCCCAATGCTTCGGCTTGCCAGGAAGCGGTTGGTGCCGCGCGATGCGATTGACTGTCGCATGATCAGCAAGATCAATATCGAACAGTGGTGCCCGTTTACCATTGAGCGCGATGATGAGAGTCCTGCGAGGTCCTGATGGGTGCTCGCGTCATCGGATGATGCCACGATAGTGCCGATCGCTGTGAGCCTCATGATCATGCGGTTCTGGCCGTCGGCCACTGATCAGAGCGAGCGGCAGGGCGCGCTTGCCGGACGACGTCCGCTTTAAGGAAGCGACATGGTAGAGCTGAACGTCCAGCATGAGCGCGAAGCAGCCATCCACAGCCTGAACGACAATACCCGTCTGCGATTGCGCGCATGGCATGACCGAACCGCGCCAGCCGCTCCCTCACTCGACCGACAGGTGAAACCTTGTCGTCTCCAGCACCAGGTAACCCGTCCGCATCGGCGTCAGGGTCAGCACCTCCCCTTGAACGCCCTCCGCCGGCGCCTCCCGCCGCAGAACCGCCAGCACGGGATCATGACACCATTTCGTGACACCATGCCGGAGCGTGCCCCACCCTTCGTCGAGCCTCCCCGGCCCACAATTCCGCTGCACCTCTGCCCTTGGGACAGCGTAATCTCCACGGCCAGAACCGCCGAGGCCGACCAGCCGCATGCCGACCCGCCGCCACCGAACAAGTCAACCGGCCGACACGCCTCCACCGCACCCCCGGGGCCAGCCTCACGGCCGCCCCCCAGCCCTGTTCAGTCCAAGGAAGACCCGGTTGAACGAATGGCAGCTCCTGGAACGCGAGCATGGTCGCCGGGACGTTTGCGACCGGCACAAGGCGAGCAGACGAACTCGAAGCCTTCACATCGTTGCTTCACCGCAAGCGACCCTTCAGTCGCGCAGGGCTCTGCAAGACATCTAGTCCGTCTCCACCACGATCGCGGTGACGTTGTCGCGCGCCTTGCGCAGCAGCGCCGCCTCCACCAGCTGCGCGGCCGCGTCGCCGCCCTGCTGCAGCAGCAGCTTGATCTCGGCGTCCGCCAGCGTCTTGCTCAGCCCGTCGCTGCACAACAGGAACCGGTCGAACGGCAGCAGCTGTCCCACCCGCTTGTCCAGCACCAGCGGCGAGCGGCCGGCGCCGATGGCGCGGGTGATCACGTGCGCCTGGGGGTGGCTCTCCGCCTCCCACGCCTCGATCATCCCGGTGTCGACCAGTTCCTGCACCACGCTGTGGTCGCGGGTCAGCTGCGTCAGCTCGCCCTCGCGCAGCAGGTAGATGCGCGAGTCGCCCGCCCACAGGCAGGCGAAGAAGTCCTGGTCCAGCAGCAGCGCCACCACGGTGGAGGCCATGCCCCGTTCCGGCCGCAGCGTGGCGGCCTCCTCCAGCAGCGCGTCGTGCAGCGCCGAGAGGCGGTGCCGCAGATGCGTCAGCCGCTCCGCGGCGCTCAGCCCGGCGGCGAGCGAGGCCACGCTGGCCACCACCCGGTTGGACGCCAGCGCCCCGTCGCGATGGCCGCCGGCGCCGTCGGCCACCACGTACAGCCCGACCTCGGGCCGGCACAACAGCGCGTCCTGGTTCTCCGGGCGCACGGCACCCGCATGCGACACCGCCGACACGCGCGGCGCCTCGCCGCTCATGCGCCCGCCGGCGGGTGGAACCGAGGCGTGCAGCCGGATCGGAAGATGCCGCGCATCATGGCCTCGCTTCCACGCGCTTCATTTCAGCACCGGACAACGGAACGCCTGCAACGCCTTCGTGTCGAGCGGCGTGTTCGCGGACGCCATCTCGACGGCGAAGTTGGCCTCGCGGTCGCCGGAGCGGAAGCCCAGCAGGTAGTGGCCCGGCGCGTCCGCCGGCTCCACCCTGCCGCCGTCCAGCAGCCGGAACAGCGCCCAGGCGCCGGCCGCGTGGCGCGGGAACGAGGCGGCCGGCTTGAACGACAGCTCCGCCTCGCTCGGCCCGTCTGACGGCCAGGTGACGCCGCTGCCGTGCACCGAGCCCGGCTGCCACGTCACCGTCACCGCGCCCAGCGTCAGCGACACCTGCTTGGTCTTCGGGTCCGCCGAGACCGGGGTGACGGTGAAGTGCAGCGAGGGGGTGCTGCCGCCGGTGGGGAAGAACTGGTCGCGGATGCGTGCCGCCTGCTGGAACATCGCCAGCGACGCGTCCGACGCCGGCGCCGCGATCTCGCCCACCGTCTGGCCGTGCCAGCTCGGCCCGGAGGTGTCGACGTACGGGCGCAGCTGGGTCTTGAAGTAGGCGTCCAGCGCGCCGCCCGGCGCGAACAGGTGGGCGAAGTCGTCCAGCGGCGCGTCGGCGGACGCGTCCGGATCGAACGGATAATGGTTGTCCACCACCTGGTGGCACAGGCGCGCCGGGCCGTCGCTGCCGTTGAACGCGCCGGCCGCCGCCTGGTGGGCGTCGCCGCGCAGCATGGTGCCGCCGCCGGACGAGATCTGGTGCAGCCAGCGCGCCACCGGCTGCGGCTGCCGGTCGGCCTCCGCGGACAGCAGCTGCGCCGGGTCCTGGCCCGAGGCGAGCACGGCCGAGGGGTTCTCCGCGCCCGACAGCTGCGCCAGCTCGCTCTGCAGCTGGTTCAGCAGCCGGAAGATGCCGGTGATCGGCTCGGCCTGTCCGGTCGGGCCGGTGAAGTCGACCAGCGCGCGGTAGTGCGCGTCGATCTGGTCCCCCGGCAGCCGGGCCGCCGCGCCGTCCGGACCGCCCTGTGCGAACACCGCCTGCAACCGGCCGCTGCGCGCGTCGGCCGCCTCGTGCCCTGCCGCCGCGCCGGCGCCGCCGCCGGGACGGGCGCCGGCATCGGCCGCGTCGTGGGCGGGGGCGAGCTCGTGCACGATCGACACCAGCAGGTCGCGGAGCGGCGACTGCGGCGAGGCCATCACGTAGAGCTTCTGCACCGCGTCCCCGTGGTTGCGGAACGGCTGCAGCGCCAGGTCGTCCAGCATGGCGTCCCACAGCCGGACGTAGTCGGCGGCGTAGAGCGCGATCACGCCCGCTTCCAGCGCCTGCAGGCCGTCCGATCCGGCCGCCTGGTCCGGCTTGCGTCCGAGCACCCAGGCCTCGTCCGAGACGTCGCGCGCCGCCGAGCGGAGGGCGGGCAGCAGCACGCTGCGGAAGCCCTCGGCAGTGTAGAAGCCGGGGATGCCGTCGCTGAGCGGCCGGCCGGAAATGCGGGTGAACAGCTGGCCGTCGCTGCCGCCGCCGAGCGCCAGGTCCGGGCTCCAGGGCGGCACCGCGCTCGCGGCGACACCCGGCCTGATCCGGCTGTAGACCCGCTCGGCCGGCGACACCCGGCTGAAGGTGCTGCGCGCTTCCGCCACCAGCGCGCCATCCAGGGGCACCCCCGGCAGCGGTCCGGACAGCAGCGCGTCCAGGTGGCGCAGCAGGTCGGTGCGCATCGGCTCGAACACCGGCCCGGGGTAGCGCGCGCCCCAGTCCAGCGCCATCCAGTCGCGCACGAGGTTGGCGTCGAGCGGGCCGTCATTGCCCAGCATCAGGTAGACGCGGGTGGCCTCGTACAGGAAGTCAGGCTGGTCCAGGTGGCCGCGCATCTGGCCTTCCAGGCGCCACACCAGGCGCGGCAGCAGCACGCGCTCGAGCGCATGGCGGTAGGCGAGCCCGTCGGTGACGGCGAGCTTGTCGCCCTGGCCGATGCCGAGCCGGCCGGCGAACCCACGCCCCGGGGCGCCGCCATCCGGCAACGCGCGGGCGGCGTCGAGCACCGGAAGCACGCGCAGCAGGTCGTCGTCCCGGACCGGGTCGAGCGGCAGCGCCAGGAGGCTGCCGCGATAGGTGTCGATCGCGGCCTGCGCCTGCGCGATCGCCCGGGCGTTGACCGCGTGCTCCCGCCACAGCAGCAGGCAGGCGACGGCGGTGACGAGGCCCACGGTCGAGAAGCCGGCGGAACGCCAGAACAGGCGTCGCCGCCGCACGCGGGGGCTGGCCGACACCAGCAGCGCCTCGCCCAGGATCACCTCGCGCACCGTCCTGCCGATGAAGTAGGACCGGCCGGCCACCGGGCGCAGGCTCGGCGCGCGTCTCTGGTCGATGCCGAAGGTGCGCGCCAGCATGCCGGTGAGCCGGTCCACCGGCGTGCCCTCCTGGGTGCCGGAGGTGAAGTACACCCCGCGCAGCAGCGGCGCCGGGTCGAGCCTGGTGCCGCCGAACGCGGTGCCGAGGAACTCGGCCAGCGGCGCCTCCAGGCTCGCCATCTGCAGCGGGAAGGCAGCGATCGCCACGCGCCGGTCCGGGCCGCGCTCGGCCTGCAGGCGCTCGAACAGCCGCCCGTCCAGCCGGTCGATCAGCAGGCGGTACTCGGCCGGGAACACCTCCACGCCCTGCGACAGCGCGAAGGTGGTGCCCCACACCTGCCCGCGCGCCGCCTGGTCGAGGTCGTCGAAGAACTCGGTGAAGCCGGCGATGCGGTCGGCCTTGCTGAACACCGCATACACCGGCAGGCGCACGCCGAGCCGGTCGGTCAGCTCCTTGATCCGGTTGCGCACCGCAAGCGCGTGCTTCACCCGCTCCGCCGAGGCCATGGTGCCGATCTCGGCCAGCGACATCACCACCAGCACGCCGTTCAGCGGCTGGCGAGGCCGCGTGCGCCGCAGCAGGTCGAGGAAGCCGACCCAGCCGGCGTGGTCGACCTGCTGGTTGGAGTCCTGGGTGGTGTAGCGCCCGGCGGTGTCGATCAGCACCGCCTCGTCGGCGAACCACCAGTCGCACAGCCGGGTGCCGCCGACGCCGGCGACCGCGGCGGCGCCGCCGGCACCGTCCGGCTGGGCCAGCGGGAAGCGCAGCCCGCACTGGGTGAGCGCCGTGGTCTTGCCGGCGCCGGGCGGGCCGATCACCACGAACCAGGGCTGCTCGTACAGGTAGCCGCGGCCGCCGCCGCGCGCGCGGCGCAGGGTGGAGAGCGACTCGCGCAGCCGCTGGCGCAGGCGCCGCACCTCCTCGTCGCCCGCGGCACGGGCGGACGCCGGCTGGGCGGTGCGGGTTCCGGACGGACCGTCCTCCTCGGTCAGCCCTGCGGTCAGGGCCCGGTCGCGGCGGCGGCGGCGCCAGCTCAGCACGGCGTTGATCCCGGCCCAGAGCATGACCAGCACGAGGATCAGCACCACGCGCGCCAGCCTGCCCTGCAACCCCGGGACCAGCGGCCCGAGATACCAGACCAGGGCGCTGGCGATGGCGAGGCCGGCGAAGCTGGTGGCCCAGCGGCCGACCAGCATCGCCAGCAGGTTCTCGATGCCGCTCACGGCGCGCCGGCCCGGTGCAGCACCACCTCGATGCGCCGGTTCTGTTCCCGCCCGCCGGGCGAAGCGTTGGAGGCGAGCGGGTCGGCGTCGGCGCGGCCCTCGGAGCCGACGTGCAGCCCCGGGGCCGCGGCGGCGATCACCGCCGCGGCCGCCTGCGCGCGTGCCGCGGAGAGCTGGAAGTTGGACGGGAACCGGACGGTGTGGATCGGCTGGTTGTCGGTGTAGCCGATCACCTGCACGGTTCCCCGCTGGTCCTGCATCGCCAGCGCCACGCGGCGCAGGATGGCGACGAAGCGGGGCTCCACCGCGGCGCTGCCGGAGGCGAACATGCCGCGGCTGTGCACGCGCACGATCGGCACCGCGTCGGTGCCGGCCACGTCCACCAGCCCCTGCTGCACCTCCGGGCGCAGGAAGCCGCCCAGCGCCGCGCGCGCGCCCGGCGGCGGCGGCACCACCGCCACCGGCACGACGGGAACGTTGCGCGAGATCGCCGGCATGCGCAGCGGCGGCAGGGTGGCGCCGGCGGCGAACAGCCGGTCGGAGGAGTCGGCCAGGCCGAGCAGCGCCCAGGCGTACACCAGCGCGATCAGCCCGAGCCCGGCGAGTGCGGCCACCCAGACCGGCAGCACGAAGCGGCGCGGGCGGTACGGCGCGCTCACCCCCTGCCAGTGCGGCGACAGCCCGCGCTCGATCGCGGCACGGTTGCGCATGATCAGGACGTAGGTTTCCTCACGCACCCGGTCGAGCTCGGCCGGCCCGCGCGGCGACAGGCGGTAGCGGCCCTGCATGCCGAGCGACATGCACAGGTACATCAGCTCGATCACGAACAGGAACCGGCCGGGGTTCTGCCGCAGCTGCGCCAGCAGGTCGAAGAAGCGCTCGCCGGAGCGCACCTCCTGGTGGAAGGTGGACACCAGCGACGCGTCCGCCCAGGCGCCGCGCGAGCCCCAGGGCGTCGCCTGCACCACGTCGTCCATGCTGGCGCACAGCGCGTAGTGCGCCGGGCGCAGCTGCTCCATCGGCAGGTTGGCGGCACGCAGCGTGCGCTCGAAGCGCTGCAGCTCCTGCACCGCGTGCTCGCGCAGCGCGGTCGGGTCAGGCACGGTGAACGCGTTGCGCAGCCGTCCCAGCAGGCTCAGGCAGCCTGCGGCCGCCGACACCACCGGCGACACCATCCCGGCCGGCAGCTCGCCGAAGCCGGCCCCGGCCTCGCCCGGCTCCGGGTCCACCGGCGCGTCGGCGCCGGCCACCGGAGCACGCGGCTCCATCCGCCGGCCGCCCGGCACCGGGCGGATGATGGTGCGCTCGTTGTCGTCCGGCTCGGCGAACGGGTTGTCGCTCATGGGGCGTCGCTCACCGGGCCGCCTAGCCCCGGATCGCCCAGAGCTCAATGGTCAGGCCGGGATAGTCGCCGGACACGTGCACGGCGAAGCCGCCGGACGCCTGCATCTGCTGCCAGTGCGGCGAGTTGCGGTCGAGCTCGAAATAGGAGGCCCCGGCATAGAAGGGCATCTGCCGCGGCGCCACCGGCAGCGTGCGCAGCGCGATGCCGGGCAGGGCGACGTTGACCAGCTCGCGGATGTGCTCGACCGCGCCGACCTTGGCGGTGGACGGGAACAGCCGGCGCAGCGACTCGGTCGGCATCTCCGCCTGCACCGCCAGCACGAAGTTGGCCTGGCCCAGCAGGGAGCGGTCGGTGATGGCGCCGACGCGCACCCCGTGCCGGCGCTCCTGCAGCGGGATCATGATCGCGGTCTGCTCCAGCACCGCCGACAGCGAGCGGCGTATGTCGGCCACCACCGGCGCGAACGAGCGCTGCAGGTCGTCGTGGCGATAGGCCGGATAGGAGGTCGGGCGGCGGCGGGCATCGGTGAAGGTGGCGAGCTCGCCGGCCATCTGCAGCAGCACCCGGTACAGCTCCTCGGGATGCAGGTTCCCGGCGTCGGCGTAGTGCGACATCGTCACCTGCCAGCCGTTCACCGCCTGCAGCAGCAGGAAGTCGGCGACCTCGGCGCTGCCCTTGTGGCCGGGCGCGGTCAGCCGCGCCGCCACCGCCTCGCCGCGCTGGTTCAGCATGCCCGCGAGCTCCACGCACAGCGACGCCAGCGGCGGCACCGCCGAGCACAGCAGTGCCGGCGGGATCCAGCGCGGGTCCAGCACCACCCGGCGGTCCGCCATGACCTCGGTGATCCGCGCCACCGCCAGGCACAGGTAGCCCTCGCGGTCGTCGGTCTCCAGCATGTAGCGCA
>CAXTVS010000096.1:0-9092 GCA_964247735.1 uncultured Acetobacteraceae bacterium
GCGTTGCCGTGCTTCATCCAGTTGTGCAGGTTGCGGAAGGTCAGCACGCGGTCGACGCTGCCGGCGGGCGCGATGTCGGTGCTGCCGGTGGCCTCAGTGATCCGGACATGGCCGTAAAGCTCCGGATGCGCCGCGAGCCGGCGCGCGAACGGCGAGTCCGGCTTCATCGGTCCTTCCAGGGCGGCGGTATAGGTGCCGTGGTCGTGCAGGTAGGGCGCCAGGATCTCGGTCCAGTAGCCGCCGAACGGCCAGATCTCGACCACGCTCTGGTCCGGCCGGACGTCGAAGAACGCGAGCTCGGATCCGGGATGACGGGCGGCGTCGCGGGCCACGAAGGCCGGGTCGCGCGACGGGCCGGCGACCGCCGCCTGCAGCGCCGGCCCCGGCTGCTGCGCCAGCGCCGCGCTGCACACGCCGGCGGCGAGGCACAGCGGCAGCAGCGCCCGGCGGCCGAGGATGCCCATGGTGGCCGATGATCTGGTCGACGCGTTCTTCATGCTGCCCATGCCCTGGATGTTCAACTCCAGGATACCCGGCTGCGGCGCCGACGCCAGAAGCTGGCGCGTGATCCCGGGCTGTCCGATCATGGGAGACGATGAAGCGTGGCCTGTTCTTCTTCGAGCGGTTCCTGCTGGTCGGCGGCCGGCTGCCCTGGAACGTGATCCTGGCCCTCGGCATCGGGGGTCCTGTCGGCGAGCAGGCGGTGCGGGCCTCGCTCGACGCCCTGCAGGCCGACCATCCGATGCTGGGCGTGGGCGTGGTGCAGCGCGGGCGCCGGCCACACTTCGCCGCCGGCGCACCGCCGATCCCGTTGCGGATCGTGCCGCGGTCCACGTCGGGGGAGTGGTTCGAGGCGGTGCGCTGCGAGCTGGAGCACCCGTTCGACCGGCTGCGTGGGCCGCTGCTGCGCGTCGTGTGGCTCCACGGGCCGGAGGCGAACGAGCTGCTGCTGGTCGCCGACCACTGCATCTGCGACGGACGGTCGATGCTGCTCCTGGCGCGCGAACTGCTGGAAGGGCTGCACGGGGCCCGGTCGCCCCGACCCGGCCGGCGACCGATCGGCTGCATCCAGGACCTGTTTCCGCGGACGCCGGGCGCCGCCGCGCGCCGGCTCGGCATCGTGTCGCGGGCGGCCGCGATCGGCTGGCTGCTGCGCGGCGCCGGCGACGTGCGCCGGGTGCTGCGCCACCTGCGCGGCAGGCGGATACCGACGCCCGGCTACGTGCTGCGCTGGGAGACCGCCGAGCTCCTGGGCGAGCGCCTCATGGCGCGGTGCCGGGAGGAGGCGGTGACGCCCTATGCCGCGCTGGCGACCGCCTTCCTGCGCGCCATGCGCACGGTCAGGCCGAAGCAGGCGCGCAACCGGCTGCTCTGCCCGGTCGACGTGCGCGCGCAGGTGCCGGGCCTCGGGCCGGACACGCTGTTCGGCTACCCCGAAACGGTGCGGCTGTCGGTGGAGCGCGGCCTGGACGACGACTTCTGGGCGCAGGCGCGCGCCCTGCGCCGGGACCTGACCGCGGCACGCGCACGACTGGACCCGGAGCGCACCCTGCTGGGAGCGGAGCGGCTGCACGGCCTGTCGGACTGGTTCGTCACGCTGCAGCTGCACGGCCGGGCGCGCAACGACCTGATGTTCTCCCACCTCGGCGAGGCGACGCTGCCCGAGCGTCCGGGCATGGCCGCGGACTCGGCGCTGGCGTTCCTGTCCTCGATGCCCTGGCGCGGCAGCACCGCGATCTTCTCGCTGCGCGATCGCGGGGTGATGCGGTTCTGCCTGGTATCGCGCGAGGAGACCCTGTCCCGGGCCGAGGCGGAGCGCCTGCGGGAGGCGGCGACGGCGCGCGTCCACGCCGCACTGGCTCCCGCTCGCGTCGGATCCGGCGCGCCGCTCAGGCGGGCGGCACCCACACCGCATCCCGCACGGTGAGGCGGGACGGCAGCAGGTGCTGGGCGAGAAAGGCGTCGGCGATCTTCTGCTGCTCCGCCACCACGTCCGGCGTCATCGGCGAGACGCCGAAGGTCAGCCGGTCCACCGCCCGGCGCACCACCGGCACCGGCAGGCCGGTGTCGTCGGCGAGGTACTGGCTGACCTCCGGGTGGTGTGCCTGCGCCCAGGCGTCGGAGCGCGCGATCTGCGCCAGCGCCAGCCGCACCAGGTCCGGGGCGCGGTTGGCGAAGCCGCGTTCGGCCAGGAAGAACTGCCGGTTGCCGACCAGCCCGTCCGCCTGTGCCAGCACCCGCGTCGGCGTGCCCGCTTCCGCCGCCGAAAGGTAGGGGTCCCAGATCGCCCAGGCGTCGATCCGGCCGCTGTCGAAGGCGGGACGCGCGGAGCCCGGCACCAGGAACACCGGCTGGATGTCGCTCATGCCGAGACCCGCCTTGGCAAGTGCCGCAAGCAGCAGCCAGTGCACGTTGGACGCGCGGTTCAGCCCGACCGTCCTGCCCTTCAGCTGCGCCACCGTCCGGATCGGACTGTTCGCCGGGACGATGATGGCCTCGCCGAACGGCGCCACCGGCTCATGGCCGACATACACCACCCGGTCGCTCGCCGCCTGGGCGAAGATCGGCGGGGCGTCGCCGGTGATGCCGAAGTCGATCGCCTCGGCCTGCATCGCCTGCAGCATCTGCGGACCTGCGGCGAACTCGCTCCAGCTCACCCGGTCCGGCGTGCCGGCGAGCGCCGCCTCCAGCATCCCGGTGTGCTTGAGGATGATCAGCGTGCCGTAGCGCTGGTAGCCGATGCGTATCGTGCGTGCGCCGGCCGCCGAAGCGCCGCGTACCGGCGCCATCGCCAGGGGCGCCGCCGCGAGGGCGGCGGACAGCATCGAACGTCTGGTCAGGGGCACCGCGCACACTCCATCTCGCTCCCGTGCATTGCCTAATTCCACGCCCTGCGCCAGGGTTGCCAGCCAGATCGGTCGTCCCGATGTGTTTAACGCAACGATCCGGAGAGCGCCGTGCCGCCCGATACCATCCAGGCTCCAGACAGCATCGCGCTCGACCGGCAGGCCGCCCGCGAGACCGACGTGCTGTGGTTCCTGCCGACCCACGGCGACGGAAGCTACCTCGGCTCGCAGGTGGGTGCCCGGCACGTCACCCTGAACTACCTGAGCCAGATCGCGCGCGCCGCCGACGAGCTGGGCTATTTCGGCATGCTGCTGCCGACGGGGAAGTCCTGCGAGGATTCCTGGGTGGTGGCCTCGTCGATGATCTCGCTGACCGAGCGGGTCCGGTTCCTGGTCGCGGTGCGTCCCGGCCTGTCCGAGCCGTCGATGACCGCGCGGATGGCGGCGACCTTCGACCGGCTGTCCGGCGGCCGGCTTCTGGTCAACGTGGTGACCGGCGGCGACCCGGCCGAGCTCGCCGGGGACGGCGTGTTCCTCGACCACACCGCGCGCTACGAGGCGACCGACGAGTACCTGCACGTGTGGCGCCGGCTGATGACCGGCGAGACGGTCGACTTCGACGGCACGCACCTCAGCAGCAAGGGCGGGAAGCTGCTCTACCCGCCGGTGCAGCACCCCTACCCGCCGCTCTACTTCGGCGGTTCCTCGGAGGTCGGCCAGAAGGTCGCGGCCGAGCATGTCGACGTGTACCTGACCTGGGGCGAGCCGCCGGCGGCGGTGGCGGAGAAGATCGCGCAGGTGCGGGCGCTGGCGGCGGCGCGCGGCCGCACCCTGTCGTTCGGCATCCGGCTGCACGTGATCGTGCGGGAAACCTCCGACGCGGCATGGGCCGCCGCCGACGCGCTGATCCGGCACGTCAGCGACGAGGACATCGCCAAGGCGCAGGCCGCGTTCTCGCGGTTCGACAGCGTGGGCCAGCAGCGCATGGCCAGCCTGCACCGCGGCGGCCGCGACGGGCTGGAGGTTTCGCCCAACCTGTGGGCAGGCGTCGGCCTGGTGCGCGGCGGCGCCGGCACCGCGCTGGTCGGCAACCCGGAGGAGGTGGCGACACGGATGAAGGAGTACATGGCGCTCGGCATCGATCGCTTCATCCTGTCCGGCTACCCGCACCTGGAGGAATGCTACCGCTTCGCCGAGCTGGTGTTCCCCCTGTTGCCGCTGAAGGCCACCACCGGCAACAACTACGGCCCGGCCCGCAATGCCGGCCCGTTCGGCGAGATGATCGCCAATGTCGGCGCGCCCACGCACGGGCGCGGCTAACAGGCGGAGCTCGAAGGCCACGCCCGTCACCCGGTTCCCTTGCTTCCCGATCCAGATGATACTATATCGAGTACCATCTGATCCGGAGGGTAGCCCATGACCCTGATCTCGCCGATGGCCCTGATGGGCTTCGACCCGGCGATGTCCGCCGTCGCGTTGGCGGCCGCGGTCGAGCAGGGACTTCCCGTGACGGCGATCGAACGGGTCGCCCGGTCGATCGCGCCGTCCGACACCAACGGGTTCCTGTTCCGGATGGTGCCGAAGGCGACGCTGAACCGGCGGCGCGCGGACAGCAGGCTGTCGCCCGAGGAGGGCGACAAGGTGACGCGCCTTGCCTCGGTGTGGACGCTCGCCGTCAGGGTGTGGAAGTCCGACGAGGCGGCACGCGAGTTCCTGTTCAGGCCGCACGCCATGCTCGAGGGACGTCGCCCGGTCGACGTGGTGATGGCGACCGAGCTCGGCCGCCCGCTGGTGGAAGCGATCCTCGGAGGCTTGGAGCACGGCACGGCCGCGTGAGGGCGCAAACGCTTGACCGCGTCCTCACCTGCACCCGGATCGGCGACCCGGACGGCGCCTACCCCATCTTCGACGCCACCGGGTCCAAGCTGGCGCCGGGCCGCTGGAACACCGCGAGCAGCCCGATGCTCTACACAGCCGAGCACTACTCGACCGCGATGCTGGAGAAGCTGGTCCGCGGCAGCGGCCAGATGCCGCCCGGCCAACATTTCATCACCGTCACGATCCCGAACGGCGTGTCCTACGAGGTCGTCACCCATGACAGCCTGCCGGGCTGGGACGACATCTCCTGCAGCGCGTCGCGGACGCACGGTGAGGCGTGGCAGCAGGAAAGGCGGTCGCTGCTGCTGATCGTGCCGTCGGTGGTGGCGCGCACCGAGCGGAACGTCCTGCTCAACCCCGACCACCCCGAGTTCGGCCGGGTCACGGCGTCGCTGCACGAGCCGGTGCGCTGGGACGCGCGGCTGTTCCGCTGACGGAGCGTGGAGCGGTCAGACCACCTCGTGCACGTCCAGGGCCGCGAGCAGCGCCCGTCGCGCCGGGCCGAAGCCCGGATCGTCGTGCCGGCGCGGCCGGTCCAGCGCCACCGGCAGCTCGGTGCGGATCCGGCCCCGGTCCAGCACCACGGCGCGGTCGCCGAGGAGCAGCGCCTCGTCGACATCGTGCGTCACCAGCAGCACCGCGCAGCGCCGCTTCTGCCAGAGCCTGCCGACCATCGCCTGCATGCGCAGCCGGGTGAGCGCGTCCAGGCTGGCGAACGGCTCGTCCAGCATCAGGAACTCGGGCTCGCGCACCAGGGCGCGGGCGATGCCGACCCGCTGCGCCTCGCCGCCGGACAGGGTCAGCGGCCAGGCGTCCAGCCGGTGCCCGAGCCCGACCTCCTCCAGCGCCGCCACCGCCCGGTCGCGCGCGTCGCGTCCCGGCAGGCCCAGCGTCACGTTCTCCCACACCCGGCGCCACGGCAGCAGGCGGGCCTCCTGGAACACCACCGCGACGTGGGGCGGGACCAGCACCTGTCCCTCCTCGACCGGATCGAGCCCGGCCAGGGTGCGCAGCAACGTGGTCTTGCCCGATCCGCTCCGGCCGAGCAGGGCCAGGAACTCGCCCGGCCGGATCTGCAGGTCGAGGCGGTCCAGCACGGCGTTGTCGCCGAACCGACGGGTCAGCCCCTCGATGCGGATCGCCGGCTCCCCCGGCCGCTCATAGCTCACGCCCGACCTCCGTAGGACGGCCGCCAGGCCAGCAGCGTCCGCTCCAGCACGCGCACGACCCCGTCGCTGAGCAGGCCCAGCAGGGCGTAGACCAGCAGCCCGACCAGGATGATGTCGGTGCGCAGGAAGTCCTCGGCGTCGGTCATCATGTGGCCGATGCCGGAGTTGGCGTTCACCTGCTCGGCCACCACCAGCATCAGCCAGGAGATGCCCACCGAGAACCGCAGGCCGGTCAGCAGGTCCGGCAGCGCGCCCGGCAGCACGATCTGCCGGATGGTCTGGCCGCGCGACAGGCCCAGGGTGCGGCCCATCTCCAGCAGCTTCGGGTCGATCGAGCGGATGCCCTTGTAGAGGTTGAGGTAGATCGGGATCATCGAGCCGAGCGCCACCAGCGCCACCTTGGGCAGCTCGCCGATGCCGAACCACAGGATGAACAGCGGCACCAGGGCCAGCGCCGGCAGGGTGCGCAGCATCTGCATCGGCGCGTCGATCGCCTCCTCGCCGAGCCGCGACAGCCCGGCCACGAGGGCGAGCCCCACCCCGGCCGCGATGGCGATGGCCAGCCCCGAGCCGGCGCGGACCAGCGACACCAGCAGGTTGCGCGGCAGCGTGCCATCCGCGGTCAGGGCGGCCGCCGTGGACAGGATGCGCAGCGGCGAGGCCAGCGTCTGCGGCGACACCAGCCCGGCCGACGAGGCCGCCTGCCAAGCCAGCAGCAGCAGCAGGGGCGAGACGGAGCGGCGCAGCAGGCCCGTCGGCACCAGGCGGCGCGCGCGTCCGGCGGCACCGCCGGATGATCCACGCGCCGCCGCGACGAACGCGTCGCGCGGCCTGACCGTCATGTCGAGCACGATGACACCTCCCTCGCCCTGCACGGGACATGGAAGGAACCATCACATCCGACAAGGGGTCAAGAATTACCCTACTTCTTGTCGTTGTTCGCCGGTTGTGCGCTGATGAACGCGCTGAGGTTGACGATCCCGCGCGCGGTCACGCTCTGGGTCAGCACGTGGACCGGCCTGCTGACGCCGAGCAGGATCGGCCCGACCTGCAGCCCCTCGGCGGCCGCCTTGAGCAGCGAGTAGCTGATGTTGGCCGCGTCCAGGGTCGGCATGATCAGCAGGTTGGCCGACCCGCTCAGCCGGCTGTCCGGCACGGTGCGGCTGCGCAGCGCCTCGCTCAGCGCGGTGTCGGCCTGCATCTCGCCGTCCACCTCCAGCTCGGGTGCCGCGGCGCGGATCGAGGCCAGGGCCTGGCGCATCTTGCGCGCGGACGCGCTGTCGCTGGAGCCGAAGTTGGAGTGCGACAGCAGCGCCGCACGCGGCTGGAGCCCGAACTCGCGCACCGCGTCGGCGGCGAGCAGCGTCATCTCGCAGATCTGCTCCGGCGTGGGATCGACCACCATGTGGGTGTCGCAGAAGAACAGGGCACCGTTGCCCTGGATCAGCGCGGTGAGCGCGTAGACCCGGTTGGCCGCCTTCCTGGGCGGGATCACCGGCAGCACGTAGCGCACCTGCTGCCACCACGCGTTCAGCCCGCCGACCAGGGCGGCGTCGACGATGCCGGCGCGCAGCAGCATGGAGGCGGCGATGGTCGGGCGCCGTCGCAGCGCCCGCTCGGCCGCCTGCATCGGCAGGCCCCGCCTGCCGACCAGGTGCTGGTACTCCGCGGTCAGCGGCCCGAACAGCTCGGAGGTGTCGGGATCGATCACCTCCACGTCGTGGTCGAGGTCCAGGCGCAGCCCCATGGCGCGCAGCTTGGCCTCGATCACGCTGCGACGGCCGAGCAGCACCGGCCGGGCGATCCGGTCGTCCACCACCGCCTGCGCGGCACGGAGCGTGCGCTCGTCCTCCCCTTCGGCGTAGGCGATGCGCTTCGGGTTCTTGCGCGCCGCCTCGAACACCGGCCGCATCACCTGGCCGGAGCGGTACACCACGTCGTCGAGGTCCTGCCGGTACGCCTCGAAGTCGGCGATCGGCCGCTCGGCGACGCCGGACTCCATCGCCGCCCGGGCCACCGCCGGCGCCACCACCAGGATCAGGCGCGGGTCGAACGGCTTGGGAATGATGTACTCCGGCCCGAACACCGGCGCGTCGCCGCCATAGGCCGCCGCCACCGCCTCGCTGGCCTCGATCCGGGCGAGCTCGGCGATCGCCTCCACCGCCGCCACCTTCATCGCCTCGTTGATCTCGCGTGCGCCGCAGTCGAGCGCGCCGCGGAAGATGAACGGGAAGCACAGCACGTTGTTGACCTGGTTCGGGTAGTCCGAGCGGCCGGTGGCGATGATGGCGTCGGGACGCACCGCGCGCGCCAGGTCGGGCAGGATCTCCGGCTCCGGGTTGGCGAGTGCCAGGATGAACGGGTTCGGCGCCATCGGGCGCAGCCAGTCCGGCTTCAGCACGCGCGGCGCCGACAGCCCCAGGAACACGTCGGCACCCGGCAGCACCTCGGGCAGGGCGCGCGCGTCGGTGGGGTGCGCGTAGCGGGCCATGTTCGGGCCCATGTCGGCGTCGCGGCCGGCATAGACCACGCCGCCCACGTCGGTCAGCGTCACGTTCTCGGGGCGCAGGCCCATGGTCACCAGCAGGTCGACGCAGGCCAGCGCCGCAGCACCTGCGCCGGAGGTCACCAGGCGCACGTCGGCGAGGCGCTTGCCCTGCAGCTTGAGCCCGTTGGTGATCGCGGCGGCGCAGACGATGGCGGTGCCGTGCTGGTCGTCGTGGAACACCGGGATGCGCATGCGCTCGCGCAGCGCACGCTCGATGCGGAAGCACTCGGGGGCCTTGATGTCCTCCAGGTTGATGGCGCCGAAGGTCGGCTCCAGCGAGGCCACGATGTCGATGAAGCGGTCCGGGTCGGCGGCGTCGATCTCGAGGTCGAACACGTCGATGTCGGCGAACTTCTTGAACAGGACCCCCTTGCCCTCCATCACCGGCTTGGACGCCAGCGGGCCGATGTTGCCCAGCCCCAGCACCGCGGAGCCGTTGGTGATCACGCCGACCAGGTTGCCGCGCGCGGTGTAGTCGCGCGCCTTGTCGGTATCGGCCCTGATCTCCTCGCACGGTGCGGCGACGCCGGGGGAATAGGCCAGCGCCAGGTCGCGCTGCGTCGCCATGCGCTTGGTCGGCACCACCGCCAGCTTTCCCGGCTTCGGCAGGCGATGGTAGTCCAGCGCCGCCCGGCGGAAGTTCTCGTCCAT
>CAXTVS010000097.1:0-8897 GCA_964247735.1 uncultured Acetobacteraceae bacterium
CCTGCCGGTCACGATCCGCCTGCTCGACCCGCCGCTGCACGAGTTCCTGCCGCACACCGAGGCCGAGCTGGCCGAGCTGGCGGCCGGCATGGGCGAGAGCCTCGCCGCGGTGAGGCAGCGCCACGCGGCCCTGTCCGAAAGCAACCCCATGCTCGGGCATCGCGGCTGCCGGCTGGGCATCACCTTCCCGGAGATCTACCGAATGCAGGCACGCGCCATCTTCGAGGCCGCCGTGCTGGTGGGCCGCGAGGGCAAGGCGGTGCAGCCCGAGATCATGATCCCGCTGGTCGGCAGTGCCGCCGAGCTCAGGGTGACGCGGGCCGACGTCGAGGCGGTCGCCCGGGAGGTCGCGGCGTCCTCCGGCGTCGTGGTCGACTACACCGTCGGCACCATGATCGAGCTGCCGCGCGCGGCGCTGACCGCCGACCAGATCGCGCCGCAGGCCGACTTCTTCTCGTTCGGCACCAACGATCTGACCCAGACCACCTTCGGCCTGTCGCGCGACGACGCCAGCAGCTTCCTGCCGCACTACATCGAGACGGGCCTGCTGCCGAAGGACCCGTTCGTCACCATCGACCGCGACGGCGTCGGCGCGCTGGTGCGGATCGCCGCCGAGAAGGGCCGCGCCGCACGGCCCGGCCTGAAGCTCGGCATCTGCGGCGAGCATGGCGGCGATCCGTCCTCGATCGAGTTCTGCGACACCCTCGGCCTCGACTACGTGTCGTGCTCGCCGTTCCGGGTGCCGATCGCCCGCTTGGCGGCCGCCCAGGCAGCGCTGGCCAACCGGATTCGGCAGACGGCCTGAGGACCGGGGAACGCGGACGGGAGGGTCCGGTGGACGAGCATCGGCTCAGCCTGCATCTCGTCTCCGACGCCACGGGCGAGACGCTGAACTCGATCGCGCGCGCCACGGTGGCGCAGTTCGAGCATGCCCACGTGGCCTATCACCGCTGGAACCTGATCCGCACCCGGCTGCACCTGCACCGGGTGCTGGAGGGCATCGAGGCCGATCCCGGCCCGGTGCTGTCCTCGATGATGGACCGCACGCTCAAGGCCCAGCTGGAGGCCGCCTGCGGGGCGTTCGGGGTCCAGGTCGTGAACGTTCTCGATCCGGTCCTGTCGGTGCTGCAGGACACCCTGCACGAGCCGGCTCAGGGCCGGCCCGGCAGCCAGTACGTGCTGGACGAGGAATACTACAAGCGCATCGACGCCATGCACTTCGTGCTGGCCCATGACGACGGCCAGGCCGCCGCCGAACTGCATCAGGCGGACGTGGTGCTGGTCGGGGTATCGCGCGCCTCAAAGACGCCGACCTGCTTCTACCTTGCCAACCGCGGCGTCAAGGCAGCCAACGTGCCGCTGATACCGGACGTGCCCCTGACCCAGGAACTGGGGCGGCTCCAGTGCCCGGTGATCGGCCTGACGATCGACGCGCGGACCCTGGTCGAGATCCGCCGCAACCGGATGCGGGTCATGGCGCCGGGAGGCCTCATGGGCAACGTCGCGGACGCCGACAATCCCTATGTCGATCCGCAGAAGGTGCGCGACGAGATCAGCTGGGCGCGGCGCCTGTGCAACCATAACGGCTGGCCGACGATCGACGTCAGCCACCGCTCAATCGAGGAAACGGCGGCAGCAGTGATCGAGATCAGGCAGCACTGGCTGAGTGGACATGGTCGACGTCACGGTTGACCGATGCTGATCGTCCCATGTCGGATCGCCGGATGATCGGGGCGGACACGCTGTTCTCGCGACGTCACGAGATCGCCTGCAAGGACACTGATGTCGCAGGAATCGTCTACCCGTCGCGCGTCGTCGACTTTGCCGTCCGGCTGGTCGAGGACTGGTTCGTCCAGCGCTTGTCGCAGGACTGGACGGCAGTGTCCGTGCGCGCGGTCTTCGCCTCGCTGTCGTGCTCCTTTCTCTCGCCGATGCGGCCGGGCGATGTTCTCGAGATCCGGCTGGCCCTCAGGCGCATCGGACGGTCGTCGCTCGGTTTCGAGCTGGTCGGCCACCGCGAGGCCGATGACCGGCTATGCTGGATGGCCGAGGCGGTGTGCGTCTTCGTCGACCGGTCGACCTTGAAGAGCCGGCCGATCCCCGAGCAGCTGCGACCGGACCTGGACGCCGAAGCGTTGCTCGCGGTCAGCCTGCCGTTCGCCGACCGCACGCTGGGGGTGTGAAACCGTCCGGGCTAACACACCGGCTCGACCCAGCCTGCGGCCGGTGCAACGTGGAAGGCCGACGATGACG
Organism: uncultured Acetobacteraceae bacterium; assembly: GCA_964247735.1. Classification (GTDB taxonomy): domain Bacteria; phylum Pseudomonadota; class Alphaproteobacteria; order Acetobacterales; family Acetobacteraceae; genus Lichenicola. Next base: position 2,254 of record CAXTVS010000097.1, read on the forward strand.
CAGCGTGGACCCGACGGGCTGATCGACGTGGTGCTGACGGGCATCGGTCAAGGCTGCGACCGGGTGGCCCATCAGCGCGAGGACTGCGAGCAGGCGGTCGCCGACCTCCGGATCTCCGCCTCGTTCGTTCCGGTCGGCCTGGCCGGCCCGTTCGTCCTCCACCTGTGCCTCGACGGCGGCCACCTGCTGCTCGACGTGCGCGACGCGGACGACCGCAGGCTGCGCCTGTTCGTGCTCTCGCTGGCACCGTTCCGTCGCCTGATCAAGGACTACCAGCTGCTGGTCGAAAGCCATGAGCAGGCGATCCGGGACGGGCGCCCGCAGGTGATCCAGACCATCGACATGGGCCGGCGCGGACTGCACGACGAAGGCGCGGCCCTCATGATCGAGCGGCTGGGCGGCAAGATCGCGATCGACTTCGAGACCGCGCGACGGCTGTTCACCCTGGTCTGCGTGCTGCAGCGCCGGATCTGACCCTGCCATCCGGAAGAACTCCCGCACGCAGGCCGCGCGGTCCGGCGATCTATCATCCGCTGACGAAAGGGAACGGGGTGACGGAGCTGCGATGCGGATCGAAGGCCAGCCGATGGGCCAGCGGCGGATGCGCCCGCGACCGGCAATCCGGCCAGTCGCACAGCCGGCATGAGCTGCCGATCCTGGTGACCGCGTTCGGCAGGTCGAGACCGTCGGAATACACCACCTCATGGGCGCGGCCGAGCTCGCAGCCCAGCGCGATGACGTGCACCGGCGGCACGTCGTTCCAGGCCAGCGACGTCCCGACGACGCTCCGTGCGATGCACAGGAACGTGGCTCCGTCCGACAGATGACCCAGCTGCACGCGCAGCATGCCGGGCGTCGACAAGGCGGTGTTGCCGATCCAGCGCGCGCAGGATCCGCCGTGCTGTGCAACCGGGTAACCGTTGATCGAAACGCTCTTGGTGATGTTCGACGCCGCATCCAGCCGAATGAAGAACAGCGGGATCCCGCGCCGTCCCGGACGCTGCAGCGTCGACAGCCGATGCGCCGCCTGCTCGAACGAGACCGAGAAGCGTGCCGCCAGCAGGTCCACGTCGTAACGGATCGCCGTCGCCGCATCCAGGAACGGCTCGTAGGGCATGAGCAGCGCTGCGGCGGCATAGTTCGTCAGGCCGATCCGGATCAGGGTTGCCGCGTCCGGGGAACTCGGCGAGATCGTCGCCAGCATCCGGTCGAGCGCATCGCCCGCCTCGATCAGCATCAGCTGGAAAGCCATGTGGAAGCCGCGGCTTTCGCGACGGAGCACGTCGGACAGCACCAGCAGCCTTGAGGATGCGTCATACAACCGCACGACGCCGTCGAGGGGTGCGACCTTCACCACCAGCCCGTGATGCCGACGCAGGCGCTCGGCGATGGCATGGTTCATCTCCGACGGCACCAGCCCGGCACCGGACCGGACGTCGCGCGCGAGTGCGGCATGTACCGCTTCCGCCGCCGCCTCGAGCGTTGGGAAGTGGTTCTGGTGGTCCTGGTAGAGCTGGCGCGCCTCGTCGGTCGGCAGGCGGATGCGGCGCCCGGACGGCAGCGCGATCCCGGCCGCGTCTTCCCGCGCCATCCGTAACGACCGGTACAGCGCGGCGACCGCACGCGCCGCAGCCGGTCGGGACGCCAGCAATGCCAGATCCTCCGACGGCACCACGGACGTTCCCAGTGCGGGGTCGGACAGTGCTTCGCGGAGGAGCGCTTCCAGCTCCCGTTCCGAACCGCCCGACATCGCCTCGATCGGCACGTCGAGCACGCGGGTGAGCTTGATCAGGAGCGAGGCGGTGAGGCCCCGCTGGTCGTGCTCCAGAAGGTTCAGGTAGCTGGCCGAGATGCCGAGCTTGACGGCGAGCGCCTGCTGGGTTAGCGCACGCTCTGTGCGTAGCCTGCGAATGGTCTGGCCGATCATCGGGCGTGACATTCGGGAGTTTTACAAGCTTTACAGAACTGTCGAAAGAGCTGGGCACTGATTTACATGCTTGCCTCGGCGCGGCGGCATCAAGGGTATCGCCGGATACCGCGGGATCGCACACTCCGCTCCCGATCCATGCCGGAGATCCCGATGACGTCCATGTCGTCCAAGACCATGCAGTCCGACGCCAGCTTCATGGCCCACGATGATCCCGAGCGATTTGCTGGCATCTGCCGCGACTACACGCCCGAGGAGGTTGCGCGCCTGTCGGGATCCTTCCGCATCCGGCATACCCTGGCGGAGATGGGCGCGCGGCGCCTGTGGCACCTGCTCAGGACCGAGCCCTACGTGCACACGCTCGGCGCGCTGACCGGCAACCAGGCGATGCAGCAGGTCAAGGCCGGCCTCAAGGCGATCTACCTGTCCGGCTGGCAGGTCGCCGCCGACGCCAACCTCGCCGGCGAGATGTATCCCGACCAGTCGCTCTACCCCATCAACTCGGTGCCGATGGTGGTGCGACGCATCAACAACGCCCTGCGCCGCGCCGACCAGATCGGCCGGCTTGAGGGCGACGTCGGGCAGAACTGGATGGCGCCCATCGTCGCGGATGCCGAGGCCGGCTTCGGCGGCGCGCTGAACGCGTTCGAGCTGATGCGGTCGATGATCGAGGCAGGCGCCGCTGGCGTGCACTTCGAGGACCAGCTGGCGTCGGAGAAGAAGTGCGGCCATCTCGGCGGCAAGGTGCTGGTGCCGATCAGCCAGCACATCCGCACCCTGAACGCCGCCCGGCTGGCCGCCGACGTCGAGGGCGTATCGACCATTCTGCTGTGCCGCACCGACAGCCATGCCGCGCAGCTGCTGACCACGGACGTCGACGAGCGGGACCGCCCGTTCCTGACCGGCGAGCGCACCCCCGAAGGGTTCTTCCGCATCCGCGAGGGCCTGGGCGTCGAATACGCCATCGCGCGCTCCCTCGCCTACGCGCCCTATGCCGACCTGCTGTGGTGGGAAACCTCCGAGCCAAACCTCGCCGAGGCGGAGCAGTTCGCCGACGCGATCCACGCGCAGTTCCCGGGCAAGATGCTGGCGTACAACTGCTCGCCCTCCTTCAACTGGCGCAAGAAGCTGTCGGAAGCGCAGATCGCCGACTACCAGCGCGCGATCGGTGCCATGGGCTACAAGTTCCAGTTCGTGACGCTGGCAGGGTTCCACTCGTTGAACTACTCGATGTTCAAGCTGGCGCGCGGCTATGCGGAACGCGGCATGGCGGCCTATTCGGAGCTGCAGCAGGACGAATTCGCGATGGAGACCGACGGCTACACCGCGACCCGGCACCAGCGCGAGGTCGGCACCGGCTGGTTCGACGCGGTCGCCGTGACCGCCGGCGGCGGCGCGTCCTCCACCACTGCCATGGCCGGCTCGACCGAAACCGAGCAGTTCCACGACGGCGACGGGATCGCGCAGGCGATCGGCCTGCACGCTCCGGCGGACGCTTGACGCGGCCACCTCCGGTGCGCGACTTGACGAAGGGGACGATCCGGATGCGTTACGTGTCGCGTGGTGGCCTGTCGATCGCGGAGCCTCTGCACGACTTCATCGAGGCCGAGGCGCTGCCCGGAACCGGCCTGGACGCGGACCGCTTCTGGACCGGCTTCGCCGGCATCGTGCGTGAGCTGTCGCCGTCGCTGCACCACCTGCTGGACGAGCGCGACCGGATGCAGGCGGCGATCGATGAATGGCTCTCGGGCCGACCGGACCTGGCCCGTGAGGCCGAGGCGCAGGTCGGCTTCCTGCGCGAGATCGGCTACCTCGTTGGGGAGCCGGAACCCTTCACGATCGAGACCGCGGGGGTGGACGACGAAATCGCGCGCCTGGCGGGGCCGCAGCTGGTGGTGCCGGTCAGCAACGCCCGCTACGCGCTCAACGCCGCCAACGCGCGCTGGGGCAGCCTGTACGACGCCTTCTACGGCACCGACGCGGTTCCGGAGGACGGTCCGCTCGCTCGCGGCGCAGGCTTCAACCCCATACGCGGTGCGGAGGTGGTGCGCCGGGTGCGGGCAGTGCTCGACGATATCGCGCCGCTGGACACCGGCTCGCACCATGACGCCGTCGCCTATGCCGTGCAGGCGGGAAGGCTGGCGGTGGAGCTGGCCTGCGGCACCCGGACCGGCCTGCGCGAGGAGCGCCGTTTCGCGGGCCACGCCGGCGATCCACGCAGGCCGGACGTGGTCGTGCTGCGCAACAACGGGCTGCACGTCGTGCTGCGGTTCGACCACGACCATCCAATCGGGCGCACCGACCCGGCTGGCATCGCTGACGTGGAGCTCGAGTCGGCGCTCAGCACCATCATGGACTGCGAGGACAGCGTCGCCGCCGTGGATGCGGCCGACAAGGTGCAGCTCTACGGCAACTGGCTGGGTTTGATGCGCGGCACGCTGTCAACGCGGTTCGACAAGAACGGCCGGACGGTCGAGCGCAGACTGGCCGAGGACCGGCACTTCATCGGTCCGGACGACCGGCCGCTGGTGCTGCGGGGCCGCAGCTTAATGCTGGTGCGGCATGTCGGCCACCACATGGCCACCGACGCGGTGCGCGACGAAGCCGGACAGGACTTGCCGGAAGGCTTCCTCGACGCGGCCGTAACCGGCCTGGTCGCGCTGCACGACCTCCGCAGGGCGTCGCCCCGCAACAGCCGCACCGGGTCGGTCTACATGGTGAAGCCGAAGATGCACGGCCCGGCGGAGGTGGCGCTGTCCGACGCGCTGTTCGCCCGCGTCGAGGACCTGCTCGGGCTGGACCGCAACACCCTCAAGATGGGCATCATGGACGAGGAGCGGCGAACCAGCGCCAACCTCGCCGCCTGCATCCACGCCGCAAGGCACCGCGTGTTCTTCATCAACACGGGCTTCCTCGACCGCACCGGCGACGAGATCCACACGGTGATGCGGGCAGGCCCGGTGGCCGCCAAGGCCGAGATCAGGAACAGCGCCTGGATCGGCGCCTACGAGCAGCGCAACGTCGCGATCGGGCTCGCCACCGGGCTGCGCGGCCGGGCGCAGATCGGCAAGGGCATGTGGGCGGCACCCGACCGCATGGCCGACATGGTGCGGCAGAAGATCGCGCATCCGCAGGCCGGCGCCAGCACCGCCTGGGTGCCGTCGCCGACCGCCGCCACACTGCACGCGCTGCACTACCACCTGGTCGCGGTGTCGGCGCGGCAGGACGAGCTGGCGGGCACGGTGCCGCAGGGGCTCGACGCGCTGCTGACCCCGCCGCTGTCGCACGGCCGCAACCTGTCTGGCAGCGACGTGGTCCGGGAGCTCGACGCCAACGTGCAGTCCATCCTCGGCTACGTGGTGCGCTGGGTGGACCAGGGGGTCGGCTGCTCCAAGGTTCCGGACGTGGACGGCGTCGGGCTGATGGAGGACCGCGCCACCTTGCGCATCTCCAGCCAGCACGTCAGCAACTGGCTGCTGCACCGGCTGGTCACCGAGGACCAGGTCGAGGACAGCCTGCGCCGCATGGCGCGGATCGTGGACCGGCAGAACCACGACGAGCCGCACTACCGGCCGATGGCGCCGGGCTTCGACGGGCCGGCCTTCCGGGCCGCCGCCGACCTGATCTTCAAGGGAAGTGCACAGCCCAACGGCTACACCGAGACGATCCTGCACCGCTGGCGGAAACGGGTGAAGGCCGCCGCCTGAGGCAGCCCGCCGTCCCGGGCGCGGCACGCCACACGATACGGCGGTGGCCCCTCGGCGAGGCCCCGACCATCTTCAGAACGCCGCGTCCTCCAGCGCCATGGTGGAGGCCTTGCCCGAGCCGATCGCCCGGAACAGGCCCTCGGCCTGCGGCAGCACCCGGTCGACGAAGAACTGCGCGCTGGCCAGCTTGGCGCGGTAGAAGCCGTCATCGTCCTCGCCCGCGGCGATCCGCCCGACCGCGATGTCGGCCGAGCGCACGAACATGTAGCCGATCGACACCAGGCCCATCAGGCGCAGGTAGTCGGTGGCCGCGGCACCCGCCTCCTCCGGATCGGCGGCGGCCGACCGGGCGACCTGCGCGGTGGCCTGCTGCAGCGCGCCGAACGCCCGCTCCAGCCCTTCGACCATCCGGCCGATCGCCGGGTCGCCCGGCCGCGGAGCCTCCCGGTGCCGCTCGATGAGGGCGGCGATCGGGTGGAACAGGCCGCGCAGGCTGCGCCCGCGATGCGCCGGCATCTTGCGGCCCAGCAGGTCGAGCGCCTGGATGCCGTTGGTGCCCTCGTAGAGCATGGCGATGCGCGCGTCGCGCACGTATTGCTCGACCCCGTGCTCGCGGATGTAGCCGTGGCCGCCGTACACCTGCACGCCCAGGCTCGCGGCCTCGAAGCCCAGATCGGTGAACAGCGCCTTCACCACCGGGGTCATCAGGGCGACGAAGTCTTCCGCCGCGAGCCGTTCCGCCTGCGTCGTCGCATGCTTGGACAGGTCGACCGCCTGCGCCACCCAGATGCCGACGGCGCGACAGCCCTCGACGCTGACGCGCATCCTCATCAGCATGTTGCGCACGTCGGGATGGACGATGATCGGGTCGGCGGCGAGGTCGGGACGCTTCGCGCCCGAGGACGAGCGCCCCTGCAGCCGCTCCCGCGCATAGGCGACCGCGGACTGGTACGCGGCCGTCGCCACGCCCAGCCCCTGCATGCCGACGCCGAGCCGCTCCTCGTTCATCA
>CAXTVS010000098.1:0-1312 GCA_964247735.1 uncultured Acetobacteraceae bacterium
CGCATCGTCACCAACGGCGCCGGCCCGCGCGCCTGCAACCAGCATTTCCTGGACGACCTGGTGCTGTCCGTGGTCCCTTCCAACGACGGCTCCGTCGCCCGCATCCGCGCCGTGGCCGAGGCCTGCTGACCGGCCGATCCGGGTCCTCGGAGGCATCCATGCCGACCACCACCGCGGAGCTCCTGACCCGCGAATCCCGCTACGGCGCCAGCAACTACAAGCCGCTGGACGTGATGCTCACCCGCGGCGAGGGCGTCTGGGTGTGGGACCTGGACGGCCGCCGCTACCTCGACTGCCTGTCCGCCTATTCCGCGGTGAACCAGGGCCACTGCCACCCGCGCATCCTCGCCGCCCTCACCGAGCAGGCCTCCCGCCTCACCCTGACCTCGCGCGCCTTCCACAACGACCAGCTCGGCCTGTTCTACGAGGAGCTGTGCACCCTCACCCGCTCCACCCGCGTGCTGCCGATGAACTCCGGCGCCGAGGCGGTGGAGAGCGCGCTGAAGGTCGCCCGCAAATGGGCCTACCAGGTCAAGGGCGTCCCCCCCGACCGGGCCGAGATCATCGTCTGCGACAACAACTTCCACGGCCGCACCCTGTCGGTGGTCAGCTTCAGCACCGACGACGCGTCCCGCGACGGCTTCGGCCCGTTCACCCCCGGCTTCCGGGTCATCCCCTACGGCGACGCGGACGCCCTCGCCGCCGCCATCACCCCCGACACCGCCGCCTTCCTGGTCGAGCCGATCCAGGGCGAGGCCGGCGTCGTGATCCCGCCCGACGGCTACCTCCGCAGCGCCCGCGCGCTCTGCACCGCGCACGACGTGCTGCTGATCCTCGACGAGATCCAGACCGGCCTCGGCCGCACCGGCCGCCTGCTGGCCGAGGAGCACGAGGAGATCGAGGCCGACCTGACCCTGATCGGCAAGGCCCTGTCCGGCGGCTTCTACCCGGTCTCCGCGGTGCTGAGCCACGAGGCGGCGATGGGCGTGCTCCGCCCCGGCGAGCACGGCTCCACCTTCGGCGGCAACCCGCTCGCCTGCGCGGTGTCGCGCATGGCGCTGAAGGTGCTGGTCGAGGAGGGCATGATCGAGAACTCCGCGGTCCAGGGCCTGCGCCTGCGCGACGGCCTGGCCGGGATCAGCAGCAACGTGGTCCGCGAGGTGCGCGGCCGCGGCCTCATGATCGCGGTCGAGCTCGATCCCGCTTATGGCGGCGCCCGCCCGGTCTGCGAGCGGCTGCGCGAGGCCGGCCTGCTGTGCAAGGAGACCCACACCCACACCATCCGCATCGCCCCGCCGCTGGTGATCGACGC
>CAXTVS010000098.1:1412-8595 GCA_964247735.1 uncultured Acetobacteraceae bacterium
GCAAGGAGACCCACACCCACACCATCCGCATCGCCCCGCCGCTGGTGATCGACGCGGGCACGGTGGACTGGGCGGTGGACCGCTTCGCTGCCGTGCTCGCGCAAGGCTGAGCTTGAACGTCGTTCAAATCTGACGGTACGCCGTGCCCATGCAAGGCTGAGCCGGCCCGGGGCTGGGCGTGCCGGACGCTCAGTCCGACGCGTCGCCTCCGACCGCGACCCCGCCCACGGACACGGTGCCGGCCCCGCTGACCTCCCGGGTCAGCCGCCCGGTCAGCGTCGCGAACCGCACCGAGCCGAACCCGGACAGCTGCACCGACGCGTCGCCGACGGCCGCACCCACCTGCACCGTGCCGGCGCCGCTCACCTGCACATGGACCCGGCCGATGCGGCCCTGCGACACCGTCACGCTGCCGGCCCCGCTCAGCTCCGCGTCCAGCCCGCCGATCTCCGCCTGCGCGATCGTCACCTCCGCCGCCCCGGACAGGGCGATCGACGCACGCCCGGCCACCCCCGCCACCCGAACCGTGCCGGCGCCGGACAGGTCCAGGGTCAGCGGCCCGATCGCGCCGACCTCGTACTGGCCGAAGCCCGGCTCGTCGATCGAGACCCCGAACCGTTCCGGCACGCGCAGCAGGAGCCGCAGCGTCGGCGTGAACGGCCCGTCCGGCGTCGGCGTCCAGCAGGACGCGCGGTCGTGCAGCGGCCGCACCCGCGCCGCCCCCTGCGTGTCGAACGACAGCCGGTCGATCTCCTCCGGATGATCCGCCGTCGCCGCCACCGCGATCCGCCCGCGCAGCGCCGGATCCGTCGTGATCGTCACCTGCCGCGCGCACGGGTCGTCGATCGCCAGGCTCGATCCGTCCACCTCCACGGAGCGCTCCGCAGCACAGGCCTGGGCCAGGGGCACGGACACGCCGAGCAGGATGACGGGCAGCAGCCGGAACACGGGCATGGACACTCTCCACAGGTGTGCCGCTCCGGTTGCAGGGACCGTACCAGCCCCCAACCCGTTGTTTTTGCCTCGCTCCGTCCATCGCGGCTTCGCGCGAAGTGGCCGGATGTGCCAAGGTTTGGCTTCCCGGCTGCTGCGGCCTGGCGCGCTTCGGACGCGGAAGCCGCCTGCAGCCGCATCACCACCTAGCAACCGACAGGACCCGCCGCCCATGAAGCTCCTTCACGTCGACTCCAGCATCCTCGGCGACAACTCGGTCAGCCGCGCCATCTCGGCCGCGGTCGTGGAGCGCCTGCGCGCGCTGCATGACGGCCTGGAGGTGCAGCATCGCGACCTTGCCGCCGCGCCGATCTCGCACCTGTCCGGCGCCTACCTCGCGGGACAGAGCGCCGACGTGCAGCACGACCAGGCGATGCAGGAGGACCTGTCGCTCGGCGGCGCGGCGCTGGCCGAGTTCCTCCAGGCCGACATCGTCGTGCTCGGCGTGCCGATGTACAACTTCACGGTGCCGAGCCAGCTCAAGAGCTGGATCGACCGCGTCCTGGTGGCCGGCAAGACGTTCCACTACACCGATCACGGTCCGGAAGGGCTCGCCGGCGGCAAGCGGGTGATCCTGGCGCTGTCCCGCGGCGGCTTCTACGGCCCGGGCGCCCCGGCCGCCCCATACGAGCACCAGGAAAGCTACCTCCGCGCCGCGTTCGGCCTCATCGGCCTGCCCGACCCGGAGGTGATCCTCGCCGAAGGCGTCGCCACCGGCGCCGAGCAGCGCCGGAAGGCCCTCGACGCGGCGCTGCAGCAGGCGGCAGCGCTCCAGGCCGCCTGAATCGCGTCCGCCGAGCCGGCTACCTTGTTCCTCCGGGCCCCGGCTGCGCAGGCGGACGAAGGTCGGATACCAGGCGTCGCCTGCCGGGCAGCGCGGGCGATCCTCCGGCGTCGACGATGGTCCGGAACACGGAGGCAAGACGGGACGATCCGGCCGGCGCTGCCGGTCGGCCTCGTGATGCTGATCCCGGCCGGGAACGGCGGGACACCGGCTGTCGCGCAACGGCCATCCTGCCCACCCGCCCGGGAAACCGTCGCCGACGCAGCGACCGATGAGGTAACGACCTGCGCGGCGTCGTCACGACGGCGAGACGGCGGAAGCGGTGGACGGCGCGGCCACGCTCCTGACCTGACGACGGATGAACCCATGTGCCCCGCCGAGCGGATCGAGCACGACGCGCGCGTCCGGTCCTCCCCCCCCCCGCGATACGTGAACGAGGCCGCGCTGATGATTCGGGCGTGAAGCGGATCAAGGCGTTCGCCCGCGAAGGCTGCGCTCCGGGCTCCCGACTTCATGCCGGATCGGGATGCGCTGGACCGTGAGCCCGGCTGATGCCCCGCCGCCGGACGCGACGACGATCGGCCGGGCCCACCCCCGTCAGAAGGAGGGGCTCGGCCTCGACCGGCACCCGATCATCGCGATCGGGAAGGTCGGGTCAACCGCCTGGCGGCGCGACACCTGACGCCCATGATCGAGCGACACCCGGCAGGTCGCCTCGGCGATCTGCTGCCACGATCGCGCCGGGCGGGTCGCGGCTGAGGCATGGTCGGCAGACGATCGGTGCTGAGCCTGGAAGGACTTGAAGCAGACACGCACCGGCTGCGATAACGCCTGCTCAACGACAGCCTCGTGCGGGACATGATGACGGGCTACGTTGCCTTGCTTCGGGCGGTGAACGTGGGTGGCACCGGGAAGCTGCCGATGACGACGTTGACCGGGATATGCGAAGCGGCAGGACTTGTTCAGGTCCGCACCCACATCGCGAGCGGCAACGTCATCTTTCGCAGCGACGATGCCGCCGATGCGATCAGGTCGATCCTTGAGCAACGACTTCGCGCCCATGCCGGCAGGCACGTCGGCGTGCTGGTGCGAACCGCATCCGAGATCGCCGACACGCTGGCGGACAACCCCTTCAAGGATGAGCCGGGCAACCGGGTCGTGGCGCTGTTCCTTGACGGGCCGCTGCCGTGTCATCCGCTTGATGGGGTGACCGGGGCGAAAGACGAACGGATACGCATGGGACGGCGCGAGCTGTTCGTCTTCTACCCGAGCGGCATGGCCACCACGCGGCTTCGCATCCCCGGCGAGAAGACCGGCACCGCACGGAACATGAACACGGTGGCCAGGCTGGCCGAGATGGTATCCGCCCTGTCCTGAGGTTCGCCGATGAGCCATCGCGAGTTGATGACGGCGGCAAGAAGGACCCTGGCGCTGAGGCTCCGGTCGGCGTTGTGGCGATCGTCATTGCCGCTCGGGCCCGGGTGCAGTGCGCTTCCCCGATGATACGGCTCCATCCCCGCCGGCCGGGCAGCCCTCAGCACAGGGCGATCATCCACGGCGCGCACTGCAATCCGTGCGCCTCGTGATCCCCACCAGCCCTAGCCGGTCGTTTCCAGCGACACCGGATCGCGCCGCCGCCAGGCGAGCTTCTGCGCCTCCACGTTGCCGAACAGCAGGATGCTCGAGATCAGCCCGTGTTCGTCGAAGGCGAGCACGTCGTAGCCGGACACGCCGGGATCGCCCTTGGCGTCGACCCACTGCCATTCCGCCAGCGCGTGCGGTCCCCAGCCGACCATGTTGTTCAGCCGGAAGGAGTCGCCCGGGCTGCGCGCCTGGAAATCCTTCAGATGCCTGGCGACGTCGGCCAGCCCACGGCGCGTCTGCTGCGGGTTGGTGAAGACCACCTGCCCGGCGAGGCTGTCGCGCAGCATCCGCGCCCGCTCGACATCGGGAACCGCGGACCAGGCGGCAAGGTAGAGATCATACGTCTGCACGCGCGCGTCGGACATCATCCTGGATCCTTCTGTTTGACGATCGCGGCCGGCATCCTGTCGCCCTGCACGGCCTCGCGCCCGGGACCGGTCGCCGCCGGGCCCGGAAGCAGCGCCGGAAGCGTCAGCCGCCTGAAGCGATCGAGCGGTGCTGCGCTGCGCTCGACCTTCATGCGCAGCATCGCGCCGTGCCAGGCTTCCAGCAGCGCGGCGCCCACCTCCCCGGCATCGAGGTCGGCGCGAACCTCGCCGGCCCGCTGCGCGTCGCGAACGACCGCGGCGAACGGCTCGGTCCATTCCGCGAGGATCCCGGCCAGGCGCTCCCGGATGGCCTCGCTGTGCTCCGCGGCTTCCAGCGCCATGTTCCCGGCCAGGCACCCGTAGCGCCAGCCGGCCGCGGCGAGGAGCTCGGTGATCGCGTCGAAATACGCCCCGAGACGCTCGACCGGCCTGCGGTCTTCGTCGCACAGCGTGCGCGCGATCACGGCGCGGATCTGGTCGAAGTAGTGATCGAGAACCGCCACCCCGAACGCTTCCTTCGATGCGAAGTGGTTGGTGAACGACCCCTGCGCGACGTCCGCCGCCGCGGTGATCTCCCGCAGCCCGACGGTCGCGAACCCGCGCTGGTGCACGGTCCGCATCCCAGACGCGACGATCCTGTCCCTATACGACCGACGACCCATGGCTTTTAATACGGTCGCACGTATATCGTGTCAAACCCATGCGGCCTGCCTTGCCGCTGTGACCCCGTTAGCGATTCCTTCATCTCCGGCGTGCACCCTGGAGGTCGACGGGAGGCTGCATGCATGGCGACCGACGGGACGATCCAGGCTTCCGCGCCCATGCCGGCCGCTGCCGCGTCGGCGGCTGCCGCGCCTTCCGCCGGGTCCACCGCTTCCGCGACCGCCCAGGGCCCGGCCCACCCCGGCGGCTTCTTCCGCAGCCTGCTGTCCGACCTCAACCCGCTGCAGTACATCCCCGTGGTCGGGCCGATCTACCGCGCCATCACCGGCGACCAGGGCAACACCGACCTGCGCTTCGTCGCCTCGCTCGGCACCAGCTTCGCCCTGGGCGGCCCGGTCGGCGTCGGCATCACGGTGGCGGAGAAGGTGACCGGGATCGACCCGGAAGCCATCGGCCTCCACCTGCTCGCCCGCCTGTTCCATCCCGCCGGCAAGGCCGCCGCCACACCCTCCTCCCCTGCAGCGTCCCCTGCCCAGCCCGCCGCCGATGCCGGCACCGCCCTGGCAGGCGGTCCCACCGCCACCCGCTCCGGCGCCCGCGCCTGGACCGCCGACGAGCTCACCGCCTACGGGGTGAAGCGCACCGCCGACAACACCCTGGTCGCCGGCGGCCTGAGCAGCGCCGACGTGCTGAACACCCTGGAGCTGCACCGCCTGTCCACCACCCGCTACGCCTGAACCCGCCTCGCCCGAACCGTTCCCCCGGACGTCCCGGCATCCTATCTGCTGTGTCATGCCCTCCAGGAGACAGCGGACCAGCCCTGACCCCGTCCCGCCGCCGTCACCGCTCCCCGTCCGCTTCGCCGACTGGTTCGCCGCCCGCGGCTGGACCCCGCGCCCGCACCAGCTCGCCGTGCTGGACGCGACCGGAGCCGGCGACGACGTGCTGCTGGTCGCCCCCACCGGCGGCGGCAAGACCCTGGCCGGCTTCCTCCCCAGCCTGATCGAGCTCGACAGGACCGGCGAGCGCGACCGCCTGCACACCCTCTACGTCAGCCCGCTCAAGGCGCTCGCCACCGACATCGCCCGCAACCTCACGGCCCCGGTCGAGGAGATGCGCCTGCGCCTGCGCGTCGAGACCCGCACCGGCGACACCCCCGCCGACCGCCGCGCCCGGCAGCGCGCCCATCCGCCCGACATCCTGCTCACCACCCCCGAAAGCCTGGTGCTGCTGCTGTCCCGGCACGACGCCCCCGACACCTTCGGATCCCTGCGCCGCATCGTCATCGACGAGGCGCACGCGCTCGCCGGCACCAAGCGCGGCGACCAGCTCGCCCTGTGCCTGGCCCGCCTCCTCCGCCTCGCCCCGGACGCCCGGCGCATCGGCCTGTCCGCCACCGTCGCCCATCCCGACGCGCTCCGCGCCTATGTCGGCACCCCGCAGCACCCGGCGCGCCTGATCGAGGCCCCGCCCGGCGCCCCGCCCGCCCTGTCCATGCTGCTGCCCGACGCCCACGTGCCGTGGTCCGGCCGCATGGGCCTGGCCGGCGCCTCGGTGATCCTGGACAGGATCGCCGCTGCCGGCATGACCATCGTGTTCGTCAACACGCGCGCCCAGTCCGAGCTGCTGTTCGCCGCCCTGTGGCGCATCAACGACGACACCCTCCCGATCGCCCTGCACCACGGCAGCCTCGACATCGGCCAGCGCCGACGCGTCGAGGCCGCCATGGCGCGCGGCCCGGACGCTCCCGACGGGCTGCGCGCGGTGATCGCCACCTCCTCGCTCGACCTCGGCATCGACTGGGGCGGCGTCGACCAGGTGATCCAGGTCGGCGCGCCCAAGGGCGTGTCCCGCCTGCTGCAGCGCGTCGGCCGCGCCAACCACCGCATGGACGAGGCCTCCAATGCCATCCTGGTGCCTGCCAACCGGTTCGAGGTGCTGGAATGCCAGGCCGCGATCGGCGGCGTCCGCGCCATGGAGCTGGACGGCGACCCGCCGCATCCCGGCGGCCTCGACGTGCTGGCCCAGCACGTGCTGCTGATGGCCGCCTCCGCCCCCTTCACCGCCGACGCGCTGTTCGACGAGGTCCGCACCGCCGCCCCCTACGCCGCCCTGACCCGAACCGACTTCGACGACGTGCTCGGCTTCGTCGAGGACGGCGGCTATGCCCTTCTCGCCTACGAGCGCTACCGCAAGCTGTTCCGCGACTCGGAAGGCGCCATCCAGATCCGCGGCGAGCGCGTGGCCCGGCAGGCCCGCATGAACGCCGGCACCATCGTCGAGGCTCCCGTGCTCAAGGTCCGCCTCGGCGGTCCCGGATCAGGCAGAGGGGGCGGCTTCACCCTGGGCGAGATCGAGGAAGGCTTCGCCAACGCCCTTCGCCCCGGCGACGCCTTCCTGTTCGCCGGCCGCAAGCTGAAGTTCCTGCGCCTGCGCGAGACCACCGTGGAGGTGGCCGAGGGCGGCACCGGCGATCCCACCGTGCCGACCTATGCCGGCTCCAAGTACCCGCTGTCCTCCGGCCTCGCCGCCCGCGTGCGCCGGATGCTGCACGACCCCGACGCCTGGCACCTCTACCCCGAGCCGGTGCGCGAATGGCTCGCCCTGCAGCAGGACCGCTCCCTGCTGCCCGGCCCGGACGACCTGCTGGTGGAGATCTTTCCCCGCCACGGCCGGTTCTTCCTGGTCGCGTACTGCTTCGAGGGCCGCAACGCGCACCAGACGCTGGGCA
>CAXTVS010000099.1:0-8531 GCA_964247735.1 uncultured Acetobacteraceae bacterium
CACGCCGCGCCTACCGGGCCGGGGTGCGGGCCTGGTGCGACTGGTGCGACCGGCACACCCTGCCCTGCCTGCCGGGGCGCGCTGCCGACGTGGTGGCCTTCCTGGCGGCCGAGCGCGGGCGCGGGCTCAGCGTCAACACCATCGACCTGCGCCGGGCGGCGATCCGCTACCTGCACTACGTGGCCGGCCTGCCGGTGCCGACGGCGGAGGCGCAGGTGACCGAGACGCTCGCCGGCATTCATCGTGAGGCGGCAGACCATGGCCAGCTGCCGGTGCAGAAGCTCGCCGCCACCGCGTCCATCCTGCGCGAGATCCTGGCGCTGATCCCGGACGACCTGGCCGGGCTGCGCGACCGGGCGCTGATCCTGGTGGGCTTTGCCGGGGCGCTGCGGCGGTCGGAGCTGGCGGCGATCCGGGTCGAGCACTGCGTGGCCCGTGAGCGCGGCATCAGCCTGACCCTGCCGCGCTCCAAGGGCGAGCGCGCCGGCAAGGCGGTCACCGTGGCGCTGCCCTACGGCACCACCAGCCTGTGCCCGGTGCGGGCGCTGCGCCGCTGGCAGGACGCCGCCGGAATCAGCGAAGGAGCGTTGTTTCGCAGGCTGTATCTGCCGCCGACCCGGCGCAAGGGTGGGGCCGGGGTGCGTCCGGGTCTCGTCGTGGGCGTCGAGGCGCTGGATCCGGGGTCGATCGCACGCATCCTCAAGCTGCGCGCTGCCGTAGCGGGCTTCGATCCGGAACTGGTCTCGGGCCACAGCCTGAAGCGCGGCGCGCTGACCACCGGGATGGAGCGCGGTGTGCACCCGACCCGGCTCAAGCAGCTCGGGCGGCACCGAAGTTACGCCGTACTCGATACCTACCTCGAGCTGGGAGATCCGTTCGAAGGGCATCCGCTAAATGGGGTGATCTGATCCGCGGCTCTAGTTACGTGAATACGTAACGCCGTATAGCGCCCCCCCCCCCTTGTCCCCCCACACATAATTTGCGGATGGAGAGGGAGCTGCTTGACCTCATCCGAGCAGAGGGCGGCGGCCGGGTCGAACCTTCTCCTTCCGGCTGCGGCGGATGCCCGCGAGCGTGTCGCGGATGGCGGGACGGCGCGCGGTCCAGATGTAGCCGCGGCTGCGGTGCTCGTAGGCAATCGTGGCAACGCGGACATTCAGGGCGCTGCGTCCGAGCGTGACCGCCTGACTGTTGAGATAGGCAGCGATCACGACGGGGCGGATCGGCAACTGCCCCGTGTCGATGGCTTGCTCGAGGCACCAGGCAAAGTGCCGCCAGTCGCGCTCGTAGATCGCCTTGGTTGCGTCGGAGACGGCGTCAGCCGCGAACGCTGACGCGGTCCGTACCGCCTCACCGAGTGACCCCGCGAGAGTGGCTGCGAGCGCGACGTCGCTCCTGGAACGCCGCGCCTGGCCACGGAGGTGGCCGCGCTTACCAGGCCAAGCCCGTCAAGCAACGAGGGGCGCGCTCAGTTGAACAGAGCACGCCGAGGGCACATTAGCGCGCCCTTTCTGTAGCGCGTTCTCCTCGGATCGCGAGCATCACACTCCGAACGCTGGCAAAGGCGCCGTCGGCAAGCGCCCCAGGGCGCATGACGCCATACCAGTGCAACAGCTGGGGGCGCCCCGATCGGCGAGTTGGGCGGCATGGTCGGACGGGATCCCAGGAGCCATAGCGGTGGAACACCTGCCCGGCAGCCGGGCCACCATGCCTGCATCCTCGCTGCCGCCACTACTCCATAGCCCACCGGAGTCGAGAGGGTTCGGAACGCTCATGACCTTCGGTCACTCCCGCAGTTGCGGCAAATGGCCTAGCGATCACCGCAGCCCGGTCGTAACCGCCAAGCCCGCGAGGTACCGCTCAACCAGGCTCTTGGGCCGCGATCCACGCGCGTAGCATATCGATCAACACGCAACGCGAACTCCGGAGAACAAGCGAACTGACCCCTGCCCGTCCCTGCGCAGCTCGAACAACCATCAGTCTGCCTCGACGCAGCGAATGTCCTGGCCGCATCCTCCGCAGAGTTCAGCGCTGAACCTGAAGCCATTCAGAGACGAAGTTGCCGTAGTCCTGGAACGTCATCTCTTCCCGACGGAGTTTGATCGCCCTCAGCATCCGAGGAAGTTCCGCCTGGAACAACTCGTATCGGCGTATGATCTCGGCACCTCCCGGCAGCATTCTGGCCTGCGGAAGAGCAGACAGCCATGCGCGGAACATCTTGATGGCCGACGCAGGCTGGCCGTCATGGCAGCGGATGTCCTGACCTGCAATGTCCGACAGGAAGGCCTGATATCGGTATGGCTCGCGGTCGAGCACGAGGCAGACCTTTCGGGCCTGAATGCCCCCGCCGAATCGCCGGGCCCCGAGGAAGAGACCGAGCTCGAACGGCATGTTAAAGCGCGGCAGACGTGACCCTCGGTCGATCTCGGTCCGTGAGATGTCGTGTACCGCCAAGCGGCTCTCCCGGATCAGCTGCAGGATCTTGTTGAGGCGCACGTCGCCGGCATCGTCAACCTCGAGCGCGCATCGCGGCTTCAGACCGCAGTCGAACGCCGCGTAGACCAGCGCGTGGAAGATCGGCCTATACGACTTGTCGAATGGACAGTTGATGAAGATGCTCCGCTCGTAGTCGAGTGGAGCCGCGGGAGGTCGTGGCAAAACGCCTCAGCTGCGAG
Organism: uncultured Acetobacteraceae bacterium; assembly: GCA_964247735.1. Classification (GTDB taxonomy): domain Bacteria; phylum Pseudomonadota; class Alphaproteobacteria; order Acetobacterales; family Acetobacteraceae; genus Lichenicola. The sequence continues at coordinate 2,676 of CAXTVS010000099.1, forward strand.
CAGCGACGACAGCTCGAACTGCCTTACGGATCTCGGCACGCGATGCGTGGGTGGGGGCATAAGGTGCACGTGGCACCTCGACCAGGATCCTGGTCAGTGCGCGCCCAGCCGCGGGCTTGACCGGAGTTGCCTTGGCATTAAGCGGAGCTGTCCTTTTCATCGACCCAATATGGCGCATGGTGGGGCGCACCTTCAAGCACGAGCGACGACCACGGCGACACCGGACGTTGCGGAGCGTCTGCCGACCGCTCGGCCGGCGCGCCACAAAGTCCCGATCTCTAATCCGGACCCGGCTCGAGGGTCCCCAGCAGACCCCCTCCCCTGCAGGCATGTAACCGTGCATGCCGCCCGCCCCTCGGCGCCTATGACCCCCCAGTCGCTTGGCCGGAACGACTGAATGGCCGCGCCTGTCCTGGCAGCTACCAAGGGCATCCGCCAAATACTTCGAGCTGAGAGATCGCCGATACCGGCTCAACGATTAGGCTTCGGTGCGAAGCGAAGAGATAATGTCTGCTCGCTATCAAAGACGCCGGACATTCTCGGTTCTTTATTAGGCGAAAGAAATCACCGGCTAAGTCCTTCGGCCATCACGCAGGTCGTAGCCTCGATATTCGGTCATAACGCTTACCCGGTAATCTCGACTACCAACGTGTATCACGCTCCTCTAATAGGCGAGCTAAGTAGCAGACTGTTTGCCCAATATCTCGGCCAATCATGTCGATTACTGGCTAATTACAATCTCCAAAAAAGCGTTTTAGTCGTCATGATTGCTACGTTTCGTCACTCGAACTCGAACGTTCCCCCTCTCGTTCTTCAAAAGGTTTCAGCAGTTACCGGATAATATCACCCACCAGATTTCGGACGCGTCGAGTAGGTAGTTCGAATCAGCCCGACGTGACCTTGCTCACTACACAAATTCGGCTTTCAAATCTCCAAGGCTGAGTCTTATTCCGGTAATCGTGCTTATCCGGTCTCGTCAATGTGATCTCCCCTCCCCCCTCTCGAAGATTACGAGCCTCGCGCCCGCGTGGTTGACATAGATCTCCCGAGCACCGAGGCGACTGATTGAGGGGAGGGGAGGGGAACAGGAGGGTCAAACCCGGTAAGTCGCTATACCCGGTTAACGTACCAATCGGGTCGCGCCATTTCGGTTAATTGCATTATCCGGTAAGCAAGCGACTACACTTCGCTGCTCAAATCGGCGTTGCGGCCAAACATCCGGAACGAGGCCGTCGTCGACTGTCGCGTCTAATCGCCACAATGCGGCCCGAACTTGTGCGGAGCCGGCTTCCCAGAGGCGGCTTGGTGGCCAAAGCCGGACGATCGGCGCCGTTTCGACGATCGATAGATGTCGCGAAGGGGCAGATGTCATCGCTCGACGCAGAAAGGCGGTGGCCAGCCCATGACGTCCTCCCGGGCGTCGGAACACTTCGAACCGGCCTACAAGCCGCGCCGAGAACCGCGGTGCTAACGGTCACGCGCCAGCAGTCCAGCACGCTACCCTGACGACGCGCAGGTCACGGATTCCGCAAGGGGGTAGAGCGTGCGACCCTGGCCAAACCGAGCCTCGACCATGCATCTGCATACCAAGACAACGGCGACCCCCGCGCAGTCGCGTCGTGTCGCCGCGCGACTTGCCACAACTCCCGTCCATCAGCGCCTCCGCGGAGAAGGGCGCGACAATAGCTGTTCGCGGGCCTTCCTACCTGAGGTTGTCGACGTTCACCCAGGTATTTACGACAACCTGATATTCGCGCAGACTAGGTTTGTAATCATACCCGGTATGTCAGATGACCGGAGTGGCGCAGGAGATCGAGTTGCCTGTTGTGACCATCGCGTCGCCCAAAGGGGGAGCCGGGAAGTCCACGTCGACGATCCTCTTGGCAACCGAGCTTGCAAATGCCGGCGCGGAGGTCGCGATCCTAGACTGCGATCCGAACAAGGCGATCAGCATCTGGGCGAACCGCTCGGAGCTCCCGGCACGAATCGCGATCCGGTCGGAGGTCACCGAGTCAGAGATCGTGCGTATCATCAAACAGCAGGATGCGGATGGCCGCGTCGTGATCGTCGACCTCGAGGGCGTCGCCTCGCGGCTCGTTTCGCGCGCCATCTCGCAGGCCGACCTCGTGCTCATCCCGATGCGGGCGACTACACTGGACGCCACCATTGGCGTCCGCGCGCTCAGCCTTGTCGCGGAAGAGGAGGAGGCGCTTGGACGCTCCATCCGCCATGCGGTTGTCTTCACCATGACCCGGGCGATCAAGTCCAAGCAGCACACCTCGATCGAGTCGTCGCTGCGCAACCAGGGCGTAGACGTGATCCTGCCGCCGCTTATGGAACGCTCCGCTTTTTCCGCGTTGTTCGAATTTGGAGGAGACCTCAGATCCATGCCTCCGCAGGGAAAGATGGCGCCAGCGCTCGAGAACGCAGGCGCATTCGCACAAGCCGTTTACGCCCGCCTCGTCGAGCAATCGCTGTGACCGACAAGCCCGCGTTCCAGATCGACCTCCGGCAGCTTCGAACCAAGGCGAAGGACGGATCAGCCACAGCGATCGGTCGGTCGGATGCCGCGGCCGAGCAGCACGGGTTTGTGGCCCGCGAGCCCGGCCGCAGGCGCGGGCGCCTTCCAAGCCCTCGGACCGGCCAGATCCACGCCAAGGTCATGCCCGAGGTAGCGGACGATATTGCGAGCGAGGCGCAGAGGAGAGGGGTCACGCAGGGCGTCCTCATCGAGGAGGCCTGGGCCCTCTACAGAACAAAAGCATGACTTACCTGGTAAAATTAAATATCCGGTATGAACTAGAAGCGCCTGCGGATGTCGGACTCTACTTCCGCCTGGCAGCCGACTCGGCGTGAAATCCATCGCATCTTATCCACCGCCTCATGATCTTACCCACGGGTTGTCCACAGCCAGCGCGACGATTCCTCGGACTCTGGTGGTGCGAATGTCGGACCCGGCTTCCGCGACTCGCGGTTAACAACCGGACTCTGCTTCCACAAACTAATAACTAGAAACAAAACTCTTCCAAATAGCTCGTGGAAGGAAAGTCCGAATTGACGCTCCAGTCCGTCGAATGCAGCTTCATCAACAGAGAGGGCTCATGGGAAAGATACACAGGCTCATCGACGAACAAGGCGTCCAAGCGGCGAAAGCAGGCAGCGAGGATCGTCTCGGCCGTCTTTGCATCGAAACCGCCTTTGCCGTGATGTCCGACGAACGGCAGAAGGTTGGCGTGATGCACGCGGGCTTCGCCATGACCGCTCTTCCGCACAAGCGACTTACCGAGAACGTTTGGGTCCGGGACAGCGCCAACGTGCGTCTCCGCGTCGAAAGCGGCGCGGATGCTGAAGGCGAGCTGGTCGGTGTCCCGTATGGCTCGATCGCCCGGATGATCCTGCTCTATCTCCAGAGCGAAGCGGTCAAGACCAGAAGCCGTGAAGTCGAGCTCGGCAAGTCGATGAACGCGTGGCTCCGGACGATGGACATCGATAACGGCGGCAAGTCGTACAAGCTGGTTCGGGAACAATCAAAGCGGCTGAGCCTGTGCCGCCTGACCTTCTACCGGGTGGGTGCGGCATCCACGCAGATCACCAACGGATCTTTTGTCCGAAACGCCATTCTTCCCAACGAAAACAGCGGAAACCAACTCACGCTCTGGCGTGAAGTCGTCCGGCTAGACGAAGACTTCTACAAGAGTCTGATCGAGCACCCCATGCCCGTCCAGGAGGCCGCCATTAGGCGGCTCGGAGGGCGCAGCATGGCCATCGACGTCTACGTCTGGCTCGCTTATCGCCTGCACAGTCTCGAGAAGCCGACTACGGTAAGCTGGCCCGCCCTCTACAACCAGTTTGGCGCGGGTTTCGAACTGATCAGAAAATTCCGCGTCACTTTCAAAGATAATCTGGCGCTAGCTCTCGCGGCCTACCCCGCGGCCCATGTCGAGGCCGACGAGAAGGGACTGATCCTCTATCCGTCGGCTCCGCCGGTCGCCTATCGCCGCCCGCTGTCGATCGCAGGCTGAGAGAGCGGCTCGGATGCGACTCGAGGAGGGCAACCCCCGGAAGCAAAGTCCGATCCGCCACCGCTTGAGGCGCTATGGCCGCCCCCCAAGCACCAGGCTGACTGAACGCGAGCGTCAGCTTTGGCGGAAGTAGGGTCCGATTGCCGCTTCAGCTCCGGAAGTGGAGTTCGGTTCCCGCGGAAGTAGAGTCCGAAAGCCGGTGGCCGAGCGGCAGAAGAGACCGATCGAGACGGCATCAGAGCCAGAGGCGTTTCACACTCAGCCCCAGCGGACTAGAACGGAAGTGAAGTCCGATCCGACGCCCTTACTGCCGAAACCTTCGGCCAGCCAAGTGACCAGAGCGGCCCGGCATAGAGGTAAAGTCCAAGCCTCAGACAAGCTATGCGCCACCAACAATCGGCCAGAATGAATGTGAGCGACCGCCTCTCGGACTCTACTTCCGCCCTCAGCGCTATTCGCCGCGGAGGTCACGAGCCCGCATAGACAATCGCCAGCAGCCTAACGCAGATACCGCGCCGACGCCGTGTCCAGGCTCGGAGCGCAAATAGTCTGACCCTTTCTGCGCACGATCGCACATGGCGCACAGAAGAACGGATGCCTGCCTCTACCTAATCGCGAAGACCGCGACTGAAGAACAGCTTACTTTTTGATGTGTTCGTTTGCGCCAAAGGTCGCGAGGCGTTGTCCACCATGCGCCGCGATCTCGACATCCTCGCCCGCGAGGGCGCATTGCTGCGCACCTTCGGCGGTGCTGCTCCTGTCGAACGATTGCTGTCCGAGCAGTTGCTTGCCGAGCGGGCTGCCAAGAGCGCGCCCGAGAAGCGAGCCATCGCCGTGCTGGCGAACGGCATCGTCGAGGACGGCGAGACGATCATTCTCGACGCGGGCACCACGACCGGGGCGCTTGCCGAGCTGTTGCGGTCACGCAGCGGCCTGCGGGACGCCGTGCCGGACGAGGGTGCACCGGGTTCCGGCCGATCGCCGTTGGATGACGTGACCGCCGTTGCGCGATCCTCGCTGGCCGCGGCCTCGAGCTCCTCGAGTTGCAGTTCGAGCTGGTCGAGCCTGGCGCCGCGCTCGGCGGAGGCGCCGAACCGCTCCTGCCGCAGCTTGGCGATCAGCAGCTTGAGATGCGCGACCATGGCATCCAGCCCGCTCGCTCGCACCTCTGCCTCCTCGTCGATGTGCCGGATTATGTGCATGGCTTATGTGACCATAAAGCATCAAGAAGACGGCGCCGCTGAACCTACTCCGCGGCTTCGTCGGCCGGAGCGAGCCCGAGCTCCTGACGTAGATGCGCAAACTGCTGCGGGTTCATGCTGCGTCGGTCTTTCAGCAGCTCGGCAAGTGCGGCAACGCCGGCGGCGGTGAAGTAGGCGCGTGCCAAGAAGGCGGAGTGCGTCTGGTAGGGGATGCTGACCAAGCCGCGCTCCACCAAGCCGGTCATCGCCTTGGGGACCTTGGGTTGGCCCTTGTCGGGCCCTGAACCCCAAGTACGCAGCAGCATGCCGTCGGCCAGCTTCGGGTAGCTGCCGAAATGCCGGCAGAACTCGCGGCGAATGAGGTCCCGCTCGATGGACGTGAAGGAGCTGGCGATGGAAGCGGGCATATCGCAATTTGGCACGGATTTAGAGCATGCTGCCAGGATGCTTGGTGGCTGAAAGGAGCTTGTCCTGGTTCTGCTGGGCAGATCAACGCTCCAGACCTCGACTGAGCGTTCGAGCTCTCCGGCGCGGATCATGCGCGAAGCGCCTAAGCTCGTGGCGGCCCGTCCGCCTCGCGCGACGAGATCGTCCAGCGCCTCGGGTCGGCGCGCCCAGCCGGTCACGGCGTG
>CAXTVS010000100.1:0-8452 GCA_964247735.1 uncultured Acetobacteraceae bacterium
GATCTCGATCGAGACCGGCTCGGCGAAGCTCTTGAACCCGGCGATGCGCAGGCGGACAAAGCTGACCGGCACCAGAAACCTCGAGGAACGGCCGCCTCAGGCCCCGGCGTCGGTCGCCTGCTTGAGAAAGGCGTCGTACTCCATCTCGCCGGAATACAGCCGGCTGCCGAAGATGAAGGACGGGGTGCTGTCGATCTTGTACTTCGCCTGTCCCGCGTTCTGCTCGTCCAGGATCGCCTGGCGCAGCCCCTGGTCGTCGACCGTGCGCTGGAACGCGTCGTGCGGCATGCCGGCCAGGGCTGCCATCTTCGCCAGCTCGGTTTGCGGATCGTTGCTCTGAGAGAACGCCCAGCGGTCCTGGCTGGCGAACAGCGACTGCGCGAACGGCTCGTAGCGCTCCGGCGGCAGCGCGCGGGCGACCATCGCCGCCGTCAGCGCCACCTGGTCCAGCGGGAAGTCGCGATACACGTAGCGGATCCGCCCGGTGTCGATCAGCTTCGCCTTCACCTCGGGGAACACCAGCTGGCTGAACCGGGCGCAATGGGTGCAGGTGAAGGAGAACCATTCCTGCACCACCAGCTTCGCGCCCGGGCTGCCGAGCGCGCGCTCGGCCATGCGCGGATCGTCCGCAGCGGCGGCGGGACGGATGCCGCCGAGGATCGCGGAGGCGGCGAGGGCGGGCGGGCCTGCGCGCAGCAGGGTGCGGCGGGACAGGCTCATCGGCGGTTCTCCGGGTCGGGGTGGAACGGTGGCGATCTAGAACCGGCAAAACCGCCGCACCGTCAAGGGATCGCTCAGCCGGCGGCGGCCGTCGCCTTGTCCACGGCGCCGGCGAAGTCGGCATAGCTGGCGATCGGCCCGATCACGCCCGCGCCGAACACGAAGGTCGGCGTGCCCTGGATGGCATAGCGCTTCTGCCCGTCATCCTGCTCGGCCACGATCTCCCGGCGCAGGCCGTCATCGGCCAGCGTCGCCTGGACCTCGGCATCGGACAGGCCGGCCAGCGTCGCCTGGCGCGTGAGGGCGGCCACCGGATCGGCGTCGGGGCGGAACGCCCACGCGTCCTGGGTGGCGAGCAGGGTCTCGACGAACGGCAGGTAGCGGTCCGGCGGCAGCGCCCGGGCGAGCGCGGCCGCGGCCAGCGCCAGCTGGTCGAGCGGGAAGTCGCGGAACACGTAGCGGATCCGGCCGGTGTCGATCAGCCTCGCCTTCACCTCGGGAAAGACCGCGTCCGAGAAGTGGGCGCAATGGGTGCAGGTGAGCGAGAACCATTCCTGCACCACCAGCCGGGCGGCCGGGCTGCCGAGGGCGCGCTCGGCCATGCGCGGGTCGGCCTGCTGGGCGAGCGCCCTGCGGCCGAGCAGCAGCGGGGCCGCGGCGAGAAGCAGGCGTCGGCGGATCGGCATGACGGGGGCTCCCGGTTGAACGGATGGCGGTCAGCGCCGGGCGCGGGCGGCGATGCGGCCGCCGAGACGGGCCAGCGCGTCGTGCAGCGGACCGTCCGGCAGCCCCTCGACCGGCACCGGCATCGCCACCGCCGCCGGTGCCCGCGGCGCCGCGGCGGCGGCGTCCGGACCACCGTCCTGCACGAAGCGCACCCGCTCCACCAGCCGCGATCCCAGCGCGGTGTTGATGCGGGCGATCAGCTCCGTCGCCTGGTGCTGCAGCTCGAGCGCCGCCGGCCCGCCCACCGCGAGGGTGAGGGTGCCGCCGGAGAACCGGCGCGGAACCGCGACCGACGCGACGCCGGGCCCGACCAGGGCGGGCCAGTCGCTCATCAGCTGCGTCGCCGCGGGCGCGCGCGAGCGGAACGCCGGCCGGGTGATGGCGGGCAGCAGGCTGGCCAGCGTGCGCGGCCCCTCGGCCTGACGCCAGCCGGACGCGGCATCGACGGCGGCCGGCTTGCCGGTTCGGACGTCCTTCGCCATAGACCCGCCGTGCTCCCCCAGGCCGCCGACCTCCTGCGCTGGTACGACCGCCACCGGCGCATCCTGCCCTGGCGCGCGGCGCCGGGCGAGACCGCCGAACCCTACCACGTCTGGCTCAGCGAGATCATGCTGCAACAGACCACGGTGGCGGCGGTGGTGCCGTACTACCACCGGTTCCTGTCGCTGTTCCCGACCGTGGACGCGCTGGCGGCGGCGCCGGAGGAGGAGGTGATGCGGGCCTGGGCCGGGCTCGGCTACTACGCCCGCGCCCGCAACCTCCACGCCTGCGCCCGCGCGGTCGCGGCGCGCGGCGGGTTCCCGGACAGCATCGAGGAGCTGCGCGCGCTGCCCGGCATCGGCGGCTACACCGCGCCGGCGATCGCGGCGATCGCGTTCGGCATCCCGGCGGTGCCGGTGGACGGCAACGTGGAGCGGGTGACGGCGCGGCTGTTCGCGGTCGACACCCCGCTGCCGGCCGCACGCCGGGCGCTGGCCCGGGCCGCCGCGACCCTGGGCGCGGACGAGGCGGCGCGGGCGCGGCCGTCGGACTTCGCGCAAGCCCTGTTCGACCTGGGCGCCACGATCTGCACCGCGAGGCGGCCGGCCTGCGCCCTCTGCCCGTGGTGCACCCCGTGCCGGGCGCGCGCGGCCGGCATCGCCGAGCTGCTTCCGGCCAGGGAGCCGAAGCGGACCCGGCCCGAGCGGCACGGCGCGCTGTTCCACCTGGAGGACGGAGCGGGCCGGTTGCTGCTGCAGAGACGGCCGCCGGAAGGGCTGCTGGGCGGCATGACCGAGCTGCCCGGCACGCCCTGGCGCGAGGCGTCGTGGACGCTGCCGGACCTGCTCGCCTTCGCGCCGGCCAAGGCGGACTGGACCCCGGCCGGCACGGTGCGGCACGTCTTCACCCACTTCGCGCTGACCCTGGCCGTCTACCGCGCCCGCCTGCCGGTGATGCCCGAGGCCGCCCTGGCCGGGCGGTTCCTGCGCGACCGGGACGCCCTGGCCGGCGAGGCGCTGCCGACCCTCATGCGCAAGGGGCTGATGGCGGCCCGGCCTGACCAGGCCGCCTGATCGGGATCGCCGCCATCAGGGCGCCGCGACCGCGTCCTCCGCCAGCCGCCGCCCGACGCGTCCGGACGTCGCGGCCTGGCCGGTGCGGGCCACGGGCGCGGCGGCCGGCCCCAGCAGGTCCGCCAGCCTGGGCCTGTCGCCCCCCATGATCGCGGCGATCGCGTCGGCCGGGCAGGGCCGCCCGAACAGGTAGCCCTGCACCTGGCTGCATCCGGTGAGCTGCAGCAGCCTGGCCTGCGACGCGGTCTCCACCCCTTCGCCGGTCGTGCACATGCCGAGGCTGCTCGCCATGCCGACGATCGCCTGCACGATGGCGATCGCGTCGCCGTTCGCGCTCAGGTCGCGGATGAAGGACTGGTCGATCTTGACCTTGTTGAACGGGAACGAGCGCAGGTAGCTCAGCGAGGAATAGCCGGTGCCGAAATCGTCGAGCGCGATGTGGATGCCGCGCGAGCGCAGCGCCTGGAGGCAGGCGACCGTCCGGTCCGCCGCGTCGAGGAACACGGACTCGGTGATCTCGAGCTCCAGCCGGTGCGGCGGGAGGCCGCTGCCGGCCAGGGCCGCGTCGACCAGGTCCAGCAGGTTGGGATCGCGGAACTGCAGCGGCGACAGGTTGACCGCCACCCGCGCCTCGCCGTCCCACGTGGCCGCCTCGCGGCAGGCGCGCTGCAGCACCCAGGCGCCGAGCGGCAGGATCAGGCCGGACTCCTCGGCGATCGGGATGAAGTCGCCGGGCGCGATGCGCCCCCGCTGCGGATGCAGCCAGCGCACCAGCGCCTCGGCGCCGGTGATGTCGCCGGACGCGATGTCCAGGATCGGCTGGAACTCCAGGATCAGCTCGCCGTGGTCGATCGCGTGCCGCAGGTCCGCCTGCATGGCATGGCGCGTCCGGGCGCGCGCCGCCATGGCCGGCTCGAAGAAGTGCCAGGTGCCGCGGCCCCCCGATTTGGACTGGTACAGGGCCAGGTCGGCGCCGCGCAGCAGGGCGTCCGGTTCGGTGCCGGCCCGCTCGCACAGGGCGATGCCGATGCTCAGGCCGACCGAGGCCGGAACGGTGCCGATCTGGTAGGGCTCGGCGACGTGCTCGACCAGGCGCCGCGCCAGCGCGCCGGCGGTCTCGGCGGTGCCGTGGCTCTGCAGCACCGCGAACTCGTCGCCGCCGAGGCGCGCCACCACGTCGCCGTCGCGCAGGCACCCGCGCATGCGCCTGGCCACCGCCATCAGCAGCGCGTCGCCGGTGGCGTGGCCGAGCGTGTCGTTGACCGACTTGAAGCCGTCGAGGTCCAGGCACATCAGGGCGAACGGCGCCGGCTGCGCGCAGGCCGCCTCGAGCGCCTCCTGGAACAGGGTCCGGTTGGGCAGGCCGGTCAGGCTGTCGTAGCGCGCCAGGTAGGCGATCCGCTCGTCAGACTTGCGCGCCGCGGTGATGTCGGAGCCCACGCCGCGATACCCGGCGAACCCGCCCGCCTCGTCCAGCACCGGCTTGCCGGTGAGCGAGAACCAGTGCGTCCTGTTCCCGAAGGCGACCAGGACCTGCAGGTCGCGGAACGCGCTGCGCTCGGCGAGGCAGGCCGCGAGCCTGTCGCCGTCGTGCTTCTCGCCGGCCGGCACCGCGTCGTTCGCGGCCACCAGGACGCCGAGCGGCGTGTCCTGCAACTCCGCCGGGTCGCAGTCCAGCAGGGTGGCCAGGCGGCCGGACACGCGGTGCAGGCACAGGCCCGCATCGAGCTCCCACAGCCAGTCGCTGGCGCTTTCCTCGAAGTCGCGCAGCAGCAGGCCGATGATGTCGCCCTGCTCCGCCAGGGCGATCTCGTTGGTGACGCGGCGGACGAAGTCGCGGTTCTGGTGCATCAGCACGCCGCAGGTCACGAGGAAGTAGAGCACGACCAGGACGGCATGCTGTGCGGCGATCGACTGCTCGAGAAACGGCATCGGCAGCAGGATGCCGATCGTGGCGATGACCACGAACGACAGCGCGGCCGGCAGCAGCGGCGCCATCAGGATGCTGGACGAGGAGAACCCGGCGAAGATGTAGATCAGCAGCTGCCGCTGGTCGGGCGTCGCCGACGGCATCAGCACCGCGGGAACGGTGGACCAGGCGATGGCGACCAGCGAGGTGAGCGCCACCCGGATCCACACCACGCGCCTCGACACCGCATGGGACGCGCGCGCCAGCCAGATCCGGCTGCCGAACAGGGCCGAGCCGTGCATGAACACCAGAAGGAGCAGCAGCCCGAGGAGGTAGCGGTGCAGCCCGGCCGGCCAGAACGTCCACATGATGATCAGAAAGGTCAGGATCGAGCCGCACGCCATGATGCCGGTGCGGCCGGTCAGCGCGGCGACCTGCTCGTAGCGGAGCCGGCTGCATGCTGCGTCCGGCAGCGCGTCGCCGCGACGGGATCGGACCGGCTCTGGATGCGTGTGCATGGGGATCCTTTCCTGCCCGGACAGGATCACAGCCAAAGATGATCAGCCGGTTAAGCGACGCCGCGCCGCCGAACCGTCGGACCGCCTGTCGTCGGCGGCCTTCGCCCCCGCCGCGGATCGGCTACACTGCCCGCGATGAGATTCGTGCACACGTCGGACTGGCAGATCGGCAAGGGCTTCCGCTTCGCCGACGACGACACCCTGTCGGTGCTGCAGGACGCCAGGCTGGACGCGATCAACCGCATCGGCCGGCTGGCCCGGGCCGAGGGCGCCCCGCTGGTGCTGGTCGCCGGCGACGTGTGGGACATGGCGGTGCCGAGCGGGCGCACCCTGCGCCAGCCGGTCGAGCGCATGCGCCAGTTCCCCGACCTCCTCTGGCACCTGATCCCCGGCAACCACGATCCCCACCTGCCGGGCGGCCTGTGGGAGCGGCTGCTCCGGTCCGGCCTGCCGGACAACGTCCGGCCGCACCTCCTGCCGGCGCCGGCGCCGCTCGGCGACGCCGCCGACGCGGCCTGGCTGCTGCCCGCGGTGCTGGACCGCCGCCACGCCTTCGGCGATCCCACCGCGGCGATGGAGCTGATGGCGACCCCGGCCGGCGCCACGCGGATCGGGCTGGCACACGGCTCGGTGCGCGCCTTCGGCTCCGACCCGGCCGAGGCGCACAACCTGATCGCCGCCGACCGCGCCGAGCGCTCCGGGCTCGGCTACCTCGCGCTTGGCGACTGGCACGGCACGGTCCAGGTCGGCCGGCACGCCTGGTACAGCGGCACCCCGGAGGTGGACGGCTTCGACCGCGGCGGCGACGGCGGCGGCAGCGTGCTGGTGGTGTCGGACGACACCGGCCGCCTCGAGGCGGTGCCGCACCGGATCGGCCGCTACCTGTGGCGCCAGGAGCGGGCGACCCTGACCGGCCCCGCCGACATCGACGCGCTGGAGCACCGGCTGCGCGGCCTCGACCGCGACGACCCGAGCCGCGTGCTGGCCTGGCTGGTGGTCGACGGCCTGCTCGGTCTCGACGACCACGCCGCCTACCTCCTGCGGATCCGCGACGGGGTCGGCAGCGCGCTCCGGGCGCTCCGGATCGACGACGCCCGGCTGTCGCTCGACGTCGCCCCCGGCGACCTGGCCGGCCTCGGCGAGGGCGCGCTGCGCGACGCGGCGGAGCGGCTGTCGGCACGCGGCGCCGGCCCCGACGGCGAGGTCGCCCGCGCCGCCCTGCGCCGCCTGCTGGTGCTGGCACGCCCGGAGCACGCGTCGTGAGGCTGCGGGCGATCGAGCTCGACCAGTTCCGCAAGTTCGACCGCCCGGTCCGGGTCGACGGGCTGCGGCCCGGGGTCAACGTGCTGTGCGGCCCCAACGAGCACGGCAAGTCCACGCTGATGGCGGCCCTGCGTGCGGTGCTGTTCGAGCGGCACAACTCCCGCACCGAGGCGATCCGCGGCTACCAGAACCGCCGCAACGGCACCGCGCCGACGGTGGCGCTGGAGTTCGAGCTGGACGGCAGCGCGCACCGGATCGAGAAGCGGTTCGTGCTGCGGCCGACGGCACGCCTCCTGTCGGACGGCGTCGCCCATGACGGCGACGCGGCGGAGGAGCGGCTGCAACGGCTGCTGGGCGTGTCGGCGCCGTCGCGCGCCGCCCGCGACGCCGCCAAGCAGGCCGCCTCGATCTGGGGCGCGCTGCTGGTCGACCAGGGCGACAGCTTCGCGCAGGCAGCGCTCGGCGAGGGCGCGCGCACCACCCTGGCGGACTGCCTGCAGGCCGAGCTCGGCAGCGTCGGCGGCGGGGCGGCGACCGGCCGGCTGCTGAAGCAGGTGCAGGGTCAGCTCGCCCTGCTGCTGGACGGGCGCGGCCAGCCGCGCGACCGCTACAAGGCGGCCCTGGCCGAGGAGGCGGCGGCGGAAGCGGAGATCGCCGAGCTGGACCGTCGCCGCCAGGCCCTGGAAGGCGACCTGTCGGCAGCGTCGTCTGCGCACCGGGAGCTGGCACGCGAGGCCGACCCGGCGGAAGCGGAGCGGACCGCGCACGGGCTGGCGCAGGCGCGCCGCCATCGCGACGTGCTGCTGGGCCTGCGCGACCGGCTCCGGCACGCCGAAGGCGAGGTCCGGCTGGCGCAGGCGGCGCACGACGCGGTGCTGGCCGAGCAGGCGGACCGCGCCGCCCGGGCCTCGGCCCTGTCGGACGCCGAACGGGCCCTGGCCGGGCTGCTGCGCGTGGAGGCCGACGCCCAAGCCCGCGTGGACGCGGCGCGCACCGCCCTGTCGGAACGGCGGGCCGCGCACGACGCCGCCGCCCGCTCGCACGACGCCGCGATGCGGGCGCTGCACCGGGCGTCCGCGCGCCATGCGGCCTCGGCACAGGCGTCGGCCCGTGCCGCGTCGCAGGCCCGGCTATCGCAGGCGCAGGACGCCGCGGCTCGGGTCGCCGCCCTGTCCGCCACCCTGGCCCGGCTGCGCCCGGACGAGGACGCGATGCGGGCGCTGCAGGCCGCCGCCCTCGCCGACCGGACCAACCGGGCGGCGATGCAGGCACAGGCCACGGTGCTCGACCTCGACCTCGACGTCGCGGCGAGCCTGGAGGTCGAGGGCGAGGCCGCGGAAACGGTGCCGCCGGGCCCGGTCCGGCTGAGCCTGGTCCGCCCGGCAACGCTGTCGGTGCCCGGGCTCGGCACGATCCGGATCGCCCCGGCGGCGCGCGACCGCGAGAAGCTGCACGCCGCCGCGCAGGACACCGCGCGCACCCTGCGCCGGCTGCTGGACGCGGCCGGCTGCGACGACATGGCGCAGGCGGAACGGGCGACGGCCGAGCGTCAGGAGGCGCGGACCGCGCTGGACGGCGCGAGGCGGCTGCTGGCGGAGCTGGCGCCGCACGGAGCCGAGGCGCTGCGTCAGCAGGCAGCCGAGGATGCCGACGCCCTGGCGCGGGCCCTGTCGGAGCTGGGGCTCGACGCCGCGCCGGACGCCGACGACGCCGCGACGGCGCTGGACGCCGCCCGCGCCGCGGAGCAGCGGGCGGCGTCCAGC
>CAXTVS010000101.1:0-8300 GCA_964247735.1 uncultured Acetobacteraceae bacterium
CGGCGCGCGCATCGCCCAGGTCAAGGCGGACCGCTATCGCGGCGATGTCGCGGCGGCGCTGGGCGGCGACCCGAATTGCGGTTTCGAGATCATCCTGCCGCAGCAGTTCCGGCGGGGCGGGGCGCAGACGCTTCGTTTCGTGGTGACGCCCGACAACTACGAGCTGGCCGGCAGCCCGCTTACCACGCTGCTGGTGGACGACGCGCTGGAGGCCCGCCTGCTCGATATGCAGGACATGGTCGACCGCCTGTATGGCGACATCACCCGGCTGCGCACCAGTATCGCCGACGCGATGCCGACCGCGACCTATTCGCTGGGCGACTACGACCGCTGGGCGCGGCGCTACTACGACCGCCTGCGGGCACGCGTAGCCGAAGCGCGCGAGCGTTCGCGCCTGCAGGCCGCCGAGGAGCCGGCGTCGGGCTTGGCCGCGCCGGGGGAGGTAGCGCAGCCGCTGGTGAGCATCCTGTGCCCGACCTACCGGCCGATGCTGTCGGACTTCGTGGCAGCGGTGGACTCCGTGCTGGCGCAGACCTACCGGCACTGGGAGCTGATCATCGTCGACGACGGCGGACGCGCACCGGAAATCACCGCATGCATCGAGGGCTACTGCGTGGCCGATGCACGCATTCGCTGCATCACCCTGATGCAGAACTCCGGCATCAGCGCCGCGACCAATGCCGGGCTGCAGGCGGCGACCGGCGCGTATGTCGCGTTCTTCGACCATGACGACCTGCTGGTGGACGTCGCGATCGAGGTAATGGTGGGGGCAGCGGCGGCGACCGGCGCGCGCGTGCTGTATTCGGACGAGGACAAGGTCGACCAGGCCGGCTACTTCCTGGAGCCGAACCTGAAGCCCGACTGGAACTACCGCTACGTCCTGGGCTGCAACTATGTCTGCCATCTGCTGTTCGTCGAGGCCGCTACCCTGGCCGAGATCGGGCCGCTGCGTGCGCAATATGACGGGGCCCAGGACCACGACCTGATCCTGCGGCTGTCCGAGGCGGTGCCGGCGACCGCGATCCGCCATGTCCCCGAGGTGCTGTACCACTGGCGCAAGACCCCGAATTCGACGGCGGTGGACGTATCGAAGAAGGACTACGCCATCAGCGCCGGCGTGCGGTGCGTTTCGGACCATCTGCGGCGCCGGGGCATCGCGGCCAAGGTCACCCCGATCCGCGGCCTGACGCTGTATGGCATCAAGTGGCTCGAGCGCTCGCAGCCATCCGTCTGCATCATCATTCCGTTCAAGGACCAGATCCGGACCACCCAGCGCTGTCTCGACGCGGTGCTGGCCCATACCCGGTACAGGAATTTCGAGATCATCCTGGTGGATAACTGGTCGGTCACCGCCGAGGCGCTCGATTTCGGCAAGCGGCTGGCGAGGCGCGGCCGGGTGAAGGTCATCACGGTGCAGGAGGAGTTCAACTTCTCCCGCCTCAACAACATCGCGGCGCGCGAGACGCAGGCGGACTTCCTGTTCTTCATGAACAACGACCTGTTCGTGAGCGACCCGTCCTGGCTCGCGACCATCGTGGCCGAGGCGCAGGCCTCGCCGGAGGTTGCCATCGTCGGTGGCAAGTTCCTGTACCCGAACGACACCATCCAGCATGCAGGCGTGGTGGTCGGTCCGGACGGGGTGGCGGCGCACGCCCATCGCGGGCTGCCGGACACCGACTATGGCTATATCGGGCGCGCCATGCTCAGCCACGAGGTCAGCGCGGTGACCGCGGCCGGCATGCTGATCCGGTCCGAGGTGTTCCGCGAGATCGGTGGGTTTGACGAGGACCAGCTCAAGATCGCCTACAACGACATCGATCTCTGCCTCAAGGCGCGCATGGCCGGCTGGCGGGTGATCTGGTGCGCGGAGTTCGTCGCCGCCCATCATGAGAGCCTGTCACGCGGCAGCGACGACCAGCCGGCCCACGAGGCACGCTTCTTCCGCGAGACGCAGGTCATGCTCAAGCGGTGGAGCGACGTGCCGATGTTCCGACGCGACCCGTTCTACAGCCCGTTCTTCACGGTCGGACGGCAACCCTTCTTCGACCTGGTCGATCCGGCATTGCCGGAGCCGCAGGACATCGGCCGTGATCGCTCCGCGATGCCAGCGCACGCTTAGGGCGCCCGGTCCCGGCCGCCCCGCCCTCATGCAAACATCCGGCGCCGCTGTCAGGGCTACGACACGAATGTGATGCGCAGGCTGCAGTTCGAAGTGGTTTCATCGAGCCGTTTTCGTTATGGTAGCGAACAGACCTGTCGAATGGAGTGAGAGATGCGGCGGGCCATGCCGGGCATCGTTGTCCTGCTGTTGGCCGGGCACGCCGCCCATGCGGCAAGCTACCGGATCGTGTCGGCGGTCACCGCCTGCATCGATCCCGCAGCTACACTCGTGCTCGGAGATGCTGCGCTCATCGCGCGCCGCCCGGCGGCGTGGCGGACTGCCGTCGAGCAACGGGGCCACTGCGTCACGATCCGGCCAGGTGCGGATTGGGAACGCATCCTCTCCACCGGCCCGCTGATCCTGCTGCGACGCACACCCCCGCAACCCGGCCTGCCACCGCTGTATTTCCGCAACGGAACGGTGACGCCGGTGCAGGATCCTGTGCCTGGCATGGTCGCTGCCGGCACCACCGACCCGCTCGCACCTGTCGCGGCGGCGGACGACCGGATCGCGACCGAGCCGCTTCCGCCAGTAGCCGCAGCCTCCCAGTCAACCCGTCCAGAGACCACTCCGATGCCTGCAGCCGAGGGCAATCCCGACTCGACATTGATGGACGTCGCCACCAATCCCCCCAACCTCGACCGGGCAATGCAGCAAGGCTACGTGGTCGGCTTCGTCGCCGCGATGCTGCTGCTCGTGCTGCTCGTGGTGGTGATCACCGGGATCGTCTGGACCATCCTGCGCACGCGGCTGTCCCGCGACGTCGGCATGCCGGACTTTGCGCCGCAGGTCGCGTCCGGCCTGTCACCGGCGCTCGCCATCGGAGCCGGCACTCCCACACTGACGCGGCGCGTGGTGCTCACCGAGGAGCGGTCTGCTGCCGGCATGGCAACGGCTTCGGCCCAGGAATTGTCCATTCCGGGACTAGCGCTGCCGCCGGTCGCCCCGCCGCCACCAGTGGATGCCTCGGACTATCGGCGCCACTGCATCGCAATGCTGGATGCGGCCGGATGGCAGACCAGCGTCCGGGAAGTGGACGGGAAAGATACTCCCGACCTCGTGGCCGAGCGCGACGGACGGGTGATGGCGTTGCAGTGCCTGCCGGTGGAGCCGGCGGTGGACGAGGATGCCATCGATTGCGCCTGCATGGCCCGCGAGCGGCAGCATGCCGACCTGGCCGCGATCGTGACGGACGCCTCCTTCACCGGATCCGCGAAGCGCCTCGCACTGCAGACCGGCGTCGTGCTGCTGCACGCCGACGAGTTGGCGGCCTTCGCCGCCTGATCAGCGGCGAAGAGCCTCAGGCGCCGCCGCGAACATGCTGGTCGATGATGTCCATGTTGCGCAGGTTGGCCTTGAAGGCGACGTCGAACAGGTCGCCGGCGATCGGCACGCTGCCGGCGGCGGTCTCGACGGCTATGTTGCCGAGCATCCGCGCAATCGCGGTACGCGGCACACCGAGCTTGTACGCCTCGTAGACGATGTAGAGCGAAACCGAAGCGAGCGCCGCGTCGCCGACCCCAGGCGGCAGACCGATGATGCTGTTGAGACCGAACCTGAAACGACTTCCCGGCAGGCGGAACGCACCGTCCATCAGCCAGGCGATCCGTCGCAGGCGCGCAAGGCGGCGAGCCGCCTCGGCCGCGGGAACGCCGGTTGCGCGCGTGGCGGCGCCGGGGCGCAGCATGTCGTCGTAAGCCTGGTAGGTGCGGGCCATCGCCTGTGTCCTCCGTGCCGAGATTCCCTTTCCTGAGATATGGCGTCGCGCTTCGGCATCAATGGTTGCGGCTCGCGCGCCGGTCACCCCGCCATCAAGCTATCGACAGATGAGGCTGTCGGTAGATCACGCTACCGGCACACGTGCGTGTAGCCGTCGGCGCCGATGTAGGTCGCGGTCAGCGGATCGTAGCAGGCAAAGGTGGCGCAGATGCCGCTCGATGCGACCCGCTCGCCCTGGATCTGGGTGCCGATGGCATTCCGCTCGCGTGCCTCGCGTCCGCAAAGCGGGGTGTCGGGCGAGGCAGGCGGATCGTTGAACAGCATCGGATGGCCGTTCTCGTCCAGCGGCACCGGGGCGGCCGGGACGCCCACCGACCCGGCCGGAATGCCGGACGCGATCGCCGGCGGAGCGGTCGAAGGCGATGCAGCGGCGGCGGATGGTGCAGTCCGGGATGCCGGTGCCGGTGCCGGTGCCGGTGCGGATGTGGATGCCTGTGCCGGTAACGGTGCCGGAGCGGCACCGGCGCAGCCGGCGACGAGCAGCACCGGCAGAACCTGCAGCCTGCTCCAGCGCCTCGACGCTCCGGTGAAGCCGGCAGAAATTGGGATCATCGCTTCCGCCACTCGAATCGGGACCGCGATGTTTGCATTCCCGGGCCGATTGCTCCAGCCATGTCGCTCCAACAACGACTGGCTGTGTGCGTGACCATGACCTCGAAGCCCCTGGTGGAAGGCCTGACCGAGCTGCGGCTGCTCGGAGTCGCCGTGGTGATCGGGCTGCTGCAGCTTGCCTGGGCGGCAAGCCACCAGAACGAACCACAGGCGATCTATGGCGCGGCGGCCCGGCTGCGTCGCGCGATGGCAAATTTTCTCGAAACATTTCCGCTGTTTGCGGCGGCGCTGCTCGCCGCGGTCGCACTCGGTCGGACCGGCGCCACCACCCTGTCGGGCGCGTGGCTGTACGTCGTGGCGCGCGCGCTCTATGTGCCGCTCTACGCGTTGAACCTGACGATCCTTCGCAGCCTCGCCTGGTTCGCCGCCCTGATCGGCATCGTGCTCGAGCTGCTCGCGCTGCTCGGCCCACTGCACTGACCGCAAGCGCTGATCAGGCCGCGGCGACCGAGCCGATGCCGGTCTGGCCGTGACGCTCGTGCAACGGCAGCAGTGCGGCGCCGAGTGCTGCCGCATGGTCGCCGCTGCTGCCATGCAGCAACGCCACGGCTTGTCGTGACCTGGGTGTCGCGGCCTGCAGCAGCGGTTCGAGCCGGGCCCGCAGCGCTTCGATGATCGCGCGCGGCAGGTTGCCGTCCAGAATGATCGCCTGCACGTCGAGCACCATCGCCATCGAGAGCATCGGCATCACCAGCGCATCGGCGCAGTCCTGCAGCCAGGCATCGACCAAGTCGGGATGGTCGCGCAACACCGCATGCAGCTGGACGGCTCTGGTGATGGCGATGCCGTTGGCCTGCAGGTGGCGGATCAGGGCGGAACCCGACGCGCGGTCCTGCAGGGTGGTCGCCCGGCCGCGGGGGGGGCGGTTGATCGGCAGGGATGAGCGCAGCACCGGGATCAGGCCGATATCTCCGGCATTTCCAGTGACCCCGCGTCGATAATCGCCGTCCAGTACTGCGCCGCCACCGATCGAGCTGTTGATGTAGATGCAGGCGAAGTCGTCGAGCTGTCTGCCATGGCCATGGAACAGCTCGGCGATGGCTACCGCGGCCCCTTCGCTTTCGACCAGCAGAGGTAGGTCCAGCAGCGGCTGCAGGTGCGCCGCCAGGTCGTAGCCGAGCCAGGCCGGCGCGTCAGCGCCTTCTTGCGAATGTCTTGCGTCAGCGCCTTCTTGCGAATGTCTTGCGTCAGCGCCTCCCTGCGCTCCGCGCTCGGCGCCGGCGGCTCGCCACGTGCCGATGTTGAACGGCAGGGCGAGGCCCACCCCGACCAGGCGGTCGCGGCGCCCCTTCGGGACGGATCGCCTGATCTCGCTGATGCCGCGCACGGCAAGCTCGAGTGCCTGCGCCGGCTCCGGAAACAAGCAGTCGTAGCGCCGGCTTTTCAGCACGGTGCCGGTCAGGTCGACCAGTAGCGCGTCCACCGAGCGCCGGCCGAGCTTGAGGCCGATCGAGTAGGCTCCCTCCGGCTCCAGGCGAAGCAGCGTCGCCGGCTGGCCGCGCTGGCCCATGCGCCGACCGCGGCTGCTGACCAGGCCCTGCCCGGCGAGTTCCTGCACGATCTGGCCGACGGTGTTCTGCGTCAGGTTGAGGTGGCGCGCGAGGTCGGCTTTCG
This sequence comes from uncultured Acetobacteraceae bacterium, assembly GCA_964247735.1. Taxonomy (GTDB): domain Bacteria; phylum Pseudomonadota; class Alphaproteobacteria; order Acetobacterales; family Acetobacteraceae; genus Lichenicola. The sequence continues at coordinate 6,167 of CAXTVS010000101.1, forward strand.
AGGCCTCTCCCAGCCGGCGCAGCCAGGTCAGCAGGCGGCGCTCGTTGAAGCGCCGCACGGCGCTTGAGTTGCTGCCCTGCCGGGTGATGCTCGGTTCGGGCTCGCTGCTGGGGTCTTTGCCGGGATCCGCTCTACGCATCAAGAAGCTCGCTCGCCGATCTTGCCGCCGGCCATCCGTCCTGATCGCACCTCGCCTCCGGCAAGGAAAGCCGAATCCTTAACTCTCGGTGAATTAGTTAACTTGACGTCATGTCCGGCGCATGGGAGTGACTGTCCCGCGGGCGTCCTCGCTGCGATGGCGCGACGACCGGCCGGATCATCGTTTACCTGCGGGTGTGGTCAAGCCGGTTTCGTTGCTTATTCAGCCCAGTGTGGCTGGAACATCACAGCAATTCGAGAGCCCGTGTAGTAGAGAAAAAGACGTCAAGAAGAGTTTTGGAGGAAACAATATGTCGGGCTACAACGGGGCGAAGTCCCGCTTCGGGTGGCGTGCGCGCCGCGACCTGCTCCTCGCTGCAGGTGCCATGGTCAGCTTCGCCGCGGCGCCTGCCCTCGCACAGACCCTCGATACCGGTTCTGGCACCTTCGCCAGCCAGAAGGTGTCGAATGCACCGGGCGCCGACTACGGCGCGCCGCCGCTGCCGGCGCCCGAGGCCCTGGTGCCGCAGGTCAACCAGTACCTCCGCCAGTATGGCACCGCGGTGCTGCTCGACAACGTCGACGAGTTCGACGGCAACGTCACCGGCGCTAAGACCGGCTCGGCGAATGCCGGCCAGTACGGCCTGGAGTGGGACCAGGATTGGGATATCCTTGCCGGCATCCACGGTTTCCAGACCCATGCCGTCGCGGTCGGCCGCTACGGCATTCCCGACAGCCGGATTTTCGGCGACAACCTGAATCCCAGCCAGGAAATCTACGGCGCCGGTGGCAACACGGCGATCCATCTGGTGTTCTTCTACGGTGAAGAGACCGCCGCGCACGGCCGCTTCAACTTCGCCTTCGGTCGCTTCCCGTCGCAGAACGACTTCGACTCCTCCCCGCTGAACTGCAACTTCCAGAACAACTCGCTCTGCGGCAATCCGAAGGCGTTCGGCGACAACGTTTCCAACTCGTCCTACCCCGACGCGAACTGGGCGTTCCGCCTGCGCGTCCGTCCGATCGCCCCGGTCTATATCCAGTCCGGTATCTTCTTTACTGAAGACAACATCTACAACGCGACCGATGGCATGCGTTCGGGCTTCCACCTGGACAGCTCGCACATCAACGGCGAGTACTTCCCGGTCGAAGTGGGCTTCGAGCCGACTTGGGGCCCGGACAAGCTGCCCGGTCACTACAAGGTCGGCTTCGGCTACGACAACAATAACCACGCTTCGAACTACTTCGACATCAACGGTGGCCCGGCTGCCGAGACCGGCCTGCCGAACCAGGAGCGCAAGGGCGGCACCATCGCCTGGGTTTCCGCCGACCAGATGGTGCTCCGCAATGGTCCGGGTGCCACCGACGGCATCATCGTGAAGGGCGATTTCGTCCATAACGACGAGCGTTACTCGACACGCGGCACGCAGTTCACCTTCTCCGGGATCGATCGCGACTTCTGGAAGGCGCGTCCGTTCGACACCATCGGCGTGCTGTTCAACTACACCCAGATCGCGGGCTCGCTCGGCAAGCTCGAGGGGCTGCAGCAGGAGCTCGGTCTGCCGATCATCGGCACCGGCGGCACTTACGTGAGCAACAACGACCCGTCGATCCCGAACGGTGTTCAGTCGCACGCGATGAACATCGAACTGAACTACCAGATCCACGTGTATCGTGGCGTGACGTTCGCGCCGGATTTCCAGTACTTCATCCGTCCGAACGCACAGAAGAACCTGCCGGATGCGGCCCTGTTCGGCTTCAAGAGCCACATCGAGCTGTTCTAAGGCGGTCTAGGCTTAAGTCTTACTTCCAGCCGGGCAGGTACTCGTACCTGCCCGGTTTTTTCTGTTTCGGCGTCCAAGAGGTCCGAAGATGCGCTTCAATGCTTGCGGTGTGGTCGCGCTCATGCTGGCGGCAGCAGCGCCGGCGCTAGCCGACACGACGCTCACCATCGCGACGGTGAACAATGGCGACATGGTCGTCATGCAGAAGCTGTCGC
>CAXTVS010000102.1:0-7880 GCA_964247735.1 uncultured Acetobacteraceae bacterium
CGTGGTGCGAGGAGCTCGGGCAGCCCTGCTTCACCGGGACCAGCGGGCGGGTGTTCCCCCGGGCGATGAAGGCGTCGCCGCTGCTGCGTGCGTGGCTCGGGCGCCTGGACCGGCTCGGCGTCGGGATACGCACGCGCTGCCGGATGGTGGCGCTGGAGCCGGGCGGGCTGCTGGTCGAGACCCCGGACGGGATCCTGCGCCTGCAACCGGACGCCCTGCTGCTGGCGCTGGGCGGGGCGAGCTGGGCCAGGCTCGGCTCCGACGGCGGCTGGGCGCCGGTGCTGGCGGCGGCCGGGATCGCGCTGTCGCCGTTCCGGCCGAGCAACTGCGGGTTCCGCGCCGCCTGGTCGGACGGCTTCCGCAGCCGCTTCGCCGGCGTGCCGCTGAAGTCGGTGGGATTGTGCTTCGGCGATGCCGTTGCGCGTGGGGACGTGGTGGTCACGGCGGACGGACTCGAAGGCGGCGCGATCTACCCGCTGTCGGCGGCGCTGCGCGACGCGATCGCTGTCGATGGCAGCGCCGTGCTGGCGCTGGATCTGCGGCCGGACCTGGACCGTGACGCGCTGGCGGCCCGGCTGGCGCGCGTGCGCGGGCGTGAAAGCCTGTCCAACACGCTGCGCAAGGCCTTGTCGTTGAGCCCGGCGGCGACGGCGCTGCTGCGCGAGACCGGCGACGCGCCGCCGCCGCGCGATCCGGTCGGCCTCGCGGCGCTGGTCAAGGCGGTGCCGGTGATCCTGACCGCAGCGGCGCCGATCGACCGGGCGATCTCGACCGCGGGCGGCGTGCGGCGCGACGCCGTCGACGACCGCTTCATGCTGCGCGAGCGCCCCGGCACCTTTGTTGCCGGCGAGATGCTGGACTGGGAAGCGCCGACCGGCGGCTACCTGCTGCAGGCCTCGATCGCCACCGGACGCGCAGCGGCCGATGGACTGCTGGACTGGCTTCGGATGCCTCCTAGGGGCGCCGCGCCGTCTTTTTAATGGGACGTTGACGCTTCATTTTTGCCTTGTATTTGTCAGACATATTCGATTGTCTGCCGCTGCGCGCGCAGACGCGTCGGGCGAGGCCGCAGGGTGACGTCCGTGCAGGGCAGGAGGACACCATGACTCTCTTCAACAGACGATCGGTGATGGCGATGACGGCGGCGAGCCTGCTCGCCAGCCGCGTCAGGAACGCGGCGGCGCAGGAGGCCGAGGGCGCTGTGCTGTCGACGGATTCGAGCAGCACGGTCGCCGATCGCTGGACCGCGGCACGGGCCAAGGCGTGGTACAAGCAGCAGCCGTGGCGGGTCGGGCCGGTCTACGTGACCTCCACCGCCGTCAACCAGCTGGAGATGTGGCAGGCCGCCACCTTCGACCCGACGACGATCGACCGCGAGCTCGGCTACGCCGAGGCGATCGGCATGAACACCGTTCGCGTGTTCCTGCACGACGCGCTGTATGCCCAGGATCCGGACGGCTTCCTCGGGCGCATCCACCAGTTCCTCGACATCGCCGCCACCCACCACATCAGCACCTTCTTCGTGCTGTTCGACAGCTGCTGGCGCGGCCTGTATGCGCTCGGAACCCAGCCGGCGCCGCTGCCGGGCATACACAACTCGCAATGGGTGCAGTCGCCGGGCTCGGTGGCGCTGTCCGACCCGAGCCAGTACCCGCGCCTGCAGGCCTACGTGCAGGGGGTGGTGGGCGCGTTCGGCAACGATCCGCGCGTGATCTTCTGGGACCTGTGGAACGAGGCCGACAACACCGGCAGCGACGACCCGGTCAACAAGCAGGCGCTGGTGGCGAACCTGCTGCCGCAGGTCTACGCCTGGGCCCGCGCGGTCGAGCCGTCGCAACCGCTGACCTCGTGCCTGTGGACCGGCGACTGGTCGACGCCCAGCAACTTCGATGCCGTGCAGTCGGTCATCATGGCCAACAACGACATCAACACCTTCCACAACTACGGCACCGTGGAGGTGTTCAGCACGGCCATCGCCCAGATGAAGCAGTACGACCGTCCGGTGCTGTGCACCGAGTACATGGCGCGCAACGTCGGCTGCCTGTTCGACACCGTGCTCCCGGTGGCCAAGAAGCAGAACGTGGCCGCCATCAACTGGGGTTTCGTGGTCGGTAAGACCCAGACCAACCTGCCCTGGGACTCGGCGCAGCACCCGTACGTCGACGCGTCCGCCTATGGCGGCACCGCCTGGCAGGCGGTGGTGCAGCCGAATGGAGCGACGCCGACCCTGCCCTATGCGGTCGAGCTGCCGCCGATCTGGCAGCACGAGGTGCTGCAGGCGGACGGAACACCCTACCGCGCCTACGAGACCCAGCTGATCTACGACCTCGCCACCGGCGAGACCGGCCAGGGCTGAAGAACCGCACCACCGCGTGGCGGGAGCCCGAGCGGCTTCCGCCATTCGGCCGGTGGGGTTCCTGTTGCGAGCTTCGGTCCGCCGGAAGGCTGCTTGCAGGGCTGCCTTCGCCTGTTCCTGACCGTTACGATTTCCACCATAAGTGTGGCGGGACCGGATCAGGACTGGACGCGTTGGCCAAGCTCACGAAGAACGACGTTCGGCAGCAGGCTCTCGAAGTCGTGGCGGACCATCCCGGCGGGATACGCTGGGCAGAGCTCATCCGTATCATCCAGGACGGAAGCCCGGAAACGCCGCGCGGCACGATCAGGGGAAGCGCGCGAAATCTCGACCTGCATTATCCGGACAAGGTCGTGCGGCCGGAACGCGGCCTGTATCGTCCCGTGCACGCCGCACAGCAGGACACCATCCAGCCGACGCCGGAGCCGATGCGGAAGGATGCATCCGCCGTTGCAGGAGAAGGACCGAAGCAGTTTCGCGAAAGCGAGTTCTATGATGCGGTCGCCGAATGGCTGCGCGACGACATCAACGAGGTGACGGAAGCGGTCGCCCTCGGCGGCGCCACGCTGGGGGGAAAATGGGGAACACCGGACATCGTCGGCGTCTATCGCCCGACCGCCGCCGACATCGTCAAGTTCCAGCTGGAGATCGTGTCCGTCGAGGTGAAGATCGACGCGAGGCAGCCCATCGTCGCCTTCGGGCAGGCCATTTCCTATCGGCTGTTCTCGGCGAAGACGTACATCGCCATGCCCCGGATGAACGAGGCGGACAAGGAGCGGCTCGAGGCCCTTTGTTTGTTGTTCGGCGTGGGCTTGGTGCTGTTCGATCTCGATATCGCTGCACCCGCGTTCGAGATACGCGTGCGCGCCCAGCGCCACGTGCCCGACATGTTCTACGTCAACACCTTCGCCGAGCAGCTGAAGCAGTCCGCGAGGGCGACGTTCAACGCGCTGTTCGGCTAGCGGTGCCTGCCGATGGGAGGCCGGTTGTCGTCGATCGTCCAGGCGGGAACCGGTGAAGCCGCCCGTTCCCGGGCTGTCCGGTGACGCTTGATCATCGACCAGCGCGACGCTTGCCGGTTGTTGCTGAACTCAAACGCTCCGCAACGACGTCGAACCGAAGTCCAGGCCTTCATAGAGGACGGAGAACGGGATGGAGATGTCGAAGTCCTGCAACACGATGGCTGCGTCCAGGCCGTCCACCAGCCGTGCGGCCTGGACCCCCAGGCGGTCATGCTCGTCGCGCTGGTAGATCAGGGCCCGGGGATCCTCCTGGCTGATGAGCACGTAGTGTCGTATCCCAGGTGTGGCGTCGTAATCGCGCAGCTTCAGGCTCTGGTCGATCCAGGCGGTGCTCCTGGACAGGACCTCAAACACCGCCGTCGGATCCTGGACGACCATGGCTCCGGGTATTCGGGCACCGCAATCGATGAGGGCGTCGGGATAGCGCCCGTCCTTCCCGGCCTTCACCTTCAGGTCCGGGCCCTGGACGCGGCAAGGCTTGCCACGTAGCCGGTCACGCAGCTCGGCGCGGAGGTTGTTGCCGATGGTGTCGTGTTCGGCCGTTCCGCCGCCCATGGCGTGGACCTCGCCATCGACCAGCTCGTAGCGGAGCGGCTGACGGATCTCCCACTCGAGGTAACCTTCCCAGGACCAGGTCTGGCGCTGCTTCGCTTCCGACATCTCGGCCTCCGGGCGCAGGGTGTAGCACACCAGACGTGTTGCGGCACGCCGGCCGGACCGCGTGCAGTTCGTGCGGATGGCACGGTTGTCGGCGGTGACGATCAGCCTGTATCCAGCCTGCCCATGACCGTCGCGATCGAGATCGGCAGCCGCACCGAGTCCGTCAACGAGCCGGCGCTGCTCGACCTGGAGGAGCTGCTGTCTACCCGACTGCTGGTGCAGGGCAACTCCGGTTCCGGCAAGTCGCACCTGCTCCGGCGCCTGCTGGAGCAGAGCGCCGGCTGGGTGCAGCAGGCGGTGATCGACCCCGAGGGCGATTTCGTTGGGCTGGGCGAGCGGTTCGGGCACCTGGTGATCGATGCCGCCGAGTACGGCGAGCCGGAGCTGGTGGTGGCAGGCGAGCGGATGCGCGCGCACCGGATCCCGGTGGTGCTGAACCTCGACGGGCTCGATGCCGACGGGCAGATGCGCCGCGCCGCCGCGTTTCTCGGCGGCATGTTCGAGGCGCCGCGCGCGCACTGGTTCCCGGTGCTGGTGGTGGTGGACGAGGCGCAGCTGTTCGCCCCCGCGGCGGCCGGCGAGGTGTCGGAGGAGGCCCGGCGTGCCTCGCTGGCCGCCATGACCAACCTGATGTGCCGCGGCCGCAAGCGCGGCCTGGCCGGCGTGGTCGCCACCCAGCGGCTGGCGAAGCTGGCCAAGAACGTCGCCGCGGAGGCGACCAACTTCCTGATGGGCCGCACCTTTCTCGACATCGACATGGCGCGCGCCGCCGACCTGCTCGGCCTGGAGCGCAGGCAGGCGGAGGCCTTCCGCGACCTCGACCGCGGCCACTTCATTGCCCTCGGGCCGGCGCTGTCGCGTCGGCCGCTGCGGGTGCGGATCGGTGCGGTCGAGACCGACACCCGGTCGGCCGGACCGGGCCTGCTGCCGCTGGCGCCGGGTGCGGCGCCGGGCGAGATGCGGGAGCTGGTGCTGACGCCGCTGCCCGATGCCGTCCGCCCGCGTCGGCAGCCGGCTCCGCCGGCGCCGGACCTGCTGGCGCAGCTCAGCGCGCAGGGCGAGGCACGCCGCGTCGCGGTAGGTGCGGAGGCCGCCGCGCGTCCGCCGGAACGTCCGGCAGGTCACGGACGCCGGGTCCGCGCGCTGCTGCGGGCGGTGCTGGCCGATCCGGACGCCTGCTTCCGGCCGGTGCCGGTGCTCTACCAGGACTTCCTGATGCGGGCCCGCATCGACGGGTTGGGGCGTGACGCGCTGGACCTGCCGCAGTTCCGGCGCGCGCTGGCGACCGCCCGGGCCGGGTTGGACGAGGCGCTGGCGGACGGGGCGCTGGCGGACGGTCCGGCGTGGCAGGAGGCCGAGGCCCTGGCCGCCGGGCTGCCGGAGGACGTGCAGGGGGTGTTCCTGCTGATCGCCCACGCGGCCCAGGCGCGGCTGCCCTGCCCGTCGGACGCCGCCGTCGCCCGCGCCTACGGCACCCACTCGCCCGGCCGCGCCCGGCGGCAGCTGCACTACCTGGAGGAGCGGAACCTCCTGGTGCTGCGCCAGGACGGTGCCGGGCGGCGCGTCGCCGCAGTGGTCGGCCCGGGCTGGGAAACCCTGCCCGGCGACCCGGCCGCGTTGCCGGCGTGACGGGTTGGCCGCACCGGCTTTGCGGTGTCCGCGTCCCATGCTCTTGTCCAGCTCCGTGCCGCACGGGGCCGACACGCCTGCAAGGAATATCCATGATCCGTTCCGCCCGCGTTCTCGCCGCCGCCTGCGCAGTCCTGGCCGCCGACGCCGTCGCTGCCCGGGCCGCGACCAAGGCGGGCGTGACCATGCCCGACACGATGCAGGTCGACGGGACCACGGTGCAGCTCAACGGGCTGGGCCTGCGCAGCTTCACGTTGCTGCGGATACGCGGCTATGTCGGCGGGCTGTACCTCACCAGGAAGACGCACGACCCGGAGGAGGCGTTGTCGGAGCCGGGACCGAAGGCGCTGGTGATCGACTACATACGCGGCGCGTCGCTGTCGCAGGTGCACGACCTGTACATGGACTCCAGCCGCAAGTACTGTGCCCACCACAGCTGCAACGACTCGCAGAAGGCGTCGTTCGAGACGCTGCTGGGCAGCATACGACCGGTGAAGCCGGGCGACAGCAGCAGCTTCCTGATGAGCGACAAGGGGGTGGACGTGCTGTTCGACGGCCAGACGGTCGCGCACCTGACCGATCCGGCGTTCGGCCGCGTCATCCTCGATTCCGACCTGGGCGAGATGCCGCCGTCGATGGAGCTGAAGAACGGGCTGCTCGGCCGCGACGGGAGCTGACCCCGGCGATCGATCCGCGCGGCAACCCGCCGCCCCGTCAGGGGCGGCGGGGGGATGATCAGTTCAACGCTTCCACCAGCCGGTACGACGGGTCGGTGCGGGCGTGTCGTCGCCGATTACTACCGGCGGCACGATGCTCGGATCACGCGCCTGCGCCGTCGACGCACCCGGTTCCGGCATGGCCGGCTCCGGGGCGACAGCCTCGAGTGCCTCCGGTTCGGATGCTTCCGGCTCGGGTGCGGCGGCAGGTTGAGCGGGTGCCGCGTCGGCCTGTTCGACCTCCGGCCCGACCTCGGGCTCGGCCACCGGCGCGACGGCCTCGATGGCCGCGGCATCGGCCGGCACCGACGGCTTCTTGGCCCGGCTCGGGCGCGGCTTGCGCGGCTTCGGCGCGCGTGCCGCCTTGGCCGGTGGCTGGTCCGGCGTGACGACCGGATCGGGCACCGAATCGACCGGCGTCTGCGACAGCGACGTCGGTGGCAGCTTGGCTTCCACCGTTCCGGAGGAGCCGGCGGTGGCGACCAGCGGCTCGGCCAGGGAGGGCGTCGACGGCTCCGCCGCTTCGGGCAGCGGCAGCACCTCGGGCTCGCCAGGCACGGCGTCTCCGCGCACTGCCGCCGTCGCGGCCGGTTCCGGAGCCGGAGCCGGGACGGTGGCCAGCGAGGCGGCGGAGGCGGACGGATCGATGGCCAGGGCCTGTGTTTCCTCCGCTTCCCGCTCGATCATCTCGAAGATGTCGAAGCTGCCGGCGAACGGGTCGGCCGGGGTCGGGCCGACATACGGGCGCGGCGCCCGGGGCGCGATGTCGGTGTCGAGCGGGGCGGTGTCCACGTCCGCATCGGCCGGAACCGGAGGAAGGTCCGGACGCGACCGGCGCCCGCCGCGGCGGCGGCGGCCGCGCGGACCGGCCTCGGCCGCGAGCGGTACCGCCTCGGCTCCGGTGTCGCCATCCTGCAGCAGCGGGTCCTGTGGCGACGGGTCACGGATGGCGGTCGCCTCCCCCGCCTCCGCGCCGTCCTCGTTCGCACCGGGTTCGTCGTCGCTCCCGGTCCCGTCTGCCGCCGTCGCCGTGCCGTCCTCGCGACGACCGCCGCGGCGGCGGCGGCGGCGCTTGCGTCGCCGGCCGGCCTCGTCGCCCTCGGCCTCGCCGGCAGCACCCACGGCGACCAGCTCGTCCGGGATGTCGGGCTGGTCGTCTTCCGCCTCGTCGGGGGCTGCGGCGGGGGGCTGGGGCTGGATCGGGATGCGCGTCACCGCGGCGACGGGCTCGACCGGCTCGGGTGCTGCCACATAGGGACGGACCCGCTCGATGCGGAGTGCTGGCGGCACCAGGCTGTCGTCGGCCGCCAGGTGCACGGCGATGCGGTGGCGGCTCTCGATCTCCTGCAGCCAGCCACGCTTGTTGTTGAGCACGTAGAGCGCCACCGAGCCGGCGGCGTGCACCAGGATCTCGGCCGCCTTGCGGCGCCCGGCCTCCTCCTCGATGGCCCGCAGCACGTGCAGCGCCGAGCTTTCGGTGCCGCGCATGAAGCCGGA
>CAXTVS010000103.1:0-7758 GCA_964247735.1 uncultured Acetobacteraceae bacterium
GAGAGCTTGCGGTCGAGGATCAGCTCCGAGTTGCCGGTGCCCTTGAACTCCTCGAAGATCACCTCGTCCATGCGCGAGCCGGTGTCGATCAGCGCGGTGGCGATGATGGTCAGCGAGCCGCCCTCCTCGATGTTGCGCGCGGCGCCGAAGAAGCGCTTCGGCCGCTGCAGGGCATTGGCGTCCACGCCGCCGGTGAGCACCTTGCCCGAGGACGGCACCACGGTGTTGTAGGCGCGCGCCAGGCGGGTGATGGAGTCGAGCAGGATCACCACGTCGCGCTTGTGCTCGACCAGCCGCTTGGCCTTCTCCAGCACCATCTCCGTGACCTGCACGTGGCGGGTTGCCGGCTCGTCGAAGGTGGACGACACCACCTCGCCCTTCACCGTGCGCGCCATGTCGGTGACCTCCTCCGGCCGCTCGTCGATCAGCAGCACGATCAGGAACACCTCGGGGTGATTGGCCGAGATGGCGGTGGCGATGCTCTGCAGCATCACCGTCTTGCCGGTGCGCGGCGGCGCCACGATCAGCGCGCGCTGTCCCATGCCGATCGGCGACACCAGGTCGATCACCCGCGGCGTGAAGTCGCGGCTCTGGCCCTTGGCCGGGACCGGCGCGCTCTCGTTCTCCATCTTCAGGCGGCGGTCGGGGTAGAGCGGCGTCAGGTTGTCGAAGTTGATCCGGTGCCTGACCGCTTCCGGCGGCTCGAAGTTGATGGTGTTGAGCTTGAGCAGTGCGAAGTAGCGCTCGCCGTCGCGCGGCGCCCGGATCTGGCCCTCGACGGTGTCGCCGGTGCGCAGGCCGTAGCGCCGCACCTGGCTTGGGCTGACATAGATGTCGTCCGGACCGGGCAGGAAGTTGGCTTCCGGCGAGCGCAGATAGCCGAACCCGTCGGACAGGATTTCCAGCGTGCCCTCGCCGTGGATCGCCTGGTCGTTCTCGGCCAGGTTCTTGAGGATGGCGAACATCATGTCCTGCTTGCGCAGGGACGACGCGTTCTCGATCTGCAGCGATTCTGCGTAGGACAGCAGGTCGGACGGTGTCTTTGCCTTAAGCTCGGCGAGGTGCATGGGACGCCTCGAATACGGTCGATCGTGCGGAGGGAGGAGGAACGATCGGCAGGACGCCGACGGTCGATGCTGACGAGGAGGACCCCGTGCCTGTTCGATCGAAAACCGTTCCGAGTGGAGGGATCCCGTGCCGGCAGGAAGCGCCGAGGGACGACGACGAAATAGGTGCGATGCCCCCCGGTTGTCAAGAAGAGGCAGGATCCGGCCGAGGATCCCGGCCTCGCGACGATGCGGCAGATCCGGCCCAGAATCCGAGACTGCCTGCCGCGTCCGGGGGCGTCAGCGGTTGCTGAGCCAGCCCTTGCGCCAGAACCAGATCATCGGCAGCAGGATGGTCAGGCCCATCAGGCCGAGCGCATACCAGTAGCCGAAGCTCCAGCTCAGCTCCGGGATGTCCTTGAAGTTCATCCCGTAGATGCTGGCGATCAGGGTGGGCGGAATGCCGACGATGCTGACCACGGTCAGGATCTTGATGCCGTTGTTCTGCTCGATGTTGATGAAGCCGAGCGTGGCGTCGAGCAGGAACTGCACCTTGGTGTTCAGCTGGCCGTCGTAGTCGTTCAGCGAGGCGACGTCGCGGACCAGCAGCGCCAGCTGGGCCGAGAACCGTTCCCGGTCCACGCAAGGGTGGTGCTCGCCGAGGTAGACGATCACCCGCTGCAGCCCGAGCAGGCTGTCGCGCGCGCCCGATACTAGGTCGGCCTTGCTGCCGACCTCCATCAGCAGGCCGCGCAGCTTGCGGTCGATGTTGTTGCCGCTGCCGTCCTGAGCCTGGAACACCCGCCTGGAGATGCCGTCGAGGTCGTGACCGCACGCTTCCAGCAGGTCGGCGATGCGATCGATGATCGCTTCAAGCAGGAGCAGCATGATGTCGCTGCCCGCCTGCGTCGTGGCGCTCGCTGCCACCCGCTCGCCTACGGTTCCGAATACCGAATAGTCGGTATAGCGGATGGTGACGAGCCGGTCGCGGCTCAGCACGAAGCCGACCGGGGCGGAGAACGATACCTCGCCGATCCGACGCACCAGCGGCGTGGACAGGTAGAAGTTGTCCCCCTCCGTGTAGACGCGCGAGGAGCTTTCGATCTCCTCGATCTCCGGCCGGGTCGGCATGCGTAGGCCCGTCAGATGCTGCGCCAGCAGGCGCTCCTCCTCGGTCGGGTTCAGCAGGTCGAACCAGGCGACGTCCGCGACATCGGTGTCCATCGAGGCGGCGGACGGTGCTCGGCCGGACGGGTGGGAAACGAACATGGACACTCCTGCGCTGGACCGGGCGTGATGAGCAGCGGCGACGGGACCTGTCAAACGACGATTGTCCTGTCGCGCGATGCCGACGGGTTTCGGCGGCAGGGACGCCCGCGCGCAACCGTTCTTCCCGTCGGCGCTTAGACCCTGCGCTGGAGGTATGAGATGGATCCTGTGACCGGCTTTCGATCGGCAGCCCACGACGGCACCCCTCCGGCCCTGGCCAGCCCTGGCCTGCCGATATCGCACGTCGCGGATCCGGCGGCGCTCCCGGCACTGGTCGACCCCGGAGAGCGACGTGGCGACATGCTGTACCGTCGCTTCGGCCGCAGCGACGAGATGATCTCCGCCATCGGCCTAGGCGGCTTCCACCTCGGCAAGAACGCGGTCAGCGATGACGAGGCGGTGCGCCTGGTGCATGAGGCCGTCGATCGCGGCATCACCTTCATCGACAACTGCTGGGACTACAATCAGGGACGGTCGGAGCTGCGCGTCGGCGTGGCGCTGGACCAGGAAGGCTATCGCGACCGCGTGTTCCTGATGTCCAAGATGGACGGCCGCACCAAGCAGGAGGCCGCGCGCCAGATCGATACCTCACTCAAGCGAATGCGCACCGACCGGATCGACCTGGTGCAGCACCACGAGATCCTGCGCTACGACGATCCGGACCGCATCTTCGCCGAAGGCGGCGCGATGGAAGCCTTCGTCGAGGCGAAGGCGGCCGGCAAGCTGCGCCACATCGGCTTTACCGGCCACAAGGACCCGCGCATCCACCTGCAGATGCTGGCGGTCGCCGCCGAGCGCGGATTCCTGTTCGATGCCGTACAGATGCCGCTCAACGTGATGGACGCGCATTTCCGCAGCTTCGCGCATCTCGTGCTGCCCTATCTGGTCGAGCACGGCATCGCCGTGCTGGGCATGAAGACGTTCGCCGACAGCGTGCTGCTCAAGAGCAGCGCCCCGATCACGCCGCTCGAGTACCTGCACTACTCTCTCAACCTGCCGACCTCCGTGGTGATCACCGGAGTGGAAAGCCAGCGCGACCTCGACCAGGCGTTCGAGGCGGTGCGCACCTTCCAGCCGATGGACCGGGCGAGGGTCACAGAGCTGCTGGCTCGTAGCCGTCCGCATGCCTTGGACGGCAGGTACGAGCTGTTCAAGACCAGCGCCACCTTTGATGGCACCGCCAAGAACCCGCAGTGGCTGGGCGACGATGTCGAGGCGGTCAACAAGCTGGCGCCGGTGATGGAGTGATGTCCGGCCGGAACGATAAAGGAGGTCCTATGTTGCGCGACCGATGCGAGCACTCAGTATTCTATACCCGGCCATAGCCGAAGCTGGTCCTCGAAACCGGCCTCAACCCCTCGATCCGGCTTTCCGGCGAGGTGTCGGGAGCGTTCTGCGGCGTGGCCGGAAGCAGCACGCCGTTCGACAACAGGACGTAGCGCGAGATCTGGCTGTTCGGCAGGTTGTGCAGCACCAGGAGAGGCACCGGACTTGGCCCGGCTGAGGGGGTAAGGGTCCAGCGATCACTCCATGTCAGCTGGCGCTCGTTGACGTCGCCGAACACCGGCTGCGTGTTGATCGCCTGGATGTCGTATCCGCCCTGAGTGTCGCCTGGGTTGCCGTGCAGGACCAGGGTGATGAAGGTGGGCGAGATACCGTCGGTCTGCGGTTGCCGCCCCTGCCACTCGCCGAACACCGGGCCGCTCTGTTCGGCGCATCCGGCAAGCCCCAGTACTAGGATGACCGCCTGCAGGGAGAACCCGGATCGCCCGTGCGTGGCCATTTCTCGTTCTCCTTCGGCCTGTATGCCGTTCGACCGGAACGCACACGGGCAGAGAAGGATGCAGAAGGACATGCGGGGCGGATCGAGGGTTCCGGCTGGAACGGCTGTCCTGCCGGCGATGGGCTATCCTGCGGCTGCGCCGGGGACCGGCTCGCTTTTCAGCAGCCGGATGTAGCGCGAGGTCAGCAGGACGACTGCGCTCACGACGATAGCGCCGGAGCCGATTACCAGCGAGCTCCGCGGCCCGACCAGATGAGCGATCGGGCCGCACAGGGCGAAGCCGATCGGGCCCAGGCCCTGGGACACCACGCTGAACATGGCATTGACCCGGGACAGCACGTCGCTCGGGATCCGCTCCTGGATCGTGGTCTGCACGGTCACGTTCAGGACCGCCAGGGAGGCGCCGAAGACGGCGCTGCCGACGGCCACGGGCAGGACCGGCGCATGGAATGCCAGCAGGACAAGCGGCGTCGCCAGCAGGGCGGCCGCGAGTTCGAAGGCGACAAGCGGGCGGAGGAAGCGGAGGCGGAGGATCAGCAGGCCGCCGGCCATGCCGCCGACGCCGGTGGCGGACGCGACCAGCCCCCACAGCCTGGCTCCGTTCGGCAGGGACGCGAACAGGACCGGGCCGAGGACGAAGAAGGGCGCGAAGGCGACCAGGTTCAGCAGCCCGTACTGCGCGGTGATGAGCTGGAGCCAGCGGTGCTGGCGGAACTCCTTCCATCCGAGCTTCAGGTCGGTGATGAACGAGGCTGACGGCGCAAGGTCGTGCACGGGGATGTGCATCAGCGACAGGCAGGTGGCGCTCAGGGCGTAGGACAGCGCGTCGACGCCGATCGCGAGCGGCGCCTTGCCGGACGCGACCAGCAGCCCGCCGAGCGATGGACCCAGGATGGCCGACAAGGAGCCGGTGATGCTGAGGACGCTGTTCGCCTCCTTGAGGTGGTCGGGCCCGGCGACCTGCGGGATCAGCCCGCCTTCCGCAGGGGCATAGAAGGCGTTGCCGACCCCGACGCAGGCGGCGATCACCAGTAGAGCCGCGAGCGGGGGATGGCCGATCGCCAGAAGCGTCGCGAGCACGAGCTGGCTGACGCAGCGCAGGATGTCCGACCCCATCATCAGCCGGCGCCTCGGCCACCGGTCGCCGACCACACCGCCTGCCAGCATCAGGACCACCGTCGGCGCCGTTTGTGCCGCCAGGACCATCCCGATGGTGGTGGCGGAGTATTTCAAGGTGAGCAGGGCGAAGGTCAGCGCCACCGGCACCACCGCCGAACCCAGGGTCGAAGCCGTGGTGGCGGTGAAGAACAGGGCGAAGTTGCGCTGGCCGAGAAGCGTCCGGAAGCTGCCGGACAGGGAGGTCGGAAGGCTAGAATTGGCCGGAGGGGTCGAATGGTGTGTCATGGTGGCGATCCCTGTCCGGTGATGCTCAGGCGGACGGCACGCCGCCGCCGGATCGAACGAGATAGGCTGGCGTACCGGGTGCGCGGGGCATGAGGCAGGTCAGCGCGCCGTTGCACCGGTTCGAGTGCATGCCGCCGCTCCCGGACGCCAGGATAATCAGGCAAGTAGGAAGGCGATCAACACGCGAGGCCTCCGCGGCACTCCGGAAACCGACAGGGAGCGCCGGCTCAGGTTGGTTAGCTTGATCGGATGGCGTTGTCCCGACAAAACCTGACGCCGGAACCATAATGTCCGATGGAGTGCGCAGGCCATGGTTGCATGCATCGGGCCTCGACCGGCCGATCCGGCGAAGGCCGGGGCGGAGCCGGGAACCTGATCAGGTGGCCGCTCTCGCCAGCCCCTGTCCGGGAGCAGTGTCGGCATGCCCGTCATGACCGGCGGCGGGTCCATCGCCACCTTTGTCGTCGTGCTGACCGCGACCGCCGGCGTCATCGTGCGGCCCTGGCGTCTGCCGGAGGCGGTTTGGGCGGTCGGCGGCGCCGCGCTCTTGGTGCTGCTGGGGCTGCTGCCGGCATCGGCGGCGCTGGCCGCGGTCGGCCGCGGCACCGACGTCTACCTGTTCCTGCTCGGCATGATGCTGCTGTCGGAGGCGGCGCGCCGGGAAGACCTGTTCGACTGGCTGGCCACCTTCGCCGTGCGCCGCGCCGGCGGATCGGCGCGATGGCTGTTCGTGCTGGTCTACGCGGTCGGCACCGTCGTGACGGTGTTCCTGTCGAACGACGCCGCTGCGGTGGTGCTGACGCCGGCCGTGCTCGCCGCCGCCCGGGCTGCTGGGGCGGAACCGCTACCCTACCTGTTCGCCTGCGCCTTTATCGCCAACGCCGCCTCATTCGTGCTGCCGATTTCCAACCCGGCGAACCTGGTGCTCTATGGCAACCACATGCCGCCGCTGCTCGCCTGGCTCGGTCGGTTCCTGCTGCCGGCGGCGCTGTCGGTCGCGGCGACCTTCTTGGTGCTGCTTGTGGTCGAGCGGCGCTGCCTGTCGGGCCGTATCAAGACCGGCATCTCGCAGCCATGGCTTCCTTCCGGCGGCTGGACAGCCTTGGCTGGGCTGATCGTCACGGCGCTGGTCCTGCTGGGTGCCTCCGCCGCAGGAATTGAGCTCGGCCTGCCCACCTGCGTATGCGGGCTAGGCACGGTTGCCGTGGTCCTGCTTGCCGAGCGCGAGGCACCCTGGGCGCTGGCGCAGGGGATCTCGTGGGCGGTGCTGCCGCTGGTCGCAGGCCTGTTCGTGCTGGTGGCCGGCCTGGACCGGACGGGAACGCTGGCGGCACTTGCCGACGCGCTGCACCGCGCGGCGCAGACCGGGAGCGGCGTCACCGCCTGGGCCTGCGGCGTCGGGTTGGCGCTGCTCTGCAACCTGACCAACAACCTGCCGGCTGGACTGGTCGCTGCCCAGGCAGCTTTGCAGGGTCAGCTGCCCAGGCCCGTGGTCGACGCGCTTCTGGTCGGGGTCGACCTCGGGCCGAACCTGTCGATCACCGGGTCGCTTGCCACCATCCTGTGGCTGGCCGCACTGCGGCGCGACGGGCTCGACGTCTCGTTCAGGCACTTCCTGGTCCGCGGCCTGCTGGTGATGCCGCCGGCCCTGCTGCTGGCCCTCGCGGCGCTGCTCCTGCGTTGAGGCGGAACGGCGTCCGTCGCCATGCAGCCGGCAGGCGACGCGATGGCAGCCTCTCCGCCATCGGACGTGACCTTCGTGGTCCCCTGCGCTAGAACCCCCGTCCCGGAGGGTCCCAGCCGTGAATCCGCATTTCCAGACCATCCTGCCGGCGTCCGCGCCGGATGCCGACCCGTCGGTTCCGGTTTCGGTGCGGCTTGCCGCCCGCGCCCAGGTCGATCGGGCGGACGCGCTCCGCCCTAACACTTTGCGCACCGGTCCGGACGAGCGTGGGCGGTTCGGCATCTTCGGCGGCCGTTTCGTCGCCGAGACCCTGATGCCGCTGATCCTGGAGCTGGACCAGGCCTACGAGGCGGCAAAGGCCGATCCTGCCTTCCGGCAGGAGCTCGACGCCTACCTCAAGGACTACGTCGGCCGTCCGAGCCCACTCTGGCACGCCAGGCGCCTCAGCGCGGAGCTGGGCGGCGCGCAAGTCTACCTCAAGCGCGAGGAGCTGAACCACACCGGCTCGCACAAGCTCAACAACGTCATGGGCCAGATCCTGCTGGCCAGGCGGATGGGCCGCACCCGGATCG
>CAXTVS010000104.1:0-7324 GCA_964247735.1 uncultured Acetobacteraceae bacterium
CGGACGCGACGATGACGTCGGCGACCGACGAGGCGACAAGCCACAGGCTGGGCCGCGGGCCGAGGAAGGAATGGCGGCCGCGTATGGCATAGATGTTCGCCTGGCTGCCGAACACCAGGACCAGGAAGGTGAGGCTCCGCAGCGCCGCGATGCCATAGCCGAAGCCGTATCTCGCCGTCGCCAGCACCGCGATCCCGAACAGCAGGAAGCAGCCGCCGAAGACGGACCCGGCGATCGTGAGGTGGCCGATGCGCCAGACGTTCGGCCTGGCGGAGGGTCGGACGTTGTCGGTGGTCAGCGACATCGCCAGGAAGTCGCCGGCGATCATCAGGATGACCATGAGCAGGGGGGTGAGGATCGCATGCCCGGTCGTCAGCAGGCCGACCGCAAGCAGGAGCAGCGTCACGATCTTCTTGGTGATCGAGTTTAGGGTGTAGATCATGATCCGCTGGAAGGCGACGCGGCCTTCCTTCACCGCCGCGACGATGCCCGACAGGCCCGGCTCCGTCAGCACCATCCCGGCGGCCGACTTGGCGACGTCGGTTGCCGACGAGACCGTGATCCCGATCTGGGCCTGACGCAGCGCCGGTGCGTCGTTGGCGCCGTCGCCGCACATGCCCACCGAGTTGCCGGCCTGCTGCAGCGACCTGACCAGCTTGTACTTCCCTTCCGGAAGAACGCCCGCATACACGGCGAAGCTGCCGGCGGAGATCCCGGTCGGGATCGGACCCGGCGGACAAACCTTGCCGTCCAGCCCGACAGCCTTCGCGACGGTGCCGGCGGTGGCCGGCGCGTCGCCGGTCACCATGACCGTGCGCACGCCGAGCGTCTTCAGCTCCGACACCAGGTCGGCGGAGTCCGGACGCGGCGGGTCGTCCAGCGCCACCAGTCCAGCCAGCCTGACCGCGCCGGCAGGCCCCGCAGCCACCGCCAGCACCCGGAAGCCCCGGGCTTCGAGTGCGGCGGCCTCAGCCGCAGCGCTTGCGCAGGGCTCCGCGATCGCCGCAACGACGCCGAACGCGCCCTTCAGCACGCGTTCCGCCCTGCCGGCGATGCCGGCGCAGCTCGCCTCCGACATCCTCGTCGCCGGATCGAACGGCACGAACGTCACGAGCCTTGGCAGGCCTGTCCTGTCCTGGCCTTCCGCCGCGACGCGCATCGCGGCATCGACCGGATCCTGTCCGCCCTCCGAACTGGCCAGGGCAGCCAGCCCGAGCACGTACGACGTCGGATGGCCGGCGAACGCGCGTGTCGTCGCCACCGTCAGTGTGTTGGTGGTCAGGGTGCCGGTCTTGTCGGCACAGAGGACGTCGATCGTTCCCGCCTCGTCCACCGCCGAAAGGCGGGTCGGCAGCACCCCACGCCGGCTGAGCGCGCGGGCGCCGAGGGCCGAGGCGAGGGTGAAGGTCGCCGGAAGCGCCACCGGAATCGAGGCCAGGATCGCGGTCAGGACCAGCGGGACGATCTCGGCCAGCGGCAGATGAAGCGCCACAGCGTCGGCGACCATCAGGATGATGACCAGGCTGCTGAACCCGCCCAGGTTGCGCACCACGCGCAGCACGGCCTTCTGCTGCGAGCTGACGGCGTGGGCGGTGCCGACCAGCTCCGCGGTCCTGCCGAACTTCGTCCGCACCCCAGTCGCCGTCACCTCGGCCGACGCCTCGCCCCGCCTGACCAGCGCACCCGCGTAGGCCCGGGTGCCGGCGCCCGCCTCCACCGCAGCCGACTCGCCGGTGAGCATCGACTGGTCGAGAAGCACCTCGCCGTCGGTCAGGCGCGCATCCGCGGCCACGATGCCGCCGAGCGACAGCTTGACCACGTCGCCCGGGACCAGTTCGGCCGCCGGTATGGTGAGCCACCGTCCGTCGCGCCGGACCGATGCCTTGAGTGCCAGGCGCGACCGCAGGGCGTTGAGCGTGGTCTCCGCGCGGTTCTCCTGGAAGAAGCCGAGAGCCGCGTTGAACACCAGCAGGCCGGCGATGATCAGCGCTTCGACGAGGTTGCCGAGCAGCGCCTCGAGCGCCACGGCGGCTTCCAGCATCCACGGCACCGGCGACCAGAACTTGCCGAGCGCCCGACGCAGCGGGCGCACTCCGACATCCGGCATGGCGTTCGGCCCCACCGCCTTCAGGCGCTTCCGCGCCTCGGCTGACGTGAGTCCGTCCGGCGGCATCGCCGCGTGACCGTCCACGGCCCGGCGGGCGTGCCCAACGGAAGCGGTGGACGACGTGTCCGCGACCGGCATGTCCTGTCACCTGTTCATCACTTGTTTGCACAGGAGCCGGCCTGCCCGTCGCCAGGCGTCGCCGACCGGCCATGTCGAGCCGACCATGATCACCGGAACGCCTGCGCCGGACGACCCTCGGAAAACACCCAGTCCCGGCGGCGATGTCGCCAGGGCGAGCCGCCCGTCACATCCTCCTCATGCCGGGACTATCCCTGCCTGCTCCACCTGGCTGGGTAGTTTCCGATCCTGTCTGCGCACAGCGCCATGCCCCAGTCTGGGACCTGTCGCGGCGTCCGGGGCGGCCGCTGCGAGTTCCGGCCGTGCCAGCGCCTGCTGCACCAGCACCTCCTGATGGATCGGATTTCCAAGCCATGTCGTGGTCTATCCTGGACAAGGTCCCTGGGCTGGCCTTCTTTCTTCCAATCCTGTTCGTGCTCGTCGTCCTTCTGGCCAGGACCTCGGTGAAGATCCTTCGGGAGTACGAGCGGGCCGTCGTGTTCCAGCTCGGTCGCTTCCAGGGGGTGCGAGGACCGGGACTCGTGCTGCTGGTGCCGTTCATCCAGGAGATGGTACGGGTCGATCTGCGCACCCAGGTCATCGAGATACCCAGCCAGGACGTGATCTCGCGCGACAACGTGTCGATGAAGGTGGACGCCGTCCTCTACTTCAACGTCGTCAGCCCGGAACGAGCGATCATCCAGGTGCAGAACTACATCCCGGCCACCAACATGCTGGCCCAGACCACCTTGCGGGCGGTGCTCGGTCAGCACGAGCTGGACGAGATGTTGTCCGAGCGCAAGAAGCTCAGCACCGACGTCCAGTCGATCATCGACATCCAGACCGAGGGATGGGGGATCAAGGTGAGCAACGTCGAGATCCGCACCGTCGAGCTCACCGACAACATGGTGCGCGCCATCGCCAAGCAGGCCGAGGCCGAACGCGACCGGCGTGCCAAGATCATCCATGCGGAAGCCGAGTTCCAGGCGTCGCAGACGCTGGTCGACGCGGCGAAGATCCTCGGCAGCATCCCGGCCGCCATGCAGCTGCGCTATCTCCAGACGCTGACCGAGATCGGCGCCGAGCAGAACTCGACGGTGGTCTTCCCCATGCCGATCGACATCATCAAGCCGTTCCTCGAGATGATCGAGGGAGCCGGCAGGAAGCCGGCTGCAAGCCCCCTCGTCAACGGCGCTGCGGCCAGGGAGCTCTCCCTCGGCAAGGCCTGATCCTCCTGCCGACGAACGCCTGTCCCGGCGCAGGAGGCTGCCGGCACGCTACGACGTTGCGACGACCACCGAGGCAGGACGCAGCAGCTGGTCGTTCAGCATCCAGGTGGACGAGAGCGTCTGGACCACGGTTCCCGGCGTGCAGCTCGACGTGTGAAGCTCCGCCGTCTTCTGCTGGCTGCTCTGGTCGAAGGCGGATCCGATCGGATCCCTCCGCTCGATGCCGTTTCGCGCAAGAAGCGCGATGAGGCTGTGTTCCAGCTCCTTGAATGTATCCTGTACCGGACCGATCGCGAGAGCCGGGCGGCTGGAGCCCCGATGCAGGCTCTGCAGGCGCCGGTGCAGCATCTCGGCGAACTCGACCATGTCGGTCGCCATCGCTTGCATCGGCCAATGTCCCGGCTCGTCGAAGGTCCGGGCCGCGTGCACAGGCGCAGGCGCCCGGACCACGAGCAGCGGCATGGAACGATCGGGCAGCCGATAGCCCGCAGGTCCGATGCCGGTGGCCGTCATCGCCGCGGCCGTCATGCCGGAGACCACGCCACCGTTCTTCCCCGAAGGCACGGCGCTGTCACCGGTCCCGGTCTGCCCGACATTCATGTCCATGACCTCGGCCTCCTCGCCTGTCGCGAGCCGGGCACGACGTCGACCCGACAGGCAGGGAGCCTACCCGGATCGGCGGTAGAGCAGGAGAATCGGGAACTACTCAGATACGACGGTCCCGGCCGTCGCCAGCCGCCCATGCGCTGACGCATCCATGACCTTGGGTAGTTTCCGATGCTGTCGCAGGAGGGCGCGATGCTGCAGACACCTCCGCATGCAAGACGTCCCGTTCCGACGACAGCACGGCGTCCATGACCCCATGGGCAGCCCGGATCAACCCGGTGCCACGACCCGCGGACTGCCACTCGGAGCGGCCATCTTCGACGTCGACGGCGTCCTCCTGGCCTCGCCGCATGAGCAGGCGTGGCGCGAGGCCCTGGCCGGCTTCGCGGACCCGGCCCGCTTCACCACGGCGATCTACCAGGCGGAGGTGGCAGGCAAGCCGCGAAGCGCCGGCGCGCTGGCCGCGTTGCAGGCCCTCGGCGTGGCGGATGCCGAAGCCCGGGCGGCGCCCTACGCCGCGTGTAAGCAGGAACGGCTGGAGGCGCTGATCCGGTCCGGCGCGGTCGCCACGTTTCCCGACGCGCTGCGCTTCGTCGACGCGATCGCGCGGCTCGGCTGGCCGATGGCGGTCGCGTCCTCGTCCAGGAACGCGAACGCGATGCTGCAGCCGATCCGCACGCCGAGCGGCAGGCTGCTTCTGGAGCTGTTCAGCGCCAACCTGTGCGGCCGGAGCTTCCCGCTCGGCAAGCCCGGTCCGGCGATCTTCCTGGCGGCGGCCTCCGCACTTCGGATGGATCCGCTCCGCTGCCTGGTGATCGAGGACGCGCCCGCCGGCATCCGCGCCGCGCGTGCCGGCAACATGGCCGCCCTCGGCGTCGCCCGCCTGTCCGACCAAGCGCTGCTGCAGGACGCTGGGGCGGACCTGGTGGTCGCCAGCCTCGACGACGTCGATCCCGACGCCCTCGTGGCCGGCCGCCTCGACAGCCGATCCTCGTGAACGGTCCCGCCGACATCGTGCAGGCGCTGGCGCCGACGCCGGATCCGGCCTGGATCCTGGAGCAGCACGGCTACGACGCGCTGCGCGACGGCAGCCGCGAGTCGCGGTTCTCGATCGGCAACGGCTTCCTCGGCGTCCGCGGCGGCCGCGCCGTCAATCGCCGCCTGCACGGTATCGGCCGCCCGTGCATGCTGGTTGCAGGCCTGTTCGACACCCTCGGCAGCGACCAGCCGATCCCGGCGCTGGTCCAGGTGCCGAGCTGGCTGAGGGTCTGCCTGTCCCTTCCGGCCGCCTCGCCGCCGCTGCATCCCGACGACAAGCGTCTGCATTGCCGCACGCTCGACCTGCGACGGGGGATCCTGCTGACCGAAGGCCGCCTGTCGAGCGACACCGGCCTGGTGGTCGGCCTGCGCATGCTGCGCCTCGTCGCCCTGCACGATCGTCCGCTCGGCGTGCAGCTGATCCGCTTCGAGGTCGAGGCGGGCATCGGGGACGTCACGCTCGAGGCCAGCTTCGACGGCCTCGATTTCGGTCTTCCCGCCGACCGGCTCGATGCGGATCTCGGCGTCTGGCATGCCAGCCGGTCGACCGTCCGTCTCGCCATGGCCGACGCGGCGACGCTGTCGATCGACGGCACGCCCGCCACGCCGGCCTCGACCGGACCCTTCCGCCGGGTCTGGACCTGGCAGGCCCGCACCGGGCAGGTGCTCTGGTTCGAGCGCATGGTCGCGGTGGCCCGCAGCCGGGCAGGGGATGCCGATCCGGAGGCGGCGGCGGCAGGCACGCTGCAACGCGCGCGTCTGATCGGCTGGCGGGAATGCCTGGTCCGGCACGAGGCGGCCTGGAGCCGGCGCTGGCGCTGCAGCGACGTCCAGGTCGAGGGCGATCCGGCGGCGCAGCAGGCGTTGCGGTTCGCGGCCTACCACCTTAACGGGGCGGCCGATCCGGACGACGACCGCGTCTCGATCGGCGCCAGGGGCCTCACCGGCAGCGACTACAACGGCCACGTGTTCTGGGACACCGAGATCTTCCTGCTGCCCTTCTACAGCCTGACCTGGCCCGAGGCAGCGCGCGCCCTTCTGATGTACCGGTTCCACACCCTGGACCAGGCGCGGGCGAAGGCGCGCCGCCTGGGCTGGCGCGGCGCCCTGTACGCCTGGGAGTCGGCCGACACCGGCGCAGAGACCACGCCGGAGCATGCCGTCGGTGCGGATCGCCGGGTCGTCGACATCCTCTGCGGCACGCAGGAGCAGCATATCGGCGCCGACGTCGCCTACGCCGTGTGGCAGTACTGGCAGGCGAGCGGCGACGAGGCGTTCCTGCGCCAGGCCGGAGCGGAGATCTTGCTCGAGTGCGGACGCTTCTGGTCGAGCCGCGCCTGTCTGGAGGCCGACGGCCTGCACCACATCCGCGGCGTGATCGGGCCTGACGAGTATCACGAGGGGGTCGACGACAACGCCTACACCAACGTCATGGCGCGCTGGACCATCCGGCGCGCGGTCGAAACCGCGCGCCTGCTCCGCTCCCGCTGGCCCGGCTGCTGGGCGGCGCTATCCGCGCGGCTGGCGATCGACGACGCCGAGCTGGCGCAATGGTCGGTGGTGGCGGAGGCGATGGCCACCGGGCTCGATGCCCGGACCGGCCTGTTCGAGCAGTTCGCCGGCTTCTTCGCCCTCGAACCGGTCGACCTGTCGCAGTACGCTGACCGCTCGGTGCCGATGGACGTGGTGCTGGGCCGCGAACGCACAGCCAAGTCGCAGGTCGTCAAGCAGGCCGACGTGGTGGCCCTGCTGGGTCTCCTGCCGGAGGAGTTCCCGGACGACGCCGGCGCGCTGAACTTCGCCTGTTACGAGCCGCGCTGCAGCCACGGCAGCTCGCTGAGCCGGACCATGCATGCGCTCGCAGCGGCACGGATCGGCGATCCCGCGCTGGCGCTGCGCTTCTTCCACGACAATGCGGCGATCGATCTCGGGGACACGCACGCCGGCATCGACGGCGGCATCCACATGGCAGCCCTTGGCGGCACATGGCTGACAACGGTCTTCGGCTTCGCCGGCCTTTCGTTCCTGCCTGACGGACTAGGCTTCAGGCCTCAGCTCCCGGGGAGCTGGCTCGGCCTCGCCTTCTCGGTGCAGTGGCGTGAACGCTGCTTGTCCGTTCGGATCAGGCGCGTGGCGGGAACGCTTGACGCGACGCTGGAGTCCGGTGAGGCAATGACGGTCTCCGTTTCCGGCAGGACGCACCCCATCCAGGCGGACGGCAGGCCGC
>CAXTVS010000105.1:0-7065 GCA_964247735.1 uncultured Acetobacteraceae bacterium
GCTCCCGCGCCGCGGCCACGGCGGCCAGCAAGGCCGTTGCGAGCGGTGCCGGTGCCGCGAGCGTGCTGGCGGCGGCGTCGGATGCCTGGGCCGACCGTGCCGGCGGCGCGTCGGGCGCGATCTGGGGGCTGGGGCTGCGCGCGGCGAGCGGGGCCCTGAGCGACCGCGAGGCGGCCAGCCCGACGCAGGTCGGCCAGGCCGCGACCCGGGCGCTGGAGGCCGTCATGCGCCTGGGCGGCGCGCGGCCGGGCGACAAGACCCTGGTCGACGCGCTGGCGCCGTTCGCGGATACGCTGGCGGCGCGGATCGAGGCGGGAGAGCCGCTGCGCGCCGCCTGGGCGGCAGCCGCGGCGGCTGCGTCCGGGGCGGCCGAGGCCACCGCGTCCCTCCTGCCGCGGCTCGGCCGCGCCCGGCTGCACGGCGAGCGCAGCCGGGGCCTGCGCGACGCCGGGGCGGTGTCCCTTGCCATCGCCGCGCATGCGGCTGGAGTGTGAGAACCATGGACCAGTCCAAGCTCCGCATCGTGATCGGCTGCGACGAGGCCGGGATGCGCTTCCGCGACGCGCTGAAGGCCGACCTGGAGAAGCATCCCGGCGTGTCCGAGGTCACCGACGTCGGCGTCACCGACGACGACGGCACCGACTACCCGCACATCGCGGTGCGCGCCGCCCGGATGGTGGCGGGCGGCCAGGCGGACCGCGCGCTGCTGATCTGCGGCACCGGCCTCGGCGTGGCGATCAGCGCCAACAAGGTGCCGGGGATACGCGCGGTCACGGCGCACGACGTCTACTCGGTGCAGCGCGCGATCCTGAGCAACGACGCCCAGGTGCTGTGCGTCGGCGAGCGGGTGATCGGCGTGGAGCTGGCGCGGGCGCTGGTTGCCGAATGGCTGAAGCACCGGTTCGACCCGGCCTCGCGCTCGGCGGAGAAGGTGGCGGCGATCAGCGCCTACGAGGGCGCGGCCGCGCCCTGAGCGCGGTCGTGCCGGTCCGGCGCCGGATCGTCGGCGTCAGCCTCAAGATGTACATGGGGCTGGCTGCGACCCGGCGCTGGATGGAGCAGCTGCGCGCGCTGCCGTCGGGCGAGGTCGAGCTGTTCGTGATCCCCTCCTTCCTGTCGCTGCACGACGCGCGGGAGATCCTGGCCGGGACCGGCATCGCGCTCGGCGCGCAGGACGTGTTCTGGGAGGACGCCGGCCCCTACACCGGCGAGGTGTCGGCGCCGATGCTGGCCGAGGCCGGGTGCCGGTACGTCGAGATCGGGCATGCCGAGCGGCGGCGCCTGTTCGGGGAAACCGACGCGATCGTCGCGGCGAAGATGCAGGCCGCGGTGCGGGCGGGGCTGGTTCCGGTGCTGTGCCTCGGCGAGCACGAGCGGGGCACCCCCGCGGCGGCGGCGGCGGCCTGCTGGAGCCAGTTCGAGGCGGCGACGCGGGGGCTGGATCGCGGTGCCGCGATGGTGGTGGCCTGGGAACCGGTGTGGGCGATCGGCGCGGCCGAGCCCGCCTCGCCCGACACCATCGTCGCGGTGGCCGGGCAGCTTCGCGACAGGCTGGCGGCCTGGCCGTCGGCGCGGCTGATCTATGGCGGCAGCGCCGGGCCCGGTCTGCTGGGCCGGGTCGGCGGGGCGGTGGACGGCCTGTTCCTGGGCCGCTTCGCGCACGACGTCGACGCGCTGCGCCGGGTCCTGATCGAGGCTGCCTGACCGACTCCCTCCGCAGCCGGGCAGCGGCCGTGGCGAAACAATGTTGCGTCGGACGTGGTTTCCGCAGCTGTTTCCTGTTGACGGGCACCGTGTTGCAACACCAAGCTGGACCCGCCGCATGATCAAGAGGAGCCGGGATGGCCGTTGCCTTGTCGCAGGATGCGAAACAGGATCTCCTCCGTCGCGGCTATTCCCGACGCCATTTCGGACGGATCTCGGCCCTGCTGGGCGTGCAGGCGGTCGCGGCGGCGGGCGGCCTGTCGCTCACCGGCAACGCGGCACGGGCGGCGACCACCACCATCACCGGCCTGGCGAGGAAGCCGGACCTGCAGGGCATGGTGCGGATCGGCAGCAACGAGTGCTGGACCGGGCCGTTCCCGGCGGCCGCGGCGGCGGGCGCCGCCACGGTGCAGCACGGCAACCGCTACGAGCCGAGCGACCTGCGGCAGCGGCTGATCGACAACGTGTCGACGGTGGAAGGGGTGCCGGCCAGCCACGTCCTGCCCTGGCCCGGCTCGAGCGATCCGCTGGCGCGCGCGGTGGTGACGTTCTGCTCGCCGACGCGCGGCCTGGTGACGGCGGACCCGACCTACGAGGAAGCGTGGGCAGTCGGCAAGTGGCTGAACGTCAAGGTGAGCAAGGTCCCGCTGAGGCCGGAGAACCGTTACGCCACCGACGTCCGGGCGATGCTGGCGGCCGACGACAAGGCCGGGGTGTACTACGTGTGCTCGCCGAACAACCCGACCGGGACGGTCACCCCGGTGGCCGACATCGCCTGGCTGGTCGAGAACAAGCCGGCCGGCTCGATCGTGCTGATCGACGAGGCCTACCTGCACTTCGCCGGCACCCCGAGTGCCGCCACCCTGGCGGCGCAGGGCAAGGACGTGGTCGTGCTACGGACCTTCTCCAAGATCTTCGGCATGGCCGGGCTGCGCCTGGGCGTGAGCATGGCGCGTCCCGACCTGCACGACCGGATGATGCGCTACGACGGCCGGATGCAGAGCGGCGCCCTGTCGGTGGTGGCGCTGGCGACCGGCGGCACCGCCCTGCTGCAGGCGGACGAGATCGCCGCCCGGCGGCGCGAGATGATCGCCGTGCGCGAGGACACCTTCGCCCACCTGAAGCAGCGCGGGATCACGTACCTGCCCAGCGACGCCAACATGTTCATGGTCGACTGGCATCGCCCGGCGCCGGAGATGAAGGCGGCGTTCGCGTCGGAGAAGATCGACATCGGCCGCAGCTGGGCGATCTGGCCGACCCGCTCGCGCATCACGGTCGGCTCCGCCGCCGACATGCGGAGCTTCTGCGCGGCGGTGGACCGGATCACGGCCTGAACAGGGCCGATCCCCCGCGCCAAGCTATCGCGGCGGCGGCAGGGGCTGCTGCTGCACCGGTCCGGTCGGCGCCAGCTGCATCGGGCCGTTCGCGTCGGATGGCTGCGCGTAGGAGCCGGGCTGTCCATAGGGCGGCGGGCCATAGGAAGGCGGCGGACCGTAGGGCGGCGGCTGCACCGGGGCGGCGGAGCCGTAGCGCATCAGCACCGCGCGCAGCGGGTCGGCGCCCGGGTTGTTGACGCGCATCGCCACCACGATGTCCTCCGGGCCGACCGGCTGGCCGTAGTACGCGCGGTCGCCGACGCTGTCGGAGCTCATGATGCTGCCTTGCAGCGCGATCCCGGCGAACAGGCCGCGGGCCTTCTCCACCGCCACGATGTCGGCGCGCAGCGCCGCGGTGGTGGCGCCTTCCATGCCGACACCCAGGGTCGCGAAGGCAAGCGACGCGTCGGCGCCGATCTTGAACTGGCTGTCCATCACCGCGGTCAGGCCCCGCCTGGTCAGGATGAACAGCATGACCTGGGCATCCTGCACCCCGGCCTGCAGGCCGAAGCTGCCCGAGCCGATGGAGTAGAACGCGGGCGCCGACCAGGAGCCGTTGGCGTCGCGCGACAGCAGCACGCAGCCGCCGCCGGAGCCGCCGAACAGGAAGCTCATGCGGAAGATGCTGGGGCAGATCATCACCCCCCTGGAGCGGGCCAGCAGGCGGCGCTCGGTGGGATCGTTGTCGTGCCAGTTCAGCACGTCCTGTGCGGTCAGGGTGGCACGGTCGACCAGCTCCTGCTGCTGCTGCTGGCGGGCACTCTGTGCCAGGGCGACCGTGCCGGGCAGGACGGCGCCGAGCACGGCCCCGGCCAGCAGGACCTGCGCCAGCCGCCGGTGCGATCCGGACCGGACGGCAGAAGAAAGATGCATGACCATGTCCTCGACCTGTGGGCTCAGCTGACGCCGAAACTGCGTCGAAACAATGGCCTGTCCCACGCGCTTCGCACAGGGCCTTATCGCCGGCCAGCCCTATCGCCGGTTAGTCGAGGCCCAGCCGTGCCGCCTCCGACAGCACGGCGGCCACGCCGGGAGCCGCCGCCAGGATCGGGATGCCGCGCTCCAGCCCGCCGTCGCGCAGGAACGGCGACACGCGTGCCCCGGCCTCGTGCAGGATCGCCAAAGCCGCGGCGACGTCCCACAGGTTGATGTAGAGCTCGATGTAGCCGTCGAGCCGACCGCAGGCCACGTCGGCGAGCGCCATCGCGCCGGAGCCGCCGGAACGCGGCATCGCGCCCAGCGCCATCACCCGGTCCACCGTGGCGACGAAGTCGGCGCGGGTCACGCGCGGGCTCCAGCCGACCTCCACCATCGCGCGCGCCGGGTCGTCGACCGGGGAGGCGCGGATCGGCTGGCCGTTCAAGGTGGCGCCGGCGCCGCGCAGGGCGGCAAAGGTTTCCCCCAGCGCCGGCGCGGACAGGATCCCGGCCACCGGGAGGTCGCCCTGCAGCAGGCCGAGCGACACGCACCAGCGGTTGCGGCCGCGGGCGAAGTTGGAGGTGCCGTCGATCGGGTCGACCACCCAGCGGAACGCGCCGTCGCGGGTGCGGCCGGTCTCCTCGCCCTGGAACCCGTCGTCGGCAAAGCGGGCGGCGAGCCGCTCGGCGATCAGCGCCTCGACCGCGCCGTCGGCCTCGGTCAGCCAGTCCTGGGCGCTCTTCTGCCTGGCCATCGGGCCGCCGGACGGCGGCCGCATCCGCATCGCCAGGGCGGCCGCCTCGGCGACGATCGACCGCGCCGCCTCGAAGCGGGCGCGCAGGGCTTCGGACGGGGGGTCGGACGGGGTGATGGTCATGCAGCGCAGCCTGACACGGCGTTGCGCTTCAATCCATTAGGGGTAGTAGAGGGGCTAGCCATGCCACATGAACGTGAAGGTGGAGTCATTCTGGAAGCTGTTCAAGAACAGCATCCGCTCGACGCATATTCACGTCTCACAGAAGCTTATGAACCGCTACCTTGAGAAGTTCACTTACTGCGCGAACTACCAAGCGACGGAAAATGCGATGTTTGATCTACTTCTCGAAGCGCTTTAGCAGCTTGGGAAAGAGCGCGATCTAGAGCGACGGTGTCGGCAGGACGGACACCGCGCGCTTCTTCTTAAGCGACGAAATCGGCCAGCTGGCCAGACGCCAAGGCTGCCGATAACATTAGTAACTCATTAGCCAACGGCACAGTCAGAAGGAGATAGCGGCAGGTCCAACTGCCCTACAGCAGGCATCAGGTCATTGTTCTCCTCGACCCTAAGCATGCGCACGTCGTTGACGGCCTTGACGAACCAAGGGTGCCGTCGCGCTAGATCTTGGATAGCCAGCACGCAATGGACAGGGGTTGTCGCCTTCGTCCCAAAGTAGACGCTCCCTTGTTGCCGGAAAAAACCGTGGTCCTTTAATACCTGTGCGATATCTGCGTAGGCATTTCGCCCATGTGAACCCGGATGCAGTGCATCCAGCATCTTCGTATCCATGTCGAATGTGATCGCGTACATACGCCCAGCCCACTCATTTTGGTTTTGAGCGGTTAGGGTCTCGGCGCCAGCGTCATAACGGCTAATGACTTGGTTCCGGCTTGCTAACCGACGAATATGCATGCCGACCTCCTAGAACGAATGATCTAGGCATAGGAGTACCGCATTCAGATTCCAGCGACAATGCGCTTGTCTGACCTGATTCTCGTGTGGTACGACCTGTAGGCCGGCAGGGAACCCCGACCCTGGTGGACTAGACCAGGATCGGAATTCGCTCTGCTAGGTTAATAACGTGCGGTCTTTACGCACTGAGCACCTGCCTTCCCCGGCGCACTCTGCCGGCCCTGAGGTAGCGGTCGTCAACCGCCGTTGTGACTGCCCTGCGGGGATGGGCTCCACACTTGCCCCCGCTGGACCTGATGAGAGCCGCCTGCGAGCAATCGCTGGGCGGCTCGATCTCTTTACAAGTCGTCGTGGTCTTCCTGAGCACGACGTTGCGCTTCCTCCTCAGCCTCAATATCCGCAGCCAGGTCGAACGGATCATACTCATCATCCGCCTCCGGAGCTGCAGGAGGTTCAGGTACGACGAGCCCGAAATCACCTATTCCCTTCTCCGTAAGCGAGAACACCCCATCACTGATGCGGGTGACTTGTTCTCGTGAGTGATAGGCATGCATCTGGCTACGCACGTTGCCCCGCGTCGGATAAAACTGATGGAGTTTGGCTGCTGCCATCAGATCATCAATCGAAAAGGGGGCAGGGTGCTTGTTCGCCAAGCTTTGCATTGTCTTTTGCCAATTAGGTGGTGGGCGACGACCACGTCGCTCATTCTCATCATCAGAGTTCAGGGGGCCGGGTGCCAAGTCCGCCTCAGCCATGATGATGCTGCGAGCATCAAGATAAGCTGATAACTCCGCGCGCACGATCATTAGTTCGCGCTCTAGGCTAGTAGCCTTATCCTCACGTTCTGCGATCTTAGCGTCGAGGGCCCGACTCATATCTGCCACCTTGTGATGGCACTACCCTACGCAACCCACACAAACGCTGCAACCCGATTCTGACCAATAACTCTAACGCACAGCGCTTCAAAACTTAGTTGACAAAACTTTCTTAACGTGAGCCGCCACTAAATCTGGATCATCTGGCTCCAGAGGATAAGCCTTAGTTCCTAAAGCTGCACTTGGGTGATGATGGGCCAGGACAACCAATCACTGTTGCCAATCTACCGAACTGCCCAGGTAGGATATGCAACTTGTATAGACCGCATCTTGGACAACTCGTTAACAATTGCTTTAAAATGTTCAGGCCAGCTGAACTATGAATATAGATCAGATCGGCTATGTCCCGTCGGCACCTAAACATCGCCCTTGCAAACTTCGAACTCTGCCCAAGACCTCGATTCTGACCAACGGTCATTCCACCCGGCGCGCGGCGCGCAGCGAGGCGGTGATAGCCGGGTCCTCCAACGCCGCCAGCCGGCTCGCGGCCAGGGTGGCGAAGCGGTGCGTCAGCACGCGGCGG
>CAXTVS010000106.1:0-6895 GCA_964247735.1 uncultured Acetobacteraceae bacterium
CGTGATCACCTAACTTCAACTAGCCTCGTGTCCGGTTTCATAGGGGCAACTCCACTATGGCTCAGGTTCTCCATAGGAGCGCCACAACGACGGAGGCGATCCATCGAGCGATACAGCATAGTGAAGCGAGCCTGAGGGCACTGGCGAAGCGCCACGGGATCAACCAAAAGACCGTTGCCAAGTGGAAGCGGCGAACCTTGGTCAGCGATGTGCCGACTGGCCCCAGGAAGCCTCGTTCGACCGTGCTGTCGGTCGAGGAGGTTCTGTCAGTCCTCGTGCCCGAGTTCCGAACGCTCTCGATAGGAGCTTGCCGGATCACGCGTTCTGCATGATCCCGAGCGCAATCCGGGCGCCTCTTGCGAAGCGGTGGCGGCGGAGGGAGGCGGAAACGCTCTGGTTGTGCTGGCGACGAGGGCGGAGGAGATCCCGGAGCTCACCATGCTCGCGGCAGAAGCGACTGGCCGCGGCATGGCTCTTGAAGCCGCGCATGCCTCGGATCCTGCCCTTGATGCCGCGATGGTCCTGCTCGAGCCGGTTGTTCAGGTAGGCGCTGGTCCGGTATCGCACCCTCTGGCCCAGCACGGTACGGATCGCCCTCGGGTAGGACCCGTGGCCGTCCGTGGTCACCCGATCAGGCCGATAGCCCATCGTCGCCCGGGCCTGGCGGAAGAAGGCCTTGGCCGCCTTCATGTCGCGGTGCGGGCTCAGCATGGCGTCGATCAGGTTCCCGTCCCGGTCGATCGCCCGGTAAAGGTAGCACCACCGGCCGCCGACCTTCAGGTAGGTCTCGTCCACGAACCAGCTCGCTCCGGATCCGCGCCGTGTGCCATGCCGGCGCTGGCGCAGCTCCTCGCCCATCACCGGCAGCAGCTTCGTCTCCCAGTCCCGGATGGCTTCATGGCTGACCTCGAGCCCGCGCAGCGCCATGATCTCGCTCAGATCCCGCAGCGTCAGGCGGTAGCGGAGCCGGCAGAACACCACGAAGGCGATCACGTCGCCGGGCAGGCAGTCCGGTTCAGCACGCCGCCGCTGCGCTCGTTGAACTGCCGCCCGCAGGCCCGGCAGCGGAACCGCCGGTAGCGGCGGGCCGTCACCTCCCGCCGCTCGGTCACGGCCGCAGATCCACAGGACGCGCAGTTCATCCCAAGGTCCCGTCCGCCGCCATCACCGGCGACGCTACGTCAGCCTCCCGGCAGCCACCAGATCCGTCATTGGCGCGAGAGCTGACAGAACCCATGAGCGGATCGCCGACCGCGCCCACGTACATCGGTCCACCGTGGCCCGGGCCATCATCGCCCTCGAGCAGCAAGGCGTCCTGACCTGGGAGAACCGCCTGGAGCGCCAGCGCGTGGCGATCGAGGGTCTGTTCGGTCTGCAGTGGGTGACGGTGCCGAGACGCACCTCCAACGCCTACCGCTTCTACGACTATCGCCGGGACGCCTTCGGTCGGCCGGTCGATCTGTCTTCTTTCCCTAAGTCGCAGAACTCGACTGAAACCATATCTCAAGGGAATCAAAAGCTTGCTCAAGAACAAGCGGAGCGCGGAGCGAGCACGCCTCTCGATCCCAGCCATCCGCTCGAGGCAGCCTTGCTGAGACTGGGGCAAGCGATGGCGCGTGTCTGAACAAGCCGGCAGCGAGCACGGCGATCTTGCTCTGCCAGCGTAGGACCAGCGGCAGGCAGGACGTCTTCGGCCCTATTCTTCCGGCTCGGTCGTGAACAGCAGCGGGTAGCCCTTCTTGCGCGCCATGTCGGTCGCGATGGTCGCCTTCGTCTCGGCCACCTCCTGCGTGAAGACCGCCACCACGCACGCCCCACGCTGATGCGCCGTCATCATCACACGGCTCGCCTGTCCCTCATCCATCCGGAACTCCGCCTTCAGCACCAGCACCATAAACTCCCGCGGTGTAAAGTCATCGTTGACCAGCATCACCTTGTAGAGCCGGGGGCGCTCGACCTTGAGCTCGAGTTGGACCTGCGGCGCGGCGACGGTCTGGGGCAGTGGCTGTTCCCTGGCAGGAGAGCGGTCAGGCAGCGGCTTGTGGCCCGATCCTGGTAGATGAGCCTCGGCTGCCTGCCTGCAACCACTCCCGCAGCTTGGACCAGCAGCGGCGCGCGTTGCCGTTCCTGACCGCCATGGCCAGCGCCTTGCGCTGCCCGACCAGCACCACCAGACGCTTGCCGCGGGTCACCCCGGTGTAGAGCAGGTTGCGCGCCAGCATCGCGTAGTGCTGCGTCGCCAGCGGGATCACCACCACAGGATACTCCGAGCCCTGCGCCTTGTGGATCGTGGTCGCATAAGCCAGCACAAGCTCGTCCAGCTCCCCAAAGCCATACTCCACCGCACGTCCCTCGAAGCTGACGCTTAGCGTGCCCTCCTCCATGTCGATGGCGCTGATGATCCCAAGGTCGCCGTTGAACACGTCGCGCTCGTAGTCGTTGGCCACCTGCATCACCTTGTCGCCCGCACAGAAGGTCCAGCCGAACCTCTCCACCCGCTGCTCGCCCGGTGGGTTCAGCGCCTGCTGCAGCTCGATGTTCAGCGTCCGGGCGCCCAGGCTGCCCCGGTTCATCGGGCATAGCACCTGCACGTCGCGCACCGGATCCAGACCAAACCGCTTGGGGATCCGGCTGGTGATGACCGACAGCAGCTTCCGGGCCGCGTCCTCCGGCTCGTCCGCCTCCACGAAGAAGAAGTCCGACCCCTCCAGCGACGTCAGCTCCGGCATCTGTCCCTGGTTGATGCGGTGCGCGTTGGTGATGATCCGGCTCTGCGCTGCCTGCCGGAACACCTCGGTTAACCGGATCACCGGCACGGCACCCGAGCCGATGATGTCGGCCAGCACCTGGCCCGGGCCCACGCTCGGCAGCTGGTCCACGTCGCCCACCAGCAGCAGCGCCACCTCTCCTGGCAGCGCCTTCAGCAGGGCGCGCATCAGCGGCACGTCCACCATGCTGGCCTCGTCCACCACCAGCAGGTCGCACTCCAGCGGATGCTCCTCGCCGCGCTTGAAGCCGCCGGTCTTCGGGTCAGCCTCCAGCAGCCGGTGGATGGTGCGCCCCTCCAGCCCGGTGCTCTCCGTCAGTCGCTTGGCTGCTCGCCCGGTCGGCGCACACAGCGCCACCTGCACGCCCTTGGCGCCCAGCACCTTGAGGATGGAGTTCACTAGCGTGGTCTTGCCCACGCCGGGGCCGCCGGTGATCACCAGCACCTTGCTCCGCACCGCCAGACCCAATGCCTCGACCTGGCTCGGCGCCAGCCGGAGGCCGGTCTTGCCCTCCACCCAGGGGATTGCCTTGGCCACGTCGATCGCCGGCCAGGGCGGTGTATCGGTGGACAGCAGGCGCAGCTGCTCGGCAATCACCTGCTCCGACCTGTAGAGGCCGGACAGGAACACGCATGGCTTATCGCCCACGGTGTCGGCCACCAGGGCGCCGTCCTGCAGCTCCAACCCGAGGGCCGTCTCGATCAAGCCGGCCTCGACCTCGATCAGCTCCGCCGTGCTGCAGACCAGCTCGGCCACCGGCAGGCCGCAGTGACCCTGACCGGTGGCCTCCGCCAGCCCGAAGGACAGCCCGGCCCGCACCCGGATCATCGCCTGCTTGTCGATGCCGAGCTTGGCGGCGACCTGGTCGGCCGTGCGGAAGCCGATGCCGCGGATGTCGCGGGCCAAGCGGTAGGGATTCTCGGTGATCAGGGCGATCGCATCCTGCCCGTAGGTCTTGAAGATCCGCACCGCCCGCGAGGTGCCGACGCCGTTGGCGTGCAGGAACAGCATGATCTCGCGGATGGCCTTCTGGTCGGCCCAGTCGGCGACGATGCGGCTGGCCCGCTTGGCGCCGATGCCGGTCACCTCCCGCAAGCGGGCCGGCTCCTGCTCGATCAGGTCGAATACCGCCTCGCCGAACGCTGCCACCAGGGCCTTGGCGTAGACCGGGCCGATGCCGCGGATCATGCCCGAGCCCAAATACTTCTCGATCCCCTCCAGCGTCGTCGGCTGGGTGGTGACCACGGTAGCTGCCTTGAACTGCAGGCCGTGCTCGCGGTCGTTGATCCACCAGCCGGTGGCGCTGATGAACTCGCCGGCGTTGATGACGGCGGCATGCCCGACCACCACCACCAGGTCGCGCTGCCCCCGCGCCTTGACCCGCAGCACGCAGAAGCCGTTCTCCGCGTTGTGGAACGTCACGCGCTCCACCAAGCCGGACAATGTCTCGGTCGGGACCGTCGTACCGGCGCTGGTCGCCTGAGTCAGATACTAGGTATCCTTCAGCTGCTCCGAGCAGGTTGCCCTATGGGCCTAGCTGAGTCTCGGCAGAGGATTGGAGATTTTGCGTCATGCTGGAAGACGTCCTTCTGACGCTTGCGTCGCCCTTTCTCTTCTGGCTAGCCGGTTTCCTCATCGAAAAGATGCCGCTTGATGGAACGCTGTTCCAATGGAGCCTGCTGGGATGGAAGGCATCCCGCTAGATCAGTCTGTCTTCGGCAGCTCGAACTGAGAGCCGTCGAGGAAGGAGCCAAGCCTGTCGGCTGTTCTCCTGCACCGATCTCGATCTGTGTTCTGGCTATCCGGTCTGAGATCCGGAAGCGACCAGTTCTGCTTCGACGTTGGCGATGAAGTCGTCGAGCATCTCAAGGCTGCACGCTGTGACGAGCGCGAAGCCGCCATCATGGCCCGACCCGAACAGAAGTCGGCAACCGGCTGGCAACGTCCGCTCTCGCCAGTCCATTCCATGCTGAAGCGCCTGAACGATCGGAGCAAGGTCGGCCGTCGGGTCGTGCACCAGGACAGCCTGCATTCCTACGCTCCAGCCATCCCAGGCAAAGATGTTGCGCGCCGCGGTCTCGTCGCTGGTCGCCAGCACACCAAAGGTCGCGTGGGTATAATCATGAAGTAGACGTGCCATGACCTTGGTCACGAGCGAGGAGGAGGGCTCTGGGAAGAAGGTACCACCTGCAGCTGGAGCGCCATCATCCCATCGAAAGGCGACATGTCCTGACCGAAGCAGAGCACGGCACAGGACGGCGGCTGCGGGCGGCGAGATCGCCTCGTCGCTGTCATCAGGCGGCAGCGGCCACTCGATCAGGGCCTCGGTCGTGCCCAAGGCTTTGAGGCGCTCGACCTCGAACCCCATGGACGAGGGATAACCATGGGTGATGGTCAGCAGCGGAGGGGTCATCGCGTTGGAGCCGCTATCTCTGTGGCTGGGATGAAGTGCGTGTTCTCTGCCCAATCATAGAGCACACCGGCTGCAGCGTTGGCGGTGGTGTAGCCGATGAACCCTCCGACGATCGCGCCGATGCCACCGCCGATCATGGTGCCGGCGCCAGGCTCGACTATGGTTCCTGCCGCTGCTCCGGCCCGCCCGACTTGCGTCGCCAGCACGGAAGCGGCTTCCCAAGCGGTGACGACCTGCAGACCACGCCGCCACGGCCGGTCTGCGGTGAGGATGGAGATACCGTCCAGCACTGCGCCGGTGACGATGAACACCCGTCCGGCGACACGGAACGCCTTGGCAGCCTCGTAGATGGCCTTCCCCCTTGCCCCAGCCGGCATGTGGTTGGTGATGCCTGGGAAGGCCTGTCTGGCTGCCTTGCCGTCGATGTTCCAGTGGTAGTCGATGGCCCGGGTGGACTTGTTGGGTCCGTAGTCGAGCCGGAGAAACGGCTTGCCGAACCGGGTGTCCTCGGAGTTCTGAATGAAGATCGTTGACGTGGTGCCGCCACGCCAGTTTGGAGGAGGGCGGAGGCTGAGCACCAGCCCTCGCGTGCCCGGCACCGGGACCCGTGCATATGAAGCGATGCCAGGCCCGACCAACACGGAGCCGACCATCGGCGCATCCCATGTCAACATGTGATCCTGGGAGGGTTGCCGATCATCAGCCATAAAAGGTGCTCAAGACGCTTCCGGGCAGCTGCTGGCGTTATTTGAAGCCGCTGATGCGAATAGAAGCAAGTTGTTACCGATCTTCAGTTGTCGGTCTCCAAGGTGATGGTGCCTGGACGAGATCTGCTGGCACGCCAGGCACTCGAACCAAGCCACAGCAGAAGTCTATTTCCAGCATCCACCCAGAATGATATTGCCCGCAATATGAGACTGGTGTTAGATACAGATGTGCTGCTGAGTGGGTTACGAAGCACGCTCGGCGCATCCAGGGTTCTACTACTGGCCGTGGAAGCAGGCGTGGTAACGCCGTTGGTAAGCGTCGCCACGGTGATCGAATACGAGGCGGTGCTGAAACGGGCGGAACACCTGCAAGCTGCTCGACTAGACGCCGAGGAGGTTGACCGCTTCCTGGACGACTTCGTAGCGCACGCCGATCACATCACGCCGCACTTCCAAGTACGACCCTCGGTGCAAGACCCGGACGACGAGATGTTCGCCGAGCTGGCGGTCAACGGGCAGGCGGATGCGCTCGTATCCTTCAACGTCGGTGACTACCGGCCCGCTGATCCCGGCGCATCCCAGCTGGGTGTCCTGGTGTGCCGGCCGGGCAACATCCTGAGGAGGCCTTCATGGCGACCACCAGCAACTTCGCGCTCCGCATTCCTCCCTCCCTGATGGAGGACGTAAAGGCGCTGGCCACCCAGGATGCCGTGTCGGTCAACCAGTTCCTGGTGCAGGCGGCGGCGGAGAAGGTGGCTACCTTGAAGGCGCGTGGCTACCTGTCTGAGCGCGCCGCGCGTGCCGTGCCTGGAGACCTAGCGCGCATCCTAGCGAAGGCCGGAACGGCCACTCCCCTTCCCGGCGACGAGCTGCCTGAAGGCTGGCCAGGCTCTCACGCCTGACATCAACCCCGCGAAGGTGAAGGTCGCCTAGGCGAGGATGATGGCGTAGCTGGATGGATCAA
Source organism: uncultured Acetobacteraceae bacterium (assembly GCA_964247735.1). Classification (GTDB taxonomy): domain Bacteria; phylum Pseudomonadota; class Alphaproteobacteria; order Acetobacterales; family Acetobacteraceae; genus Lichenicola. Next base: position 6,853 of record CAXTVS010000106.1, read on the forward strand.
GGGAATGCTGGCCTGCTGGAGGTTCAGGGTTCCGACCCGGGCA
>CAXTVS010000107.1:0-6823 GCA_964247735.1 uncultured Acetobacteraceae bacterium
CGCATGACGCTGCGAAATGGCCTGTTGCTCGGCACCGCCTTCCTGGTGGGCGCCGTGGCGGGTCCGGAACTCGGCCGGCTCGGGCGTCAGGGCGACGGGTTCGGGATCGCCCTCGCCCAGGAAGCGGGAGCCCAGGAAGCAGACGGAAAGACCGGCACCCCTGCCGGCCACGCCGAAACCTATCGCCTGCTGACCCTGTTCGGCGACGTGTTCGAGCGGGTGCGCGCCGACTACGTCGAGCCGGTGACGGATCGCGACCTGATCAACAACTCGCTGAACGGGATGCTGACCGGGCTCGACCCGCACAGCTCGTACATGACCGCCAAGCAGTATGCCGACATGCAGGTGCAGACCACCGGCAAGTTCGGCGGGCTCGGGCTGGAGGTCACCTCGGACGCGGGGCTGATCAAGGTGCTGACGCCGATCGACGGCACGCCGGCCTTCCGCGCCGGGCTCAAGACCGGCGACTACATCATCTCCATCAACGGCAAGAGCCTGGACGGCGTCGACCTGAACGACGCGGTCGACCAGATGCGCGGCGACCCGTCGACCAGGATCACGCTGACCATCAAGCGGCAGTCCAAGGACAAGCCGTTCGACGTGACCATGACGCGCGAGGTGATCCACATCCAGGTGATCCGCTCGGCGCTGTACGGCCGGATCGGCTACATCCGCATGGCCTCGTTCGACGAGGACACCGAAAGCGCCATGCGCGCGGCGTTCGACAAGCTCAGAACCCGCAGCGGCGGCAAGCTCGACGGGGTGATCCTGGACCTGCGCAACAACCCCGGCGGCCTGCTCGATCAGGCGGTGGCGGTGTGCGACGACTTCATCACCTCCGGCGAGGTGGTCTCGACCCGCGCCCGCCATCCCGAGGACAGCCAGCGCATGAACGCGCACGGCACCGACATCACCTCCGGCCTGCCGCTGGTGGTGCTGATCAACGAGGGCAGCGCGTCGGCCAGCGAGATCGTCGCCGGCGCGCTGCAGGACCATCGCCGCTCGGTCACGCTGGGGGTGCGCTCGTTCGGCAAGGGATCGGTGCAGACGCTGATCCCGCTGGCTGGCGACAACGGCGCGATCCGGCTGACCACCGCGCGCTACTACACCCCGTCCGGACGCTCGATCCAGGGCCTGGGCATCGCGCCGGACGTCAAGGTGCGGGAAAGCCGCGAGGACGACAGCAAGTTCCTGCTGCGCGAGGGCGACCTCAACCACATCATCAAGAACGAGGGCGGCACGCAGGGCGCGGCCACCCCGCGCACCGACCTGCCGGCGATCGCGAAGTCGATCCCCGACGCGCCGCCGGCGAACTGGCCCGCCTTCGACCCGACCAAGCCCGCCACCGACTTCCAGCTGCAGCAGGGGCTGAAGGTGGTCAGCGCAATGGCCGGCAGCACCGGCCCGGTCCCCGTCGCGCAGGCGTCCGCAGAGGCCAACGGCTCGCCCTGAGATGCGGCCGGCGGTCCGCGGCCTCCTCGGCGTCTGGGCCGCCTTCCTGCTCCTGGTCGGCCTCGGCGCCCTCCTGCTGCAATGGCTCGGGCCGCCGGTGCCGAAGCCGGGCCGGGTCGCCCGGTCCTCGCCCACGGCGCCGGTGCGGGTGCGGGCGTCACCGCCCTCCGCCTCCGCGGGGGTTGCGCCGCGGGTCGCTACGGCCTTGTCGCCGCCGGTCCGGACCGGCATCGCGGCGCCCGATCCCGCCCTGCTCGAGCCGGCCCCCGACTTTCCGGGGCGGATGCTGCCGCGGATCGGTGCGAACGGCGACAGGCCGTCTGCCGCCTATGCCGCCAAGCCGGCCGTGACGGTTCACGGGCCGCAGGTGGCGATCCTGCTGGACGGCCTGGGCCTTTCGGAGTCGATCAGCCGCGACGCCGTCGACACGCTGCCGGCGGCGATCTCGCTCGGGGTCTCGCCCTACACCGCCCTGGCGGACCAGCCGACGCCGGATCCGCTGCTGCAGCAGGCGCGCCGGATCGGGCATGAGACCTGGCTGTGCCTGCCGATGCAGCCGGCCAGCCCGCTGGACGAGGAAGGGCCGCAGGCGCTCGACCCGGCCAGCGACCTCGGCGAGGACCGGCGCCGGCTGGAATGGGCCTTGTCGCGCCTGCAGGGCTATGTCGGCGTGACCAACGCCCTGGGTGGATTGCGCGGCGACCGGTTCGTCAACTCCCTCGCCTTCTCGACCGTGATCATGGCGCTGGCGGCGCGTGGCCTGCTGTATCTCGATGCCGGCACGGCGCCGCACGAGACGCTGGTGACGCTGCCGGCAGGCCTTGCCCGCCATGCCGACCTCACGGTGGACGACGATCCGGACGCGCCGGACATCGAGGCGCGGCTGGCGCGGCTGGAGCAGATCGCGATCACGCAGGGCAGCGCGCTCGGGATTGCCGGCCCGCTGCGGCCGGTGACGCTCGATCGGCTGCGCGCCTGGAGCCGCGACCTGTCCTCGCGTGGCATCACGCTGGTCCCGGTCAGCGCGCTGCCGCCGCCGCATCCGGTTCCTGCTCCCAGACCGACAGCGAGCGTTCCATGACCGGCGATGCGTTTGCCCACCTGCCGTACCGGCCCAACGTCGGGGCCGCCCTGTTCAACCGGCGTGGCGAGGTGCTGGTGGCGAGGCGTGCCGACCTGCCGAACGCGGAGGGCGCGCCGGGGATGTGGCAACTGCCGCAGGGCGGCATCGACGGGAACGAGGACCCGGCGGTGGCGGTGCTGCGCGAGCTGCGCGAGGAGGTCGGCACCGACAACGCCCGGATCCTGGGCGAGCATCCGGACTGGCTCAGCTACGACCTGCCGCCGGCGCTGATGGGCCGCGCCCTCGGCGGGCGGTTCCGGGGGCAGCGGCAGCGCTGGTTCGCCCTGCGCTTCCTCGGGCAGGACGACGAGATCCGTCTCGACCTCGATCCGCACCCGGAGTTCGACGCCTGGAAGTGGCTGCCGCTCCCGGCGCTGCCGGCGGCGGAGGTCGGTTTCAAGAGGGACATCTATTCCGTCCTGGCGACCTCGTTCGCCCGGTTCGCGGTCGGGACGGATGACGGCTGACGCCGGGCCTAGTGCCCGCCGCCACCGCCGCTGCGACCGAGGACCGGCTTGAGCAGGAAGCAGAACGGCACCACCGCGAAGGCGATCATGGAGAACATCACGAAGGCGTCGTTGTAGGCCAGGACGGAAGCCTGCTGGACGAACTCCTGATGCAGGTTGTTCTGCGCGATCGAGGACGCGGAGGCCGACGAGTGTCCCATCGCGCGCGCCGCCCGCCGGACATGGTCGAGGTAGTCGTTGTACGGCTGGTGGAACGGCGTCATCCAGTGGACCATGTGCGCTTCCTGGGTCTGCGTGCGCTGGGTCACCAGCGAGGTGCTGGCCGAGATGCCGATCGCGCCCAGGACGTTGCGCGACATGCTGAACAAGGCCGAGGCGTCGCCGTTCAGCTCGCGCGGCAGGGTCTGGTAGGCAACCGTGCTGATCGGCACGAACAGGAAGCCGAGTGCTGCCGTCTGCGCCATGCGGTAGATGACCAGGTGGCGGAAGTCGATCTGCAGCACCAGGTGGCCGGAATAGACCAGCGAGAACCCCATGATGGTGAAGCCGGCCGCGATGACGTAGCGGGCCTGTATCCGCTTCATCGCGCGGTTGACCAGCGGGATCAGCACGATGATCACCAGGCCGCCCGGCGACAGCACCAGCCCGGCCAGGGTCGCGGTGTAGCCGATCACCTGCTGCGCGAACTGCGGGATCAGCACCGCGCTGGCGTAGAGCACCACGCCGACCACGGCGATCAGCAGCGAGCCGACCGCGAAGTTGCGGTCGCCGTACACGCGCAGGTTCACCGCCGGGCGCTTGGCGGTCAGCAGCCAGCCGATCGCGCCGACCACGCCGATCAGGCTCAGTACGCCCATGGTGCGGATGAAGGGCGAGCCGAACCAGTCGTCGTCCTCGCCGCGGTCCATCATCACCTCCAGGCAGCCGAGGCCGAGCGTGATCAGCCCGAGCCCGATGAAGTCGGCCGGCGCGCTCTGCTTCTTCGCCCAGGGCGGGTCCTCGACCAGCGCGCTCGCCGCCAGCACGGCGAAGATCCCGACGGGCACGTTGAGAAAGAACACCCAGCGCCAGGACGCGTTGTCGGTGATGTAGCCGCCCAGCGTCGGGCCCAGCACCGGGGCGACGATGGTGGCGATCGCGGTGATGGCGAAGGCGCCGCCGCGCTTGGCCGGCGGAAACGTGTCGAGGATGATCGACTGCTGGTTCGGCTGCAGCCCGCCGCCGAAGAAGCCCTGGAACAGCCGGAACACGATCAGTTCGGGCAGGTTCTGCGAGATCCCGCACAGGAACGAGAACACCGTGAACATGCCGATGCAGATCAGGAAGTAGCGCTTGCGCCCGAGCACGCGGCCGAGCCAGCCCGAGATGGTCAGCACGATGCCGTTCGCGGCGAGGTAGGAAGTCAGCGCCCAGGACGCGTCGTCGTAGGAGGTGGACAGGTTGCCGGCGATGTGCGGCAGCGACACGTTGACGATGGTGGTGTCCAGCACCTCCATGAACGCGGCGATCGTCACCACCACGGCGATCAGCCAGATGTTGCCCTTGGGCTTCCAGTCGCCGCGGTCAGCGGGCTTCGAGCCGCTCACTTCACGTCCACCGTCGGCTCCACCGACGCACCGAGCGGCAGCGGCAGCAGCGGGTCGAGCCCCTCGTCGATCACCACCTTGACCGGCACGCGCTGCACGATCTTGACGAAGTTGCCGGTCGCGTTCTCCGGCGGGAAGGTCGAGAACGCGGCCCCCGAGCCGCGCTGGATGCTGTCCACGTGGCCGCGCAGCTTCAGCGACGGGTAGGCGTCCACATCGATGCGCACCGGCTGGCCGGGGCGCAGGCGGGTGATCTGCGTCTCCTTGAAGTTGGCGGAGATCCAGATCTCCGGTTCGACGATCGAGAACACCGACTGGCCGGTCTGCAGGTAGGCGCCGCGCTCGACGTTGCGCTGCGCGATCCAGCCGTCATGCGGCGCACGGATCACGGTCCAGCCGAGGTTGAGGCTGGCCTGCTCGAGCTGCGCGCGGGCCTGCTCCAGCGAGCCGGCCTGCTGCGTCACGCGCGTCTGCTGGGTGCCGATCTGCGGCTTGACCGGGCTCGCCTGCTGCAGCTGGCCTTCCGCCTGCAGCACCTGCGCCTTGGCCTGGTCGAGCGCCGCGGTGGAATAGTCGACCTGCTGCTGCGTGGTGGCGGCGCGCTCGACCGTGTGCTGCCGCTTGTAGTCGGTCTCGGCGCGGAACTCCTGCGCCTGCGCCAGCAGAAGCTGTCCCTGCGCCTGCTTCAGCTGGCCCGGGAAGTTCTGCTTCGACACCTCGACCGAGAACTTCGCCGATGCGAGCTGTCCTTCCGCCTGGTCCACGTTCGCCTGGGCCGCATCGCGGCTCGCCTGGTAGTCGCGCGGGTCGATGCGGAGCAGGACCTGGCCCTCGTGCACGTACTCGTTGTCGTTGACGTCGAGCTCGGTGACGTAGCCGGCCACGTGCGGTGCCACGGTGATGGTACGGCCCGAGGTGTAGGCGTCGTCGGTCGACACCTCGTTGCGCGTGAGCCACCAGTAGGAGGCGCCGCCGGCCACCAGCGCCAGCACGAAGACGAACAGGCCGATCTTGACGAACGGCTTGGCCTTGTTCCGCTCCGCCTCGTCCTTGTCCTGCCTCTTGTCGTCCCCGTCCTGCTTCTTGTCGGGCTTGCTGTCCTTCGTGTCGGAGGCATCATCCTTGTCGCGGTCAGGAGTATCCACGTCCGACTGACGCCGATCCCGGTCGTCATGCCGCTGCTGATCCTCGGCCATCGGGCTCTCCGCGCGCTTGACGATCGCGCCAGCACTGACCGATCCGTTCGGTCAGGCTGCCATAGCGACCCGCGGCGGGCAATGCCGGCCGGCGGCCCGCTGCCACACGGTGTTGTGTAACAGGCTGGAAGGGCCTCGGCTGGAGTGGCGGCCAGGACAAGGCACGCCTGCGCGCCGGGACGCGTCGTCCGCTGCAACCTGGATGCAATATCCGGCACCATGGGTTACACCAGCCGGCACGACATCAGGCGGTCCGGATGTCATGCACTGGGGCCGGAACACGGATGGGATGACCATGACCAGGACGCATGTGGCCGGAGCATCCCGGTCGGAACTGGAAACGGCGCCCAGGGGATCACGGCTGGTCCGCGCGGCATCACCGGAGAACGTCCGGCGCCTGTTCAGCGCCCGGTCGGGGCTGGCGCCCAAGGCCGTGCTGGCGGCCGGGGTCAGCTACCTGTTCCTGCCGATCGACCTGATCCCGGACCGGCTGCCATGGATCGGGCATCTGGACGAGATGGGCTTCCTCCTGCTCGGCTTCGGCGGAGGGCTGCTGTTGTCGGTGCCGCCGCCGACGCCTGCGGACGCCCGCCCGCCCGGCCTGATCGCCAAGTGGACGCAGCGCCTGGCCTGGCGGACCATGCGTCTCGGCGTGGCCGGACTGCTCGGCCGGTTCGCGCTGCGCCTGATGCTGGGACGCTGGCCGGACCCGGACGAGTTGCTCGCCTTCTGCGACGGGTTCGACGCCAATGCGCACGGCCTCCCGCCTTTGCTGCGTGCCGTCGCCTACGTGCCGACGGCACGCACGCTGCTCAACCGCGCCATGCTGCTGAGCGCGCAGCGAAGCGGGACGTCGGCCCGGCTCGGGGCGGCCCAGATGATGGGCGACCCGATGACGCTGTGGCGCGGTCCCAGGGTCCGGTTCCTGCATCTCGAGAAGACCGCCGGCTCGTCGCTGATCGTGGCGCTGGCGGCGCAGTTCCACCCGCTGCAGATCCA
>CAXTVS010000108.1:0-6695 GCA_964247735.1 uncultured Acetobacteraceae bacterium
CTAGTCAGGCGAGCCGACGCAGCGGCTCGACCAGAACCATCCGAGGATCCCGCAGCAATGCAGGTGGCCGTGCCGGTCGACCAAATAGTTCCTCGCCCTGCTGCCCGATCCCCGGATCACGAAGTACGAACCTGTTCCGTGCAGCGTGTTGATCTCGTCCCTCAGGTCGAGGCGGCGGATCCATACGTACGCCGACAAGACCTGACCTCCCCGCAGCATCGGCATCACGAACGGCGTTTCCAGCCCGGGATTGGCCGACCCGCACGCGGTCGACGACCCCGAACAAGAGCAGGACGACACTTCCCGCCTCAAGCGCCGCGACACAGGCGCCGGCTGTCTCCCAACCCGCCTCCGCCGCGGTCCCGGCCGTCACCATGGCGACCGGCAAGGCACCGCCGAACGCACAGCGGGCGGAGTCGCGCCGGTTGAGCCGGGGGAAACATCATGCCGGCGTCGCATGATCGCGAAGCAGCCGGCGCCGTCGATGCAGCCAGGCCAGCGACAGCATGAGGGACAGGAGCGCGAGCACCACGCCAAGAACAACGCACGGGCCCGCCGCCACGACGTCGGCACCAGGCACCACCCCACCCAAATCGCGTCGGATGAGCAGCACCGGATCATCGACCACGGCAACACCCCGACGCCGCAGCTCGCCCATCATCCAGTCCGGCAGCCCCCCGCGCGCCAGCCCGCCCTCGACCGGCCCGGCGGACGGCGGCGCGTCTTCACCCGCCACCGTGCGCTCCTCCTCCAGCACCGCCACCGGTTCGCCCGGCTGCCAGCCGGATCCGGTCAGCGGGATGTAGGCATCGCGGTAGAGCGTCCGGCGAATGACGTATTCGTACAGCCAGGTCGCCTCCGGCCGGAGCGTCGCGCCGGCCACGCGGGCATGGGCGGGCAGCACGGGGTGCGGCTCCGCGAGCGCGGCCAGCGTCAGCTCGGGAAGCGGCATCCCCTCACCGCGGCTGCCGATCTCCATCACCAGCCCGAAGCCGAGTCCGCCCGCGAGCAGGAACAACCCTGCGGCAACCAGCCCGCCACGGGCGAAACGCAGCAGGATCCACGCCATCCGGTCCGGTGACGGAGCAGGGACCGGCGCCATCCCGTGTAGTCCGAGCGCGTCCTGCGTGCCGCACAGGAACGGGCGGTCGCGCCGGCGCGGCAGCGCTCACAGCACGAACACAGGGACCAGGAGAACCGCGAAGCCAGGCATGAACGACAGCACGGGGTTGTCGCGACCCCAATGCCGTACCTGCCAAGCCGACACCCAACCAGACGGACCGGCCTGCAACAGCATCGCCGCCAGCAGCAGGACGAAGCCGCCAAGGCACCATGTCAGGATCGCGACGCGGCCCAGCGTCGCCCACCCCCGCCACGCCAGGAGACAGCGGCGGCAGCGCCTCGACCAGCGATCGCTGCGGATGGGTTCCGGCTCTCGGCCGCCGGGCTCCAGGCCGACCCGCCGCCTGGACGATCCCGCCTCACACCTCGTTGCGGAACCGCCCTTCCATCGCGAACTGCGTGACCGGGTTGCGCCCGTTCGGCTCTTCCCGTCCCTGCATCGCTTCCGGCAGCAGTTCCTTGCCCCCTCGGCGCCCGATCGCGATCGCCGCCTCCACCCGGTAGCCCTGCGGCACCTGCAGCTTGGCGAACGCCGTGTCCATGTCGAAGCCGACCATGGCGTGCGCCGCCCAGCCCGAGATGGACGCCTGCAGGGCGAGATAGGCGAAGCCGGAGCCGGTGTCGAAAGAATGGCTGTGCGAGGGGATCTCACGGTCCTTGCCGGGCGGCAGCAGGGTCGACTTCGACAGCACCACCACGAGCGCCGACGCGGTCTTCGCCCACGACTGGTTGTACTCGTTCAGCAGTCCGAACAGCGTGTCCCAGCTCGGCGTGTCGCGGAGCGCGTAGATGAACCGCCACGGCTGCGAGTTGTAGGAGGACGGCGCCCAGCGCGCCGCCTCGAACAGCGTCATCAGCTCCGCCTCCGGCATTGCCTCCCCGGTGAAGCTGCGGGGCGACCAGCGCTCCAGGAACCTCGGGTCGATCGGGTAATCCGCCACGCGGTCATTGGCTTCGGTCATGCGCATTCTCCTGCGGATGACGCCCCGGAACCCGGTTCGGAGGGGCGCCGGCCCCGCACGATGGCGAAGTCACCCCATCCCCGCAAGCCGAGCGCCCTCCGAGGGCACCCCGGCTCAGGCACTCCTAGTACAAGGCGCAGACCAGTACCGCGACCGGCATGGCCGCCAGGACGATCCAGGATCCCATCGCACAACGCGCGATCACGGTTGCCGCTCGCCGCTTCAGCCGACGCGACGGCGTCAGGCCGGGGCTGGTCCGGGTGGTCGCGATCACATGGCTCATGGCGTTCCCGTTCCAGGTGGCGAGGAACATCTAGCAAAAGGACGGCGGTCCTGATGTAACCGATCGTCACGTATCATCGGTGCCTGAAACAGCCGGCAGGCCAGGGTCTTGTGCCGGTTCCGTCGCATCCGGCACCTGCCGGAACCGTCCACCTTGCACCTCCCGCGGCCACGGCGTCGCCACCACCTGCCCCACACGGGCCTGTTCCGGTCCTTCCCACGCCAGGGCCTCGAGGCGATCCAGCACCTCCGGCGGACCCCACAGCAGCGCCTCGACCCGCCCGTCGGACAGGTTGCGCACCCAGCCCTGCACCTCGGCGGCCTCGGCCTCGGTCTGCAGCCACATCCGGTAGCCGACCCCCTGCACCCGCCCGTCGATCACCCAGTGCCGCGCGACCGGCTGGCTCATCCGCCTGCTCCCTGGTCCCGGTCCCGGTGTGCCAGCGCGATGAAGCGAACGGCGTCTTCGACCTCGTGGCCGAGCAGCCTGTGACGCGCCTCGGCTTCGCGGTCGGCACCCCACCGCGACAACTGGTCGAGCTCGTCGAGCAGCGCGAGCCGGATCGCGTCCGGCGGCGACAGCGCACCGTCCGCCAGCGCCAGGGCAAGCACCAGGCTCCCAAGGGCCGGGACCAGCACGCCGAGCCCGGTCAGCACCGCGTCCGCCTGCGCCATCAGCACGTCCGCCATCGCCGCCGCCGCTCCCTCCGGCTGCGACACCGGCATCACCCCTTCCGTGACCCTCATCCGGATGCCATGCCTGACGGCGCACCAGTGGAGCCAGGGCTGCCATTCGGCCTGCTGCCGCGCCCGGAGCTCGGCCGGATGCGCCGCCCGGTAGCACAGCAGCTCGCCGTCGACGTAGCCCAGCAGGCTTTGCACCGTCGCGTCCCGATCGGGCGCCACCCGCTCCTGCAGCGTCGCGGCGAGCCCGGTCAGGGGCAGCGCGTTTATCGCGACCGCGCCGCCCGGCGCACCGGTCCCCGCCGCATCCCACTCCTCCGCCACCGCGTCGGCCAGCGCCGCCGCCGCGACGCGCAACCGCATCCCGCCGGGAAGACGCAACGGCTGCGAGTCCAGCATGATCACGAACCCGTCGCCGTCGGCGACCGCCCTCGCCCCGGCCCAGACCCGCCGTGCCGGCGCCTTCACCGGAACAACCCGAGCCCGCGCAGGATGTCGATCGGCTTCGGCGCCTTGCGCGGCCGGTCGAGCGCCATCGGACCCGGCTGCGGCCCCGGCGCCCCGAACCGCGCCGCCTGCAGGGCCGGCCCACACAGGTCCGGCGCCGGCCCGCCCGGCCCGATCGTCAACGCGAACCGTCCGCCTGGCGCCGCCGGATCGAGCGCCGGCGCCGGCAGGTCCAGCGTCCCGCCGACATGCACCGGCAGCGACGCACCGCCGGCCCCGAGCGACAAGCGCGGCAGCAGGTGCAGGTCGAGCCGGCCGTCGCGGAGCCCGACCGTGCCGTGGCCCTGCACGTCCAGGCGGCTGGTCTGCAACGCCAGCGACGACAGGGTGGCGACGCCGTCCTGCACGTGTGCCGGCACGGCCAGGCAGCGCACGGCGGTCCGCCCCCCGTCCGGCAGCCCGACGGGCCGGCCGACGACTTGCGACAACAGGGCGTTGGCGACCGATCCGTCCACCAGCGACGCGCCCGCCTGCCCTGCCAGGCTTCCGGCCAGCGCCGGCACGGTGTCGCCGACCCCATGCAGGTCGCCCACCAGCTCGACAACCCCCGCCAGGCCTGGCGCCATCCCGGCCAGGGACGCCAGCGTTTCGGCCGGAACCATCGACGGGTCCAGCCTCAGGGCGACGCTGCGCGCCGACGAGTCGGCATCGAGCCGTCCGGCGATCGGCCCTGCCGGCCCGGCCACCGAGAACGGCGCCAATGACAGCCTACCGTCCTGCACCGACAGATGCGCCGACAGGTTGCGGTAGCGGGCCCCGTCGAGGCGGACCTCCTGCGCGTCGAGCCGCACCGCCAGGTCGGCCAGCCGCAGCGCCGCGAACGGCACCGCGTCACCCTGCGCGGGTGGCGCCGGCGGCTGGGGTACAGCCGGCGCCGGACCCGGGGGCGCCGGACCTAGCAGCGCCGGACCCGGAGGCGCCGTCCCGGCTGCATCCTTCCGCCCTCCGATCCACCCGGCCCGCAACGCATCCACGTCGGCATGGGCGGACTGAATCACTGCCGTGACCACGGGATGCGCCGCCACCTGCACGGTCGCCGTCCCGCCCATCCCGAGCTCGCGCGACTCCAGGCGCAGCTCCGACACCGTGTAGCGGCCCGCCGGTCCGACCTGCAGCCGCGTCGACAGCGCCAGATCCGTCAGCGCCGGCCCGACGCCCAGCACGCGCTGCAGCGCCGGGGCCTGCACCGCCAGGTGCAGGTCCGAGACCGACCGTCCGGCGGCCCCTCCGACCTGCGCGCGGGTGTCGCCGACGGCGAGCGCCAGCGACACCGGCACCGCGTCGCCACCGGCCTGCCACCCGGACAAGGTGCCGGCGGTGCCACGCAGCGTCATCTCCTGCCCGCGCCACGACCCGTCGAGCGCCAGCGCCACCGGCGCGCCGGGAGCCGCAGCCTCCAGCGACAGCGACCTTGCCGACAGGCTCCGCAGCCAACGCGACCGCAGCAGCGTCCCGGCCTGGAACGCGCCCGTGCGCAGGCTCACCGACTGCAGCACCGGACGACCGGCGCCCCCGTCGTCCACCCGTGCCCGCAGCGACAACCGGTCGACCGCCGGCAGTCCGGCATGCGGGAACAACGCGTCCAGCGCCGTGAGCTGCGACGCCTGCGCCGCCACGTCCAGCACGTACCCGCGGCCCCGTGCCGGATCCGTCGCCGTGCCTGCGACGGTCAAGCGGGCCACCTCCCGCCCACCTGCCGTTTCCCGCGCGGACAGCCTGACCGGCCACGCGGCCCCGGCCGGATCTGCGGTCGCCAGACGTGCAAGCGCCCCGGTGGCGAGGTCGCCGTCGAACCCGGCGGCGCCATGGCGGCCGGCCAGCGTCACCGACGGGTTGCTGCCGGCGAGTCCGCTCCCGTCCAGCCGATCCAGAACCACGTCGCCCGTCCAACCCTTCAGCGCGTCGCGCCAGCTGAGCCTGCCGTCGCGCAGCCGCACACTGCCGACCTCGATCTGCCAGCGTGCCCCGCCACCTGACGACGAACCGCCGCCCGATACGACCTGCCTGTGCATCTGCCAGTTGGCGCTCCCGTCCGGATCGCGTTGCAGCAGGAGGTCCGGCCGGATCAGCGTCACCCCTTCGAGCCGGACCACGTGGTGCAGCAGCGGCAGCAGCGCCACGTGCGCGGTCGCCGAGGCCGCACTCAGCATCTCCGGCCGGCCGTGCCCCGGCCAGTTGGCGAACGCGACCCCGTCCGCCTGCAGCGTCGGCACCGGGAGCAGCCTGAGATGCAGCGCACCGAGGCTGAGCACCCGCCCGGTCTGCCGCAGCACCTGCCGCTCGACGCGCTGCCGCAGCCCGTCCTGGTCCAGTCGCCTCTGCACCACCAGTCCCGTCCCGACCAGCAGCAGCGCCGCCACCAGCGCCAGCACCAGCACCGCGCCGACCAGTGTCCGCAGCGGGCCGCGCCGCCGTTGCGGCAGCGGCATCGTCGTCCCCATCGGGATCAGCTCCGCCTGGCGGGACGCGTGCCGCCCGCCTCGAAGCCGAGGGTGCGGAACGTGTCCTTCATGTGCGGCGGCAGCTCCGCAGCCACGGTGAGCCGTCCGCCCGCCGGGTGCGGAAGCTCCAGCGCCCGCGCGTGGAGGTGCAGCTGGTCGGGAAACCCTTCCAGGTGCGCCCCGTCGCCCCCATACTTCGGGTCGCCCAGGATGGGCGTGCCGAGCGCCTCGCAGTGCACGCGCAGCTGATGGGTACGCCCGGTCAGCGGCGACAGCTCCAGCCAGGACATCTTCCGAGCCGCCGCATCCTTCACCGCATATTCGGTCAGCGCGTGCGCCGCATCCTCCTCGTCCCGTTCCGCGGCGATGGTCAGCGCTCCCGGCCCGGTCCCGAGCCGCGCCAGGGGCAGGTCGATCAACCCTTCCGCCGGGCTCGGCCGTCCCACCACCACCGCCCAGTAGGTCTTGCGCACGTCGCGGGTGCGGAACGACGCCGCCAGCTTCCCCGCCACCCCCGGCGTGCGGGCCAGCAGCAGCAGCCCGGAGGTGTCGCGGTCGATCCGGTGCACCAGACGCGGCCGGTGCTCCGAGCCGTCGCGCAGCGCGTCCAGCATGCCGTCGACATGGCGCACGATCCCGGGGCCGCCCTGCACCGGCAGCCCGGCCGGCTTGTTCAGCACGATCACCTGCTCGTCGC
>CAXTVS010000109.1:0-6660 GCA_964247735.1 uncultured Acetobacteraceae bacterium
CCGGCGCTGATCGAGCAGTCCATGGGCGACTACCACGGCCTTCGGCACCACGAGCTGCCGGCCCGGCTGTCCATGACGCCGCACCCGTTCTGGCCGATGGCCGCCGCCGAGGTACCTCCTGGCGGCGAAAGCATGGAGCAGGTCTGCGTGCGGGTGGCCGAAGCGATGGACCGGCTTGCCGAGCAGCATGACGGTCGTGACATCGTCGTCGTCAGCCATGGCGGGACAATACGGGCGGCGGCGGCCCATGCGCTCGGCATCGATGCCGACACCTCGCTGAGGCTGTCGGTGCAGAACCTGTCGCTGACGATCCTGGAGCGGCACGGCAGCGTGTGGCGCGTGGTGACCCTGAACGAGCTTCCAGGCGCCTGAGGTCCTGGAGCCGGCAGCTACCGCGCCATCAGCACCGGCAGCGTCGCCCGTCCGATCACGTGACGGGTCACGCCGCCCAGGATCAGCTGGCGCAGCCGCGAGTGCGAGTAGGCGCCCATCGCCAGCAGGTCGGCACCGAACGCACCGGCAGCGGCGAGCAACCCGGCGCCCACCTCGCCGCCGACCGGGTCAAAGCGGGCGCTGGTCGCGGTGATGCCGTGTCCTGCCAGATACGACACCAGTTCCATCGCAGGCGGACCCCGCCGCTGATAGGCCTCGGAATGCAGCACCTGCACCGCGTCGGCGCGATGCAGCCATCCAAGTGCGGCAAGTACTGCGGATGCGCTTTCGGCAGTGCCGTTCCAGGCGATGCAGATCCGCCGGCCGATGACCTGCGGTGCCTGCTTGGGCGCGATGATCACCGGCCGGCCGCTGTCGAACAGCACGGCATGCAGCGCTTCCGACGAGGAGATGGCTTCCTCGACGTCGGGGTGGGGAACGACGATGAGGTCCGACAGGCGCGCCGCATGCGCCACCAGCTCGTGTTCCCGGCCGACACGGGCCCGGAAGTCGACGCCGGGCAGTCGGGCAGATCCGGAACCGGATGCCGGCAGGAAGTCACGCAGTGCGACCGGGTCACCGGCGTTGGCGGCGGCGTCCTGCTCGAGGGCGGTCTCGAACAGGCTCCGGATGTCGAGCACGCGACGCCTGGCTTCGCGGTCGGCGGCACTCATCATCTCTTCGACCATCGCTCCGGACAAACCCTCGCCGGCGAGCGGCGCCACCTCGCGGCTGTCTGCACCGACGTGCAGCACCTGGAGATGTGCCCTGAAGCGGCGGGCCAGATGCAGGCCCAAGGCAAGCGCGGCAGCATCGGTCGACGCACCGTTCAACGGCAGCAGGATGGCGGCGGTGTCGCTCATGCGCGCAGCTCCCGTGCAGCCCGGATCATGGGTAGAGCCGCGTGGTCTGCCATCCGGTTCCGGGCTGACGACGGTACACCATCCGGTCGTGCAGCCGGTATGGCATGTCCTGCCAGAACTCGATCAGCTCGGGCAGCACGCGATAGCCGGACCAGTGCGCCGGGCGTGGCACGTCCTCGCCCGGATAGCGGGCATCGGCCTCTGCAAGCCTTTCCTCGAGCGTGCGGCGCTCCGGCAGCGGTCGCGACTGGTCGGATGCGATGGCGCCGAGGCGCGAGATCCTGGCGCGACTGCGGAAATACGCATCCGCGTCGGCATCATCGACATTCTCGACCGGACCTTCCACGCGCACCTGGCGACGCAGGCTCTTCCAATGGAACAGGAGCCCGGCGCTGCGGCTGGCCTCGATCTGACCGGCCTTGCGGCTCTGCTTGTTGGTGTAGAACACGAACCCCCGCTCGTCGACGTCCTTGAGCAGGACCATGCGCACCGATGGCCTGCCGCCGGGATCCGCCGTCGCCAGCGCCATCGCGTTTGAATCGTTCGGCTCGTGTCGTCCCGCCTCGTCCAGCCATTGCTGGAACAGGGCAATCGGGTCGGGCACGACGTCGAGCGTCGCTTCCGGCATGACCGTCTCTCCATGACGCCGGCCGAGGCGGCTCGGCCGAACAGGGGGTGCCATGGATCCCGCCCTGGCGCCAAGAGGAGGACATCGCCTGCCGGGCCTTGTCGCGCCTTGACTGGTGTGCGACCACCAGGACGATCGCCGCTGCCGGTATGGCGGAAGCTGCGCGTCCCGTCGTTCGCCGACCATCCGAGATCGAGATCGCCATGACCGAGGGTAGCACGAACCTTCCCCCACACGGGACCCTGATGCAGGGCAAGCGCGGCTTGATCATGGGCGTTGCCAACAACCGTTCGATCGCCTGGGGCATCGCATCGGCCTGCGCGGCCCAGGGGGCAGAGCTTGCCTTCACCTTCCAGGGCGAGGCGCTGGAGAAGCGGGTGCGGCCGCTGGCCGAGGGGATCGGCTCGAAGATCGTCCTGCCCTGCGACGTGTCCGACGATGCCGCGTTGGACGAAACCTTTGAACAGATCAAGGCCAGCTGGGGAGGCCTCGACTTCCTGGTCCATGCCATCGGCTGGGCGGATAAGCAGTACCTGCGCGGCCGCTATGTCGACACGCCGCGCAACGCGTTCCTGCAGGCGATCGACATCTCCTGTTACTCCTTCACCGCCGTGGCGCGCCGCGCCAGCATGCTGATGGGGTCCGGCGGATCGTTGCTGACGCTGACGTACCTGGGCGCCGAGCGGGTGATGCCGCACTACAACGTCATGGGCGTGGCCAAGGCAGCGCTGGAAGCCTCGGTGCGCTACATGGCGGCCGATTTGGGCAGCGATGGCATCCGCGTCAATGCGATCTCGGCAGGACCGATCAAGACGTTGGCAGCAAGCGGCATCGGTGATTTCAGCTACATCCTAAAGTGGAACCAGTTGAACGCGCCCCTCGAGCGCAACGTGAGCATTGAGGAGGTCGGCGGGGCAGGCCTTTACCTGCTGTCCGATATGTCCAGCGGGGTGACGGGCGAGGTGCACCACGTCGACAGTGGTTACCACCTCGTCGGCATGAAGAATCCCACCGCTCCCGACATAGCCACCGTCAAGGACTGAGTCCGGATCGCGAGCGGTGTCGGCTAGCAGCTTCGGCCGCCTGTTCCGCATCGGCAGCAGGAGCAGGACCGACCGGCGCGAAGCCAGACGCGCGATCAACCACGTTGCGCCGTCCCTCAAGACCGCGACTCGATCCATCCTGTGCTCCGGCTGTCAGGAGCTGCGCCTCATCATCTTATGTCGCGTGCGCGACCAAACCCGCCATCTGTCCGATGTTCATGCAGATGCAGCTACATTCTCATGCCGGGGTCGTGGACTGGCAGATCATCTGCTGCCTCACCACAGCCTGACGCCATCCCGAGACCTTCGACGCCGGATCTGTTTCACGTGAAACATCTGCCGCATTTCCCCTGATGCTGAAGCGCTTGCGGCACAGCCTGCAGGTCCGGCGTTCCATTGGCCGGCTGATCGGGATCTACCTCCGCTTCAGCCTCCGCAGCATACGCTGGACCGTGTACGCACCGGCATCGTCCTGGCCGCTCATGCTGGGCGTCGATGGACAGACAGCGATCGTGGCGTTCTGGCACGAGTTCCTGCCGCTCGTTCCGACACTGTGGTGGCAAGCGCATAAGGCCAACCCTTCGCTGACGATGACGGTGCTGATCAGCCGGCATCGCGACGGCCGGATGATTACCGAGATCGTGCAGCGTTGGGGATTGGGGACGGTTGCGGGATCCTCCAACCGTGCCGGAGCCGGAACCAAACGCGACAAGGGCGGCACCGCGGCGCTGCGCGGCCTGTTGTCCCTGTTGCGCACAGGCAGCCTGATCGCCATCACCCCGGATGGGCCGCGTGGACCTCGGCGGATGCTCCAGCCCGGGGTGGTACGGCTCGCGGCATTGTCAGGGATCCCCGTGATCGCGGCAGCCGCATCATGCCGTCCGGCCCATCGCCTCCAGTCGTGGGACCGGATGCTCCTGCCGCTGCCGTTCGGTCGCGGGCGGATCGTGTGCTCCGCGCCGATCCACGTCGCTCCATCCGGCTGGCGCGATGCCCTTCCTGTGATCGCCGCTGCCCTAAACCAGGCCGCCCGCGAGGCCGGAGCCGACGCGTGAGCCGCTCCCGCCTCGGCTGGCCCTTCGCCGTCTGGGCCGGGGCCGGGCTGCTCGTCGAACCTGCGTTTCGCCTGCTGCTGCACAGGCGCCTCCGCGTGGGCAAGGAGCTGCCGGGACGCCTTGCCGAACGACGCGGCATCGATCCGTCGCTGCGTCCGGAAGGCCGGCTGATCTGGCTGCACGCCGCCAGCGTCGGAGAAACTCTGTCGCTGCTGCCGCTGCTGGACGCGCTGCGCCGGACCGATCCCGCCCTGCAGCTGCTGCTCACCACCGGCACCGTCAACGCCCAGCGCCTGGCATTGCAGCGGCTGGGCCAGGACGACCCGGACCAGCGGATCCGATGCCGTTTCGTCCCGCTCGACCTCCCGCGCTGGATCAACCGCTTCCTTGACCATTGGCAGCCCGATCTCGCGGTCCTGGTCGAAAGCGAGCTGTGGCCGAACCTGATCGCGGGCTGCGTCCGACGGCGGATCCCGCTCGCGCTGTTGAACGCACGCCTATCTGCCCGCAGCGCCCGTCGCTGGGCCCGTGCCGGCTTCGTTGTCCGGCACCTGCTGGACGCGTTCGACTGGATCACCGCCCGCTCGGAACAGGACGCAGCCCGGTTCCGCATGCTGGGGGCGACGTCGGTCGAGCATGAGGGCGATCTCAAATGGGCGGCCGCGGTTCTTCCGGTCGACGCAGACGAGCAGGCGCGCCTGCGCGCGGTGCTGGGCGACCGGCCGGTCTGGCTCGCGGCCAGCACGCATGACGGTGAGGAGGACGTGGTCGCCCGGCTGCATGGCGTCCTGTCCGCGCGTCATCCCGGCCTGCTCACCCTGGTCGCACCACGGCATCCCGAAAGGGGCAAGGCGGTCGCCGCCCTGCTTGGCGGTGCACCGCGACGCGGCGCAGGACAGGACCCGGATCAGGTTCATGGCTGCTGGGTCTGCGACACCCTGGGCGAGCTCGGCCTGTTCTACCGCCTGGCCGACATCGTCCTGCTCGGCAACAGCCTGAACGGCGTGCACGGGCCCGGCGGCGGCCATAACCCGCTGGAACCCGCACGGCTCGGCTGCGCGATCGCGTCGGGTCCGCATGCGCAGAACTTCGAGGCCGACATGGCTCGTCTGCAGGCTGCTGGCGCCCTTGCCATCCTGCCCGACCTCGACGCGTGCGAGACCTGGCTTGATGCCATGCTGCGCCATCCAGACCGACGGCGCGCCATGGCGGAGGCCGCCCATGCCTTGACCGATGCCGCCGTCAACCTGCCCGAACGGCTGGCGCCCCGCCTGCTCGGCTTGATCGAAACGCGGGACTGATGCGGCCACCTGCCTTCTGGTTCACACCTGTCCCGAGCGTGCCCGCGATCCTGCTCGGGCCGTTGCAGGCCATCACCGCGCGCACCACCGCACGCCGTCTCGCGCGTCCCGGCTGGCGGGCACCGGTTCCGGTGGTTTGCTGCGGCAACGTCGGCGTCGGCGGAGCCGGAAAGACCACGCTGGCCCTGGACCTGGCGCTCGCTTTGCGCCAACGCGGTGTCGCCGTACACTGCCTGACGCGTGGCTATGGCGGCACGGGCAGCACCGCACCGCTTCGTGTCGATCCCGGACGTCACGATGCCGCATTGGTCGGGGACGAGGCGTTGCTTCTGGCCGAGGTTGCGCCCTGCTGGGTCGGCAGGGATCGGGCGGTGAGCGCACGGGCGGCAGTCGACGCCGGGGCGCAGATCCTGCTGATGGATGACGGGCTGCAGAACCCCGGACTGGTGCAGGACTGGCCGCTGCTGGTGATCGACGGCACGGTGGGCTTCGGCAACAACCGACTGCTGCCAGCTGGCCCGTTGCGCGAGTCGGTGGAAGCCGCAGCCGCGCGGGTCCGTTATGCGATCCTGATCGGCGACGACCGGACTGGTGCCGGAGCCCACCTGCCATCCGCCGTCGCCCGGCTCCACGCCGACCTGGAGATGGATCCAGCCCTGGCCGCGCTGCGCGGCCTTCGGTTGCTGGCCTTTGCCGGCATCGCCCGGCCTGCCAAGTTCTTCGAGGCCCTGGCGGCCTCGGGCCTGACCCTGACTGCCACGCGAGGCTACCCTGACCACCACCGCTACCGGCCACATGCCTTCCACCGGCTGCAACGCGAGGCTGACCGCCTAGGCGCGCTCCTGGTCACCACGCCCAAGGACGCGGTGCGGCTGCCGCCGGATCTGCGCGCGACAATACAGGTCGCGCGCGTGACGCTGTGCTGGCGCGATCCGGCGGCGCGGAACGTCCTGCTCGACCGCGTCATGCAAATGGAATGAGGCATCGCCTCCGCTACGCCGCGCATCGCCTTGAGGCCCTGGTCGCCGCGGCGGCGCTGTTCCTGTTCCGCGTGCTCGGCCCGGTGCGTGCCTCCAACCTGGGCGGCGCGCTCGGCCGGACGGTTGGCCCCTGGCTGCCCATTTCCGCGGTGGCGCACGCCAACCTCCGCTTCGCCATGCCCGAGCTCGACGCGCCGTCCCGACGCAGGATCGTGCGCGGCGTGTGGGACAACCTCGGGCGTACCGTCGCTGAGTTTCCTCATCTCGCGACGCTGCGCCGGGACACGCCTTCCGGTCCCGGCTGGGTCGCCGCAGGGGCGGAGGTGCTCGAAGCACAGGCCAGGAGTGGCGGCCCAGT
>CAXTVS010000110.1:0-6584 GCA_964247735.1 uncultured Acetobacteraceae bacterium
CCGGCGGCGGCTTCACCCATGTCGCCCTCCTGGCCGAGCAGCCGCAGCCCGGCGGCGGTGGCGGTACGGGCGCCGCACCCGCGCACTGAGCACCGTCTGCTGGAGCCCTGACCGTGGTCCGGACGCGACCTGACGACACCAGCCGCCTGAAGCGCGCCGCCCTCCTGTCCGGCGGCCTGCACCTCCTGCTCGTGCTGTGCTTCGTTCTCGCCATCCCCCCGATCAGCAAGCCGCCCGAGCCGCCGGAGGCGCCGGCGATCGAGATGGACTTCGTCGGGCCGCCGTCGAAGGCGCGGAAGGGCGACCAGCCGACCACGAAGCCGGTGGAGGCGCCGTCAAGGGTCGAGAAGGTGGCGCCGCCGTCGCCCACCCCGCCCGAGCCGGTGCCGGTCGAGGAGCCGCCGCCACCGCCGCCGCCGCCCACCCCGGTGCCGCCGCCGCCGGAGGCCGTGCAGGCGCCGATCCCGCCGCTGGACATCCCGCCGAAGATCCAGGCGCCGTCGCCCGACGCCGTGCGCGCCCCGCCGCCGAAGCCGGCGCCGCCGGCACCGAGCCACGCGGTGTCGCCGCCGACGCCGCATCCGCAGCCCGACCTGCCGAAGATGACGCTGCCCTCGCACCTGACCCAGCCGAACCGGACCAGCAACGCGCAGCCCGACACCCACTCGCTGCTGGCGACGCTGGAGAAGTTCCGTGCCGACCAGCCGCAGACCCACCCGCCGCGCCACCGCGCCAACCCGGACCAGGGCGGCTCGCCGTCGCGCGCCGGCGACGTGACCGGGCAGCTCAGCGCCGGCGCGCAGCGGGCGATCGGCGGCTCGGTGCGCCGCTGCTATGCCGAGGACACCGAGGCCAAGGACTACGCCAGCTTCACCGCCCACCTGCTGGTCACGGTGGACGAGACCGGGGAAGCGCGGATCGTCGACTTCAAGCCCGACACCGCCGCCCGCATGGCCGCCGATCCCGAATACCGGGCGCTGGCCGAGCGCGCGCGCGACGCGGTGCTGAACCCGACCTGCGCCAAGCTGCCGATCCCGCCCGCGCTGCTGGGCCGGACCCAGCAGCTCAGCTTCGTCTTCCGTCCGTGACGGTGTGGCCGTGACGGGCGAGCCCAAGGAGAACGCCATGTCCATCATCAGCGCGAGCAGCGAGGGCCTGACGCGTCGGCGCCTCCTCGGCAGCACCCTCGCCGGCGGCATCCTCGCCACGCCGCTGGCCGCCTTCGCCCAGAGCGCTCCCGGGGGCGCACCCGCCGCACCCGGGCCCGACGCGCCCGGTGGCGCCGAGATCACCGTGGACCAGGCCCGTACCGCGCCGATCCCGATCGCAATCCCATCCTTCGGCCCCGGCATCGGCGACCAGATGACGCAGGTCATCAGCAACGACCTTGCCGGGTGCGGCCTGTTCCGCCCGCTGGGCGCCGCCGCCTCAGCCGGCGGCCCCGGCGTGCCGGACTTCGCCAGCTACAAGAGCCTGGGCGCGCAGGCCCTGGCACAGGGCACCACCTCCGGCTCGGGCGCCGGGGTGCGCGTCGAGTTCCGGCTGTGGAACGTGCTGACCGGGCAGCAGCTGCAGGGCACCGCCTACACCACCAGCGGCGGCAACTGGCGACGCATCGCCCACATCATCGCCGACGTGATCTACGAGCGCATGCTGGGCGACAAGGGCTACTTCGACACCCGCATCTGCTACGTCGCCACCTCCGGTCCGCGCACCCACGAGACCACCCGGCTCGCCATCATGGACCAGGACGGCGCCAACAACCGGTTCCTCACCGGCGGCGAGTGGCTGGTGAAGACGCCGCGCTTCCATCCCACCCGCGACCAGATCGCCTTCATGAGCTACGCCAACGACCGGCCGCGGGTGTACCTGTTCGACCTCGGCAGCGGCCGGCAGCAGGTGCTGGGCGAGTTTGCCGGCATCTCCTTCGCACCGCGCTTCTCGCCGGACGGCGGCTCGGTGGTGATGTCCGCCACCCGCGGCGGCGGCTCCGACATCTACACCGTGTCCCTCGGCGGCGGCACGCCGCGCCAGCTCACCGACTCCGGCGCCATCGACACCAGCCCGTGCTACAGCCCGGACGGCAGCCAGATCGTGTTCAACTCCGACCGCGGCGGCAGCCCGCAGCTCTACATCATGGGGGCCGGCGGCGGCGGGGCACGGCGCATCTCCTACGGCTCCGGCAACTACGGCTCGCCGGTATGGAGCCCGCGCGGCGACCTGATCGCGTTCATCCGGTTCGGCAACGGCGGCTTCGCCATCGGCGTGATGGCCCCGGACGGCACCGGCGAGCGCATCCTCAGCCGGGGGTTCAGCGTGGACAGCCCCACCTTCTGCCCCAACGGCCGGGTGCTCGCCTATTCCAGGCGAGCCGCGGGCGGGACGTCCTCGCTCGGGCAGATCGACATCGCCGGCTTCAACGAACGTGCGGTGCCGACCTCCGGCGGCGCCGAGGCGCCGGCCTGGTCGCCCTTGAAGGGCTGAACGCCGCCGGTTCGACACACCGAAGAATAAAATGACGGTGCCACGGATCGAATCGACGTCGGCTACGTTGCCGGCTTGACCGGATGCGAAACGAGGCAGTAATCGGCGACGGCCACAAACCGTCCGCCGGACCCCGTTCTCGTGCTCGCAGCCTCGAGTGCGGCCGGACCCACCCGCCGGTCGGCTGAACCGCGTACACCACCATCTTCCAGGAACAAGCATCATGAAACTGAAGCTTCTCGGGGCGCTCGCTCTCGTCGCGGCGCTCGCGGCATGTTCGGACGACAAGGCGGCCAACAGCGGGTCCGCATCGGGCCTCGGCGCCACCTCCGCTCCGACCGGCGCCGCCGCTCCGGGCAGCGAGGCCGACCTGGTCGCCAACGTCGGCGACCGCGTCTACTTCGAGTTCAACCAGAACAACCTGTCGAGCGAGGCGCAGGCCACCCTGGACCGCCAGGCCGCCTGGCTCGCCCGCTACCCCCAGGTCACGGTGCAGCTCGCCGGCAACTGCGACGACCGCGGCACCGACGAGTACAACATCGCGCTGGGCAACCGCCGCGCCAATGCCGCCCGCGACTACCTGGTCGCCAAGGGCGTCTCGGCCGACCGCATCTCCACCATCTCCTACGGCAAGGACCGTCCCACCGCCACCGGCGACGATGAGCAGTCCTGGGCGCAGAACCGCAACGCGATCACCGCCGTCCGCTGACCGGCCGCGATCCGCTCCGGCCTGAACGCGCGCCCCGGGGGTCCTCCCCGGGGCGTTCGCGTTTGCGGCGACCCGCGCGCCGCGCACGGCAACTTCATGCGTCCGGCGATCTGTCCTAGCTTCCATCGCGCCAGCCATGCCGCCGGCCTGCCGAGCCCGAGGATTGTCCATGCGTCCAGTGTCTTCCGTTCCGCGATGCGCCGTCGTGCTGCTCGGCCTCGGCGCCGTGGTCGTGACCGGCGGACCTGCCCGGGCCCAGATGGAAAGCCGGGAAGGGATCTCGCTGCAGAACCAGATCCTGGAGCTGCGCCACGAGCTGGAGCAGCTGGAGAACGGCGGCGGCGGCGGTGGCGCACCGGTGGCACCCCCGATCGGCGGCCAGCCCGGCGCACCGGGCGAGGTCGACCCGGGGCTGGCGCCGCAGCTGCTCGACCGGGTGCAGACGCTGGAACAGCAGGTGCGCGACATGCGCGGCGAGCTCGACCAGCTTGCCAACCAGGTGCAGCAGCAGAACGCCACCCTGTCCAAGCAGATCAGCGATCTGAGCTTTGCCGTGCAGCAGGGCCATGGCGGCGTCCCGGCGGCCGGGGCGCCGACGGAGGGACCGGGCGACCTGTCCGCGCCGCCGCCGCAGGCCGCCCCGGCAGCGCCGCCGCCGCCGGTGCGTCACACGCCGGAGTCGGCCCTGGCGGCCGGCAACGCGGCCCTGGCGCGTCGCGACTACGCCGCGGCCCAGGCCAGCGCCCAGGAGGTGCTGTCCGGTCCGCGCAACCCGCGCCAGATCGACGCGCAGTTCCTGCTGGGCCAGTCGCTCGCCGGCCAGCACCAGTACCAGCAGGCGGCGGTTGCGTACTACGACACCTACAACCGCGCCCCGCGCTCCGGCCGCGCCCCGGACGCGCTGCTCGGCGTCAGCGCGTCGCTGATCGCGCTCGGCGACAAGGGGTCGGCCTGCCAGGCGCTGGCGAAGCTCCACGCCGAGTTCCCGCAGCCCGCGCCGCGCGTGCGCAGCGCGTCCGCCGCCCTGCGCGGCCGCGCCGGCTGCCGCTGACCGAGCCCGCCTCGCCGTCGGAGCCAGTCGGCGACGCCGAGTTCGCCTGCCTGATGGAGCCGCTCGGCCCCTGGCCCGGGACGGGAGCCGGGTCGACGGTGGCGGTCGCGGTGTCCGGCGGCGCCGACAGCACCGCCCTGGCCCTGTTGTCGCGGCGCTGGACCGCCGCACGCGGCCTGCGCCTCCTGGCGCTGGTGGTCGACCATCGGCTGCGCCCCGATTCGACCGCCGAGGCGACGCGAACCGTCGCCCGCCTCCGTTCCTGGAACATCGACACGCGGCTGCTGACGGTGCGCGACCTCCAGGCCGGCTCTGCCCTCGCCAGGCGGGCGCGGGATGTGCGCTACCGGATGCTGGCCGGGGCGTGCCGTGACGCCGGTGCCCTCGACCTGCTGCTCGGCCACCATGCCGGCGACCAGGCGGAGACCGTGCTCATGCGCGCCCGCGCCGGCAGCCGCCCGGACGGCCTGGCCGGCATGGCGGGCCTGACCGAGACGGACGACCTGCGCCTGCTCCGCCCGCTGCTGCCGGTGGCGCCCGCCCGGCTGCGGGCCACCCTGTCCCGGCAGCAGATCGACTGGATCGAGGACCCGTCCAACCAGGACCGGGCGGCGCAGCGGACCCGGCTCAGGCAGGAGCTGTCCCGGTCGCCCGGCCACATGGCGCAGCTGCTGTCGGAGGCTGCAGCGGCAGGCGCCTCGCGCATGCGACGCAAGCAGGCGGATGCCGCCGCGCTGGCGCAGGGCGTGGTGCTTCGTCCGGAAGGGTTCGCCCTGTTGCCGCCGGCCCTGCTGGCGGCCGACGCGCTCGCCGCCCTCCTGCGCAGCGTCGGCGGCGGCCGCTATCCGCCGTCGCGCCCCGCCGTCGACCGCCTGCTCCGGGGTCCCGGCCCGGCGACCCTGGCCGGCACCCGGCTGACGCCGGCAGGCCGCCTCCGCCCCGGCTGGTGGCTGCTGCTGCGCGAGCTGCACGCGATCGGCGCCGCAGTGGACGCCGCCGACGGCGCCACCTGGGACGGGCGGTTCGTCCTTGATGCGGCCGGCACCGCCGCACCGTCCGGGACGCGGATCGAGGCCCTCGGCATCGAGGCGGTCCTGTTCCGGCGCCGCACGCGCCTTCCGGCCTCGGTGCTGGCCACCCTGCCGGTGCTGCGCCGGGACGGCATCCTCCAGGCGGTGCCGCATCTCGGCTGGACGGTCGCACCCGAATGGTCCGGGCTGCGGTTCGCCTTCCGTCCCGCCGCTCCGGCCTCCGACGGTGCCCTGTTCACCATCCGTTAGAACAGACCGGAACATCATGCTGCGGCGGGACTTCCCGCGGCGCGCCGTCGTCCCAATCTGTAGCCCCGAACGGAGTGGCTTCGGCGCGCCGGTCGTTTATGATCAACCGGCCCGTCCCGTGCGGCGGGCGGCTCCGGCTGCACGTCGAGCGGGGAAGTAGAAGACGAGATGAGCAATTTCGGGCGGAACCTGGCCCTCTGGGTCATCATCGCGCTGCTGCTGGTGCTGTTGTTCAGCGTGTTCCAGCCCGGCAGCGGCCAGCGGGCGGCGCAGCAGCTGGCCTATTCCGACTTCGTCGGCGACGTGAACGCGGGCCATGTTCGCTCCGTCGTGATCCAGGACCACAACGTGTCCGGCGTGCTGACCGACGGCACCTCGTTCGAGACCTACACTCCCGAGGATCCCAGCCTGGTGTCCCGCCTGACCGACAAGGGCGTCGAGGTGGTGGCCAAGGCCGAGGACAGCGACGTCAATCCGCTGTTCCGCTACCTGCTGCAGTGGGCGCCGCTGCTGCTGATCATCGGCGCGTGGTTCTTCGTGATGCGGCAGATGCAGTCCGGCGGCGGACGCGCCATGGGCTTCGGCAAGTCGCGCGCCAAGCTGCTGACCGAGAAGCAGGGCCGCATCACCTTCGAGGACGTGGCCGGCATCGACGAGGCCAAGGCCGAGCTCGAGGAGATCGTGCACTTCCTCAAGGACCCGCAGAAGTTCCAGCGCCTGGGCGGCAAGATCCCCAAGGGCGTGCTGCTGGTGGGCCCGCCCGGCACCGGCAAGACCCTGCTGGCGCGTGCCATCGCCGGCGAGGCCAACGTGCCGTTCTTCACCATCTCCGGCTCGGACTTCGTCGAGATGTTCGTGGGCGTCGGCGCGTCCCGCGTCCGCGACATGTTCGAGCAGGGCAAGAAGAGCGCGCCCTGCATCATCTTCATCGACGAGATCGACGCGGTCGGCCGCCATCGCGGCGCCGGCCTGGGCGGCGGCAACGACGAGCGCGAGCAGACCCTCAACCAGATGCTGGTCGAGATGGACGGCTTCGAGAGCAACGAGGGCGTGATCCTGA
>CAXTVS010000111.1:0-6502 GCA_964247735.1 uncultured Acetobacteraceae bacterium
TCGGCCTGCTGGCGATCGCGCGGCTGATCCTGCCCGGCCGGGTGGCGCCGCTGCCGTGGACCCGGGAAACCGAGCACCTCTACCTCGCCCTGACCCCGTCCGGCGCCGCCCTTCCTCCCGCGGCGCCTGGCCGTCCCGACGGCCTGATGGCGGGGGAAACGGGACGGGCCATGCTGCCGTTCCGCCGCCTGGGCCGCCTGATCGTCGGCCTCGGCGACCCCGCCGGCACCCCCTCCGACCGGATCTCGGCGATCTGGCGCCTCCGCGACCTTGCGGTGCAGGAAGGATGCGAGCCGATCTTCTGGCGCGTCAGCCCGGCCCTGCTCGACGTGTACGCCGATCTCGGCCTGGAAGCCTGGCCGCTGGACGAGCCGGCGTCCGCCTTCCTGTGCTGTCCCGCCCAGCGCGCGGAAGCGCTGCTGGCGCTTCTCACCGGCAGCCGGTCGCATGCCCTGTCGCGGCGCTAGGGGCCAGGCGGACCAGGTGCCGCAGGAGCGCAGCGCGAAGCCGTCGCGTCGGACGCGGCGGAGGCGAGGCCCAGGCCGCCGGCGAGGAGATCGAGCCGCCCGGTCCTCAAGTACGGCAGGGTGATGCCGAAGGCTCCGTCCAGCCCGACGGTACCGTGCACCCGGTAGTCCACGCTGCCGGTGCGCAGGATGCCAAGCAGTTGCGGGCCGAGGTTCTGGATCGTGGTCGCAACGGTGAACGGAACGGGTGTGGACGACAACGGCGGAAGCCGGACCGGCAGGTCGCTGGAGCCGGCCGCCGGCGGCAAGCCCGACACGTCAAGGTCTGCCGTCACGCGCCGGAAGGCGAGCTGGCCGCGATTGTCACGCACAGCGTCATCGCGAGCTGCTACCTGGTCAGGCCGATGCCGAGCAGGCGCACATCCGTGACCTCGACGGAAGGCCGGACGTCGGTGGCCAGCGCGCAGCCGATCATTCCAAATGCGGACACCGCCACGGGAAGTCGCAGGATGTCGCGCACGGCGGCTGGCCTTTCGTGGTCTGGACGGAGGCGGCCGGCTTCCTACCTGGCCCTGGCGTGCGATGCGCTCCGGCCGCGCGCTTCGGCTGAAGCCGTGCACGATCCCGAAGTTGCCCGACCTCGCCGTCGGGTGTGATCCCGTCTTGCCTTCAAGGTGCGCGAGCCCGACCGACGATGTCGCCCCCGGTGCGCGACCGCGGGCATGACCTGACGATCCTGCCTCGGGACCCGATCTACTTCGCCAGCCAGTCGGTGCCGGGAACGTGGCCGTCCCCGGTGGTGAGCCGGAGCCAGCCGAGGGCCGGGTTCTCCATACTCGGGCTGGAGTTCCTGACCCAGGCGCCCCGCAGCCACTTGCCGCTGCCCGGCATGGCCGGCGCCGCCTCCACCTGCACCGTCAGGATCGTGTCGTAGCCGGGGCTGGCCGGATCGCTGTCCACGTGCACCAGCCTGAACCCGGCCGCATGCACCAGCCCGACGCCCTTGTTCGCGGTCGAGAACACGTTGGTCTCGACCGGATCGGCCTCCACCACGTTGTTCTCGATCAGGAAGCCGGAGAGCGGATCGGCCGGATCGATGTTGGTGCCGTAGCAGCAGTTGCGCACCGTGTTGCCGCGGAAGGCAAGGCCGCGTCCCTCGTTGCTGTAGAGCGCCATCGGGCCGCCGTTGTCCGACCAGGTCCCGTTGCCGCCGCGCGACGGCGCGGTGAAGAACGGGTCGAGGTCGAACAGGTTGTGCTCGACATAGGCGTTCATCGTCATGCTGCCGTTGACCAGCACGCCGAAGCCCGACATGTCGACCACGTGGTTGGCGCGGAAGCCGATGTCGCCGAAGTGGCCGGAGCCACTCAGCACCAGCGCCGCGTGGAGGCCGCTGAACCCGTTCCCGACCACCAGCACGTTGCGCACGGACCCGCCCTCGATCCTGACCCCGGTGTTGCGCAGGTCGTTCTCGGACAGGGACGGGTCCTTCGTGCCGGTCTTCGAAGTGAGCATCCCCTGCCCGAAGTCGGAGAACCGCTTGAACCGGCTGTCGCTGCCGTCGCAGGCCGGCAGCGTGCGGCCGACGTGGTTGCCGCTGATGATGATGTTGTACGCCCCCGCGGTCGGCACCGACGACGAGGTGCTGTTGGCGAGGAAGACCGTATAGGGATTGACCACCGCGCCCGTCCCCGGGCTGGCCTCGCCCGGTGCGGCGTCACGGTCGCCGGCCCGGCTCGAGAAGCCGTCGATCAGGATGCCGTCGGCGTCGCCGCTCAGCCCGTCCACGGCGTTGCGTCGGATCAGGTTGGTGATGGTGTTGCCGGTGATGGTGACCGAGTGCGTCGCCGACACGCCTTCCTGCACCTCCGAGTCGTCCGGCGCCACCGTCTGCACGTTGATGCCGAGCTGCAGCACCGTATCGAGCATGTTGGCGGAGATCACGGTCTGGCGCGCCGCCAGCACCCGGATCCCTTGCGCGTCGAAGACGTGGTTGCCGCTGACCAGGAGGTTCCGCCGGACGCCGAAGGTGTCGAACACGTCCGAGTGCACCGAGATCGCGTCGTCGCCGACGTGGGAGATCCGGCACAAGGTGACCGACACGTTGGAGCATTCCGACAGGTTGATCCCGTCGGTCGCGGTGTGCCGGACCACGCAGCCGGTGACGGCGACCTCCGTGCTGGCGCGCACGCAGAGCCCGAAGCCGCGGGTGTTCTCGGAGGTGATGGTGTCCAGCGTCACCCCGTCGACGCCGACCAGGAACACCGGCGATCCGCTGGCGACCCCCACCATGTCCGTGGCCGGATCCCAGGTCCCGCGGAAGGTCAGGTTCTGGATCCGGATGTCCGACAGCCGGGACCCCTGCGCGGTGCTGAACAGGTTGCACCCGGTCGTCTCGTTCCAGCTGACGACGCTGCCGATCGCATCCTCGCCCTCGATCGTGGTGCGGGACGGGATGCAGAAGTCGTCGTTCGCGGTGCTGTCGAGCTGCGTGATGCCCACCGGCAGCACGATGCGCGTTCCGGGATGCTCGCCGGCGAAGGCGAGCGCCCGCTTCATCGCCGCGTTGTCGTTCCCGACCGTGCCGTCGGCACCGTGCTCGGCCAGCCTGTATGTGCCGCCGACGCCGCGCGCGGAGGCGTCAGGGGCGTCCATGGCTTCAGCGACCCGTCGAAGCGGCCGGGATCGCGGTCGTGCCGGGAGATGTCATGACGCGGTTCCTTGGGCGGGGATGGACCCGGACGGAACGGGAGGCAGGCGAATGCGGTTCCTGCCCGGCGGACCACCGGGTGATGAACCTCGTTCCAAACCCGATACGATAGCGCAACGATCCGGACACGGGGGCCGGACCCGGATCACGCAACGGGTTCGGCGACCGCTGCCACGGTGCTCCCGACGGGATGATCGGACCCGGGTCTTTGACGCATGCAAACGGAGGGTGGATGCAATACACAGGCAGCCAGCGGCCGGGCAGGGAGGTCCAGCAGCCCGCTCGCGCCGCCGACGAAGCCGCCGACAAAGCCAAGGACACGCAGACCCATGCCGCCTGAGGGTTTCTCCTCCGCCACCCCGGCCACCCTGCCCAAGGCGGCCACCGGGATCGCCGGCTT
The DNA here is from genome assembly GCA_964247735.1 of uncultured Acetobacteraceae bacterium. Lineage (GTDB taxonomy): Bacteria > Pseudomonadota > Alphaproteobacteria > Acetobacterales > Acetobacteraceae > Lichenicola. The sequence goes on from CAXTVS010000111.1 coordinate 3,578, forward strand.
CGACGAGATCACCCTGGGCGGCCTGCCCGCCGGACGGCCGTCCCTGGTCTGCGGCTCGGCCGGCTGCGGCAAGACCCTGTTCGCGGCCACCTTCCTGGTGAACGGCGCAACCCGGTTCGGCGAGCCGGGCGTGTTCATGAGCTTCGAGGAACGGGCCGAGGACCTCGCCGCCAACGTGGCCTCGCTGGGATTCGACCTCGACCAGCTGGTCGCCGACGGCAGGCTCGCGATCGACCACGTCCGGGTCGAGCGGAGCGAGATCGAGGAAAGCGGCGAGTACGACCTGGAAGGCCTGTTCGTGCGGCTCGGTTACGCGGTCGACCAGGTCGGCGCCAGGCGCGTGGTGCTCGACACCATCGAGACCCTGTTCTCCGGCTTCTCCGACCCGGCCATCCTGCGCGCCGAGCTGCGCCGGCTGTTCGGCTGGATCAAGGAGCGCGGCCTCACGGCCGTGATCACCGGCGAGCGCGGCGACGGACAGCTCACCCGGCAGGGGCTTGAGGAGTACGTGTCCGACTGCGTGGTGCTGCTGGACAACCGCGTGGAGGACCAGATCACCACGAGGCGCCTGCGCGTGGTCAAGTATCGCGGCTCCGCGCATGGCACCAACGAGTACCCGTTCCTGATCGACCACGAGGGGATCACCGTGCTGCCGGTGACCTCGACCGCCCTGGACCGCGCCGCGTCCAGCGAGGTCGTGTCCAGCGGCGTGCCCGGCCTCGACGCCATGCTGCGCAGCGGCGGGTTCTATCGCGGCTCCTCCATCCTGCTGTCCGGCGTGGCCGGCACCGGCAAGACCACCCTCGTCAGCCACTTCGCCGACGCCGCCTGCCGGCGCGGCGAGCGCTGCCTGTCCTTCGTGTTCGAGGAAAGCGCCCAGGAGATCTGCCGCAACGCGCGCTCCGTCGGGCTCGACCTCCAGCACTGGATCGACGCCGGCCTGCTCCGCTACGAGGCGGCGCGTCCCAGCCTGTACGGCCTGGAGATGCACCTGGCGCGCATGCACCGCGACCTCGACCGGTTCGAGCCGGACGTGGTGGTGCTGGACCCGATCTCGGCGTTCCGCGGGCCGCCTGCGGAGGTGCACGCGGTGCTGCTGCGCATGATGGACCTGCTGAAGGGGCGCGGCATCACCGCGCTGTTCACCAGCCTGCGCAACGACGGCGCGCTGACCGAAGGGTCCGACCAGGGGCTGTCCTCGCTGATGGATGCCTGGATCAAGCTGGAAGACGTCGAGGCAAACGGGGAGCGCAACCGGGTGCTCTACCTCATCAAGGCGCGCGGCATGAGCCATTCCAACCAGGTGCGCGAGTACCGGATCACCGATGCCGGCGTCGAGCTGATCGCGCCCTATGTCGGTCCGGAAGGGGTGCTGACGGGGACTGCGCGGGTCAGCCAGGCGGCGCGGGAACAGGCCGACGCGGCACGCCGGCAGCAGGACATCGAGCGCCGCCGTCGCGACCTCGTCCGCCGCCGCGAGGCGCTTGAGCGGCAGGTCGAGGAGATGCGTGCGGCGCTGCGGACCGAGGAGGAGGAGGCGCGCCTGCTGCTCGAGCAGGACGACCGGCACGAGACGACCCTCGCCACCGACCGCGTCGTCCTCGCCAGTCGCCGGGGTGCCGCGGGGTGAGTACCGCCGACCTGCCGCCCGACGATCCTGCTTCCATGGACGCCGATCCCGGCCATTACCACCTGCGCCTCTACGTGGCCGGCCAGACCACCAAGTCGGTCGCGGCGGTGGCCAACCTCAAGCGCGTCTGCGAGCAGCACCTGGCCGGCCGCTACCAGATCGAGGTGATCGACCTCCTGCAGAATCCGAAGCTGGCGGCGGGTGACCAGATCCTGGCCATCCCGACCCTGGTCCGCCGCCTGCCGGCGCCGCTCAAGCGCATCATCGGCGACCTGTCGAACACGGAGAAGGTGCTGGTCGGGCTCGACATACGACCCCGGGACGTTCCCGCTTGAACGCGGAGGAGCTGCCCGTCGCCTACCGGCTGCGCCTGTTCGTGGCAGGCGGCACCCTGCGGTCGCGCCGGGCGATCGAGAACCTGCGTCGGATCTGCGCCGGGCGGCTGGGCGACAACGTCGACCTGGAGGTGATCGACATCTACCAGCAGCCGGAGCTGGCGGAGCGCTACCAGGTCATCGCGGCCCCCACCCTGGTGAAGCTGCTGCCGCCGCCGATGCGGCACATCATCGGCGACCTGTCGGACGCGGAGCGGGTGCTGCGCGCCCTGGACCTGGCGCCGCTGCCCGGAAACCTCCTTCCCGGTGGTCATGTCTGAGCCGGAGACCGGCGGGAACGCCGACGCGGCAGCACTCGCCGGACGCATCCGCGAGCTGCAGGCGAGGCTGCAGGACAGCGAGGACACGCTGGACGCGATCCGGCGCGGCGAGGTCGACGCGCTGGTGGTCGGCACCGTGCTGGACGCGCAGCGGGTGTACACGCTGGAAAACGCCGACCGGCCGTATCGCGTGCTGATCGAGCAGATCCGGGAAGGCGCCGTTACCCTCGGCGAGGACGGAACCATCCTCTACTGCAACCGCAGCCTGGCCGCCCTGCTCGGCCTGCCCCAGGAGCGGCTGACCGGCACCTCGCTCCGCCGCCTGGTGCTGCCGGAAGAGCAGGACGCGTTCGACCGGCTGCTGGACGAGGCCGGCGGAACCGGTGCGCGCAGCGAGCTGACCTTCCGCAACGCCGACGGGACCCTGGTGTCGGCCTACCTGTCGCTCAGCCTGCTCCGGACCGACGACGGCTCCCGCTTGCTGTGCGGCGTGCTCACCGACCTCACCGAGCAGAAGCTGCACCTGCGCGAGCTGGCCGAGGCGAACGCCCGCCTCCTGGGCGAGATCGCCGAGCGCGAACGGGTCGAGGACGCCCTGCGCCAGAGCCAGAAGATGGAGGCGGTGGGGCAGCTGACCGGC
>CAXTVS010000112.1:0-6473 GCA_964247735.1 uncultured Acetobacteraceae bacterium
TCCCGGGAAGCGGCGCGGCGAGATGCTGTATCGCCGGTTCGGCCGCAGCGACGAGCTGATCTCGGCCATCGGCCTCGGCGGCTTCCACCTCGGCAAGAATGCGGTCAGCGACGATGAGGCGGTGCGCCTGGTGCACCAGGCAATCGATCGCGGCATCACCTTCATCGACAATTGCTGGGACTACAACGAGGGCCGGTCGGAACTGCGCGTCGGCGTGGCGCTGGACCAGGGCGGCTATCGCGACCGCGTGTTCCTGATGACCAAGATCGACGGCCGCACCAGGGAGGAGGCGACCCGCCAGATCGACACCTCGCTCAAGCGGATGCGCACCGACCGGATCGACCTGGTGCAGCACCACGAGATCATCCGCTACGATGATCCGGACCGAGTTTTCGCCGAGGGCGGCGCGATGGAGGCCCTGGTCGAGGCGAAGGCGGCCGGCAAGCTGCGCCATATCGGCTTTACCGGCCACAAGGATCCGCGCATCCACCTGCAGATGCTGGCGGTGGCCGCTGAGCGCGGCTTCCTGTTCGACGCGGTGCAGATGCCGCTCAACGTGATGGACGCGCATTTTCGCAGCTTCGCTCACCTCGTGCTGCCCTACCTGGTCGAGCACGGCATCGCCGTGCTGGGCATGAAGACGTTCGCCGACAGCGTGCTGCTCAAGAGCAGCGCCCCGATCACGCCGCTCGAGTACCTGCACTACTCTCTCAACCTGCCGACCTCCGTGGTGATCACCGGAGTGGAAAGCCAGCGCGACCTCGACCAGGCGTTCGAGGCGGTGCGCACCTTCCAGCCGATGGACCGGGCGAGGGTCACAGAGCTGCTGGCTCGTAGCCGTCCGCATGCCTTGGACGGCAGGTACGAGCTGTTCAAGACCAGCGCCACCTTTGATGGCACCGCCAAGAACCCGCAGTGGCTGGGCGACGATGTCGAGGCGGTCAACAAGCTGGCGCCGGTGATGGAGTGATGTCCGGCCGGAACGATAAAGGAGGTCCTATGTTGCGCGACCGATGCGAGCACTCAGTATTCTATACCCGGCCATAGCCGAAGCTGGTCCTCGAAACCGGCCTCAACCCCTCGATCCGGCTTTCCGGCGAGGTGTCGGGAGCGTTCTGCGGCGTGGCCGGAAGCAGCACGCCGTTCGACAACAGGACGTAGCGCGAGATCTGGCTGTTCGGCAGGTTGTGCAGCACCAGGAGAGGCACCGGACTTGGCCCGGCTGAGGGGGTAAGGGTCCAGCGATCACTCCATGTCAGCTGGCGCTCGTTGACGTCGCCGAACACCGGCTGCGTGTTGATCGCCTGGATGTCGTATCCGCCCTGAGTGTCGCCTGGGTTGCCGTGCAGGACCAGGGTGATGAAGGTGGGCGAGATACCGTCGGTCTGCGGTTGCCGCCCCTGCCACTCGCCGAACACCGGGCCGCTCTGTTCGGCGCATCCGGCAAGCCCCAGTACTAGGATGACCGCCTGCAGGGAGAACCCGGATCGCCCGTGCGTGGCCATTTCTCGTTCTCCTTCGGCCTGTATGCCGTTCGACCGGAACGCACACGGGCAGAGAAGGATGCAGAAGGACATGCGGGGCGGATCGAGGGTTCCGGCTGGAACGGCTGTCCTGCCGGCGATGGGCTATCCTGCGGCTGCGCCGGGGACCGGCTCGCTTTTCAGCAGCCGGATGTAGCGCGAGGTCAGCAGGACGACTGCGCTCACGACGATAGCGCCGGAGCCGATTACCAGCGAGCTCCGCGGCCCGACCAGATGAGCGATCGGGCCGCACAGGGCGAAGCCGATCGGGCCCAGGCCCTGGGACACCACGCTGAACATGGCATTGACCCGGGACAGCACGTCGCTCGGGATCCGCTCCTGGATCGTGGTCTGCACGGTCACGTTCAGGACCGCCAGGGAGGCGCCGAAGACGGCGCTGCCGACGGCCACGGGCAGGACCGGCGCATGGAATGCCAGCAGGACAAGCGGCGTCGCCAGCAGGGCGGCCGCGAGTTCGAAGGCGACAAGCGGGCGGAGGAAGCGGAGGCGGAGGATCAGCAGGCCGCCGGCCATGCCGCCGACGCCGGTGGCGGACGCGACCAGCCCCCACAGCCTGGCTCCGTTCGGCAGGGACGCGAACAGGACCGGGCCGAGGACGAAGAAGGGCGCGAAGGCGACCAGGTTCAGCAGCCCGTACTGCGCGGTGATGAGCTGGAGCCAGCGGTGCTGGCGGAACTCCTTCCATCCGAGCTTCAGGTCGGTGATGAACGAGGCTGACGGCGCAAGGTCGTGCACGGGGATGTGCATCAGCGACAGGCAGGTGGCGCTCAGGGCGTAGGACAGCGCGTCGACGCCGATCGCGAGCGGCGCCTTGCCGGACGCGACCAGCAGCCCGCCGAGCGATGGACCCAGGATGGCCGACAAGGAGCCGGTGATGCTGAGGACGCTGTTCGCCTCCTTGAGGTGGTCAGGCCCGGCCACCTGAGGGATCAGCCCGCCTTCCGCAGGAGCATAGAAGGCGTTGCCGACCCCGACGCAGGCGGCGAGCGCCAGCAGGGCGGCGAGCGGCGGATGGCCGATTGCCAGGAAGGTCGCCAGGACGATCTGGCTGACGCAGCGCAGGATATCCGAACCCATCATCAGCCGGCGCCTCGGCCATCGGTCGCCGACCACGCCGCCTGCCAGCATCAGGACCACGGTCGGCGCCGTCTGCGCCGCCAGGACCAGCCCGATGGTGGTGGCGGAGTACTTCAAGGTGAGCAGGGCGAAGGTCAGCGCCACCGGCACCACCGCCGAGCCAAGGGTCGAGGCCGTGGTCGCGGTGAAGAACAGGGCGAAGTTGCGCTGGCCAAGAAGCGTCCGGAAGCTACTTTGGAGGGAGGTGGAAGGACGCTGGAACACCGGACGGTTCGGATGGCTTGTCATGGTGGCGATCCCTTGTCCGGTGACGCTCGAGCCGACGGCGCCCCACCGGGCTGAACGAGGTTTGGGTGCACGCCGGCCGGAAGCACGAAGCGGATCAGCCTGCAGACGCGCACGACCGGCAGCGGGATCCGGGCGGCCGCGCGGCAGGACGATCAGGCAAGCAGGAGGGCGATCAACGGCCGGGGCCTCCGCGGCGATCGAGAACCGACGAGGCGCCGGCTCAGGTTGGTTAGCTTGATCGAACGGCGTTGTCCCGACAAAACCGACCGGGATGAAAATCCCTGACACGGGGGTGACAGCGGCGCTGCGTCGGGTCCCGGCCGGCCGGCTTGGCCAGGTCCGGAACCGCGGTCCAGGAACCTGATCCGACAGGCGCCGTCCTGCTACCCTGCCTGCCCTTTGGACTGTCGTCTGCATGCCGATCGCGAGCGGCGTTGCGTCGATGACTGCCTTCATCGTGTTCTCGCCGCGAGCGTGGAGCCGTACGGTTCGGGTGGCCGAGACGGTTTGGCTGCGAGCGACGTCCGGCTTGGTCCTGTTCTGCTATCCATGCAGAGCCAGCTGCCTGGGCTGAACGCAGGCTCGTTCCGGCAAGGGTCAATCCCGGATCGGGAGGCGACCGCCGGGTTGGTGCCTATGGTCGCCCTGCTTCGGCGCGGCGGGTTCAAGGTTTCGCGGGTTCGCGCGGCAGCGACGCCAGCCACGATCGCAGCGCTCGTCGCCTTGCTCCCGCGGCGAAGCGAGTCCGCGTTCATCAGCGTGCAGGCGGCAGGGCTGCGCGGCAGCCGTCGGCTGCCGGCACGTGACCTGCGTGGTCCTGTGCGCTAGAACCCCAGCTCCCGGAGGGCCTCCAGCCGTGAACCCGCAGTCCCAGACCATCATGCCCGCGTCCGCGCCGGACGCCGACCCGTCGGTCCCGGTTTCGGTGCGCCTCGCCGCTCGCGCCGAGGTCGACCGCGCCGACGTGCTGCGCCCCAACACCCTGCGCACCGGTCCCGACGAGCGCGGCCGCTTCGGCATCTTCGGCGGCCGCTTCGTTGCCGAAACCCTGATGCCGCTGGTCCTGGAGCTCGACCAGGCCTACGAGGCGGCCAAGGCAGATCCCGCCTTCCGGCAGGAGCTCGACCTTTATCTCAAGGACTATGTCGGCCGGCCCAGCCCGCTCTGGCACGCCAGACGCCTTGGTGCGGAACTCGGCGGCGCGCAGATCTACCTCAAGCGCGAGGAGCTGAACCATACCGGTTCGCACAAGCTGAACAACGTCATGGGCCAGATCCTGCTGGCCAGGCGGATGGGCCGCACCCGGATCGTCGCCGAGACCGGCGCTGGCAGCCATGGCGTCGCCACCGCCACGGTTTGCGCCCTGTTCGGCCTCCAGTGCGTGATCTACATGGGCGCCGTCGACGTCGAGCGGCAGAAATCGAACGTGTTCCGGATGCGTCTGCTGGGTGCCGAAGTACATCCGGTCACGACCGGCGCTGGTACCCTGAAGGACGCAATGAACGATGCCATGCGCGACTGGGTCGCCCATGTCGACGATACCTATTTCCTCGTCGGCACCGTCGCCGGCCCGCATCCCTATCCCGCCATGGTGCGCGACTTCCAGTGCGTGATCGGCGACGAGGCGCGCGTGCAGATGCAGGAGGCCGAGGGGCGGCTGCCGGACGTGGTGGTTGCCGCAGTCGGCGGCGGCTCCAACGCCATGGGCATCTTCCACCCCTTTCTCGACGACGCGGAGGTGGAGCTGGTCGGCGTGGAGGCGGCCGGGCGCGGCCTCGACAGCGGCGCGCAGGCTGCCAGCATCAGCCGCGGCCGCCCCGGCGTGCTGCACGGCAACCGCACCTACCTGTTGCAGAACGACCACGGCCAGATCACGGAGGCGCACTCGATCAGCGCCGGGCTGGACTACCCGGGCATCGGTCCGGAACATGCCTGGCTGCATGACATCGGCCGCGCGCAGTATGTCGGCATCACCGACGACGAGGCGCTGGCCGCGTTCCAGCTCTGCACGCGCACCGAAGGCATCATCCCGGCGCTGGAGTGCGCCCATGCCCTGGCCCACGTTGCCAAGATCGCGCCCGCCATGAGGCCGGACCAGATCATCCTGATGAATCTGTCCGGTCGCGGCGACAAGGACATCTTCACCGTTGCGGAGCATCTCGGGGTTTCCCTGTGAGCCGGATCGCCGCCCGATTTGCCGCCCTGCGGGCCGAGAACCGCGGCGCACTGATCCCGTTCCTCGAGGCGGGCGATCCCGACCTCGCCACCGCCGAGGCGATCCTGCGCGGCATGCCGGCCGCAGGGGCTGACCTGATCGAGATCGGTGTTCCGTTCACCGATCCGATGGCGGACGGCCCGATCATCCAGGCAGCATCGAAGCGCGGCCTGGCCGCGGGCGCCACGCTTGGCCGCACCCTGGAGATGGTCGCCCGCTTCCGTGCCGCCGATGCCGACACGCCGGTGGTGCTGATGGGCTACCTCAACCCGATCGACAGCTACGGCCCGGCACGGTTCTGTGCCGACGCGGCGGCGGCGGGCGTGGACGGGCTGATCGTGGTCGACCTGCCCTCGGAGGAGGCCGACCTGCTGGAAGCGGACGCCCACGCGCACGGCCTCGACATCATCCGGCTGGTGGCGCCGACCACCGCCGATGCTCGCCTGCCGCTGGTGCTGAACGGCAGCTCCGGCTTCATCTACTACGTCAGCATCACTGGCGTGACCGGCACCCGCTCCGCGTCCGATGCGGACCTGGCTGCGGCACTGCCGCGCCTGCGCGCGGTGACGGGGCTGCCGGTGGCGATCGGCTTCGGCATACGCACTCCGGCCCAGGCGGCGTCCGCGGTGCGGATCGCCGACGGCGCCGTGGTCGCGTCGTCACTGATCGAGACCCTGGCCCGCAGCCTCGACGGGCAGGGCCGCGCCGGGCCGGATACGGTGCGCCTGGTGCTGGACCAGGTCAGGACGTTGGCGGACGGGGTCCGCGAGGCGCGCGTGACGGAGATCATGGCATGAGCTGGCTGACCACCTATGTGCGGCCCAAGGTCCGCAACCTGCTCGGCAAGCGCGACGTGCCGGACAACCTTTGGACCCAGTGCGAGTCCTGCAACCAGATGATCTTCTCCCGCGAGCTGGAGAAGTCGCTCAACGTGTGCCCGCATTGCGGCCACCACATGCGCGCCCTGGTCGCCGACCGGCTGGCCTGGACCTTCGACAACGGCGAGTGCACCCGGATCGAGCTGCCCCGGGCGGCCTCCGACCCGCTCGGGTTCCGCGACCAGAAGCGCTATGTCGACCGGATCAAGGAGCAGCGCGCGAAGTCGCAGCTCGACGAGGCGCTGGTGGTGGCGCATGGCACGATCGGCGGAGTCAAGGCTGTCGTCGCGGTGATGGCGTACGAGTTCATGGCCGGCACCATGGGCGCCGCCCTCGGCGAGGGCTTCGTCGCCGCCGCGCGTCTGGCAGTGCTGCAGCAGGCGCCGCTGATCGTGTTCACCGCTTCCGGCGGTGCCCGCATGCAGGAGGGCATGATCAGCCTGATGCAGATGCCGCGTACCACGGTTGCGG
>CAXTVS010000113.1:0-6209 GCA_964247735.1 uncultured Acetobacteraceae bacterium
ATCGCCGACTACCTCGGGCTTAGGGACGCAGTAAGGGTCTGCGCCCGGGCTCCATAATCCAGGAGAGCACCATGTCGACCACCACCACCGCGCCTGCCATGACCGCCGTCGAGCAGACGATGCTTGCGAGCCTGCCGGGCATCATCGGTCTTGCCTTCGCGGGCAAGCTGGCACCGGTCAACCTCACCGTGCAGACCGGCTTGGTCACGGCGAACACCGACGCCGCGGCCGAGCTCGCCGATCTGCAGGCCAAGCTGGACAGCTTCGAGGCCAGCAACCCGCTGATGGCGGCCAGCATCTCGGCGTTTCACCAGATCGCGACCGTGCTCGGGCTGAAGCTGCCCAGCGAGGACGAGGTATTCGCCGGTGTGAAGGCAGCAGCAGGCGACGTGCTGAACGGCCTGAAGGCTCCGGCGGCGGCCTGATCGACCCAGCAGCGGGAGAGCGTGTCATCGGGTTCCTCATGTGGGCGGCATACCGCCAAGCAGCCGACAGGTCGGTTCCGGCACCATGGGACGCCGATACGCCCGACGTGCCAGTTTGGTATGATCACGTGGCGTCCCAGGCCTCAACGTGGGCGCAGCTCGGCATCACCGCCGTGCTGCTGCCGCCGCCGCTCAAGACGAACGCGGGCAGCTATATCGGCGCCGATGGCTATGGGGTCTTCGACGACTACGACATCGGCTCGAAGAACCAGTTCTACTCGGTCGAAACGCGCTTCGGCACTGCGGAGCAGCTGCGCCGCTGCATCGCGACATGTCACGCCAACGGGCTCGACGTGTATGTCGACATGGTGCCGCACCAGCGCATGGGCGGCAGCAACGGCGTCTACGAGTATCTCGGCGCTGACGGCAAGACCAAGAACGGCCGCTTCCCCAAGCAGCCCTCCTATTTCCGGGGCGACGCCGCCGACGGCCGTGTGCCGGAGGACCCAGTGCCGGTTCCAGCTGACGACTTCTCGTTCGGCGACGAGCTGTGCCCGATCAATGCCACGCCAAAAGGCGCGGTGATGACCGGACTGCTGGACGCGGGCGACTGGCTCTTCCGCACACTTGGTATCCAAGGAGCGCGCCTGGACGACACGAAGGGCATGGCGAGCGAGTTCGTGAACGAGTGGGCCAACCACGGCGCGATGGCCGGTAAGGTGATCATAGGCGAATATGCCGACGGCAACCCGGACAACCTGAACTGGTGGGTCTGGAACCAGACCAACGGACGCTGCCAAGCTTTCGACTTCTCGACGCACTACGCGGTCGAGGGCATGTGCAACAACACGTCGAACTGGAACATGGAGCAGCTGCGCGGCAGCTTCGCGGACATGTCTCCGAGCAACGCAGCCACCATGGTGGAGAGTCCGGATACGGACACCGACGGCTTCGCGACCATCGTGTGGAATAAGGCAGCTGCGTATCACTGGGTAGCGAGCCGCACCGGGTATCCGGTGGCGTACTACAAGGACTGGTCCGACGACGCGGGCTGCTATGGCGGCGGAGGCCTGCAGCCTCACATCAATAACAGCATCTGGCTCCAGGCAAAGCTTGCGAGCGGTGAGCAGGTCGAGCGCTACGCGACCTACCAGGTCTATGCGATCGAGCGCCTCGGCGCGCCCGGCCTGCTGTCGGCGATCAACAACGACGAATGGGCCGAATACACCATCACCGTTCAGACGGGCTTCGGTGCCGGCGTCTGGCTGCACGACTACACCGGGCATGGGCCTGACGTGTGCACGGACAGTCAGGGGCAGGCGACCATCACGTTGCCCAGGAACGACAACGGGCTCGGCACGGTGGCCTACAGCCGCCAGGGCATTGACGGCGAGATCGAGACCTTCGATCGGCAGACGGAGCAAGTGTTCATCGGCGCAGCGGACCTGGACATCGGTCCGATCATGGACGGCACGCTGCAGGTCGGCCGCGTCTGGTGCGCGCTCGGGAGCTCGCTGAGCGTGACGCTCACCCCGGACCAGACTGGCTGGGGCAATGGGGTCGATCTGGCCGTGCACGTCGAGGACAAGGTCGGCTTCCTGAACATGTCGCCCTACGACGACCAGGACGAGAACCACACGCAGGGAAGCACCTTCAAGGTGCAGGCCTCCGGGTGGCACGCGCTGAGCATCGTGGCGCAGGGGATGCCGGTGGATGGGTCGTCTTTCGAGCTCAAGGTCGACTACACCGCGCCTCGAGGGCTTGCCTCATGAAAATCTCCCGTCGCGCCCTGCTGGCCGGTACTGCGGCAGCGGCTCTGGCGCCTCGTTCCGGTCGCGCGGCCACCACAGTGATCGTGCCGCCGGGGGTCTATACCCGCGACTTCGACACGTCTCGGTCGGGCCACTGGCCGCACGAGATAGTCCTGACGCAGGATGCGGTGCGGACGCGCGGCATGGTTCTGGCCCGAACGCTGCCGCTCTACGGTGACGCACGCGGGTCCGAGGGCCAGCCGCTCATCGTCCCGAATGTCGAGATGGCCGACGGCACGCTGCGCAACGTCCTGATCACCGCGACCATGGCGGACTGGGTGCAGGGCTGGGATGCGGAGACCGGCGAGCAGCTGTGGAAGGTGAGCCTGGGCCAGGCGGTCCTGAGCACCACGGCGTACGACATGTGGCTCGTGAACCAGCATTTTGGAGTGCTCGGCACCGGCGTCGTCAACCCGACCACGGGCACCTACTACTGCGTCGCCTTCACGTCGCCGACGGCCTCGTTCACGGACGGGGTCTACACGCTGCACGGCCTGTCGCCGAAGGATGGCAGCGCGGTGACCACGCCGCTCGAGCTGAATGGTGCGACCTACCAGCCGCCCGGCGGCCTGGCCGAGCAGAAGTTCGCAACCGCAGTCCGCAAGCAGCGCTGCGGCCTGGCGCTGAGCGCCGATGCCTCCACCGTCTTCGTGTGCACGGGCAGTTTTCTCGAATCGAGCGCGACGAACCGCGGGTGGATCATTGCCTGCGACGTGTCGACCAGCACGCCCGCGATCGCCGCCGCCTACACGACCTGCGTCACCGGCTCGGGTGCCGGGATCTGGATGGGCGCCGCGGCGCCGGCCTTCGCGCGCAACGGCGACCTGCTGCTGGTCACGGCGAACGGCGATTTCGACGGGGTCAGCAATTTCGGCGAGTGCCTGCTGCGCCTGCGCTACAGCAAGGCGACCGCCACGGCCGCCGCCTCGATCACCCGCATCGACTACTCGGTGCCCTACACCGATCCGGGGCGCGAGGGCGGGCTGGCCGACCAGACGCTGCCGAGCCTGAGCAAGATCCCAAACGCGGTGGCGGTGCGCGACGCTGCCGACCTCGCGCCAACCAACGCGATGAAGGGCATGGCGGCGCACGACCTGGTGTCGCACAACTCGGCGCCGACGCCGGTGAACAACCTGAGCGCCGGTGACGAAGACCTGGGCTCGGCCGGCGTGCTGTACATCGATGCGACGGCGAGCGGCTTCGACTACGACCTGGCGCTCTACGGCGGCAAGGACGGCGTCTGCTACATCGTGGACGCCGATGGAATGATGGGCGCCAGCTTGGCCGACTTCGCCGCCGGCACCATCCAGGCGAAGGTCTATGGCAGCTTCATCTGCCCGCCGTTCTGGCTGACCTACTACAACCCGGCGAGCCCGACGCCCACTGACCTGTCGCAGCTGCCGACCGTCTACGAGAACCGGACGCATCACATCCACAGCCAGGCGGTGTTCTACCGCAGCCCGGTGCTCGGGCCCTGCATCTACGTGATGGGCGAGAACGGCAACCTGCGCGTGTTCGGCCTGTCGGAGCAGGGCACCATTGGTATCAAGGCGACCTACCTCGGCTGCAGCCAGGCCTTCGCCTCGCCGGATGCGCCGGTGGCCACCGGCCAACGCTACGGCGGAATGCCCGGCGGATTCCTCAGCATCAGCTCGAACCAGAACGCCAAGGGCTCCGGCCTGATCCATTGCCTCTACCCGACGCTGGACAGCAACCGCGAGATCAGCCCCGGCGTCTATGCGATCTTCGACCCGGACAACCTCGGCAAGTATGCCGATGGCTCCAGTGAGATCGTGCAGTTGTGGTCGAGTGCAGACTGGGCCGATCTGCAGTTCACACACTGCAAGTTCAACAAAGGCGTGCCCTGGAACGGCTCGTTCTACCAGTGCACCTACGGCGGCACGCTCAACCAGTGGACGCTCACGCCCGCCTAGCGGATGCCAGCGCTGGCGTAGCTGTTGATCTCGGCGCTCAGCACGATCTCGACCACCGTCGGCTTCTTCCACTGCATCGTCATTCTCCTGTTCCCGGTCGTGGGCATGCGCGCCCGACGCCCTTAACACGCCCATCACTCACCTGGAGCCACGACCATGAAGCTTGCAACCGCCACCGCCTCGACCATGCTCGCGGCATGGAACGCCTTGTATGCGAGCGGCACGCTCGTGGTGACCGGCGGCACCGAGCCGACCACGCCCGAGACGGCCGAGAGCGGCGACACCATCCTGTTCACCATGACGTTCAGCTCGACCGCGTTCGGCACCCCCGGCTACACCTCGCCCAACGAGCTCGCTACCGCCGCGTTCACCTCCAGCACGGTGAGCCCCACCAACTCTGGCACGGCGAGCTTCGCCCGCGCGTTCGCCTCGAACGGCACGACCGTGCTGGCGGACTACACGGTCGGTGCGTCTGGCTCGGGTGCGGACATCATCATCGGCAGCACCACCATCACCGTCGGCACCAACGACACGGTGAGCAGCTTCGTGCACGAGATCCCCGCCTACTGATCGCGCACGCGAGATCGCGCGCATGATGCGAGCGAGCCATGTCCGGCATCATCGGCCCGATTCTCGGCTTGTTGTTTCCAGACCAGGCGACCGGCGCCGGCGCGGCACAGCCAGCTGCGAGCGGTACGGCAAGCATGTCGAACGCGGCGCGCTCGGAAGCTGCCGTGCACCCACAGGCTCAGGCGCAGGGAGCTAACGTGGCAGCAGGCACCCTGACGATCACGTCGGCGTCGGGCGTGCTCGGCAACACCTATGTCTCAACAACCTTTGTCCAGGCGGGCTTTGCCTCCGCCGAGACGATCAAGGCCTACATCGACGGCGGCTATGTCGGCACCGTCGACGACAACGAGGCCAACGGCACCTACACCTACAATATCGGCACGGCGAATGGGACGACCAAGCTCACCGCCGGCACGCACACGATCTACGTTTATACCAACGACAATCCAGCAGTAAATTCCAACACCTACTCCTTTACGGTCGCGGGTGCGGCGGACACGGCAACCGGCGTCGGCCTTGCCGCTCCAGCGGCAGCAGGCATCGCCTCGCAGGCAGCTTCGGCGGACGCCGCGTCCGGCACTGGCACCGCGCTTCCTGCGGCCACGGGCGCGCTGCAGGCCTACGATCCTGCTACGGGCGTAGGCCAGGTCGATCCGACCGCGCTCGGCATGGTCGCGATCCTCATTTCGGCTTCGGGTGTCGGCACCGCCGCGCCTGCGGCTTCGGGTGTTGCGAGCTCGACCGACCCCGCGAGTGGAACCGGCGCAGGCGCTCCGGGCGAGGCAGGCGTTGCCAGCGGCACGGACGCGGCGGCAGGAGCCGTTGCGGCAGCATCGGGTGCCGCGGGCACAGCCGCCTCGACCGATCCAGCAAGTGGATCCGCGCTCGAGCCCGTGGTTGCGGCGGGTCAGGCGGCCGCGGTCGATCCGGGCACGGGCACGGGCGCGATCAGACCTGCCGCCTCGGGCGTGGCACAGGCCTCCGACGCTGCCTCAGGAGCGGGCCAGGCCTTGCCCGCAGCGGCAGGGACCGCCTCGCAAGGGCAGCGCGCCAGTGGCGCGGGCATCGCGGCACCAGCGGCCTCGGGTGTGGCAGACGAGCGCGATCCTGCGACCGGTGCGAGCCTTGCCGCTCCGGGTGCGGCGAGCCTCGTCCAGGCGTTCGACCCGGCCAGCGGTGCGGCCATCGACGGGCCTGCGGCCTCGGGTGCCGCGCAGGCGCGCGACCCTGCGACGGGCGCCGCAGCGATCCAGCCAGGCGCATCGGGAACAGCGTCGGGCACGGCAGGTACGACTGGCATCGGTACTGCGGCACCGGCAGCAAGCGGCACGGCGAGCGAGACGGACCCGGCGCAGGGCGGTGGCCGCACCAGCCCCGCGGCCGGCGGCGCAGGACATAGCAGCGACCCGGCGGCTGGCGGCGGGCTAGGTGCTCCTGCGGGCGCCGGTATCGCCGCGCTGTCAGATCCA
>CAXTVS010000114.1:0-6156 GCA_964247735.1 uncultured Acetobacteraceae bacterium
TCGGTCGCCAGCGTCGTGGCACTGCTGTGCTTCGCGGAGATCAGGCGGTTCAGGCCGAGCGTTGCCACGTGTTCAGTAGTGTCCGCTTCCGGCAAATGACGCGAGGGCTTTGAGCGTCCATTTTGCGGGGCGAAGCACTCGTGGCGCACTGAGTGGAGCCGCTCGGTAGTGCCGAAGCTGCTGCATCCGCCGCTGCGGTGGGCGCAACCTGTGCGACCGCGACGCGGGTCCCCTCCTGCGCCCCAGAGTTGAGTGGGACACCTCATAAGCGGACGCTGTCCGCGACAGAGGTGGACGATGACGACAGAGACGACGACAGCGACAGGGTCGGTGGGGCTGGGTCGGGGCGGCCGGATGTCTCGGCAACGCAAGCGCGACGCGGTGCTCCGGCTGTTGCGGGGCGAGGACCTGGAAACGCTCTCGCGCGCCCTCGGCGTGACGGCTGCGACACTGAGCGGCTGGCGCGACACCTTCCTGTCGGCCGGCGAGGCCAGCCTGGCAGCCCGGCCTGCGGATGCAGGAGACCTCGAGAGCGACCGGCTGAAAGCCAAGCTGGGCGAGATGCTGCTCGAGCGCGAGTTGCTGGAGGCAAAGATCGCCATCCTGGAGGGCGGGCGCCCTTTGGTCCGACGGAGATCGAGGCGATGAGCCGGACGGCCTCTCCGAGCAGCGGCAAGCCCTACGGCGTCGCCCGGGTGTGCCGGATCTGGCGCCGCACGGGCCACCCTCTACCGCTACCGCAGACCGAAACGGGCAGAACTCCCGCGGCGGCGTGGACCGGCAGGACCGATGCCGGATCCGGCACTGGTCGAGCGGATCCGGGCCGTCCTCTCCGCCAGCCCCTTCCACGGCGGTTGCCAGCAGGTGACTGGCAACCATCGCAAGGTATGGGCCCGCCTGCGCTTCGCCGGTGTCCGGACCTCCAGGCATCGAGTGCTGCGGCTAATGCGCGAGCACGCCCTGCTGGCACCCTCGCGGGTCGGCTCGCCCCGCGGACCACGAAACCACGACGGCACCATCATCGCGGACACGCTGGACACCATGTGGGGCACCGACATGACCACCACCTGGACCGCAGAGGGCCAGGTCGCGGTGTTCGTGGCTGTTGACCACCACAACGCCGAGTGTGTCGGCATCCACGCCGCTCGCCATGGCACCCGCTTCGAGGCGCTCGAACCACTCCGTCAGGGCGTGCGCCAGCATCTCGGCGCCTTTGCCAAGGGCGTGGCTGCTGGCCTGCGCATCCGCCACGACCATGGCAGCCAGTACATGTCCGCCGTCTTCCAGGATGAGCTGACGTTCCTGGGTGCCGAAAGCTCTCCCGCCTTTGTCAGGGCGCCGGAGGGCAACGGCTGCGCCGAGCGGTTCATCCGCACGCTGAAGGAGAACCTGCTCTGGGTGCAGACCTTCGACACCGTCGAGCAGCTGCGCCTGGCGCTTCTGGACTTCCGGGAAACCTACAACACCACCTGGCTCATCCAGCGGCTCGGTTACCGGACACCAGCCGCCACCCGTCAGGCTCTACTTTCACCCCCGGCACTCGCCGCGTAGGCTCCTTCATGGTGTCTTATCAATCGGGGCCGCTACACGCACCGGCAGCACCGCCAGGATGGCCTGGTCGATCGTGCCGACGCCGACCTGCGCCAGCAGCGCGCGCCGGCGATCCTCGGCAAGCCAGGCGGCGCAGTGGAACTCCGCCGGTTCATCGGCCGGATCCGTCGACATGCTGCCCCGACGTGCCGCGATCTCCCCGGTCTCCGCGAAGGTCGTGGAGAACCGCGGATCGAGTGCCGCACGTCCATGGACGAGCGCCAGTGATGGCCGTGCCTCGCCGGCGAACAGGCGGTGGTAGGCGTCGGCCATCCGGTCGAACATCGCATTGGCGGTCGCCATGGTCGGCAGCGCCAGGAACAGGCCGCCGGCCCGGCCCGACGCCATCAGCCGATGCGACATCGTCAGCGCGGCCTCGGTCTTGCCGCTTCCGGTCATGTCCTCGATGACCACAAGAACCGGGCCTGCGGGCAGAGGCACCGTCTCGGCCCATTGCTGCATGGGCGATGCTGTACGTCCTGGAAACAGCCGAGCTATGCCACCGAACGGTGCTACGCGTGCCGACATGATGCCGGCGGCGGCAATGGCCGCCGCTGCGCGAGGCAGGGCGATCCCCCAGAAGTAGGCGGCAGGGTCGGCGACCGCCTCCTTGCCGACATAGGGAAACCATGTCTGGCGGGAGCCGATCCAATCCGACAGGGTCGTCAGGCCGGCAAGGCTCCATTCCAATCGTGCCAACGCACTTGCATCCATGGGTAGCAAGGGAGATGGGTTGAAGATTAGGCGCATGGCATTGGCGAACGCTTGGGCCGCATCCTCGCATCGGGAACAGAACACGTGTCGGTTCGGCTCCGGCTCGCCCACAGGGCGACCATGATGACCAGCAAGCGCGCGGAAGACACGCGCTCTATCTCCTGCCAGCCAGCCTCGCTGCCCCCTGACAGCCGGTGGAGGAAGCAGGGTCTCGGTAAGCTCTGAAAGGCAATTCTGTAATATGTGCAAAGCGAGCGCATCGTGCCTGGGCCCGGGAGGCGGCAGATCGCCCTTGTCCAGTGCGCCAAGTGCGGAAGTAGGCCACCTTTCCTGTACTTTCGCTTGAAAGGTTCTGGAAAACTTTCCTACGTCGTGCAGTGAGACCAGCCATCCCAAGATGCGTCCGTCGAGGTTTGGCTCGCCAATCAGAACTGCCACCGCAGCAACGTCGAGCGAATGAGCGATAAGAGGATGAAATGGACTCGTCGCGTTTTCACTAGGAAACGCCTTACCCCAAAATTCTATGATCTCCTTATTTAACAGAATATCATCCTTGTTGCATTACAATTTTTCTGGACTTCAACTTTCTATAATATACGGAATTTAGTTTCGCCTCGTAATTAGATCACCAGTAGTGTTGCCATAATTTCTGTACGCCGGGTCAGGCTTGACTGATAAGTTCATCCATCGCTCGCATCAGCTTCGCTCGGGATTCTTCATCCCCAAGCGTAGCAATTGGTGGTCCCAGTCGTTCTGCTGGCAAGGTAGCCAGGTTGAACACGTCCATCACCACCTCGATCCCCTCTACGGTGAAACGTGGGGCCAAGTAGTGCTCTCGGACGTTGGCTTGTCGAGCCAGGATCAGCGGCGCCACGAATCTCGTTGCAGCACGATCGAACCGGCTGTTCTGCAGCACGACGACGTAGGGAGTCGTGTCCCGCTGCCGACCTGGGTTCCTCAGAATGTCGAACTGGCTCATGCCTAGAGCGACGAGAACTCGTCGCTGAGCAGGCCGTTCTCGCGGTGGAAGGCGTTCAGGCCGTCGATCAGGTCAGCCACCGCGGCGTCTTCCGCCACTCGCCGGCTCTGCTCGCGCACCACGAACTCCCGCAGCAGATCCTCGACGGTGGCACTGAGGTTCGGGGTCAGCAGCCGGGCCTGCCGGACCAGTTCCTCGTCAAGGGTCACGTTGGTCGGACGCTTCGATGCCGGCCGGCTATAGCCCATCACACCCTCATGCGCATTGCATGCGTATGTTGTAGACGGGCAGTCGGAGATGGGCAAGCCAGGATCAGCCGCTCCGCCTGAAGATGGTATCCGCTCCAGCCTGAACACCCACTTATCCACAAGATCATGGATAACCTTGAGGGTAGGGCTGTGGGCGGACCACGGAGATCCTGCTCCCGCCGTCGCTGTCAGGGATCGCCATCGACGCGGCCGATGCCGATCCGCACATGCTCCACCCTCCACCTGGGCAGCGCATACGGTTGCCAGCAGGTCTGCCGTCAGCGTCTCCGGGATGGTCTGCCTCATCACCGTTGCCCCTCATCCGTCCGCTGCCGTTCGAGCTCCCGGTCGATCCGCCGCACGGCCAGGTGCGTGTCCATCACCACTCTGACCAGCTGCGCGATCACCTCGTGCAGGGGCAGCCCCTCGGGCTCCTCCTGTTCGGTCCGGGCCAGCAGCGCGTCAAGCTTGCCGTCCTGCCGGTCGAGCGCCGCCCCAAGCTCCGCCACCTGCCGCTCCAGCCGCGTCACCGCAGCGCCTAGCCGGGCCGCGTCGCTGTCCGCATTGGCCGCCATGACCGGTCTTCCTCCCGCCTTCAGCCTGGCGACGGGCCGGGCGAGACGTCCCGCGACGGGCGCGGCATCGCCTGCGGCCTCGGCTCATAGGTCGCCCAGGCGCTCGCCAGCCACCCCTCCGGTTCCGCCGTGACCGCCGGCGTCGTCCGCCACGCCTGCTCGGCCGCAGCCGCGCCGCGCGCGTATCCGATCAGCACCGCCTCCGCCGCCAGCCGGTTGGTGGGCTCCTGCAGGGCACGCAGGCCCGGCCGCTGCCGCCAGCCCGCAGCGCTCTGCCGCAGGAAGTCGTCGTCCCAGCGATGCCGCAGCGACGCCTCGCACCGCTCCAGCTCGGCCAGGACCCGCGGCTGCGTGGCGATCGCCCGCCACGCCTGCAGCACCGGCGCGTGCTCGGCCACCAGGCGATCCAGCATCTGCGCCTGCTCGCGCAGCATCTCCAGCAGCGGCCGCAGCCCGTCCTTGAGCGTCTGCCGCTCCACCCGGCGCCGCGCCAGGGTGGCCAGCGACACCGTCCGCCGTGCCGCCGCCTGCCCAGCCCACAGCACGATCCGGCTGACCGGCACCAGCGGGTGCAGCCCACGTCGCTCAGAGAAGGCCTGCGTTATTGCCGCAGCATCCTCGGATCCAGCCGCCGCCGCGTCCTGGCTGTCGCCGTAGTCCAGGCTGGTGTCCTTCAGCCGCTCGCGGCCGAGCGTGCGGGTGAGCCCCTCCCGGCTGCCCAGCTCATCCGCGCTCCAGTACAGCGCCACCCCGTCCCGGTGCCGGGTCAGCGCCACGTAGGCCATGTGTCGGTCCATCCCGGCCGTCGCCAGCACGTGCGCCCGGTCCACCGTCACGCCCTGCGTCTTGTGCACCGTCGCCGCGTAGCTGTGGTCGAGGTGCCCATACTCCGGCCAGCCGCACCATCACGATCCGACTACCGCCGCCCGCGTCGGGCACCGTGATCTCCAGCCAGGTGTCGTCGTAGCTGCCCCCGACCCACTCCACCCGGCCGCGGGTACCGTTCTTCACCCCGAGGCCGCGGTCGTTGCGCCCGAACAGCACCTGGTCGCCGATCGAGAACCGCCGCTCGCCGTTCTCGGTCGGCACCGTCTCGCCCCAGAACGTCTCGCCCGCCGCCTCGCGCAGCACCCGCGCCCGCTCGTTCAGGTCGCGCACGTCAGCCCGCGTGTGCGCCAGCATGATCCGGCTGTCTTCCGGCCGCACCCGCCGCTCCGCGTCCCACTGCGCCAGCAGCGCCACCTTGGCCTCCTCCAGCGTCGCGTGCCCGTGCACCGCACCCGCCGCCTCGTAGCGGCCGAGTGCCCCGCCGTCCGCCCCGTCGCCAGCTCGCGCGTCGCCTCCTGCTGCCAGCCGCCGCGCTGCTGCCGCACCGTGGTGATCTCCGCCACGCCCACCCGCTCGGCGATCAGCCGGAACGCCGCCCGGCCTCGATCGCCTGCAGCTGCTCCGGATCACCGACCAGCACCAGCTTGGCGCCCGCCTCCCGCACCCGCGCCAGCAGCCGCTCCATCTGCCGCGAGCCGATCAGCCCGGCCTCGTCCACCACCAGCACGTCATGCCGCGCGAGCAGGTCATGGCCCTTGCCCCACGCGAGTTCCAGGCTCGCCAGCGTGCGGCTGCTGATGCCGCTGCCGCCTTCCAGGCCTTCCGCGGCGATGCCCGACAGCGCCGCCCCGCGCACCTGGTAGCCTTGCGCCTCCCACGCCGCCCGCGCCACGCCCAGCATCGTGCTCTTGCCGGTGCCGGCGTAGCCCACCACCACCGCCAGGTCGCGCGCCCGCGTCACGTGCCCGAACGCCAGCGCCTGCTCGGCGCCAAGTGCTGCACTCGCCATCGCCGCTTGCTGCCGTGCCAGCGGCACCGCGTGCGTCTGCCGCGCCGACAGAGCGGCTGCCGCCGCCTCCAGCCGCCGCCCGGTCGCCAGCATCTCCCGCGTCGTCAGCCGCTCCTGGCCGCGTCCGTCCCGGCCGAGCCGCACTCCGGACACGCCTCGATCGCCGCCATCACCGCCGCGAATTGCGCCGCCCCGTCCGACTGCCGGTGCACC
>CAXTVS010000115.1:0-5802 GCA_964247735.1 uncultured Acetobacteraceae bacterium
GCGGCGAGCGCCACCCAGCCTTCCCGGAAGTCGTGCTGCTGCAGCAGCGGCAGCAGCAGGCCGATCGCGCCGTGCGGATCGCCACAGCTCATGCGCGCCATCGCCAGCGGGAAGCTGACCGTGGCCGCCTCCGGCGCCAGCCGATGCGCCCGCTCGAGCCAGCGCAGCGCCTGGTCCGGCTGGCCGCGCTCGGTCGCAATCCGGCCGCGCCGGAACGACTCCTGTGCCCGCAACCGCGCCCATTCCCGCCATTCGGCCCGGTCGGCCTCCGTGACCCGGTGCGGCGACGGGACCTGGACCGGTCGGGAGGCTACCTGGCCGGAAGAAGGGTGGGCGGGCGGCCTAGTTCTGGCTGACGGCACGGGCGACCGGTGCCGCGGGCGGCTGCGGGCGGGCACCCAGACGCGCCAGCTCGGCATCGGCCTCGACCAGTCCCTGCGCACGGGCACGCTGCAGCCATAGCCTGGCCTCGGCCGGGTTGGTCTCGTTGGCGAGGCCGCGGGCGAGGTAGCGGCCGAGCATCAGCTGCGCCATCGCGTGGCCGCGCTCGGCGGCCTGGCGGAAGTACACCTGCGCCAGCGGGCGGTTTTCCGTCACCTCGTGGCCGCCGCCATGCATGGCGGCGACCGAGAAGATCGCGTTGATGTGGCCCTGCCTGGCTGCGCGCTCGAACATCTCCAGCGCCGCCGCGTGGTCGCGTACGCCGCCGCGCCCGCTCAGCAGCAACTCGGCATAGGCCATCTCGGCGTCGGGCAGCCCGGCCTCGGCCGCCTTGGAGATCCAGAACCGGCCCTCCTTGAGGTCGATCTCGACGCCGCGGCCTTCGGTCAGCATGCGACCGTACCAGTACTGGGCGTTCACCACCCCGTCCGCGGCGCGGCGCAGCCATAGCGCTGCCTGCCGGTCGTTGCGCTCGACGCCGACCCCCTCGGCCAGGCAGACGCCGAAGTTGAACGCCGCCACCAAGTCGCCAGTCTCGGCCGCCTGCTCGAAACGCTCGCGCGCCGCGGTGCGGTCGGTCTCGCTGCCGCCGCCGTTCAGCACCAGGTTGCCGAGGTCGACGTGGGCGAGCTGGTCGCCGCGTTCGGCGGAATGGCGAAACCAACGTGCCGCCTCTTCCGGATCGCGCTGTACGCCCGCCCCGGTCAGGTAGAGCAGGCCGAGCGCGCGGGCCGAAGCGGCGTGACCGGCCGCGGCGGCGCGGCCATACCAGCTCGCGGCCTCGGCGTAGTTCGGCGGCAGGTCGCCGCCACGGGAGTACAGGTCGCCCACCAGCGCCGCCGCCTCGGCATCCCCGGCAAGCGCCGCACGACGGAGCCAGGACTCGCCGCGCGCGGTGTTGCGCTCGACGCCGCGGCCTTCCATCAACGCCAGCCCGTAGCGCGCCTCGCCGGACCGGACCCGCCGTTCCGCCGCCTGGCGATACAGCTCGGTGGCGGCGGCTACGTCCTGCTTCACCCCGGCGCCGCGCTCGGTCATCACGCCGAGCAGGTAGAGGGCGGTGCCCAGGCCGCCCTCGGCCGCCTTGGCCAGGCTGGCGGCGGCCTTCTGCTGGCCTTCGGCATCGAGGGCGTTGCGCAGCTGCGCCAGCGCCACGCCGAGATGGCCCTGCGGGCAGCCGGCCTCGGCGGAGCGGGCATACCAGCGGTCCGCGGTGTCGAGGTCGCGCATCTCCACCGGGCCGGAGGTGAGGATGTAGCCGAGCAGGGCCTGCCCGTCCGGAGATCCGGCTTCCGCGGCGTGCGAGGCCCATTGGGCGGCGCGCTCGTAATCTGGCTTCGCGTCCTGCTGGGTGGGTCCGGCCGAGAACACCATGCTGCCCGAACCGCCGCTGGCGACGAGGCCGAATAGGTGCAGCGTGGCGAGCACCACCTGCGCCTCGACCCAGCCGGCCTCGGCGGCACGCTCGATCCAGCGCGCCCCTTCTTCCCGGCTGACCGGCACCCCCGCCCCGTCGAGATAGGCTCGGCCGACCCGGAACTGCGCTTCCGGGATCCCGGCGGTGGCGGCGGCGCTGAGCGGCGCGAAGGCCCGGCCGACCTCCCCCGCCTCGATCAGGCTGAGCGCGTAGCGCAGCTTGCCGCGCGGTGAGAACAGGGCGGCCGTACGCTGCTTCAGGAAGTTCGCCATCAGGTCCTGCAACACCTCTGGGGTTGGTCTGGGCGGATGATGAGAAGATCGTGGCAGCGCGTGGCCCGGCGGGCGGGATGCACCCGCCCGCTGGGCCGGTTCCGTCAGGACGGATCGCGCATGCCCTCGGTCGCGGTCGGGATCACCGTGCTCAGCAGGTACTGCAGGATGGTCCGCTTGCCGACGTTGATGTCGGTCATCACGACCATGCCGGCCGTCGGTTTGAAGTAGTGCGGCACGTTGCGCAGCGTGTAGCGGGTGATCCGCAGCCGGACGCGGTAGAACCCGTCCCCACCCCCCGGAGTGGCCAGGCCGTTGGCAGGCGCGTTGGCGGCCGCTGCCTGGTAGTCCTCGGTCGAGAAGCTGGCGGAGCTGATGTTGGTGACGACCGCCTCGGCACCACCGTACTGGACATAGTTGAAGGTCAGGAACTTGACCTGCGCCTTGTCGCCCAGCTGCACGTAGGCGGCCTGGCCGACCGGCAGGCGCCCCTCGATCTGCAGCGGCGCGTCGAGCGGGGTCAGGGTCATGAACTCCTGTGCGGAGGTGATCACCGAGCCGACCGACACGTGGGCGATGTTCAGCACCACCGCGTCGCGGTCGGCGCGCATCACCAGCAGGCTCTTCTGCAGGTTGGCCTTCTCGTACGCGCCGGCCGCCTCGTACAGCTTGCGCTGCGCGTCGGTCAGAAACTGGTAGGCTTCCGCCTTGCTGTTCTGGATGTAGCTTTCGCGCTCGGCGATCATCGCGTTCAGCTTGTTGCGGGCACCGGTGGCGCCCTCCTGCGCGGTGATCTGCGAGCGCTCGATCTCCATCAGCTCGTCCTGGGAGGACAGGGAGTCGAGGCGGCTGCCGACCTGGTCGTGCTGTAGCTGGGTGCGCATGTTGTGCACGTCGGATGCGACCTTGACCCGCCCGGCATACAGCGCGGCGCTGGCCTCGTAGCCGACCACGTCGCTTTGCAGGCTCGCGATCTGCTGGTCGTAGTCGGTGATCTTGGCCTGGTAGTCGGACTTGCGGCGCAGGAAGGTTGCGGCCTGCTGGGTCGAGGCCGGGTCGGCCGGGTTGGCCACGTAGTTCCTGCCGGTGACCTCGGCGGTCAGCCGGTCGACCTCCGCCTGGAGGCTCCTGGTCTGCAGGCCGAGGCTGCTGACGTCGGCGTTGGTCACCCTGGGATCGAGATGCGCCAGCACCTGGCCCTTGTGCACCACGTCGCCTTCGTGGACGTCGATGGAGCGGATGATGGAGGTTTCCAGCGGCTGCACCACGATCATCGGCACCGTCGGCACCAGCGCGCCGCTTGCCGTCACCACCCGGTCGATCGGGAACAGCGCCATCATCAGCAGGCTGGCGAGCGCCAGAGACGAGACGATCCAGGTGGTGTAGAGGGCGGTCGCGGTCGGCGGCATCGCCGCCATGGCAGCGCTCGGCGAGTGGAACTCGAGCAGCGCCACCGGCATGTCGTCGTTGTTGCCAGGACGGCGAAGCGCGACCGGCTTGCCCGTAGGCGTCTCGCCCTGCGGGACGATCTCGTTCGAACCGCTCATGGTTCAGTCTCCTTCGGCCAGCATCGGCGCCGGACCGGCGTTGCGGTCGGCGTTCATGTGCCGGTTCTGCTGCAGCCAGAGCTGGCGGTAGATCGCGCAGCGCTCGACCAGGACGTTGTGCGGACCGATGTCGTCCACCTTGCCCTGCTCCATCACCAGGATCTGGTCGCAGTCCACCAGCGAGGACAGGCGGTGCGACACGAGCACCATGGTGCGGCCCTTGGCGATCCGGGCCAGGTTGGCGTTGACCAGCGCCTCCGATTCCGGGTCGAGCGCCGAGGTGGCCTCGTCCAGGATCAGCAGCTTCGGATCGGAGATCAGCGCGCGCGCGATCGCCAGCCGCTGCTTCTGGCCGCCGGAGATGTTGGTCGAGCCTTCCTCGATGAAGGTCTCGTAGCCGGCCGGCATGCGCTCGATGAACTCCTCCGCGCCGGCGAGCCGGGCGGCGCGCACCACGTCGTCCAGGGTCAGGCCGGGCCGGCCGGCGGTGATGTTGTCGCGCACGGTGCCGCGGAACAGGAAGTTGTCCTGCAGCACCACGCCGAACGAGCGGCGCAGGTGGTTGAGGTTGATCTCGCGCATGTCGATGCCGTCGAGCTTCAGGTAGCCGCTGTAGTTGCGGCTGACGCCCTGCAGCAGGCGGGTCAGAGTCGACTTGCCGGAGCCGGAGCGCCCGACCACGCCCAGCGAGGTGCCGGCCGGGATCTGGAAGTCGACCCCGTCCAGGGCCTTGGTGGAGGCACCCGGATAGGTGAAGTTCACGTCCACGAAGGACAGGCCGCCGATGATCTTCGGCCGCATGCCGGTGGTCAGCGCCCTGGTCTCGGTCGGGTTGTTCAGCACCGAGCCCACCTCGCTGAGCGAGGCGCGGACCTCGGTGAAGTCCTCCAGCAGCTTGGCGAAGCCGACCAGCGGGGCGGCGACGCGGCCGCCCAGCATCATGAACGCGACCAGGCCGCCGGCGCCGACCGAGCCGGTGCCGGTGGTGTCGGTCACCGCGAGGTAGGCGCCGACCAGCAGCACGCCGCGGCTGATGAACATCTCGATCGGCATGATGATGGTCTGGGGCCAGTTGCTCATCCGGCCGGCGGCGAGCTTCCAGCGCGTGACCTCGGCGGTCTTCTCGTCCCATTCCTGCTTGCGGGCGGGCTCCAGCGCCAGGGTCTTGAGCGTGCGTATGCCGGCGATCGACTCGTAGAGCACCGAGCCGCGCTGCATCTCGGCCGCGGTCACACGGCCGATGTAGTAGCTCACCGGCCCCATGAAGATCATCACGATCAGGCCGATCGCGCCGGCGCCGGCCAGTGTCATCCAGGCCAGGGTCGAGCTCAGGAAGAACAGCAGCGGCAGGATCATGACCAGGGTGAACATGTCCAGGAAGGTGCGCAGCAGCGACCCGGTCATGAAGTCGCGCACCTTGTAGATCTGCATCACCCGGCCGATCACGTTGCCGGCCTGCTGCCGCTCGAAGTACTCCAGCGGCAGGGCCAGCAGCCGGTTGAACACGTGGATGCTGATGCGGCTGTCGATGCGCGCCGTCATCACCAGCACCAGCTCGCGCCGGGCATAGCTCAGCAGCGTCTCGTAGAAGGTCAGCACGATCAGGATCATGGAGATGGAGAACAGGGTGGCGAGCGAATGCTGGCCGACCACCTTGTTGATCACCTGCATGATGATCAGCGCCGGCAGGATGGTCAGGATCGACAGCACCATCGAGGACAGGGTGATGTCGCGCAGCGCGCGCTTCTCGCGCAGCACCACGCGGCTGAGCCAGCGTATGTCGACCGGCGCCTCCGCCTCCACGCCGGCGCGGGCGCGGCGCAGCAGCAGCACATCGCCGGTCCAGACCTGGGACAGCCGCAGCTCGTCCACCGCGACCAGCGGATCGCTTTCGCCGCCCATCGGGTCGCGCAGCCAGACGATGCCGCGGTGGGTGTCGGCCGACATGAACAGGCCGGCCGAGCCGTCCTTGAACATCAGCACGATCGGCGGGGTGTTGTGCATCCGCACCAGGTAGCGCCACTTCAGGTGCATGCCCTTGGCGACCAGGCCCTGGTCGTCCATCCAGCGCACCAGCGTGGCCGGCGACGGCGAGCGCTCGTTCGGCTCCGCCTGGAAGGTCTTC
>CAXTVS010000116.1:0-5746 GCA_964247735.1 uncultured Acetobacteraceae bacterium
CGATGACCAGACACTACCCCTCGTGGGTGGGTTTGGCAACTACCATATCGCCTTTTTTTGACCCGGCTGCGGAGCGGTAGGCCTTGATGTGGGTGCTGTCGATGCTGAGCTCGTCGGGGATGTTCCCGGCCGCCGCCAGGCGCGCGAACAGCGTGTTCAGAGGCCTTGCGCGCTCCACCGGTTGTAGCGGTTGTAGCGGTTGTAGCGGTTGTAGATGGTGGTGGGCAGGCCATACTCGGGCGGGCAGTCCTTCCACCGGCAGCCCGAGCGCAGCACGTGCAGGATCCCGCTGATGACCCGGCGGTCGTCCACACGCGGCGCATCCGGCCGGTTCTTCGGCAGATGCGGCTCGAGCACCGCCCACGCCTCGTCGCTCAGCCAGTCCAACTCGCTCATGTCGATCTCCTGCCGATCAACCCAGCGTGTCACAACATCAAGCTTGGATCAATCTGTTGATCAGGTTGTCAGCCTAGAGCGCAATCCGAGCGACCCGACTCAGAAGCTCTTGCCCGACGTGGGGCTGATCTGATTCATCATGCTGGCTGGGCGGGAGGCCAGCATGGATGGCACGGACGCTTTCCCAGGATCTGCGGGACCGAGTGATCGCTGCCGTAGATGGCGGCATGTCCCGCAATGCCGCTGCGGAGCGGTTCGGGTGGCGGTGTCCACGGCGGTCCGGTGGCTGTGCACTTGGCGAATGGACGGAGTGGCCACTGCCCGCCCCAAGGGTGGTGACCTGCGGTCGCAGCGCATCAAGCGCCATCGGGACGTCATCCTGGCCGCGGTGAATGCGCAGGTGGACATCACCCTCGTCGAGCTGGCGACGCTGCTGCGGGACCAGCATGGCGTGTCCGTCGCACCCAGCACGATCTGGCGCTTCCTCGACCGGCACGACATGACCGTCAAAAAAACGGCGCACGCCAGCGAGCAGGAGCGGCCCGACGTTACCAGGCGCAGGCGGGACTGGTTCGATGCCCAGCCTGATCTTGATCCGGCTCGGCTGGTGTTTATCGACGAAACAGGCGCATCTTGACTTGGTTCAAGCGCAGCTGGGCTATCTCCGATAAGCGCAAGCCGGAAAAAAAGCGATTAGTACCGCCCATCGGCGGGCGCAAGCGCGCTCTGACTTACCGCCGCCGGTTGGCAAGCCGTCAGGCAGGTTGCCCACAAGCAGCGCGATCTCGTCCTTGCGGTAGTTGCGTCGATCGCGACCGGCCTCGCTCCGGGCCTTGGCTACGTCGGACTTCGGAAAGCGCATGCCCGTGCACGGGTTGATTCCGCCCTGCAGCAGAATCCTGCGTTCCTTGACCTTCATCATCCAGTTAGCCCAGTCGGAGAGCAGGTCGATGTCACGGTTCCGGGGCTGAGGCGCATCACATGCCTCTTGGCTGTGGCAAGGTCCATGACCTTGCCCGCGATCCGGACGCTGCTGTCCCCATGGGTGAGAGCAACCGCGCTCCGATCGGCAATCGCAATGGCCTCATTGAGCGGCTTGCCGAGGTAGATCGACTTGCCGTTCATCGCCGGTGCACGCCGAAGCACCAGCTTGAACGTCTCAGTCATGGACTGGCCTATGTCAAGCGTTGGCAAGTCTCCAACGATTGCGATGAACCTGTCACGAACCGCCCGACCTTGCGCGCGAGTTTTCTCGACCAGTAGACGTGTATCCTTCGCCATGAACTCGTCATAGCTTATCGAGACGAGTGGGGAAGCGGGCGTGGGAGCTTGGGCTGGTGTCCGAATCGAGTCGGCCGAGGCAGCCAGCGCGTCCGCCGTCTCCGAGTTGAATAAGGGGATTTGGTCGCGGGGTATTCGCGAGGTGGTGGGGAAGCCGTTGCTTTAGTCGCTGTGTTCACGTCGCGCATCGAGCGCGTGGGCATCCGCCGCGACCATCAGCGCGAGCCTAAGAAACTGCCGCAAGCGAGGGCCGGCAGGCGGTTTGGCTACTTCCAGCCGGCGCATGGCCGCGTCCAGCAGCGGTTCCACGTCAGGCGTACGGTTCAGCGACACTGCATCCCGCCAATCCTCCGCCTCGCGCTCGGGTTCGGTGGGGACCGTGTGCCACTCCTCGACAGTCAACCCCTCGTAGAGCGGATAGTCCTGCGGCGACGGCGCCCACGGCGGCGGCGACCCGGCTCCCGATCGGCGCGATCGCGCTCGCCCTCGTCGAGCACGCGGCGGAACAGGTCGTCCAGGACACGCTTGAGCTCCTCCCTGGTCGGTGGACGGTTCTTCGTCATGGCCCGCACCATAGCGCGGTCGAACGCCACGGAGCATGCCCGCGCTCGGCGACGGGCGACCTCCGGGTCCGTCGTGCGCAGCGAGCGCGCAACGCTGTCTTCGTGCCCCTCGGCGATACGCTGCGGGATGCGGCGCCGGAACCAGTAGCCGGCTTCGCGGCGGACGAGATAATCGACGCCGATGCCCAGGATCCGCCCTTCGCCGGGCTTGCCTGGGGGACCGTGTGGCACGGTCGTGGGGACAGTCCCCGCAGCAGGCCGATGACGTCGGCGGAAACCGAGGCGGATCAGGGGCTAAGACGTCTTTTGGCTGGGGGACCTGGATTCGAACCAGGGCTGGCCGGGTCAGAGCCGGCAGTTCTACCGCTAAACTATCCCCCAAGCGATGAGCACCCTGGGTGCGGCAGGGAGGTAGCATCGGCAGCGGAGGCTGGCAACCGTCGCCGGCCATCACCGACGCGGCGCCCGCGATACGAGACGAATATGGCTTGCCCCCCGTGCTGGGCCGGCCGAAGAATGAGGGTTGGACCACGTCAACCGCAGCGGAGGGGTCTGCGATGATCAATCATGCCGCCCGCTTCGGCTCCGACGACATCCGGCCGGCCGCGCCGACCTTCGCCGCTCTCGATCTGGGCACCAACAACTGCCGGCTCCTGATCGCGGCCCCCACCCGGCATGGCTTCCGGGTCATCGACAGCTTCAGCCGGATCGTGCGGCTGGGTGAAGGGCTACACAGCTCCGGGCGGCTCAGCGACGAGGCGATGGATCGCACCATTGGCGCGCTTCATGCTTGCGCCACCCGTATCGGCCGGCGCCGGCTACGTGGCCTGCATGCTGTCGCGACGGAGGCCTGCCGGCGGGCGGAGAACGGGCGCGACTTCCTGGAGCGGGTTCGGACCGAGACCGGGCTGTCGATCGACGTCATCTCCACTCGCGAGGAGGCGGAGCTGGCATTGGAAAGCTGCGCGGCGCTGCTCAAGGCCGACCTGCCGGGACCGTTGCCCGCTGACCGGAACATCGTTGACGGGCAGGCGGGGTGCCACCCGCCTTCGGCCGGACGGCAGCGCGGCGACCTGCGCGTCCCGTTCTCTGCCGCGGGATCCTGCGGCGGTGCCGGTCAGGCGCGCAGCCGCGCACTTCTGTTCGACATCGGCGGCGGCTCGACCGAGATCGCCTGGATTCGGGTCGGCCGCCAGGTTGCCCGCGGCGGCGCACACGCCGACGTGCAGGACGCCGTGCCGGAGCTCGCCGGCTACCAGAGCCTTCCGCTCGGTGTGCTGACCCTGTCCGAGCTGTTCGGTGACAGGGCGTTCACCGTGTCCGGCTATGAGGCGATGGTGGAACACGTGGCGGAACAGCTGCACGCGTTCGAGGCGGTGCACTGCATCCGGCGCGAGGCGAAGCGGGGTGCGGTGCGGCTGCTCGGCACCAGCGGCACCGTCACCACCCTGGCCAGCGTGGCGCTGGGCCTGCGCCGTTACAAGCGCGTCCTGGTGGACGGCATGGTGCTGTCCTGCGAGGCAGCCCGGGATGCCATTGCGCTGCTGCGCGGGCTCGGGCCGGAAGGCCTGCGCCGCCATCCCTGCGTCGGGCCCGAGCGCGCCGCCTCCGTGCTGCCTGGCTGCGCCATTTTCGAGGCGATCCAGCGGCTTTGGCCGACCGACGGCGTGGTGGTGGCGGATCGCGGGCTGCGTGATGGTATGCTGCTGCGCATGATGCGAGATCGTTCCCTGACCGCCGCCGACTTCCTGCCGACCCCTCCGGCTGCCGCGCCGGTTCCCGTCGCACGGCGGATCGGGGAGTCGGATCCGGTGCTGCCGGCATGAGCGCCCGCGGCGGAACCGGCGGCGGCCGCAAGAACGGCCCGGCCGCGCCGGGGCAGGTGCCGGGACGTCGCGTCGGCAGGGCCGGCGAGGCATCGCCCGGAGGCGGCGCCCAGGGGGATGCGGCCGCCGTCCAGGCGGGACGGACCAAGTCGGTGTCGCTGCGCACCGCGTGCGGACGCACCACGGCGCAGCAGCGCTGGCTGGCGCGTCAGCTGAACGACCCTTACGTCGCCGCCGCCCGTGCCCAGGGCTGGCGCTCGCGCGCCGCGTTCAAGCTGATCGAGCTCGACGACCGGTTCCGGCTGATCCGGCCGCACATGCGGGTGATCGACCTGGGGGCGGCGCCCGGCGGCTGGGCGCAGGTCGCGGTCAAGCGCGGGGCCGCGCGCGTGGTGGGGGTGGACCTGCTGCCGGTGGACCCGGTGCGCGGGGCGGAGATCGTGCAGGGCGACTTCAACGATCCGGAGCTGCCCGCCCGGCTGCGCGCGATGCTAGGCGCCCCGGCCGACCTGGTGCTGTCCGACATGGCGCCGAACACCACCGGCCACGCCGCGACCGACCACATCCGGATCATCGGCCTAGCCGGCCTGGCGCTCGACTTCGCCCTCGACGTGCTGGGGGAGGGAGGCAGCTTCGTCGCCAAGGTGTTCCAGGGCGGCTCGGAAAAGGACATGCTGACGCCGATGAAGCAGGCCTTCGCCTCGGTGAAGCACGTCAAGCCGCCGGCGAGCCGCAGGGAGTCCAGCGAGCTCTACGTGGTGGCGCAGGGGTTCCGGGCCGAGCGCGGCCGTGCCCTGCGCGAGGCGCGTCGTCAGGATGGCGGGGACGTCCGCTGAAGGCATGAGCGTTCGGCAACACGCGAATATGGGACCGGCTGCATGAACGCGCCGCGCGTGGGCGACCTGCGGTTGCACGACGCGGAACGGCGCCGGCTCGAGGAGCAGGCGCACGGGATGCGCAACTGGCGCCAATGGGGCCCCTACCTCAGCGACCGGCAATGGGGCACGGTGCGCGAGGACTACAGCGAGAACGGCAACGCCTGGGGCTACCTGCCGCACGAGCACGCCAGGAGCCGCGCCTACCGCTGGGGCGAGGACGGCCTTGCCGGCCTCAGCGACGACACCCAGCGCCTGTGCCTGTCGCTGGCACTGTGGAACGGACGCGACCGGATGCTGAAGGAGCGCCTATACGGCCTCACCGGGCCGCAAGGCACCCACGGCGAGGACGTCAAGGAGCTGTACTGGCAGCTCGACGCGCTGCCGTCGCACGCCTACCTGCGCATGCTCTACAAGTACCCGCAGGGCGCCTTTCCCTACGAGCGGCTGGTCGAGGAAAGCCGCAGCCGGTCGCGCCACGAGGGCGAGTTCGAGCTGCTCGACACCGGCCTGTTTGAAGACGACCGCTACTTCGACGTGTCGATCGAGTACGCCAAGGCCGACGACGCCGACATCCTGATGCGCGTCGTCGCCACCAACCGCGGCCCCGAGCCGGCACTCCTGCACGTGCTGCCGCAGCTGGTGTTCGCCAACCACTGGTCGTGGCGCGAGAACCATCCCAAGCCGACCATGCGCACCTACGGCCCGAACCGGGTGGTCGCCGAGCACCGGATGCTCGGGCACTACACGTTCCACGTCGAGGACGGCGCGCGGGTCCTGTTCTGCGAGAACGAGACCAACCCGC
>CAXTVS010000117.1:0-5464 GCA_964247735.1 uncultured Acetobacteraceae bacterium
GTGGCCTGCTCCATGGCGGCGGCGGCGCTGTGCGCGGTGCTGGGCGGCACGCCGGCGCAGGTCGAGAACGCGGCCGAGATCGGCATGGAGCACAACCTCGGCCTGACCTGCGATCCCGTGGGCGGCCTGGTCCAGGTGCCCTGCATCGAGCGCAACACCATGGGCGCGATCAAGGCGATCAACGCCGCCTACCTTGCCCTGCGCGGGGACGGACAGCACATCGTGTCCCTGGACGCCGTGATCGAGACCATGCGCCAGACCGGCCGGGACATGCGCTCCAAGTACAAGGAGACCAGCCTGGGCGGGCTGGCGGTCAACGTGTCCGGCAACGGTGTCGGCGCCCTGCCGGTCAACTTCGTCGAATGCTGAGAGGAGACTGAGTCGATGTCGGACTTCTTCACCCGCACCCTCTCCGACGACCCGCTGATCGACGCGGCGCTCGCCGCCGAGCTGCACCGCCAGGACGAGGGGATCGAGCTGATCGCCAGCGAGAACATCGTCTCGCCCGCGGTGCTGCAGGCGCAGGGCTCGGTGCTGACCAACAAGTATGCCGAGGGCTACCCCGGCCGCCGCTACTACGGCGGCTGCGCGCAGATGGACGTGGTCGAGCAGGCGGCGATCGACCGCGCGACCGCCCTGTTCGGCTGCGCCTACGCCAACGTGCAGCCGCATTCGGGCGCGCAGGCCAACACCGCGGTGATGCTGGCGCTGCTCAAGCCGGGCGACACCTTTCTCGGCATGGCGATCGACGCCGGCGGCCACCTCACCCACGGCGCCAAGCCGACCGTGTCGGCCAAGTGGTTCAACGCGGTGCAGTACGGCGTGCGGCGCCAGGACGGGCTGCTGGACTACGACCAGGTCGAGACCCTGGCGCGCGAGCACCGGCCGAAGCTGATCATCGCCGGCGGCTCCGCGATCCCGCGCCGGATCGACTTCGCGCGGTTCCGCGCCATCGCCGACGAGGTCGGCGCGCTGCTGCTGGTGGACATGGCGCACTTCGCCGGCCTGGTGGCCGGCGGCGTGCATCCGAGCCCGTTCCCGCACGCCCACGTCGCCACCACCACCACGCACAAGACCCTGCGCGGCCCGCGCGGCGGCATGATCCTCACCGACGACGAGGCCCTGGCCAAGAAGTTCAACAGCGCGGTGTTCCCCGGCATGCAGGGCGGCCCGCTGATGCACGTGATCGCGGCCAAGGCGGTGGCGTTCGGCGAGGCGCTGCGTCCGGACTTCCGGCGCTACGCGGCCCAGGTGGTGGCCAACGCCCAGGCGCTGGGCGAGGGGCTGGTGGCCCGCGGCTACGAGCTGGTGACCGGCGGCACCGACACCCACCTGGTGCTGGTCGACCTGCGCCGCAGCGGCCTGACCGGCAAGGCGGCGGAAGCGGCGCTGGAGCGGGCCGGGCTCACCTGCAACAAGAACGGCATCCCCTACGACCCGCTGCCGCCGGCGCAGACCAGCGGCATCCGCCTGGGGTCGCCGGCGGCCACCACGCGCGGCTTCCGCGAGGCGGAGTTCCGCCAGGTGGCGGGGCTGATCGCCGACGTGCTGGAGGGCCTGGCGCAGAACGGCGACGACAACACGGCGGCGGAGCAGGCGGCGCGCGCGACCGTGCGTGCGCTGTGCGCGCGCCATCCGCTGTATCCGGCCGCCGTCGCCAGGGCGGCCTAGGCGGTGTCGGAGCAGGTCACCGTCGTCACGCCGGAGCCGGCGGCGCGCACGCCGCTGCACGCGCTGCATCGCGAGCTCGGCGGCCGCATGGTGCCGTTCGCCGGCTACGAGATGCCGCTGCAGTATCCGAGCGGGATCATGGCCGAGCACCTGCACGTGCGGGCCGCCTGCGGGCTGTTCGACGTGTCGCACATGGGGCAGATCCGGCTCCGGCCGCGCTCCGGGTCCGTCGCGGACGCAGCACTCGCGCTGGAGCGCCTGGTGCCGACCGACATCGCCGGCCTGCCCGCCGGACGGCAGCGCTACGCCCTGCTGACCAACGAGAACGGCGGCATCCTGGACGACCTGATCGTCGCCAACGAGGGCGCCTCGCTGTTCCTGGTGGTGAACGCCGGCTGCAAGCTGGCGGACCTGGCCCACCTGCAGCGCCACCTCGACGACGCGTGCGAGGTCGAGTTCCTCCCCGACCGGGCGCTGGTCGCGTTGCAGGGTCCCGGCGCCGTGGCGGTGCTGTCGGCGCTGGCGCCGGAGTCGCAGGCGATGCGGTTCATGGACTTCCGCACCCTGCGGCTGGGCGAGGTTGACTGCACCGTGTCGCGGTCGGGCTATACCGGCGAGGACGGCTACGAGATCGGCATGCCGGCGGACCGGGCGGAGGAGGTGGTGCGCCTGCTGCTCGCCCAGCCGGACGTGCTGCCGATCGGGCTCGGCGCCCGCGACAGCCTGCGCCTGGAGGCCGGGCTCTGCCTGTACGGCTCCGACCTGGACGGCAGCACCACGCCGGTCGAGGCGTCGCTGGAATGGTCGATCCAGAAGACCCGCCGCTCCGGCGGCGTCCGCGCCGGAGGCTTTCCCGGTGCAGGCATCGTGCTGGAGCAGGTCGCCAGCGGCGCCCCCCGCCGCCGCGTCGGGCTCCGCCCCGAGGGACGGGCGCCGTTGCGTGCCGGGGCACCGCTGTTCCGGCCGGAGGACACCGCCCGCCCGGTCGGCCACGTCAGCTCCGGCGCGTTCGGGCCCACCCTGCAGGCGCCGGTGGCGATGGGCTACGTGTCCCAGCCGCTGTCGCCGCCCGGCACCATCCTGGTGGCGGAGCTGCGCGGCCGCATGGTCCCGGTGACGGTGAGCCCGCTGCCCTTCATCATTCCCACCTACAAGCGTTGAAGGCGGCCGCGATGACCGAGACCGGACTCTGGACCGACACGCAGGCGCCTGCGGACTCGTTCGCCCGCCGCCACATCGGCCCGGACGAGGCGGAGATCGCCGCCATGCTGGACGCGATCGATGCCCCCGACCTCGACGCGCTGACGCGGCAGACGGTGCCGGCCTCGATCCTGCTCGACGAGGCGGAGTGGCAGGCGGAGGCCTCGCTGGGCACCGGGTTGACCGAGCCGGAGGTGCTGGCCCGGCTGCGCGCGGTGGCGGGCCGCAACCGGGTGCTGACCACGCTGATCGGCCAGGGCTACCACGGCACGGTGCTGCCGGGCGTCATCCAGCGCAACATCCTGGAGAACCCGGCCTGGTACACCGCCTACACCCCGTACCAGCCGGAGATCGCGCAAGGCCGGCTGGAAGCGCTGCTGACGTTCCAGACCCTGGTCTGCGACCTGACCGGCCTCGACGTCGCCAACGCGTCCCTGCTCGACGAGGCCACCGCGGCGGCGGAAGCGATGACGCTGTGCCGGCGAATGGCGAAGTCCAGGGCCACGGCGTTCCTGGTCGACTCCGGCTGCCACCCGCAGACGGTCGCCGTGCTGCGCACCCGCGCCGAGCCGCTCGGCATCGCGCTCGTGGTGGCGGACCCGGAGGCGGAGCTCGATCCGGCCACGATGTTCGGCGCCCTGCTGCAGTATCCCGACACGCTCGGCCGCATACGCGACCCGCGCGCGCTGATCGCCCGCCTGCACGGGGCCGGCGCCCTGGTGGCGATGGCGGCCGACCCGCTGGCGCTGACCCTGCTGACCCCGCCGGGCGCGCTCGGCGCCGACATCGCCGTCGGCTCGATGCAGCGGTTCGGCGTGCCGATGGGCTATGGCGGCCCGCACGCCGCCTACATGGCGGTGCGCGACGCGTTCAAGCGCTCGATGCCGGGCCGGCTGGTGGGGGTGTCGATCGACGACGCCGGACGGCCGGCCTACCGGCTGGCGCTGCAGACGCGCGAGCAGCACATCCGCCGCGAGAAGGCGACCTCCAACATCTGCACCGCCCAGGTGCTGCTGGCGGTGATCGCGTCCATGTACGCGGTCTACCACGGCCCGGACGGCCTGCAGGCGATCGCGCGCCGGGTGAACCGCGTAGCAGGGGCGCTCGCCGCCGGCCTGGCCGCATCCGGCCATCCGGTCGGGAACGGCGCCTTCTTCGATACCGTCACCGTCCTCACCGGCGACCGCACCGACGGGATCCTGGCCGAGGCGGTCGGGCGCGGCATCAACCTGCGCCGGGTCGACGACAACCGGATCGGCATCAGTGTCGACGAGACCACCGGCCCCGACACGGTGCGCGCGGTGTGGGCGGCGTTCGGCGGCACGGTGGCGGAGGACGGCTTGGTCCGTGCCGAGTCGATCCCCGCCGCCCTGCGCCGCGACCTCCCGTTCATGACCCACCCGGTGTTTCACGACCACCGCTCGGAAACGGAAATGCTGCGCTACCTGCGCCGCCTGTCGGACCGCGACCTGGCGCTGGACCGCACCATGATCCCGCTCGGCTCCTGCACCATGAAGCTGAACGCGACGGTGGAGATGGTGCCGATCACCTGGCCCGGCTTCTGCGACATGCACCCGTTCGCGCCGGCGGACCAGGCGCAGGGCTACGCCGAGCTGTTCGCCGACCTCGAGGCGAAGCTGTGCGCCATCAGCGGCTACGACTCGGTGTCGCTGCAGCCGAACTCCGGTGCACAGGGCGAGTATGCCGGTCTGCTGGCGATCCGCGGCTACCACCGGGCGCGAGGTGACGCCGAACGCGACATCTGCCTGATCCCGGCGTCTGCGCACGGCACCAACCCGGCCTCGGCGCAGATGGCCGGCATGCGCGTGGTCGTGGTCGGCTGCGACCGAGAAGGCAACGTCGACGTGGACGACCTCCAGGCGAAGATCGCGACCCATCGCGACCGCCTGGCCGCGATCATGATCACCTATCCCTCCACCCACGGCGTGTTCGAGGAGCAGGTGCGCGCCATCTGCGAGCTGGTGCACGAGGCGGGCGGCCAGGTGTATCTCGACGGCGCCAACCTCAACGCCCAGGTGGGCCTGGCCCGTCCCGGCCGCTACGGCGCCGACGTCAGCCACTTCAACCTGCACAAGACCTTCTGCATCCCGCATGGCGGCGGCGGCCCCGGCATAGGCCCGATCGGCGTGCGCGCCCACCTGGCACCCTTCCTGCCCGGTCGTCCGGACGCCGGCGGCGAGCACGCGGTCTCGGCCGCCCCCTACGGCTCGGCCTCGATCCTGCCGATCTCCTGGGCCTACATGCTGCTGATGGGAGCCGACGGCCTGCGCCGGGCGACGCAGGTGGCGATCCTGAACTCGAACTACGTCGTGCGCCGCCTGCAGGGCGCCTACCCGGTGCTGTTCCGCGGCGCCCAGGGCCGTGTCGCGCACGAGTGCATCATCGACCTGCGCCCGTTCAAGGA
The DNA here is from genome assembly GCA_964247735.1 of uncultured Acetobacteraceae bacterium. Classification (GTDB taxonomy): domain Bacteria; phylum Pseudomonadota; class Alphaproteobacteria; order Acetobacterales; family Acetobacteraceae; genus Lichenicola. The sequence goes on from CAXTVS010000117.1 coordinate 5,297, forward strand.
CCGGTCCGGCATCACCGTGGACGACATCGCCAAGCGGCTGATCGACCACGGCTTCCACGCCCCGACCGTCAGCTTCCCGGTCGCCGGCACCTTCATGATCGAGCCGACGGAGTCCGAATCCCGCGCCGAGCTGGACCGGTTCTGCGACGCCATGCTGTCGATCCGCGA
>CAXTVS010000118.1:0-5369 GCA_964247735.1 uncultured Acetobacteraceae bacterium
AGCACGAGGCCGCGCACGGTGAGTTCACGAGGCGGCATCGGGCGGCTCCCAGGATAGTGCCGAGGTTCGGCAACCCGAGTGTTGCATTATCGTGCGGGTGGCAAGTCCCGCAGCGTGGGCGCGCGGGCGGCGCCAGCCGGCATCAGCAGGCTGGTGACGGAAAACATCGAAGGCCTGCCCGGGAGATCGGCGACGATCCCGCGCCGCAACGAGTCACCGACGAGGCCGATCGATGGTGCCGGAACGTTCGGGGACAGGATCCGTCCTGCGATCGCAGACGGCGTTGCGTGGCGGATCATGCTGCTGATCGCGGGCGGTGGCCTCCATCAGGCAGGGGCCGAGGCCGCAGCGGCCGGCCGGTGCCCCGGTCCGGGCGACCGACGACGCGCCTCGGACGCTGCCGAGGGCAGCCGTGCCGTGACCAGCCCGCCGCGCGACATCGGCTGCGCCACGCTGAAGGTGGCGGCCGGCTGGACCGACGAGTTGGCCGGCGTCGGCAGGGTGCCGCCAGCAGCTTCGCCAGCACCGCGCGCCGGCCCTTGTTCCCGGAGCAGCCGCCCCGCAGCCGGGAAGGCCGCGACGATCACGCCGAGGCGGTTGCCGCACTGGCCCTGCCCCGGACGACAGCTCGTACGACGGCACGCCGTCCACCATCCGCATGATCATCTTCCATCACGAGACTGCCTTCATCACGAGACTGCGCTTGGACGTTTCCGCGCAGAGGGGATCATCCTGCCGCGGCACGGGACGCAGAGCCCGAAGCAAGGAACGCGCAGGGGAGTGGGCAGGATGACGATCGAGGCGATCCTGAACGGCAAGGGCCGCACCGTGCTGAGTGTCCCGCCGACCGCCAGCGTGAGCGAGGTGGTCGCCATCCTGCGCCGGCACGGGATCGGCGCGGTGCTGGTGCTCGATCCCGCCGCCACCCGGTTCGACATACGCGACCGGCACATCCTGGGCATCGTCAGCGAGCGCGACGTCATCCACGCCCTGGCCGAGGCGCACGGCGCCGGCGACGTGCTCGACATGACCGCGTCGCAGGTCATGAGGGAGGTGCGGAGCACGATCGGCCTGTCCGCCGACCTGGCGGATGCCGCCCTGATGATGACCGAGCGCCGTGTGCGGCACCTGCCGGTGCTGGAGCATGAGGTCCTGGTGGGCATGGTGAGCATCGGCGACGTGGTCAAGGCACGCATGGTGCAGCAGGCGAGCGAGGTGGAAAGCCTCAAGGCCTACGTGGGCGGCGCGCACTGAGGCACGGCATCGCGGCCGGTGGTGCGCCGGTCACAGCGACTCCACGAAGCCCTGGTAGGCCTCCTCGTCCATCAGCGCCTTGAACGCGTCCGGGTCCGACGGCTCCATGCGGAAGAACCAGGCCTCGTCCTCCGGGTCGCGGTTGACCAGGGACGGGTCGTCGGACAGCAGCTCGTTGGCTTCCAGCACGGTGCCGGCCAGCGGCGCGTAGACGTCGGAGGCCGCCTTGACGCTTTCCACCACGGCGCAGCTTTCGCCTTCCGCCAGCACCCGGTCGGCGATCGGCAGCTCCACGAACACGACGTCGCCCAGGGCTTCCTGGGCATGGTCGGTGATGCCGACCGTGGCGGTCCCGTCGGCTTCGAGGCGGACCCATTCATGGTCCTTGGTGTAGCGGATGTCGGCCATCGCCTGGGTCTCCTCCTGCGGTCGTGCGGCATCCAACGCCGTGTCCGGTTTTGGTTCGCCTCAACCTCCGGGATGGGCGCGGTTGTAGTCGAGCTGTTGCGGCGAAAGCTGGAACCCGACCTCGATCCGGTACGCCGAACCGGGCCGCCGCCGCGTGACCGGCAGGTCCAGCGCCACCGGGTCGGTCTTGACCAGCACCTTGTCGCCGTTGTCCGGGAACTGCGCCCGGGCCGCGAGCGGGAGCTTGCTGACCACCGCCCCGTCCAGCGTCACGGCAAGGAAGTACGGGACGTCGAGGCTGCTGCCTGCGGCTGCCGGTCCCCGGTCGATCGCCATCTGCACCTGGACCACCGTGTGCAGCGCGGTGCCGCCGGCGGCGTTGCTGCAATGCCCGGACACGCCGATGATGCTGCCATGGCTGACCAGGCGGCTCAGGTCGGGGCGGGCGAAGCCGTTGGCGCCGTAGTCGGTGTAGTCGGCCGCCTCGGCCAGCAGCCCGACCGAGGCGCAGGCGGGCGCGAACGCGTCCGGGTTCTGCGGCCCGCATCCGGACAGCAGCGCCGGTGCCAGCAGTGCCGGTGCCAGCAGTGCCGGTGCCAGCACGGGTAGGGCGCAGGCGCGGAGGGCGGACAACGCCAACCGGGACGGGCGGATCGGCTTCGACAGGTTCATTCTCGACTTTCGACCGGCCGTCCCTGTAAGGCAGGGAACGGCGTTGTGGGCGTCGCCCGGAGCTTTGCGTCCGGACCGGCGGGACGCCATATAGGGCCCGACGCGGGTTTGGGGAACAAGATGCCGGACCAGATGCTGGACCAGTCGATCGCCACGCCGGCGCCCGGAGTGCTGCCGCAGCTCAAGCTGCTGCTGGCCGGGCCGCGCGGGTTCTGCGCCGGCGTGGACCGGGCGATCCGTGTGGTCGAGGAGGCGCTGCGCCGTTACGGGGCGCCGGTGTACGTGCGCCACGAGATCGTGCACAACCGCACCGTGGTCGAGGAGCTGGAGGCCAAGGGCGCGATCTTCGTCGAGGAGCTGGACGAGGTGCCACCGGACGGGCACGTGGTGTTCTCCGCGCACGGCGTGCCGAAGACGGTGCCGGCAGAGGCAGAGCGGCGCAACCTGCTCTACCTCGACGCCACCTGCCCTCTGGTCAGCAAGGTGCACCGCGAGGCCGAGCGCCACTTCGCCGACGGCGGCACCGAGAGCCGGCACATCCTGATGATCGGCCATGCCGGGCACCCCGAGGTGGTCGGCACCATGGGCCAGTTGCCGCCGGGTGCCGTCACCCTGGTCAACGATTCCGGGGAGGCGCGCCGGGTGCAGCCGGCCGACCCGACCCGTCTCGCCTTCATCACCCAGACCACGCTGTCGGTGGACGACACCGCCGAGATCGTCGAGATCCTGCGCAGCCGCTTTCCGCTGATCGAGGGGCCGAAGCGCGAGGACATCTGCTACGCCACCACCAACCGCCAGGAAGCGGTCAAGGCGATCGCGCCCGGCTGCGACCTGGTGATCGTAATCGGCAGCCCGAACTCGTCCAACTCGCAGCGCCTGCGCGAGGTGGCGGAACGCTCCGGGACGCCGCGCGCGCTACTGGTGCCGCGCCTGCGCGACCTGGACTGGTCGGTGCTGGAGGGCGTGCACACGCTGGGCATCACCGCCGGCGCGTCGGCGCCGGAAGCGCTGGTGCAGGAGATGGTGACGGCACTCGGGCGTCGCTACCGGCTGGAGATCGAGGAGCGGACGGTGAAGCTCGAGGACGTGATCTTCAAGCTGCCCGCCCCGCTCGGCTGAGACCCGGTCCGATGATGCACCTGCGACAGCCACCCGACGCGGCATCTCCGCGCGTCGACGCTCACGGCCCGATGGCCGCTGCGCCTCCGGCTCGTCACGGCGCATTCTCGGACCGGTTCTGACCGTCAGCCTGGTTCGGGCTGCCCCGCGTGGCAGTCTACACCGACGTCACCGACGAGGCGCTGGCGGCGTTTCTCGACGACTACGAGCTGGGCCCGCTGGTCGCCTTCCGCGGCATCGCCGAGGGGGTCGAGAACAGCAACTTCTCGCTGCGCACCGGCACCGGCGACTACATCCTGACCCTGTACGAGAAGCGGGTCGACGCCGCCGAGCTGCCCTGGTTCCTGGGCCTGATGCGACACCTGGCGACGCGCGGCGTGACCTGCCCGCAGCCGATCCGCGGACGCGACGGCGAGGCGCTGCGCGTGCTGGCCGGACGGCCGGCAGCGATCACCTCGTTCCTGCCGGGAGTGTGGCCGCGCCGGGTGCGGCCGGAGCATTGCCGTCCGCTGGGCGAGGCGCTGGCCCGGCTGCATCGGGCAGGAGCGGACTACGCGCCGGTGCGGCCGAACCGGCTCGGGCCTGACGCATGGACGCCGCTGCTGGACAGCTGCCGGTCGTCCGGCGACCGGGTGCAGCCAGGGCTGGTGGCCGAGCTCGACCGGGCGCTGTCCCGCATCCTGCCGGCCTGGCCCACCGGACTGCCGCGCGGGCAGATCCATGCCGACCTGTTCCCGGACAACGTGTTCTTCCTGCAGGAAGCCTTTGGCGCCGGTATCCGGGTGGTGTCCGGGCTGATCGACTTCTATTTCGCCTGCACCGACCTGCTGGCCTATGACCTGGCCGTCTGCCTGAACGCCTGGTGCTTCGAGCCCGGCCAAAGGCATCCCGATCCGGAGCCTCCCGACCGTGAGTTCCCGCGCCTTGAGTTCCCCCGCCTTGAGTTCAACGTGACCAAGGCCCGCCTGATCCTCGGCGGCTACGAGGACGTGCGCCGGCTGGAGCCGGCCGAGCGGGAGGCCCTGCCGGTGCTGGCGCAGGGGGCGGCGATCCGCTTCCTGCTGACCCGGCTGTTCGACTGGGTGAACACCCCGGACGGCGCGCTGGTGACACGCAAGGACCCGCTCGACTACCTCGGGCGCCTGCGCTTCTTCCTTCTTGCCGGCGGCCCGGAGGCGCTCGGCCTGTGAGCGGCGTGGAGGCGACCGCGGCACCGGCGGACGTCGAGGTGTGGACGGACGGCGGCTGCAAGCCGAACCCGGGTCCCGGCGGCTGGGCCGTGCTGCTGCGCTTCCGCGGCCACGAGCGCGAGCTGTCGGGCGGCGAGCGGGCCACCACCAACAACCGCATGGAGCTGACCGCGGCGGCGGAAGCGCTGGAAGCGCTGACCCGCCCGTGCCGGATCGCGCTGCACACCGACAGCGAGTACGTGCGCAACGGCGTCACCCGCTGGTCCACCGGTTGGGTCCGCCGCAACTGGCGCACCGCCGGCGGCGACCCGGTCGCCAACATGGACCTGTGGCGCCGGGTGCTGGAGGCGGCGAAGCGGCACCAGGTGGAGTGGCGCTGGGTCCGCGGCCATGACGGGAACGTGGACAACGAGCGGGTGGACCGGCTGGCGACCGCGGCGCGGATTGCGATCGAGGCCGGGGCGACACGGTAGGCGGCTGCCGAGCCAGGACGCCGCCCGCACCTGTGAGGCGGCTCGGCACGCCGTTCCAGGCCTTGCGCCGCGATCCTGCCCATTTCGCCGCTGGTCGGGACCGGCGGAACAACGGCCTGTGCCGCGCTTTGTGATGAACGGCACCATGCGGCCGGCCAACGCCGTCGCGTGGCCGGGCCACCTCCCCGGGAGACTTGCTTGAGCAGATCCACCGTTCTCGTCCGCCTGGCCGCGCGCCACCGCATCAAGCTGG
>CAXTVS010000119.1:0-5337 GCA_964247735.1 uncultured Acetobacteraceae bacterium
ACCGCGTTGTCCAGCAGGTTGGCCACCGCCTGCTGCAGGAGCTGGCGGTCGCCGTCGAGGGTGATGGGGGGCGAGGAGAGGCGCTCCAAGCGCAGGCCCTGCTCCTCGGCGAGTGCCGCGTAGAGCTCGGCCAGGTCGTCCAGCAGCGCCGACAGCTCCACCGGCGCGAAGGCGGAGCGCCGGGCGCCGGCCTCGATCTCGGCGATGCGCAGCAGCGCCTCGAACACCGCCGTCACCCCGTCCAGGTCGGCAACCGCACGGTCGATCGCGGCGCGCATCTCGCCAGCACCCGGCGCGTGCAGGGCGGCGTCCTCCAGCCGGGCGCGGGCGCGGGTGATCGGCGTGCGCAGGTCGTGGGCGATGCTGTTGGACACCTGCCGCACCCCGTCCATCAGGCGGGCGATCCGGTCCAGCATGTCGTTGATGGTTTCCGCCACCCGGTCGAACTCGTCGCCGCTGCCGGACAGCGGCACGCGCTGCGACAGGTCGCCGGCGGCGATCGAGCGGGTGGTGCGGGCGACGTTGCGCACCATGCGGCGGAACAGGGAGCGCACCACGAACGCCCCGCTCAGGCCCAGCACGCCGACCATCAGCATCGCCCAGACCAGGGTGTCGGTCAGCAGCCGCCTGAGGATCGCCCGCGCGCGCACGTCGCGGCCGACCAGCAGCCGGAACCCGCCGGGCAGGGAAAAGGCATGCACCTCGGCCAGGCCGCGCTCGCCGGCGCGCGAGATCGCGAGCTGGTAGGTGACGTCGGAGCGCAGGACGTCGCGCGGCCACTGGAGCAGGTTGCCGGCGATCCGGCTGCCGGTGGCGTCCACCATCAGGTAGAGCGCGTCGTCGTCCACGTTGTCGGCCAGGCGCTGCTGGATGGTCTCGGCCAGGGCCGGCAGGCCGCCCGCGGTCCACTGCTCGGACAGGGCGCGCGCGTCGGTGTCGATCTGCGCGTCCACCTCGCGCTCCAGCAGGCCGATGGTGGCCCACCAGATGAAGCTCATGAACACCACCGCGCTGAGCATGAACAGCAGCGCGTAGACCAGCGCCAGGCGAAGGCTGGCGGAGCGGAGGATGTCGCTGCGGCGCCTGCCGGCGTGCCCGTCGCGGGTGCGGCGCCGGCGCCTGGACCAGGATCCGGACCGGAACACCGCCGCCGCGGCGGCCCTACTCGTCACGCAGCATGTAGCCGGCGTTGCGCACGGTGTGGATCAGCGGCCGGGGGAACGGCTTGTCGATCTTCTGCCGCAGGCGCGACACGTGGACGTCGATCACGTTGGTCTGCGGGTCGAAATGGTAGTCCCATACCCCTTCGAGCAGCATGGTGCGAGTCACCACCTGGCCGGCATGGCGCATGAGGTACTCGAGCAGCCGGAACTCCCGGGGCTGCAGGTCGATCTTCTGCCCGCCGCGTCGCACCAGGCGCGACAGCAGGTCCATCTCCAGGTCGCCGACGGCGAGCCGGGTGGTGGGGCCGCCCTCGCCCTTGCCGCGCCGTCCCAGCGCCTCGATCCGGGCCAGCAGCTCGGAGAACGCGAACGGCTTGGTCAGGTAGTCGTCGCCGCCGGCCTTGAGCCCGGCCACCCGCTCGTCCACCTGCGCCAGCGCCGACAGCACCAGCACCGGCGTGCGGTTGTTCTGCGCCCGGATGGTTTCCAGCAGGCGCAGCCCGTCGATGCCGCCTGGCAGCATGCGGTCCAGGATGATGGTGTCGAAGCTTTCGCTCACCGCCATGAACAGCCCGTCCTTGCCGTTGTCGGCCTGGTCGACCACGTGGCCGGCCTCCTTGAGGCCCTTGGCGACGAAGCCGCGTACGGTCTGATCGTCCTCGACCAGCAGGATGCGCATCGTTCAGGCTTCTCCGGCAGAACCGCGTGGGCGGCGTTTCGCACGGTGCGCCCGCCCGGCGGGACTTGTCCATCGGCCGTTCCGACAGGGCGCCTGCCGACGGCGACGGCCTGGCCGGTCGAACGGAGCGGGCCGCGCGTGGTGTCATGAAGTGGTGTCACGAACCGGTCGGCGGGCGACGATCGACGACGCCGGCCTCAGTCCGGCTCGCCCGACGGTGCCGCGTCCGGCCGTGCCGGCGGGAGGCGGGTCGCCGGGGGTGTCGGGGCGAGCAGCGCCGCCAGTTCCCGCAGCTCGTCCGAGGCCGCCGCCGCGGCCACGGCCTCGATCGCCCGGAACGCGGCGAGCACCGCCTCGCCGGTCGACGTCACGCGGCTGCCGCCGCCCGACGGTCCGCCCGTGCTGGTGGCGACCAGCGGCATCCTGAAGGAGGTGTTCATCTCCTCGACCAGCTCCCAGGCGCGCTTGTAGCTCATGGCCAGCGCCCGGCCTGCGGCGGAGATCGAGCCGGTCTCGCGGATCGCTTCCAGCAGGTCCGCCCGGCCGGGGCCGATCGCGATGCCGCCTTGCAGGACCACGCGCAGATGCAGTCCCAGGCGGTCCGGGTGGCGGAGCTTGGGCAAGACGGCAGCCTTATCGTCCGGTTCGGGGAGGCGATCCTAGCCGGAGGCCCGGGCCCGTGTCTCCGGTGACGGACCCCGGCCCGGACACCCTTCAGAGATCGAACTCGAGGCTCGCCAGCACCGTGCGCGGCGCGCCGAGATAGGCGGTGTTGGCCCCCGGGCTGCCCACGATGTTGCCGTCCGCGATCGAGGAATAGTAGTGCGTGTCGGTCACGTTGATCGCGCCGAGCCTGGCGATCACCGCATGGCGCAGCACGCGGCTCGCGTAGCGGATGCCCAGGTCGAGCGTCGCGTATTGCGGGGCGAAGGAGTTGTTGGTGTCGGTCGCCGCGCGCGCGCTTTCGTAGTGCACGCTGCCGGTGAAGGCGAGCCCGTGCAGGACGGCGGGATGGAAGTCGAGCGTCACGTCGCTCTTCCATTGCGGCACGCCGACGATCATCCCGCCATCGGTCAGGGGATTGCCCGAGCCGAGCAGCCGGGCGTCGATATAGGTGAAGCCGCCGAGCACGCTCAGCGACGGCAGGAGGTTTCCCTGCGCGAAGAACTCGAACCCCTGGTCGCGCTGATTGCCGATCACCTGGAACACGTTGTCGGCGAGCGTGGTCGCGTAGGGCCGGGTCATGCGGAACGCGTCGGCGGTCAGCAGGAGGTCCGCGACCGGCGCGTACTTGACGCCGGCCTGGAACATCTCGTCGTGATACGGGGCCAGGAAGGCGTTGGCGTTGATCGCGGTGGTGGGCGCCTGGTCGCTTTCCTCGACGCTGCTCGCGTAGGTGAAGTAGGCGGTGACCTTCGAGGTGGGGGTCCAGATCCCGCTCACCGTCGGGCTGAACGCGCCGTTCACGTCGCCGGTGCTGGTCACCGCGTCCTTGGCGCTGTAGCTGGCCGAGCGGAGGAAGGACTCGCTGAACACCGCCTGGATCGCCCAGTGGCTGTCGACGTGCAGCGTGTCGCCCTCGATGATCGACTGCTGGAACAGGTCGCCCGCGAGATACTGGCTGCCATGCGACGGGATCGGCACGTAGGGAAAGATCGCGGGGTTGGCCAGGTTCGACTTGCCGAGCGTCGTCATGATCGAATCGCGGAAATTGTACTGGTCGTTGATGAAGCCGTTGGTGCCGAGGCTGAGGTCGTTGCGCATGCCGGCGATCGTCACGTGCCCGTTGAGCGAGGCCTCGTTGCTGCCGTCGGTGAAATGCGGGACGGCGGTGAAGTTCTTCGTGGTGGTGTAGTTGCCGCGGTTGTCGGTCAGCGTGTTGCTGATGCCGAACAGGTTGCGCTGCGCGTCCTGGTACAGGCCGCCGAGCTCGAGATGCCAGTCGTTGCCGAAATCGTGGAGGATCTTCACCAGGCCGGTGTCGGTGATGAGGTCGGTGCCGGCGCCCGGCTGGCCGAGGCCGCGCTCGGTCGGATCGGGTGCCGCGGGCAGGATGGTGTTCCTGTTCGTCGAGCTCGTGCTGGCGCCGTCGTAGACGATGCTGCCCGGCAGGCCGTAGCCGCTGTCCTCGTAGTGGCTGCCGTCGACCTCGATCACCGTGCGGGCGTCCAGGTGGATGTCGAGGTCCGCGCTGCCGAGCGTGCGGTCGGCGAAGCTGCCGTCCACGAAGCTCTCCCCCTCGCCATGCACGAGGTCGATGCGGTAGCCGAGCCAGCCGTTGGCGCCGACACGGCCGCCGACGTCGCCTTCGGTGGTGAACAGCCCGTCGCTCGCGTAGCTGCCGACCAGGCGGGCGAGCGGCGTGTCGGTCGGCCGCTTGAGACGATAGTCGAACACGCCGGCCGGGGTTTCCGGCCCGAACAGCGCGCCGCCGAGCCCGTTCAGCACCTGGATGCTGTCGAGGTTCTCGACCGGGACCGCGGTGGTGCCGATGATGTTGAGGCCGTCGAGCCGCGTGTTCTCGGTGATCGAGCCCTGGAAGCCGAGCGATTGCGGGCGCGACACCTCCAGCCCCTGCTGGTCGCGCACCTCCACCGAGGGCAGGGCGCGCAGCGCGTCGTTCAGCGTGCGCAGCTGCTGGTCGACCAGGAAATCCTGCGTCAGCACCGTGACCGACACCGGCGCCGTCAGGATCGGCGTCTGGCCGAGCGGCCCCAGCTGCGCGTTGGTGGCGTGGAACTGGGCGGTCGACGCGTAGGGCGTCACGCCGGTCACGGTGATGCTCTCGGCGGGATCGCCGCCAGACGTCCCGGGTCCGGCAGGCGCCGGCGACGTCGGGGTGGATGCCGTGACAGCCGTTGCGGCGGCGGCCGGGGGCTGGGCGGCATCGGTAGCGGCGCGAGCGGTCGCGGCGGGCACGCCCACGGTCAGCAGTCCGGCAAGGAGCCGCGTCGATCTGTGCATCATGGCCCACCCGCAACCCTAGGCCCGTTCTATCCGGACGGATATAACGCTGTCGATGGCATCAGGGCGCGCGGGGTGCCGGTCCGTCCGGTCCGGCCTGCGGTTCGCCATGGCTGTGTCGGTTTGGGTACACGGGGCGCCGGTCCGCACGGGAGATACGAATCAGCACCGGTTTCCGCCAAACGCGGCGAGGGTTTGGGTCAGCCGTCGACCGGAGCGGACACTTGCGGGGACCCGGATCGGTTTCGCCGCAATGTCATGAGATGCCATAATCTTCTTTGCCTTCGCGCTCTCCAGTGTTGTGGCATGGCAAGACATAAGAATGGTGAGAATGGGGGAGCGGAAGGCCGAACGGCTGCTCTACGTGAGACAGGAGGAGGCGGGCGGCGCGGTGCTGGAGCTACGGCTGTGGCGGGCTCCTGAACCCGTCCCGCCCTCGGAACACCGCTTCAAGTATGCCCTGTTCTATGGCCGCGCTGGCGTACGCCTGGTGCTTTATGACAACGAACGCGGCAAGGGCGACCACAAACA
>CAXTVS010000120.1:0-5274 GCA_964247735.1 uncultured Acetobacteraceae bacterium
GCGCAGGACCACGACCTGATCCTGCGGCTGGTGGAGGAGATCCCGCGGAGCGAGATCCACCACGTGCCGGAGGTGCTGTACCATTGGCGCAAGACGCCGAACTCGACCGCGGTGAACATCGGCAACAAGACCTACGCGATCGATGCCGGGGTGAGGGCGGTGGGGGACCACCTCAAGCGGCTGGGGGTGAAGGCGGAGGTGAGCGCCATCCGCGGCCTGACGCTGTACGGCATCAAGTGGCTGCAGAAGGCGCAGCCGAAGGTGTCGATCATCATCCCGTTCAAGGACCAGGTGGAGACGACGAAGCGCTGCATCGACGCGCTGCTGGCCTTCACCGACTACCAAAGGTTCGAGATCTTGCTGGTGAACAACTGGTCGGTCACGCGCGAGGCGGCGGATTTCGTCAAGCGCGTGTCGCGGCTGGACCGGGTGCGGGTGCTGACGATCGAGGAGGAGTTCAACTATTCCCGCCTGAACAACCTCGCCGCCCGCGACAACGACGCCGAGTACTACTTCTTCATGAACAACGACGTGTTCGTCGGCGACGAGGGCTGGCTGAGGACGGTCGTCGGCGAGGCGCTGGCGGCGCCCGACATCGCGGTGGTGGGCGGCAAGTTCCTATATCCTAACGACACCATCCAGCATGCGGGCGTGGTGGTGGGTCCGGCCGGGGTCGCGGCGCACGGGCATCGCGGAGCACCCCTCACCGACTACGGCTATATCGGCCGGGCCCTGCTGAGCCACGAGGTGTCGGCGGTGACGGCGGCCGGCATGCTGATCAAGGCGTCGGTGTTCCATCAGGTGGGCGGGTTCGACGAGCAGCACCTCAAGGTCGCCTACAACGACGTCGACCTGTGCCTGAAGGTGGGCGAGGCCGGCTGGCGCATCGTGTGGTGCGCGGAGTTCACCGCCTACCACCATGAAAGCCTGTCGCGCGGCAGCGACGACCGGCCGGAGCACGAGGCGCGGTTCTTCGCCGAGACGCGCACCATGCAGGAGCGCTGGGGGTCCAACCCGCGCTACGTGCGCGACCCGTTCTACTCCAAGCACTTCACCGTGGACCGGCAGCCGTTCTTCGACCTGGTCGATCCTGCGGAGGAGTGAGCGCGGCGGCGTGCGGCCGGAGGTCGAGGCCGATCACGAAATCGCATGACGTCCCATACCGGGGTTGGCCGGGAGGGTCCTGCATGCGAGCCTGAGTCCCATGCGATGCAGCGTGGGAGACGGGATGCGGCGAGCCGGCTGTCGTAGGGTTTCCCATGGCAGCGGAGGCTTCGGAACCGGCCGGATGCGCGCCCGCCCCGCCCGCTCCTGACCGATGCGCCAGCTTTTCGCGCCCGGCGCCGACGCGATCCTGCGCCTGGTCCTGCTGGTGGCGGTCGTGGTGGTGGTCGGCGGGCTGGTGGTGGCGGGCGGGATATCGCGCTCGAACTGGGCCTACGGCGTGGGCGTGGCGCCGACCCAGCCGGTGCCGTTCAGCCACAAGCACCATGTCGGCGAGCTCGGGATCGACTGCCGCTACTGCCACACCTCCGTGGAAAAGGCGTCTACCGCCGGCATCCCGCCGACCTGGACCTGCATGACCTGCCATTCGCAGATCTGGACCGGCTCGCCGATGCTGGCGCCGGTGCGCGAAAGCCTTGCCGAGGACAAGCCGCTGCACTGGACCCGGGTGAACCGGCTGCCGGACTACGTGTACTTCAACCATTCGGTGCACGTGACCAAGGGCTTCGGCTGCTCCACCTGCCACGGGGCGATCAACACCATGCAGCTGACCTACCGCGCGCACGCCTTCTCCATGGCGTTCTGCCTGGACTGCCACCGCAACCCCCAGCAGTACATCCGCACCCCGGACCAGGTCTGGAACATGCAGTGGCAGCCGGTGGCCGACCAGGAGCGGGTCGGGCGGGCGCTGGTGGCGCAGGCGCACATCCGGCCGGGCGCGCAGCTCAGCGACTGCTCGACATGCCACCGGTGAGGGAGGCCTCCCGATGACGGCGGATCCGGACGACCTCCGGGCGATCCGTGCTGCGCTGCGCGCCCGCGACGCGCGCGGCCGGCTCGACTGGCGCAGCCTGGAGGAGGTGGCCGGCACGCCGGCGTTCCGCCGCTTCCTGAAGGCGGAATATCCGTCGGTCGCCGACCTCGCGGGCCCGGGCGGCGGGATCGACCGGCGCCGGTTCTTCCGGGTGATGGCGGCGTCGCTGGCGCTGGCGGGGCTGGGCGGCTGCGACGACCCGGATTCGGACGGCCGCACCGAAGAGGTGCCGCCGGTGCGCGACCCGGAGCACGCCCATGCCTGGTCGGTGCTGCGCTACGCCACCGCCACCCTGACCGACGGCTACGCCAACGGGGTGCACGTGCTGACCCGCTACGGCCGGCCGATGAAGATCGAGAGCAACGACGGCCATCCCTGGACCCGCGGCGGCACCGACGTGCAGGGGCAGGCCTCGATCCTGGGGCTGTACGACCCGTTCCGCTCGCAGGCGGTGCTGCAGGACGGCCGCGCCACCGACTGGGACACGGTGCGCGCGGCGCTGCTCGGGCCGATGGCGGCGTTCCGCGCCGAGGGGGGACAGGGCGTGCGCCTGCTCACCGGGCCGGTCACCTCGCCGTCGCTGGGGGCCCAGGTCGCGTCGCTGCGGGCGGCGATGCCGCAGATGCGCTGGCACGGGCACGAGCCGCTGTCGCGGGCCGGCGTGCGCGACGGCAGCCGGCGAGCGTTCGGGCAGGTGCTGGACACGCGCTGGCGCTTCGACCAGGCCCGGGTGGTGGTGGCGCTGGACGGCGACTTCCTCGATGCGGGACCGCAGCAGGTGGGGGTGTCGCGCGACTGGATCACGGCGCGGCGTGCCTCCGCCGTGCACGGGACGCTGCTGACGCTGCACGCGTTCGGGCCGACGCCGTGCCTGACGGGCGCCAAGGCGGATCACCACGCGCCGCTGTCGGGGGCGGAGCTGGCAGCGCTGGCGGGCTGCCTGGCGGACGGACGCGCGTGGGAGGGCGCGCAGGCGCCGGCGGTGCACCGGGCGGTGGCGGCGCTGGAGCAGGCGCGCGGCGCCGGCATCCTGCTCGCCGGCAGCACCCAGCCGGCGGAGGTGCACGAGGCGGTGCACCGGGCCAACGCGCGGCTGGGCAACCTCGGCGGCCCGGTGTTCCACACCGCGACGGTGGAGGCCGAGGTCGAGGACCTCGCGTCGCTGGTCGGGGCGATGCGGGCGGGCGAGGTGCGCGCCCTGCTGATGCTGGGATGCAACCCGGCCTATGACGCGCCGGCGGACCTCGGCTTCATCGACGCGCTCGGCAGGGTGCCACTGAAGATCCATGCCGGCGGCACCGTCGACGAGACCGCCGTTTATTGCGACTGGCACCTGCCGCTGGCGCACCCGCTGGAGTCCTGGGGCGATGCGCGCGCCGTCGACGGCACGGTGTCGCTGCTGCAGCCGACGATCGCGCCGTTCTATGACGGGCGGTCGGTGCCGGAGATCCTGTCGCTGCTGTTCGAGCTGCAGCCGCAGGACGGGATGACGCTGCTCCGGAACTACTGGTCGGGCCGGTGGGGCGGCGGGACCGAGGCGCGCTGGCAGGACTCGCTGCGACACGGCTTCGTGGCGGGGAGCGCGCTGCCTCCGGTGCAGGCGACGCTGGCGACGGCCGCGGCGCCGGCGCCCGCCCCGGCCCAGTCGGGCGGGCTGGAGCTGCTGTTCCGGCCGGACCCGTCGATCCGGGACGGGGCGCTGGCCGACAACGCCTGGCTGCAGGAATGCCCCAGGCCGCTGACCAAGATCGTGTGGGAGAACGTGGTGGCGGTGTCGCCGCTGCTGGCCGGGCGCGAAGGGATCAGGAACGGCGACGTGCTGGAGATCGAGGCCGGCGGGCGGCGGCTGGAGGCGCCGGCCTGGATCACCCCGGGCCAGGCGGAGAACAGCCTGACGGTGACGCTGGGCTACGGGCGGCGGGCGTCCGGGATGCTGTCCTACGGGCTCGGCTACGACGCCTACGCGCTGCGGCAGGACGCGACGCCGTGGCGGGTCGACGGGGTGGCGATGCGCCGCACCGGACGGCGGGTGGCGGTGGCGACCACGCAGGACCATTCCGCCATGGAAGGGCACGACTTCGTGCGGATGCAGCATCCGGGCGAGCGGCAGCGGGACCAGGCGTCCGAGCGTCCGGCGACGCTGTACGCCGACACCCTTGCCACGCCCGGGGACGATCGCGGCGGCGGGCACGGCGACGGGCGGGCCTGGGGCATGGTGATCGACCTGGACAGCTGCATCGGCTGCAACGCCTGCGTGGTGGCGTGCCAGTCGGAGAACAACGTCGCCGTGGTGGGCCGCGAGGAGGTGATGCGGGGGCGCGAGATGCACTGGCTGCGCATCGACCGTTACCATGCCGGCGGGCTGGACGCCCCGGACACGCGGTTCATGCCGGTGCCGTGCATGCACTGCGAGGACGCGCCTTGCGAGGTGGGCTGCCCGGTGGAGGCGACGCTGCACGATCACGAGGGGCTCAACCTCATGGTCTACAACCGCTGCGTCGGCACGCGGGCCTGTTCCGGCTACTGCCCGTACAAGGTGCGCCGGTTCAACTGGCTGGACTATTCCGCGGGTGCCGCGCCGTCGATCGAGGCCATGCGCAACGTCGACGTGACGGTGCGCGCGGCGGGGGTGATGGAGAAGTGCACCTACTGCGTGCAGCGGATCGTGGAAGCGCGGATCGACAGCGACAAGTCGGGCCAGCCGATCGCCGACGGCGTGGTGCGGACCGCCTGCCAGACCGCCTGCCCGACCCGGGCGATCACCTTCGGCAACCTTCTTGACCCGCAGGCCGAGGTGACGGCGCAGCGCCAGGACGGGCGCAACTACGCGCTGCTCGGCGAGCTGGGGGTGAAGCCGCGCACCACCTACCTGGCCGGGCTGCTGCCGCCGGACGGGGATGCGGCATGACGGTGCACCCGACCACCCTGATCCGGTCCGACCAGACCTTCGAGAGCATCGGCCGCTCGATCGAGCAGGCGGCGTTCGGCACCGTCGGACGGGCCTGGTGGCTGGCGGTCGCGGCGTCGGTCGGGCTGGTCGGGCTGCTGGTGGTCTCGGTCGGCTGGCTGCTCGCCCGGGGCGTGGGGGTCTGGAACAACAACATCCCGGTCACCTGGGCGCTCGACATCGTCGGCTACGACTGGTGGATCGGCGTCGCCACCGGCTCGCTGGTGCTGTCGGTGCTGCCGCTGCTGCTCGAACGGAGCTGGCGCGGCGGCATCGCGCGGGTCGCCGA
>CAXTVS010000121.1:0-5105 GCA_964247735.1 uncultured Acetobacteraceae bacterium
GTCTACTTCGTCAGCGCCGGCCAGTTCGAAAGCCACGTCGCCGAGCACGACATCCGCTTCGGTCCCGGCTCGGTGCTGGGGGCGGACGACCTGCTGGCGACCGGCCGCATGGGCGTGTCCGTGCGCTCGCTCGGCTTCGGCCACCTGCTGGCGATCAGCGCCCGCGAGTTCCGGCGCCTGGCCGACGAGCATCCGGTGATCCGCACCAACATCGAGCGCCTGCGTCGGGCGCGGATGGGCGAGCCGGAGCAGGTGCTGCTGCTGGCGCCGGCGGCAAGGCCGCGGTCGGCAGCCGTGGCGGACGCCGCATCGGACGCGTTCCGCTAGAGCGTCGCCGGATCAGGTGTGATCACCTGATCGGCAAGGATGCTCGTCGAGGCAACGAACCGGATCCCGACCGGTGAACGGACGCGAACCGGTTGCCCTCTAGACGCTGTTCCGCGCCTGGACGATCGTTCTGCGCGCGTCCGACGGCGCGTCCGGGTGGAACCGACGCCAGACCCGCCGCATGTGCCGGGCGGAGGCGAAGCCGGCGCGTTCGGCGACCTGTTCCATGCCGAGGTCGGTCTGCCCGATCATGTCGCGCGCCAGCGCGACGCGGTTCCGGCTGACGGTACCGGTGACGGTTGTGCCGGCATGGATCGAGAACAGCCGGGACAGGTTGCGCGGGCTTGCCCCTGCGGCCTGGCCTAGCTCGGCCAGCGACCAGTTCCGCGTCGGATCGGCGGCGATGACGTCCTGCGCGCGATGCACGACGGGGTGAAGATGGCTCCGCCCTTCCAGCCAGGGCGAAAGCTGCGGATCGTCAGGGCCACGGCGCATGTAGACGACCAGGCTGCGGGCGGTGGCAACGGAAGCGGCCGGCCCAGCCCAGGCGGAAACCAGGTGGAGCATCAGGTCGACGCCCGCGGTCACGCCTGCGCTGCTGAACCGGTCGCGGTCCTCCACGAACAGCCGGTTCTCCAGCACCCGCGCCCGCGGCGCCAGCGCCGCGAGTCGGGCGCAGCTTTCGTGGTGGGTGGTGCAGGCATGGCCGTCCAGCAGCCCGGCGCGTGCCGCCAGCAGCGCCCCTTCGCAGATCGTCACCAGTCGGTGCCCCGGTTGCACCGTGTCGCGCAGCCAGCTCACGATCCGTTCTTCCGCTTCCGCGTCGGCGGGCTGATCGGGTGACAGCCCGACCGCGCAGCCGGTCGAGCCCGGGACCAGGATGACGGTGTCCGGCTCGACCGCCTTCGGCAGCGGACCCAGGCCGCCCAGCGCCAGGCCGACCGAGCTGTGGACGACGGTCCGGGGTCCGGCAAAGGTCATGTCGAAGCTGATGCGGTCCTGCACCGTGCCGGCGATCCGCAGCACCTCCAGCGGGCCGGCGAGATCCAGCAGAAGCACGCGCGGCGGGAGCACGACCAGGACCGGGATGCGCCGCGGTGCCGGGGTCATGCGGCTGCCAGGGACGCCGGATCGGACAGCGCCTCCTCGACCGTCGCGATGCGGGCGAAGCGGTCCGCCAGCACCAGCTCGGTGCGCGCCTTGATCTCGGCCGGCGTGTAGCGTCGGCCGTCGCGACCGGTCATGGCGAAAGTCAGCGTCGCGTCGGTCACGTAGTCGACCGCCCAGCCGCGATCCTAGGCGTGCCGTGTCGTGGTCTCGCAGCACTGCTCGGTGCGGATGCCGCAGACGATGAGCCGACGCACGCCGTGCTGCGTCAGCCAGGTGTCGAGACCGCTGCCGACCAGGGCGCTGTGCCGGCGCTTGTGGAACACCGCGTCCGGCCGGATCGCGACCGCTGCCAGCGTGCGGACATGTCCCGAGGCGAGGGAGAACACGCCCTTGTCCTCGACGTGGAACACCTGCAAGACCGGCAGGCCACGCAACGCGGCCCCGTCGATCAGGCGCTGGAGGCACAGCGCGAACGGGTCGACGTCCTCGTCGCTCCAGTCCGGCGTGTGGCGAAAGGACTCCTGGACGTCGATGACGAGCACTTCGGTGTCGGACATTGCGAGCTTCCTGCCTGATGGCGACGCCGCAACATCTTCCAGGATCCTGTCGCGCGAAAGCACGGGACCAGCCGGACACGGGACATATCCGGCCATGAAGCCGGCCGGGCGGTTCGTTGTCCGGTACCGCCCGGGAAGGGGACCGGGCCCACGGCCCGGCCCCGCATCAGCCTACTGCAGCGCCAGCAGCGGCACGAACGGCACGCCCAGCCCGGTCACGTCGTTGTAGCCCGGCGTGGTGAAGTTGAACACGTCGTCGATGCCCTCGCAGATCGCGGTGGAGCAGACCTGCAGCGCGAACGGCGCGGTGATGATCAGGTCCGGCACCGAGTTGATCGTCACCACCCGGACCTCGTTCGGGTCGGTGACGTAGCCGCGCAGCACCGCGGTCGGCGTGGCCGGCGCCTTGATCTGGTTGATGCCGGCGCTGTTGGTGGTCTGGCCGATGTGGTGGCTGTACAGCCACGGGTTGGCGAAGCCGACGAACGGCCGGCCGAGCAGCCCATGAACCTCGTTCACGGTGGCCATCACGCCGGCGGTCAGCGGCGAGGCGAGGCTGGTGCCGCCCTCGTCGATCTCGCAGTACTCGGTGGTCGCACTCTCGGGGGTGCAGCCGATGTCGCTGTGGCCGTCGTCCGCGATGGTGAAGGTCTCGCCGTAAAGGTAGCCGGTATAGGGATCGGCGTCGGCCGAGATGTCGGGGCTGACGCGGTGCGGGCTCAGCGGCACGGACTCGCCGCTGGCCTCGTTCAGCGTGGTCGCCAGCGCCGCCGGCACCACCGCCGCCTGGTAGTCGGGCTGTGTCTCCAGCAGGCTGATGCCGCCGCCGCCGCCGGCATAGAAGCTGAACGCCGGGAAGGTGCTGCCGTCCACCGTGGTGGTGGTCAGGCCGCTGGTGGTGATCGAGGCGGCGCTGTTGACCGTCGCATTGGCCAGGAAGTCGCGATAGGTGCCCCAGCCGTACTCGGTCTTGGCCCCGCTTCTGTTGGTCAGCAGCAGCGAGGTGCCGCCGACGCCGGTGACGTAGGCGCTGGTGGCCTCCCAGGACCCGGTGGCGACGCCGTTGTCCTGCGACAGGTCGCCGTCGTCGCCGGAGGAGAACAGCACGGTAATGCCCTGCGCCGCCGCGGCCATGAACGCCTGGTCCTCGGTGGCGACGTCGGCCGGCGACACGTCCTCGCCGTTGTTGCCGTAGCTGTTGGTGATGATGTCGGCGCGGTGGTCGTAGATGGTGTCGAGCAGGGCGGTGGTCAGCGTGCTGCCGCAGTCGCGCGAGCCGACATAGACGATCTTGGCACCCGGCGCCGAGCCGTGCACGGCGGCGACGTCCAGCGACTCTTCCGTCCACCAGCCGTAAGGGCCGCAGGCCTCGCTGGCGGACACGTCGTAGATGCCGGCCGGGATGACTTCCGAGAAGTTGGCAGACGTCAGCGCCGGCAGGTGGTGGTTGGCGGCGTAGTGGTTGCCGTCGGACTGCAGGGTGGGGGAAGCGTACGCGTCGAGGATGGCGACGGTCACGCCCCGGCCGTCCAGGCCGATGTTGAACGGGTTGAGTCCGTAGGCGGATTGGATCTGCTGCGGGGTGTAGCCGCAGGACAGCCACGGCAGCGTCTTGCCGTAGGGTGCCGGCTGGGTGCTGAGCGTCGCGTTGTTGTCGCCGAAATAGGTGCTGCAGTAGGGCGACGGCGTGTTGGACGCCACCGGCGGCGCCAGCACCGCCGGGCTCGCCGCCGACGACAGCGCCGCGGACCGGGCAGCAGGCGCCCTCAGGGTGCCGGCGGTGACCGAGACGTGCTGCGGCCGCTTGAGGAAGGTGGTGTCGTCCAGGCCCTCGATGAACAGGATCTTGCTGGCCAGCTCTGCCGGCACCCGCGGCGCCTCCCTGTTGGCGCGAAGCGTCGTGCTGCCGTAACGGTACAGCTTCTGGCTGACGGCGAACGCGGTGCGCAGCTGGCCCACCGTCGCCATCGCCGACACGTAGGTGCCGAGCGGCCCGACGGCCACGTTCGCCATCCCGGCCTCGGCCAGCAGGCGCCGCACCGCCGCGACGTCGGACGCGTCCGGCGCATACCGCGCCTGAAAGTCCGAGGCGCTCAGGTAGTGGCCGTACTGCGGGCTGCCGGGGGTGGACACCGAGGCGACCAGGCCCGCCAGCCCGGTCCTGTCCTTCAGCGCCATGTGCACGACGATGGACACGGCCTGGCCGTCCGGCGCGTCCCCGGCCTCGACCGCGGACTGGACCCAGCCGGCGACGTTGCCGGCCAGCGTGGCGGGCGGGGCGGACACCGCCGCCGACATGGTGCAGGCGAGCAGCGCGGCACCGAGGCCTGCGCGCGCGGCATGCTTTCTGATGATTCGAGGCAAGCGGATTCTCCGATCAAAGCGAACGCGGCAATGCGCCCGTGCCGATCCGGACACGGGCGCATCGCCACGACCGGCAGCGAGGCTGCTTCCGATCGTCCCGATCCGGTCCATGTGTCGAAATCTTTCCGAACCGTTAAAAATTACGAGATTTTCGGTTCGGTTGGCAATCGTTTAAGCGCGGCTCGGCTGCGGAGACGCGGCGCTAGCCGATCCATTGCAGCAGGAGCGACACGGTGACCAGCGACAGCAGCGTCGAGAGCAGCGTGGCGCGGCTGGCCACGTCGGCCTCGCGGTCGTAGAGCCGGGCCAGCATGAACGGCCCGGTGCCTACCGGAAGTGCCGCGATCAGCACCGCCGACTGCGCCCAGAGCGGCTCGAGCCGGAACACCGGGAACGCCAGCAGCGCGGTCAGCGCCGGTTGCAGCAGCAGCTTGGCCGCGACCACCCGGATCACCGCCGGCATGCGGGCCGGGCGACCGCCGGTTTCCGCCAGGAACAGGCCGATGGTGACGAGGGCGCAGGGGCTCGCGGCGCCGCTGAGCAGGCCGGTGAAACGCTGCACCGGCGCGTCCAGCCCGATCCCGGACAGGTTCACGACGGCGCCCGCGACCGGCGCCGCCACCAGCGGGTTGCGAAGCAGCGCCGCCGCGACCGCCAGCACCGTGCGGCCAAGCCCCTGGCCGCCCTCCCGGTCGAGCTCCACCAGCCCGATCGCCAGCGCGAACAGGGCGCACACGGTCAGCAGGG
>CAXTVS010000122.1:0-4989 GCA_964247735.1 uncultured Acetobacteraceae bacterium
GCCAAGCCTATGTCTCAACCCCCACCGCCAAGGCAACCTGCCGCCGGATCGCCCCAAGCTGTTCCGCCGTAACCCGCGAAAGCGCCGCCTCCAGCCGCCTCTTCGACGTGGTCGCCACCAGGTGCGAAACCGCCCAGCACGGCTTGCTGCAGCCGTTCTCGGCTGTGGGCGCAATCGCCACCGCCAGATCCGGGATGGCGAGTGCCGCGTCGTCCGTCAGCGGCACCAGGATGGCATCCGGATAGGCGGCCGAGAACAACCCGTCATCCTCCACCACCACGGCCGGCCGCCGCTTGTTCGGCTCCTTCGGCAGCGCATCGCCGCGCCAGTCGGCCAGGACGATCTGACCGGCACGCAGCGCCACGATCTCCTCAGCCGGCATCGGAGTTCGGCGTGCCCCAGGTCTCGTAGAAGGCGCCCGCCTCGGCCGACCCGGCAACATGCCGGCCCACGGCTTCGCTTCCGCTTCGGATGCGCGCACGCCGACTGTCGCGGGCTGCCTGCGTCGCAAGCTCCCTCAGGAGGGTCCCAAGCCCGATGCCACGGCCCCGAGCCTGCACCTCCAGCTCGTACCGGACATCATCGTCAAGGCGGATGGAGATCGGGACGCCCATCCTGCTACCCCACTGCTTTGTCTGCACTACGTTAATGCACTACAGAACCCGACTTCAAGACTTGGGTCCTGCATCCGGCCGGCTGGGCTCATGCCTCGACACCCGTCCCGCTCATGGCCTGTCTCCCTAGACCTCCCCCAGATCCAGCCTTGCCGTCCGCCGCATCGCCTCCTCGATCCATGCGTTCAGGCTCATCCCCCGCGCCTCCGCCGCCATCGACGCCTTCGCATGCGTCCGCGGCGACATCCTGAGCCGCAGCTCCCCGCTATGCGTCCGCTGCGCCTTCCGCCCGAACGCCTGGCACGCTGCCTGGTAGTCCTTCAGCGCGATCGCGAACCCCTTGTTCAGCAGGTCCACGCTCGCCCCGTGGAACCCCACCACGTCGTCGATCCCCAGCACCCGCCCCACGAACATCTGGTCGCGCGCGTTGAACTCCACCTTCGCCACGTACCCCTGCCGCCGCAGCACGGTCATGCCGCGTCCTCCAGGAACGCCCGCAGCGCCACCAGCTGATACGTCCGCGCATTCCCGATCGCATGATGGAACCGCGCCAGCCGCCCCTTGTGCTCGACCGACATGTGGAACCCCTCCGTCTCCACCACCCGATACCCCGTTCCCACCAGCGCCAGGATCAGCGAATCCCACGACACGCCCCGGGCCGGCGGATCCCGCCGCAGCACCTTCAGGACCGGATCGTGACACCACTTCATGACACCACGCTCACCTGTCCCCACGCCTCCCGTCGAGCCCTCTTCCGCACGAAATCCGCTGCATTCCCTCCTTGGGACAGCGTAGTCTCCGGCACCGATCCCGGAGACCGCCCCCATGCCGACCGGCCACCACCGCCGACCCGTCCCCGGTCCGACCACCCCTCGCACGCTGCCTGCCGCCCGCATCTCCCCACCACCGGGCATCCGTGACCGCTTCCTGACCGGCCCCGTCCAGCCTCCCGCCACCCCGAGCCGATCCCCAGCCCCCGCCACATCCCGCCCGGGTCCACCCCGCCGTTCCCGCTCGCATCCATCTGGGCTAACCTTTGGCGATGTCCTCCGCCGTCCAGACACCGCCCCGCCCGTCCGCCGACCACGCGCCGCTGCCGAAGGCCTGGCCGTTCGAGGAGGCCGCGAAGCTCGCCGCCCGCATGCAGCTCAAGGGCCCGGACGCCATCCCGCTGCTGGAAACCGGCTACGGCCCCTCCGGCCTGCCGCACATCGGCACCTTCGGCGAGGTCGCCCGCACCAGCTGGGTCGCCCAGGCGTACACCGCGCTCACCGGCCGCCCGGCCCGCATCCTCGCCTTCAGCGACGACATGGACGGCCTGCGCAAGGTCCCCGACAACGTCCCCAACCGCGACATGCTGGCCGGCTTTCTCGGCCGCCCCCTGACCGCCGTGCCCGACCCGTTCGGCACCCACGACAGCTTCGGCGCCCACAACAACGCCCGCCTGCGCGCCTTCCTCGACGGCTTCGGCTTCGCCTGCGAGTTCGCCTCCGCCACCGAGTACTACCGCGCCGGCCGCTTCGACGAGACCCTGCGCCGCGTGCTGGCCGTGCACGACGAGATCGTCGCCGTGATCGCCCCCACCCTCGGCCCCGACCGCCGCGCCACCTACTCCCCGATCCTGCCGCTCCACCCCGAGACCGGCGTGGTGATGCAGGTCCGCATCGAGGCCGTCGACCCCGCCGCCGGCACCGTCCGCTGGCGCGACGACACCGGCCGCCTCTTCGAGACCCCCGTCACCGGCGGCCACGCCAAGCTGCAATGGAAGGCCGACTGGGCCATGCGCTGGGTCGCGCTGGGCGTCGACTACGAGATGTCCGGCAAGGACCTCATCGACAGCGTCCGCCTGTCCTCCAGGATCTGCCGCGTGCTCGGCGCCGAGCCCCCCGTGACCCTGACCTACGAGCTGTTCCTCGACGAGCACGCCCAGAAGATCAGCAAGTCCAAGGGCAACGGCCTGTCGGTCGAGGAATGGCTGCGCTACGCCCCGGCCGAATCCCTGGCCCAGTACATGTTCAACCAGCCCACCCGCGCCAAGCGCCTGTTCTTCGACGTCATCCCCCGCGCCGCCGACGAGTACCTGGCCAACCGCGCCAGGGCCGCCCAGCAGGCTGCCGCCCAGGCCGCCGACCCCGCCCAGTCGCTCGCCCTCCAGGCCAATCCCGCCTGGTTCATCGACCGCGGCGCCACCCCCGGCGCCGGCAGCCCGGTCTCGTTCGGCATGCTGCTCAACCTCGCCTCGGTCGCCAACGCCGACACCTCCGACGTGCTGTGGGGCTTCCTCGACCGCTACCGCCCCGGCACCTCCCCGGACACCGACCCGCTGCTGGCCCGCCTGGTCGAGCACGCCGTCGCCTACTACCGCGACTTCGTCCGCCCGGCGAAGACCTTCCGCGCCCCCGACGCCCGCGAGCGCGCCGCTCTGGTCGACCTGGCCGAGACCCTGAAGGGGGCTGGCCCGGAAGCCGCCGCCGACGCGGAAGCCCTGCAGAACCTGGTGTTCGCGGTTGGCCACCGGCACCACTTCCCCGAGCTGCGCGCCTGGTTCGGCTGCCTGTACGAGGTCCTGCTCGGCCAGAAGGAGGGCCCGCGCTTCGGCATCTTCGTCGCCCTCTTCGGCGTCGCGGACACCGTGGCGCTGATCGAGGCCGCGCTGACCCGCACGGGCCCCTGAGGGCCGGCGGGAACCCCGCATGCTCGTGCGTCCGCCCGCCGCCTCCGAGCCGGCCTGCCGGCCGGCCTGGCAGCGCCTCGTGCGCCGCCTGCCGCCGCTGCTCGGCCTGGTCCTCCTGGTGGCCGCCCTGTACGCGGTGCAAAAGGAGTTCCGCCACCTCAGCCTCCTCGCGATCCGCGACAGCATGCTGCGCATCCCCGGCCGCAGCCTCCTCGCCGCCGGCGGCTTCACCCTGCTGTCCTACACCGTGGTGTCCTTCTACGACCGCCTGGCCACCATCCACGTCGGCCGGCGCCTGCACTTCGGCCGCACCGCGTTCGCCGCCTTCTGCGCCTACGTGCTGTCCCACAACCTCGGCTTCGCCACCATCTCCGGCGCCGCGGTCCGCTTCCGCCTGTACGGCAACTGGGGCCTCAAGCCGCTCGAGATCACCCGCATCATCGCCTTCTGCTCCGTCACCTACCTGCTGGGCGCCAGCGCCCTGGTCGGCGGCGTGCTGCTGCTGGAGCCGCGTGCGCTGTCGATGCTGTCCGGCCACGTGCCCCGCTGGACCCTCACCGCCGTCGGCCTCGCCGCCTGGTGCCTCGTCGCCGCCTACCTGGCCCTGTCCGCCCGGCTGCCCGCGTTGCGGCTCCGGCTCGGCCGCTGGCAGGCCGTGGTCCCGCTCCCCGGCCTGCGCATGGCGATCGGCCAGGTGGCGGTGGCGGCCCTCGACGTGTCCACCACCGCCGCCATCGCCTTCTCGCTGCTCCCGGCCGGGACCGGCCTGGGCTACCCGGCCTTCCTCGCCATCTACATCGCCTCCTACAGCGCCGGCCTGCTGTCCACCGTTCCCGGCGGCCTCGGGGTGTTCGACGCGGCGATGATCCTGGGCCTGTCGCCGTTCCTGCCGTCCACCGCGGCGGTGGTCGTGATCCTGGTGTTCCGCCTGTTCTACTACATCGTGCCGCTGTTCCTCGCCGGCCTGCTGTTCGCCGGCCACGAGCTGCTGCTGCGCGGCGACACCCTGCTGGCCCGGCGCCAGGGCCCTGCCCGCGAGTCCCGCCTCCGGCCCTCCGGCGTGATCCGCGACAGCGAGGCCGACTTCGCCGTCACCGTCGCGGTCGGCGCGGTCATGCTGTGCGGGGCGATGCTGCTGGCGCTGGGCCTGGTCGAGCCCGCCTCAGACCTCGCCTTCGCCCTGCCGCCGCCGGGGATGCTGTTCGGCATCGAGGACGGCTTCAACCGGATCATCGAGGCCGCCGGCGACTACGTCCCGTCCCTGATCGGCGCGGCGCTGATCGGCCTGGCGATCGGCCTGTCGCAGCGGGTCACCCTGGCCTGGGGCGCCACCCTGGTGCTGCTCTGCGCCGCCGCCGCCCTGACCTCGCTGCGCGGCCTGCCGCTGGCGGTGCCGGGCGTACTGATCCTGGTCGCCCTCGTGGTGGCGCCGTTCCGCTCCTCCTACTACCGGCACGCCCGCCTGCTGAGCGAGCCGCTGTCACCCGCCACGGTGGTGCCGCTGCTGCTCCTGCTGGCCTGCCTCGTCGTCCTGGGCCGGACCAACCCTGACCTCGGCACCATGACCGACGACGGCTGGCTGGAGCTGGTGCTGGGCCGCGGCATGGATGCACGCACCCGGCTGTCGGTCGGCCTGTCCGTGCTGGTCGGCCTGCTGGCGATCGCGCGGCTGATCCTGCCCGGCCGGGTGGCGCCGCTGCC
>CAXTVS010000123.1:0-4727 GCA_964247735.1 uncultured Acetobacteraceae bacterium
GGCCGCAATCCACCGGCGACTACGAGTCCTGGACCCCGGACGCCTGAGCCGTGCCCGATACCGCGACCTCCGGCACTGCCACCCTTGTCGCATCGCCGCGACGCACGCGCCGGAGCGGGCGCGCGACGCTCGAGTTCCTCACCGG
Organism: uncultured Acetobacteraceae bacterium; assembly: GCA_964247735.1. Lineage (GTDB taxonomy): Bacteria > Pseudomonadota > Alphaproteobacteria > Acetobacterales > Acetobacteraceae > Lichenicola. The sequence goes on from CAXTVS010000123.1 coordinate 146, forward strand.
GCTGCTGGTCCTCCTGGGGCTGGCCGGGCTGCTGGCGCTGGCGCTGCTCGGCAGCGGGCGCAAGGCCGACGGCGGCTACCGGCTGCTCGCCCGCTTCGCCCACATCGACGGGCTGTCGGTCGGCTCCGACGTGCGTCTGGCCGGGGTGACGGTGGGGCAGGTGGTGTCGGAGCGGGTCGACCCGTCCTCCTACCAGGCCGAGGTGACGTTCACCGTCCGCGACGGCATCCGCCTGCCGACCGACAGCTCGGCGATCGTGACCAGCGACAGCCTGCTGGGCGGCAAGTACCTGGCGCTCGAGCCGGGCGGCGCCGAGCAGGTGCTGCACCCGGGCGGGCGGGTGACGCTGACCCAGGGGTCGATCAGCCTGGAACAGCTGCTGAGCAGGTTCATCTTCAGCGTGACCGACGCGATGTCGGCGCAGAAGAAGGGTGCCGCGGCCGCCGCCCCGCCTGCCTCGCCGTCCAGTCCGTCGCCATGACGGCGTCGGTGCGCTGGCCGCAGGCGGACGGCACGCCGATCTCCTGCACCGAGAAGCTGCGGGTGCTGGCGGAGAACCAGGCCGAGCTGCGCGCGACCCTGCGCGACGTGTTCGACGACGCCGTGCTGATGGGGGTGGACGACGCCGTCATGCGGCAGATCCTGATCGACGAGATCCTGGCGCTGCCCGGTCCCCGCCGGCCGGCCGGCGCATGAGCCGCCGCCCGCCGCTGCCGGCGCTCCTGGCCGGTGCCGCCCTGCTCGCCGCCGCCCCGGCGTCGCGCGCGGCCGAGTATGTCCCGCCGCCGATCATGCCGGTGCCGAACGCGTGGCAGGGGCGGTCGCAGGCGGTGGTGCGCGTGCTCGACAAGCTCGACGCCCACATCGAGACCCTGACCCTGAAGGCGGGCGAGACCGGCAGCTACAAGAGCCTCAGCGTGACCGTGCGCTCCTGCATGGACCGGCCGGACGGGCTGCCGCGCGACGCCGGCGCCTTTCTCGACGTCCAGGACCATCGCGCTGCCGACGTGACCCCGTTCAACGGCTGGACCTTTTCCGGCGACCCGTCGGTGGGCGTGTTCGAGAGCCCGGTCTACGGCGTGCAGCTGGTGACGTGCCAGGGCGACCTGGTGGCGCCTGCGGCACCGCCCCTGCCGCCGCCGGTGCCGCCGCCGCCCTCGATGCTGCCCCCGCCACCACAGGCCGCGCCCTTGACCGATGCCGATGACGGCGCTGCGGACGCGCCGGCGATCATGACCCCGCCGCCGCCGGCCGCACCCGGAGCGGTGCCGCCCGGGGACGGCGAGGCTCCGCCTCCGGACCAGCCGGGGCAGCCCGACGACGCCGCGGCGCAGCCGGACGCGGTGTATCCCGATGGCGCCCCGCCGCCCGCGCCGCCCCCAGCGCCCTCGCCGCCGCCGCAATGAGCCGGCGCACCCGTCCCGCCGGGAACCCGGCCGTTACCTGTCCGGTTCTGCCGTCATGAGCCTGCACCCTCCCACGGCTAGCCTGCCCGTCCCGTCGCAGGCGGCCTTCCTGCTCGATTTCGACGGCACCCTGGTGGACATCGCGCCCACGCCGGAAGCGGTGGTGGTGCCGGAGCGGCTGCCCGCCACCCTGCGCGCCCTGCGCGCGCTGTGCGGCAACGCGCTGGGCCTGGTCAGCGGCCGGCCGATCCCGCAGATCGACCATTTCCTGCCCGGCCTTCCGTATGCGGTGGCGGGCGAACACGGCATCGCGGTGCGCCACGCGCCGGAGGCGGAGGTGGAGCGGGCGGTGCTGCCGGCGGTGCCGGCGGACTGGCTGGACGCGGCGGAGCGGATGGTGGCGGCGCATCCGGGCGCCCACGTGGAGCGCAAGCACACCGGCTTCGTGCTGCATTTCCGCGCGGTGCCAGAGGCCGCCGAGCCGTTGCGTGCCCAGGCGGAGGCGCTGCTGGCAGGCGATCCCGAGCACCGGTTCCACCTGCAGCCGGCGAAGATGGCCTGGGAGGTCAAGCCGGCCGGCGTCGACAAGGAGAGCGCGGTCAGGCTGCTGATGCAGCGCCCGCCCTTCGCCGGACGGCTGCCGATCTTCGTCGGCGACGACGCCACCGACGAGGACGGCATACGCGGCGCGGTGGCGCTCGGCGGGGTGGGGTTCCGGATCCCGAACGACTTTCCCGACCCGGACGCGTTCCGGGCCTGGCTCGGCCGTCTCGCCGCCACGCCTGCCGGAGCGACGGCATGGGAAGCCGGGGCATGGGCCGGCTAGTCGTCGTCTCCAACCGGGTGCCGTCGCCGCGCGAGGTGAACCAGGCGGCCGGCGGCCTGACGGTGGGGCTGGCGGACGCGATCAAGGGCCAGCCCAGCCTGTGGTTCGGCTGGTCCGGCAGCTCCACCGCCAAGGAGGGCAGCGAGCCGGCACCGGGCGTGGTGGAGCAGGGCGGCGTCACCTACGCCACCATCGACCTGACCGCCCGGCAGCACAAAGGCTTCTACCAGGGCTTCTCCAACGGCATCCTGTGGCCGGTCTGCCATTACCGGCTCGGGCTGATGCAGTACAGCCGCGAGGAGCTGGACACCTACCTGGAGGTCAACGCCCGGTTCGCCCGCGCGCTCAGGCCGCTGCTGCGGCCGGACGACACGATCTGGGTGCAGGACTACCAGCTGTTCCCGCTCGGCGCGGCACTCCGGCGCGACGGGGTTGGCAACCGGATCGGCTTCTTCCTGCACATCCCGTTCCCGCCGGAGCAGCTGTTCCGCGCCCTGCCGGGCGCGGACCTGCTGCTGGCCGACCTCGACGGCTACGACGTGGTCGGCGTGCAGACCGAGCAGGACGCGGCCAACATGAACGGGGCGCTGCAGGCGGTCGGCGTGGCCGTGCGGGCGCAGGCCTACCCGATCGGCATCGACCCGAAATCCTTCGCCAGGCAGGCGGCACGGGGCGAGACCAGCAAGGAGATGGGCCGGCTGACCCAGGCACTGAACGGCCGTGCGCTGATCCTGGGCGTGGACCGGCTGGACTATTCCAAGGGCATCCCGGAGCGGTTCCGCGGCTTCGAGCGGCTGCTGCAGCGGTTTCCCGCGCATCGCGGCAAGGTGTCGTTCATGCAGATCGCCCCGGTGTCGCGCGGCGAGGTGGCCGAGTACAAGGCGCTGCGCCGGCAGCTCGACGAGCTGGCCGGTCGGATCAACGGCGACTGGGCCGAGATCGACTGGATCCCGCTGCGCTACATCACCCGCGGCCTGCCGCGCAAGGTGCTGGCCGGCGTGCACCGCCGCGCCGCGGTGGGCCTGGTGACGCCGCTTCGCGACGGCATGAACCTGGTCGCCAAGGAGTATGTCGCCGCCCAGGACGCGGCCGATCCGGGGGTGCTGGTGCTGTCGCGCTTCGCCGGCGCCGCACCCGAGCTCGGCGACGCCGTGCTGGTCAACCCGTACGACCCCGACGAGATCGCCGAGGCGCTCGACCGGGCGCTGACCATGGAGCTGCCAGAGCGGATGCGCCGCTGGGAGGCGATGAACGCTGCCGTGACCCGGGTGACGGCCGCAAGCTGGGCACGTGGCTTCCTGGACGTCCTGAACGCCGTTCACGTGCGGCAGGCCGCATGATCGTGCGGGACCGTGCCGTCGTGGCGTCCGGCTTGCCTGCCGGTGTCTTCTGGGTTCTGGCCGGGGTCTGGGCGCTGGGCTGGGTGTGGTGGGCGCAGCACGTGGCGGGCATGGCGCCCTGCGCGCTGTGCCTGTGGGAGCGCTGGCCGTATCGGGCGCTGGTCGTCCTGGGCGCGCTATCGGTGGTCCTGGGAGGCCTGGGCCGTCCGGTGCGCTGGGCCCTGTCGGCGCTGGTGATCCTGACCCTGCTGGCGGCGGTCGGCCTGGCGGGGCTGCATGTCGGGGTGGAGCAGGGCTGGTGGCCGAGCCCATTGCCGGAATGCGCCGCACCGCATTTCTCCGGTGGCACCTTCGCCCAGCGCCTCGCGTCCATGCCGCTTCGTCCGGCCAAGCCCTGCGACGCCCCGAACCGCCTGTTCAGCTTCCTGCCGGTGTCGATGACGACGTTGGACCTTCTCTACGCCGTCCTGCTGCTCGGCGTCTCGTCGGTGCTGCTGCGCGGCCGATCCCCTGGCGGTGGGCTGGGCCGGCTACGATGAGCGGTCGCTGAGGCCGGCCGGGACCGGGTCCCGGCCGGACCGGATCAAAGCCCGCTGCGGCCGCGGCCGCGGCCCATGATCAGGCTGACCACGAACAGCACGATGAAGACGAAGAACAGGATCTTGGCGATGGAGGCGGCGCCGGCATAGATGCCGCCGAAGCCGAACACGCCCGCGATCAGGGCGATGACGAGGAAGATCAGGGTCCAGCGCAACAGGTCCACGGCGAGTCATCCTTTCGATCGGGAACCGGACCGGTCGCCGGCCGCCTCATAACGCCAGCGCACCGGTCAGGTTCTGTGCTGCGGGTCTCAGTAGCCGTGGTGCCAGTAGTGGTGATGGTGCCAGTGGTGCCAGTAGTGGTGGTGGTAGCGCGGCCCGACCACCACGCGGATCTGCGCGTCGGCGGCGGGCGCTGCCAGCGTCAGGCCGAAGCCCAGCATCGCGCCGAGCAGGATGAGCGTACGCATC
>CAXTVS010000124.1:0-4718 GCA_964247735.1 uncultured Acetobacteraceae bacterium
GCGAAGAAGAACAGGTCCTGGGCCAGGCGCATCTGCTCCTCGCGCAGGAACAGCAGGCCCGCGCCGGCGCCGTTCTCACCCGGCGACCCGCCATGGCCACCCGGACGCGATGCCATCAGCCCGTGCGGAAGTGTCTTCTGCTCCATAACCCGTCCGCCCGTGCAGCCTGTGCGCGACGCCACTTAAGACAGCTTCATTGACTTAATGAAAGCAGCCTTTTAGGCATCCCGGAGTGCTCGCAGAAGGACACGGTGCATGACCCTCGTTCCGTTCGACGACCGGGATGGCTCGATCTGGTGGGACGGCCGGCTCATTCCGTGGCGGGACGCGAAGCTGCACGTGCTGTCGCACGGGCTGCACTACGCCAGCGCGGTGTTCGAGGGCGAGCGTGCCTATTCCGGGCACATCTTCAAGCTGCGCGAGCACACCGACCGGTTGATCGAGAGCGGCCGGATCCTCGGCTTCGAGATCCCGTACTCGGCCGACCAGATCGACGACGCCTGCCGGCTGGTGCTGGCCGAAAGCGGGCTGACCGATGCCTATATCCGGCCGCTCGCCTGGCGCGGCGCCGAGCAGCTGTCGGTCTCGGCGCAGCAGACCAGGATCCACCTGATGGTGGCGGTCTGGGCGTGGCCGAACCTGTTCGGCGCCGACCGGATGAAGGGCGTGCGCCTCGGCATGGGGGCGTGGAAGCGCCCGCACCCGGAGACCGCACCGATCCGGTCCAAGGCGGCCGGCCTCTACATGATCGGCACCATGTCCAAGCACGCGGCGGAAGCGGAAGGGTTCAACGACGCGCTGATGCTGGACTGGCGCGGCCAGGTATCAGAAGCGACGGGCGCCAACATCTTCTTCGTCATGGACGGCGCCCTGCACACGCCGATCCCCGACTGCTTCCTCGACGGCATCACCCGCCGCACGGTGATCGCGCTGGCGCACAAGCGGCAGATCCCGGTGATCGAGCGGGTGATCATGCCAGACGAGATGCGCAAGGCTGACGAGGTGTTCCTGGCCGGGAGTGCTGCGGAGGTGACGCCTGTGCGGCAGATCGGCACGCTCGAGTTCGCGCCCGGCCCGATCACGGAGACGCTGCTGCGCGACTACGAGGCGTTGGTGCGCATGTCGCCGGACGAGGTGCGGACCCGGCTGGCCGCCTGACGCATCCGCCTCAGCCGGCGGGCGCCACGCGCCGGACGAGGCTGCCGATCCGGGCCACGCCCGCCAGCCGTCGGTCCAGGAACGCCTCGGTGTCGGGACCGCCGCCGCGACGCAGCCAGTAGAGCAGCGTCGCGGAATATACCCCCGCCAGCAGCGTCCGCTTGCTGTACCAGCTGACGCCGGTGGAGGTGTCGCCGGCCGCCTGCCAGACCGTATCCACGGTGCGCGCCAGGCTTCGGACCGCCGCAGGGCGGTTGCCCGGGAGCGACAGCAGCGACAGGCCGCGCCGGATCGCGTCACGGTCCGGTTCCGCCTGGTCGAGGCGCGCCAGCACCAGCGCCCGCACCCGTCGGCTCAGCCTGGGTTCCGCGACCGACGCCGCCATCGCCGCGTCGGCGATCGCACTGTGCGTTTCCACCATCTCCACCGGGCCGCCCGGGAACAGCAGGTCGGCATCCGGTCCGGCCGCCTGCCGGAGCGCACGCACGGTCCAGCCGAGTGCCGGTACCAGGGGCAGCATCGCCCGGATCGCCTCGTCGCGCGCCAGGTCCGGCTCCAGCGGCGGTGCCAACCCGTTGTTCGCGACGTCGACCAGGGCGGACACGCCACCGGCCAGAGGCACCGCCGCCATCAGCACCCTGGCCATCCTGGTCATGCGTCGATGCCTACGCCGTATCGCGAGTACTCGGTCTCGAAGCCGAGTCGGGTCAGGTCGGTCATGCGCATCGGATACAGGATCCCGTCCAGATGGTCGTGCTCGTGCTGCAGCACGACCGCCAGGAAGCCTGAGGCCTCGCCGGAGACGGGCCGGCCGTGCCGGTCCAGCCCCTCGTAGCGAAGGCGTGCCGGCCGCGGCACCGCCCCGCGCAGCCCCGGAATGGACAGGCAGCCCTCGGTCTGCGTCGCCATCTCGTCGCCGATCGGGGTCAGCACCGGGTTGATCAGCGCGTCCACGTCACGCGGCGGGTCGTCCGCGCCGGCGCTGCGCTGCGCCGGCACGTGATAAACGAACAGCCGCAGCGGCACGTGCACCTGCGGTGCGGCGAGGCCGGCGCCGGACGCATCGTGCATGGTCTCGATCATGTCCTCGATCAGCTGCCTGATCGCGGGCGAGGCCGGATCCTGCACCGGCTCCGCCCGCTGCAGCAGCACCGGATGACCCATGCGCGCGATCTTCAACAAGGCCATGACGGTCGTCCTCGATAGGAGATGAGCAAATTGACGTGATGCTGCCCGTCCGGAGCAATTGTGCATCGGGACGGCGTTGTGCTATAGCCGCCGCCTCTTCGGGTCCCGCATCGGCGGCGTCCGGACCAGACACGTCGGCGCCCCCCAATGCGGCGTTGGACACCCGATTAGGAGTTCATGGCACAGTGCAGGTTCTCGTCCGTGACAACAATGTCGACCAGGCGCTCAAGGCGCTCAAGAAGAAGATGCAGCGCGAAGGCATCTTCCGCGAGATGAAGCTGCGCCGGCACTACGAGAAGCCATCCGAGCGCCGCGCCCGCGAGGCGGCGGAAGCCGTGCGCCGCGCCCGCAAGATGGAGCGCAAGCGCCTGGAGCGCGAGGGCTTCTAGCCGTCGGATCGACAACCGATTGGAACGGGCCGCAGCCGGGGAAACGTCCCGGCTGCGGCCTTTTCATGTGCCATGCGCGCCTGCTAGGCGACGAGCTTGTCCAGTTCGCGCAGCACCGCCTCGCCCATCACGACCGTGCCGACACGGGCCTTCCCAGGGCTCATGATGTCCGCGGTGCGGAGCCCGGTGCCGAGCACGTTGACGCAGGCCTGCTCCACCAGCCGGGCCTCGTCGTCGAGTCCGAAGGAATAGCGCAGCAGCATCGCCAGGCTGAGGATCTGCGCCAGCGGGTTCGCCTGCCCGGTGCCGGCGATGTCGGGTGCGCTGCCGTGGATCGGCTCGTACAGCGCCGGCCGTCGCCCGTCTGACCCGAGCGTGCCCAGGGTGGCGGAGGGCAGCATGCCGAGGCTGCCGGTCAGCATGGAGGCGAGGTCCGACAGCAGGTCGCCGAACAGGTTGCCGGTGACGATCACGTCGAACTGGCGCGGGTTGCGCACCAGTTGCATGGCGCAGTTGTCCGCCAGCATGTGGCTCAGGGTCACGCCGGGATAGTCGCGCGCGTGCAGCGCAGTCACCACCTGCCGCCACAGCAGGCCGGACTCCATCACGTTGCTCTTCTCGACCGAGCAGACGGCGTTGTTGCGCCTGCCCGCCAGCTCGAACGCCACGCGGGCCACGCGCTCGATCTCCCCGGTGGTGTAGACTTCGGTGTTCACGCCGCGCCGGGACCCGTCCGGCAGCGTCTCGATGCCCCGCGGGCTGCCGAAATAGATGCCGCCGACGGTTTCGCGCACGATCATGATGTCGAGGCCGCGCACCACCTCCGACTTCAGCGTGCTGGAGTCCACCAGCGGGTCGAGCACGGTGGCCGGGCGCAGGTTGGCGAACAGGCCGAGTTCCTGGCGCAGGCGCAGGATCGCCACCTCCGGCCGCTTTTCGAACGCAATCCCGTCCCACTGGGGACCGCCCACGGCCCCAAACAGTATTGCGTCGGAAGCATGGGCCGCCTCGATCACGGAGTCGCGGATCGGCACGCCGTGGACGTCGATCGAGGCGCCCCCGACCAGGTCCTCGCTGATGTCGAAGCTGATGCCGCGGCGCCGGCCCAGCCAGCCGACCACCCGCCCGGCCTCGCGCATCACCTCCGGACCGATCCCGTCGCCGGGCAGCACCAGCAGCTTCTTGTTCAGCACCATGCCGGGATGTGTCCTGCAGGTTCGGAGCGTCAGGCGATGGCGATGCCCTGCATCCAGGGCCTGGACTGCACGCGCTCCCGCTCGAAGCGGTCGATCGCATCGGCGTGCTGCAGGGTCTGACCGATGTCGTCAAGGCCTTCGAGCAGCAGGTGCCGGCGCAGCGGGTCGACGGCGAACGCCACCTCCTGCCCGTCCGGGCGCACCACCACTTCCCGCTGGAGATCCACCGTCAGCCGGCTGTTGGCGCCACCGGCCGCGTCCTGCATCAGCAGGTCGCACACCTCGCGCGGCAGCCGGATCGGCAGGATGCCGTTCTTGAAGCAGTTGTTGTGGAAGATGTCTGCGAAGGATGGCGCGATGACGCAGCGTATGCCGAAATCCAGCAGCGCCCATGGCGCGTGCTCGCGCGAGGAGCCGCAGCCGAAGTTCTCGTGGGTGACCAGGATCTGCGCCGCACGGTACGGCTCCCGGTTCAGCACGAAGTCGGGCCTTTCCGAGCCATCCGCGTTGTAGCGCATCGAGTCGAACGCGTTCCTGCCGAGGCCGGAGCGCTGGATCGTCTTGAGGAAGCGCGACGGGATGATCTTGTCGGTGTCGATGTTGGCTTCCGGCAGCGGTGCTGCGATCGCAGTCAGGACGGTGAACGGCTCCATCACGCCAGCTCCCGCACGTCGGTGAGATGACCGGTCACCGCCGCCGCCGCCGCCATCGCCGGCGACAGCAGGTGGGTGCGTCCGCCCGGGCCCTGGCGGCCCTCGAAGTTGCGGTTGGAGGTCGAGGCGCAGCG
>CAXTVS010000125.1:0-4660 GCA_964247735.1 uncultured Acetobacteraceae bacterium
TCTCCACCACCTCGAACCAGCGCATGTGGCGCACCGTCTTCGCCGCCTTGTCGATGGCCGAGTTGATCGCGTCCTCCAGCCCGGTTTCCGACGACCCGACCAGTTCGACCACCCGGTATACGTGATCCGCCATCTGCGTCCCCTCCCTGTCTCGCCTCCGACCGGACGCGGCAGGCGCTACCGGGTTCCGAACAGCCGGTCGCCGGCGTCGCCCAGGCCCGGCCGTATGTAGCCGTGCCCATCCAGCCCGCGGTCGATGGCGGCCGTGACGACCTTCACCTCCGGATGGGCGTAGGCGAACGCCCTCAGCCCTTCCGGCGCCGACAGCAGGCAGACGAAGGTGATCCGGGTGGCGCCGGCCGCCTTCAGCCGGTCCACGGCGGCGATTGCCGAGTGTCCGGTCGCCAGCATGGGATCCACGACGATGCAGCACCGGCTGCCCAGGTCCTCCGGCAGCTTGAGGTAGTACTCGACCGCCTCCAGGGTTCCGGGATCGCGATACAGGCCGACATGGCCGACGCTGGCCTCGGGCAGAAGGTCGAGCATGCCGTCGAGGATGCCGTTCCCGGCACGCAGGATCGACACGACGCAGGGCGTGCTGCCGGCCAGCCGTGCACCGGTCGCCGGCTCCAGCGGGGTGCGGATCTCGGTCGCCTCCAGCGGCAGGTCACGCGTCGCCTCGTAGGCCAGCAACAGGCTGACCTCGCGGGTGAGGCGGCGGAACTCGGCGGTGCCGGTGTCCGCCCGACGCAGCCGGGTCAGCTTGTGCTGCACCAGCGGGTGGTCGACCACCACCACGGCGGGTGAGGACGCCACCACCGCCGGACCGGTCTCAGCCGCCGGCGGGCTGGAAGGCGAGCGACACGCCATTCATGCAGTAGCGGTCGCCGGTCGGCAGCGGCCCGTCCGGGAACACGTGGCCGAGGTGGCTCTTGCACGTCGCGCAGTGCACCTCGACCCGCTGCATGCCGTGGCTGCTGTCGGTGCTGGTCTCGGTGGCGCCGGGAAGCGGGGCGAAGAAGCTCGGCCAGCCGCTGCCGCTCTCGTACTTGGTGTCGGACGAGAACAGCGCCGTGTCGCAGACGGCGCAGTGGAACAGCCCGTCGCGCTTCTCGTAGTTCAGCGGGCTGGTCCCGGCCCGCTCGGTGCCGTGCTCGCGCAGCACGTGGTACTGCTGCGGGGTCAGGCGCTGGCGCAGGGCCTCCTCGTCCAGGCTCAGATCGCTCATGTGTTCGCGCTCCTTCGAGATGTCGGCCAGCAGATTTGGTGGCGCCGCGTCGAGGCGCAACCCGGACCGGCAGGCTGCGCTTTGCCTGGGAGACACGTCCAGGCGGAGCAACGATCATGTCCGACACGAAGCAGGTTCCGGAAGCCGGCGAGGAGCCGGGAACCACGGAGGAGAAGGTCGACGAGGCGGTGGAGGACACCTTCCCGGCCAGCGACCCGCCGTCGATCGGCGGCAGCACCGGCCCGGACGACGAGGGTGCTGCCGAACCCGGACGGAACTGACCGTCTCGACGCGGTGACGAGGCTGCGAGCCGCACGGTTCGCAGCCTTTTCTTTTGGTGGCACACTCCTCCTGCCCGTCGCGGACGGTGCCAGGAGGAAGTGCCGATGTCGTCCACGATCCCGACCCGCCAGGCCAGGCGTCCGGTGATGCTGGTGATCCTGGACGGGTTCGGATGGCGCGAGGACCGCACCGAGAACGCGGTGGCCCAGGCGGCGACCCTGAATTTCGACCGGCTCTGGGCGCAGGGGCCGCGCGCCTTCCTGCGCACCTGCGGCTGGGATGTCGGCCTGCCGGAGGGGCAGATGGGCAACTCGGAGGTCGGCCACCTGAACATCGGTGCCGGGCGGGTGGTGATGCAGGAGCTGCCGCGCATCCACGCCGCCATTGCCGACGGCTCGCTGGCGCAGGCGCCCGCCCTGCGCGGCCTGATCGACGGGTTGCGTCGTACCGGCGGCACCGCGCACCTCCTGGGGCTGGTCTCGCCGGGGGGCGTGCACGCGCACCAGGACCACGCCGTCGCCCTGGCGCGGATCCTGGCCGACCATGACGTGCCGGCGACGCTGCACCTGTTCACCGACGGGCGCGACACGCCGCCGCAGTCGGGGCGCGACCACGTCGCCGCCCTGCGTCGCGACCTGCCGACGCAGATCCGCCTCGGCACCCTGTCCGGCCGCTACTATGCGATGGACCGCGACACCCGCTGGGAGCGGGTGCGGCTGGCGCACGATGCGGTGGTGCTGGCGGACGGGCCGCGCGCGGCCGACGCGGACTCGGTGCTGGAGCAGGCCTATGCCGCCGGTGTCACCGACGAGTTCGTGCTGCCGACCGTGCTGGACGGCTACGCCGGGATGAAGGACGGCGACGGAATCGTGTCGTTCAACTTCCGCGCCGACCGCATACGCGAGCTGCTGCACGCGATCCTGGACCTGGACTTCACCGGCTTCCCCCGCCCGCCGGCGCCGGCGCTCGCCGGCGTGGTGGCGATGACCCGCTACAGCGACGACCTGGCCGACCGGCTGTCGGTGCTGTTCCCGCCGCAAAGCCTGGACGACCTGCTCGGCGAGGTGGTGTCGCGCGCCGGACGCCGGCAGCTGCGCATGGCGGAAACCGAGAAGTATCCGCACGTCACCTACTTCATGAACGGCGGGCGGGAAACGGTGCTGCCGGGCGAGGACCGGACCATGGTCCCCTCGCCCAAGGTCGCCACCTACGACCTGCAGCCGGAGATGTCGGCGCCGCTGCTGACGACCAAGGCGGTGGAGGCGATCGACGGCGGCTCCTATGACCTCCTCGTGCTCAACTACGCGAACCCCGACATGGTCGGGCATACCGGAAACCTCGGGGCGGCGATCAGGGCGGTGGAAGCGGTGGATGCCGGGCTCGGGCGGATCGACGCCGCGATCGCGCGGGCGGGCGGCGTGTTGCTGGTGACCGCCGACCACGGCAACTGCGAGATGATGCGCGATCCCGGGACCGGCGAGCCGCACACCGCGCACACGCTCAACGTGGTGCCCCTCGTGCTGAGCGGGTGGCGGAACGGCACGCTCGCCGACGGTCGCCTCGCCGACATCGCGCCGACCCTGCTGGCGCTGATGGGGCTGGAGCAGCCGGCGGCGATGACCGGGCGGTCGCTGCTGGGCGGCTGACCGCGACGCGTGCGGGCGGTCCTGGCTGCGGTGCTGGGAGCAGGACTGCTCGCCGCGGTTCCGGCGACGGAGCCGGCACGGGCGAGACCGCCGCACCGGGATCGTCCGCCGGCCGCCGCGGCGGCGGCCCGGACCGGACGGCAGCGGGTCGACACGCGGTTCCAGGCCCTGCGCGCCGCGCTGGCGGCACGGGACATGGCGGCGCGCGTCGAGGCGAGCCGCAGCAGCGCCAGGCTGGCCGCGGCCAGGCGTCGCGCCGCCGCCGACGCGGCCCGCGCCACCGCCTTGTCGCGTGCGACGGTTGCCGCGGCGGCCCGCGTCCAGGACACCGAGCGCGACGCCGCGGAGGCCGCGGACCGCACCCGTATGCTCGCCGTGCAGCAGGACGAGGCGCGCCGTGCGCTCGGGGACGCGGAGCGTGCGCTGGGCGCGATGCTGCCGGTGGCGCTCCGCCTGTCGCTCTACCCGTCCGAGACGCTTCTCGCGGCGCCGGGCAGCGTGGACGACTCCCTCGCCGGGTTGATGGTGCTGCGCGGGCTCGGCGGCACGCTGGAACAGGGCGCCAGGAGGGTGCGCGACGCGCAGGCGCGGCTGTCGGCGGCGGGAACGGCGCTCGGCTCGGAGCAGACGCGGCTGGCGGCCCTGCAGCAGCAGCAGGCCGAGCAGCAGGCGCATCTCGCGACGCGGGCGCAGGCGGCGCAGGCGACGCAGCGCGCCTCGCTGGCGCGGGCCGAGCAGGCCGCCCACGTGGCGGCGGACGCGGTGGCGCGCGCCGCCACGCTCGGTGACGCGGTGGCGCAGGTCGAGGCCGCGGAGCGGGCTGCCCAGGCCCGGTTCGAGCAGCAGGCCGAGGCCGCCGAGGCGGCGCGGCAGCCGGAGGCGGCACGGCAGGCCCGTGACAGCGCCGCCAGCCTGGCGGTGCCCGCCGGACCCGGGCTGCAGCAGGGAGCGGCGCCCGGAACCGCGCCGGTCGCGGGGCGGATCGTGCAGGCGTTCGGCAGCCATACCGACGCCGGCTCGGCCGCCGGCATCACCTACGCCCCGCCGTCGCTGGCCACCGTCACCGCGCCCTGCGCCGGGCGGATCGACTTCGCGGGGTCGTTCCGGTCCTATGGCCGCATGCTGATCCTCGACTGCGGCCGGGACTACCGCTACGTGCTGGCCGGGCTTGACCGGCTGGACGTGGCGACGGGGCAGGACCTGGCCCGGGGTGCCGCGGTCGGGCGCATGCCGTCCTGGAGCGGATCGGGTGGGGGCCGGCCCAGCCTCTACGTGCAGCTGCGCCACGGCGACGCGACGATCGATCCCGGGCGGTTTTTGCAACAACCGCGTTAGGTGTAATGTCGCGGAAAGGCGGATGAACGGTCGGGGCTGCCATCGTGGCGGCCGGCGATCCGCTCGCTCCGGTTTCCGTCCGGACGGGGCGACGACCGTCCCAGGAGTTGATACCGCATGACGCTGCGAAATGGCCTGTTGCTCGGCACCGCCTTCCTGGTGGGCGCCG
>CAXTVS010000126.1:0-4594 GCA_964247735.1 uncultured Acetobacteraceae bacterium
CGGACGCCTTTTCCACTAGGCCGGCGAGGTCGCCGAGGCCGAGGATGCGGCCGGCGACGCGCTCGGGATGGAAGTCCTCCAGCGCGTCGAGCTTCTCGCCGGACCCGGTCAGCTTGATCGGGGCGCCGGTGATGTGCCGCATAGACAGCGCGGCGCCGCCGCGGGCGTCGCCGTCCATCCGGGTCATGACGATGCCGGTGACGCCGACCGCCTCGTTGAACGCCTTGGCGGTGTTGACCGCGTCCTGGCCGGTCATCGCGTCGACCACCAGCAGCGTCTCGGCCGGGCTGGTGGCGGCGCGGATCTCGCGCACCTCGTCCATCAGCGCCTCGTCGATCGAGAGCCGGCCGGCGGTGTCGAGGATGACCACGTCGTAGCCTTCGCGACGTCCGGTCTCCATCGCCCGGCGGGCGATCTGCACCGGGGTCTCGCCCGGCACGATCGGCAGGGAGCCGACCCGCGCCTGCGCGGCCAGCTGCTGCAGCTGCAGCTGGGCGGCCGGACGCTGGGTGTCGAGGCTCGCCAGCAGCACGCGGCGGCGCTCACGCGCCTGCAGCCGCAGCGCGATCTTGCCCGAGGTGGTGGTCTTGCCGGACCCCTGGAGGCCGACCATCAGGATCGGCACCGGGGCGGCGGCGTTGAGGTTGAGCGGCACCGCGCCGGCGCCGCCGAGCTGGTCGACCAGCACGTCGTTGACGATCTTGGCCACCGCCTGGCCGGGGGAGATGCTGTCCAGCACCTCCTGACCGACCGCGCGCTCGCGCACCCGGGCGGTGAACTCCTTGACCACCGGCAGCGCCACGTCGGCATCCAGCATCGCCAGCCGGACCTCGCGCATCGCCTCGACGACGTCGGCCTCCGACAGCACGCCGCGCGTGCGGAGGCGGTCGAACACGCCGGTGAGCCTGCCTGACAGAGCGTCGAACACGATGAGGCCACCCCAAACGCGCAGGCGCCGCTGCGCGAGCCTTCGCGGAGCGACGTGTCTGATCGCCGCGGTGCCTAGACCCGCGTCATCCGGCTGTCAACGACAACCCTGCACATGGCGTCTGCCGCAGGGATTGACGCGCGCGGTCCAGTGGCGCTCGATCGTCGGATGGATGCCGATCCAGAAGACGCGGCTCTCGGCTATGGCGACACCATCCGCCGTCAGCTGGAGCACGAGGACGGCCTGACCATCAACCGCCTGTCCTGGCTGGTGGCGTCACAATCCTTCCTGTTCACCGCCTACGCCATCGTGCTGAACGGGCTGCCCTCGGCCCGGGACCCGCTCCTGGCCGCCCGACAGGGTGAACTGCTGCGCATCGTCCCGGTGCTCGGGCTGGCCACCAGCGGGCTGATCTACTTGGGCGTGCTGGCGGGCCTGTGGGTGACGGTAGCCTTGCGCCGTGAGCTGAGGCAGCCTCGGCATCGGACGGCCACGGCCCGGCCACCGCTGCCGGGAAGCGCAGCCACGCACGCGCTCGGCCTGGCGGCGCCGCTGCTCCTGCCGCCGCTGTTCCTGCTCGCCTGGGCCGTCCTGCTGCCGTGACGCCGGCCCGGTCGACGGGGTGACGCGGTCGCGTCACGCACAGAAGAAGGCGGGCTCCTCGGTCCTGGCGCACCGGCCCTCTGGCCCTCGGCCCGTCCTGGTCCGATGATCCGTTGTTGACCGCGACAAGGAACGCCGATGCCTCCTCCCCACGATGCCCGGAACCGACCTCCGCTGCCGGTGGGCATGCTGGCAGCGCTCGGGATCGTCTACGGCGATCTCGGCACCAGTCCGCTCTACACCATGCAGACGGTGCTGGAGACCGCGGGCGGCAGCCTGTCGACCGAGTCCGTGCTGGGCGTGCTGTCGCTGATCGTCTGGGCGCTGATCCTGGTGGTGGCGATCAAGTACTGCCTGTTCGTCATGCGCGCCGACAACCATGGCGAGGGCGGCATCCTGGCTCTCACCGCCCTGGTGACCGGGACCGTGTCGGAGGACGAGGAGGGCACGGCGATCCGTCCGAACCGGAGCCTGCGCGTGACCGCCCTGCTGCTGACCCTGGGCCTGTTCGGGGGCGCCCTGCTCTACGGCGACGGCATCCTCACGCCGGCGATCTCGGTGCTCAGCGCGCTCGAAGGGGTCAAGGTCGCCACGCCCGCGCTGTCGCACTGGGTGCTTCCGTCAGCCGCGGTCGTCCTGCTCGGGCTGTTCGCGCTGCAGCCGGTCGGCACCGCGCGGATCGGCACGCTGTTCGGGCCGGTCATGCTGTGCTGGTTCGCCGTGATCGGCGTGCTGGGCGCGATCGCGACACTGCGCCATCCCGAGGTGCTGTGGGCGGTCGACCCGCGCCACGGCATCCGCTACCTGCTTGGCGGCCACTGGAAGAGCCTCGCCGTGCTGGGCGGCGTGTTCCTGGCGCTGACCGGGGCGGAGGCGCTGTATGCCGACATGGGACATATTGGCCGCCTGCCGGTCAGGCTGTCCTGGTACCTGATCGTGCTGCCGGCGCTGCTGCTGTGCTACGCCGGACAATCGGCGAGCCTGATCGGGCTGGCGCGCCTGCCGGACAACCCGTTCTACGGCATCATCCCGCACGAGGTCTTCCCGGTCGCGATCTGGCCCGTGGTCGGGCTTGCCACCTGCGCCACCATCATCGCCAGCCAGGCGATCATCACCGGCGTGTTCTCCATGACGCGGCAGGCGATCCAGCTCGGCTGGTTCCCGGGCCTCAACATCCGGCAGACCTCGGACAAGGAGTACGGCCAGATCTACGTCCCGGTGGTGAACTGGGTGATGATGGTGTTCACCCTGGCGCTGACGATCGGGTTCGGCTCCTCGGCCCGGCTGGCCGGCGCCTACGGCATGGCGGTGTCGACCACCATGCTGCTGACCACCGCCCTGCTCTACTCCTACCTGCGCCACGTCGCGCGCTGGAGCGTGGCCGCCGCCCTTCCCCCGGCAGCGGTGTTCCTTGCCATCGACCTCGCCTTCTTCTCGGCCAACCTGCTCAAGATCGCGGAGGGAGGCTTCGTGCCCCTGCTCGCGGGCGCCCTGGTGTTCACGATCATGAGCACCTGGCGCCGAGGGGTGGCGGCCCTGCGCGCCTCGGGGGCGGAACGCGTGGTGGCGCCCGACCGCTTCCTGAAGCGGCTTAACGAGGGTCGCGTTCCTCGCGTTCCCGGCACAGCGGTGTTCCTGACCGCGCTGCGCGAGCCGATCCCGCCGAACATGGTCGGACACATCGACCAGTTCGGGGCGCTGCACGAGAACGTGGTGACATTGACGGTGGCATTCGAGCCGGTGTCGCGCGTGCGTCCGGAGCAGCGGATCACGCTGCAGCGCTACGACGGCGGGGTGTGGCACGTGATCGCCCGGTACGGCTTCGTCGAGATCCCGCTGCTGCAGACGACGCTGGGGGAGGCGACGCACCAGGGGTGTCCGGTCGTGCCGCAGGAGGCGGTGTTCATCGGCGGCCGCGACGAGGTGGTGCGGCGGGCAGAACAGGACGGGAACCGCCTGCTCGCAGGGCCGCGCCTGGCCGGGTGGCGCCGGAGGCTCTTCGGGGTCATGTATCGCAACGCGGTCCACCTGGTGGACCGCTTCGACCTCCCGGCCGACCGCTACGTGCAGATCGGCCGCCAAGTCGGGCTCTGATCCGGCGGGCCGACGCATGGGCTGACGTGGATCGGATGCTGGGGTAGTTTGTCCGCCAGACGATCGTCGGCAGACGAGAAAGGAACATCATGGCCTACAAGGTGAACTACAACTTCCAGAAGGCCGAGCGTGACCGGGCCAAGGCGGCGAAGAAGGAGGCCAAGGCACGCGAGAAGCAGGCTGCCCGCGCCGGCAGCACGGAGGCCACGGAACCGTCGGACACGGCGCAGGACGCCGAGCCGGACGCGCCGGCAGCCTCGCATCCGGGATGAACGATGGCCCTGCCGGGTCCGGGTGACTGCGGGACGCCGCGCCGCCGGTCCCGGCAGCACCGGACTGTTCCTGGTCAAACCGCGTGGGCGCGCAGGCGCCCATCCGGATGCGGTGGAACCTGGCCGGTCGATCCCCTTGACCACCAGGCACGTCATTCGTCCGCGTATGGGTTCCTGGTCCCGCGCAGCAGCAGCCGGATCGGCGTGCCGGGCATGGCGAAGGTTTCGCGCAGCCCGTTGACCAGGTAGCGCTGGTAGTCCTCCGGCAGCATCTCGGCACGCGTGCCGAACAGGATGAAGGTCGGCGGACGGGCCTTGGCCTGGGTCATGTAGCGTAGCTTCAGCCGGCGTCCCTCGACCAGCGGCGGCGTGTGACGCTCCAGCGCGCCCTCGAACCAGCGGTTGAGCGCGCCGGTCGCGACCCGCTTGTTCCAGACCTCGTGCGCCGCGCGGACCACCGGCAGCAGCTTGCCCACCCCGGCCCCGGTCAGCGCCGAGAACGAGACCACGGGGATGCCGCGCATCTGCGACAACGAGAACTCGATCCGGTCGGAGATCGCCTGCCGGGTGGCGATCCGGTCCTCCACCGCGTCCCACTTGTTCAGCGCCAGCACGCAGCCGCGGCCTTCGCGCTCGATCAGGCGGGCGATCTGCAGGTCCTGGTCGTGCACGCCGAGCGTGGCGTCGATCGTCAGCA
>CAXTVS010000127.1:0-4546 GCA_964247735.1 uncultured Acetobacteraceae bacterium
AACCAGATGCTGGTCGAGATGGACGGCTTCGAGAGCAACGAGGGCGTGATCCTGATCGCCGCCACCAACCGTCCGGACGTGCTGGACCCGGCGCTGCTGCGTCCCGGCCGGTTCGACCGCCAGGTGGTGGTGCCGAACCCGGACGTGAACGGTCGCGAGAAGATCCTGCGCGTGCACATGAAGAAGGTGCCGCTCGCCTCCGACGTCGAGCCCAAGACCATCGCCCGCGGCACCCCCGGCTTCTCCGGCGCCGACCTCGCCAACCTGGTGAACGAGGCGGCGCTGCTGGCTGCCCGCATGGGCAAGCGCACGGTGGCGATGCTCGAGTTCGAGAACGCCAAGGACAAGGTGCTGATGGGCGCGGAGCGCCGCTCGCTGGTGATGTCGGATGCCGAGAAGAAGATGACCGCCTACCACGAGGGCGGCCACGCGCTCTGCGCCATCAACACTCCCGGCTGCGACCCGGTGCACAAGGCGACCATCATCCCGCGTGGCCGCGCGCTCGGCCTGGTGATGAGCCTGCCCGAGGGCGACCGCTACTCCAAGAGCAAGTCCAAGCTGCTGGCTGAGCTGACCATGGCGATGGGCGGCCGTGCGGCGGAGGAGATCATCTTCGGCGCGGAGAACGTGTCCAATGGTGCCTCCGGCGACATCAAGATGGCGACGGATCAGGCCCGTCGCATGGTCAGCGAGTGGGGCATGAGCGACAAGCTCGGCATGATCTCGTTCGGCGACAACGGCCAGGAGGTGTTCCTGGGCCACTCGGTGACGCAGAACAAGAACGTGTCGGAGCAGACGATCCGCGAGATTGACAGCGAGATCAAGGCGATCATCGACCAAGCCTACATCAACGCCAAGACGCTGCTGACCGACCGGATCGATGACCTGCACAGCCTGGCGAACGGGCTGCTGGAGTACGAGACGCTGTCCGGCGACGAGATCCGGCAGGTGCTGCGCGGCGAGCCGGTCGAGCGCAAGGTGATCGACGAGCCGATGCAGGACCGCCGTGCCTCGGTGCCGACAACCGTCAAGCCGGTCCCGCCGACCGGCGGCGGCCTCGACCCGGCGCCGCAGCCGGGCTGAACCCACTTCCAACGGTGGTGGACAACCGGGGCCCCGCGTGAGCGGGGCCCTTTTTCGTGTCAGGAGGCGACCGGATAGTCGATGTAGCCTTCCGGCCCCTGGCTGTACCAGGTCGCCTGCACGTCCCGCGCCGGCGCCAGCCCTTCGGCCAGGCGGCGCGGCAGGTCGGGGTTGGCGATGAACGGCCTGCCGAAGGCGATCGCGTCCGCGTCCCCCCGCTCGACCGCCGCCCCGGCGCGCGGGCCGTCATAGTCGGAGTTGAGCACCAGCGGCGCGGAGAACACCTCGCGGATCCGCGGCGCGATTGCCGGCCGGTCGGCGGCGCGGAAGGTGCTGTCCTCCCGCGGCTCGCGCAGTTCCAGGAACGCGATGCCGATCGCCGACAGCGCCGCCGCGGCTGCGGTGAACAGCTCCTCCGGCATGCTGTCGTTGACGCCCTGGACCTCGCCGTTGGGCGACAGCCGCACCGCGGTGCGATCAGGCCCGGCCACCCCGGCCACCGCCTCCGTCACCTCCCGGAGCAGCCGCACCCGGTTGCCGATCGGGCCGCCATAGGCGTCGTCGCGATGGTTGCTGTTGTCGCGCAGGAACTGGTCAAGGAGGTAGCCATTGGCGGCATGGATCTGCACCCCGTCGAACCCCGCCTCCAGGGCGTTGCGCGTCGCCTGCCGGTAGTCCTCCAGCAGCGGGGGGATCTCGTCGAGGCGGAGCGGCCGCGCCTCGGCGTAGTCCTGCTTGCCCCCGTAGGTGTGCGCCTGCCCCGGCGCCGTGGTGGCGGAGGCCGACACCGGCTTCTCGCCGCCGAGGAAGCTCGGGTGCACGATCCGGCCCATGTGCCAGAGCTGCGCCACGATCCGGCCGCCGGCGCGGTGCACCGCCTCCGTCACCGGCTGCCAGGCTCGTACCTGCTCCACGGTCCACAGGCCCGGCGCGTACGGCCAGCCCAGCCCCTGCCGGCTGATCCCGGTCGCCTCGGAGATGATCAGCCCCGCGCCGGCCCGCTGCGCGTAGTATTCGGCCATGATCGGCGTCGGCACGTGCTCCGCGGTGGCGCGGGCACGGGTCAGGGGCGCCATCAGGATGCGGTTGGGCGCGTCGATCGCGCCGAGCCGGATCGGGTCGAACAAGGTCGGCATGCAACGCTCCAGTCGGATAAACAACGCCGCTGCATCTGGCGATCGCTGGCGTGCTTTTCAGGATGCGTGACGCGATGATGACGGACCGCCTGGTCGAGCCGCTCGGCCTGCTGCACGGCGCCGCCGCCGCCGAGGCGTGCGCAGCCGGCGCCGCCCGTCCGCTCGCCGGAGGCCCCGCCGCGTTTTCCCTGGCCGCGCTGATCGGGCAGGACACCCGGCGCATCGTCCCGGCCGGCGCCATCCCGGAGGACTGGGTGCCGCTCGCGGCACGGCTCACGGCGCCACCCGCCGCGTCCGGGCTGCCGCCGGGCCCGCTGGTGATGGGCATCCTGAACCGGACGCCGGACAGCTTCAGCGACGGCGGCCGCCACCTCCACCTCGACCGCGCGGTGGCCGCCGCCCATGCCATGATCGAGGCTGGCGCCGACCTCCTCGACATCGGCGGCGAAAGCACCCGGCCGGGGGCCAGGCCGGTTCCGCCGGAGGAGGAGCAGGCGCGCGTGCTGCCGCTGGTCCGGGCGCTGGCCGGGCAGGGGGTGCCGCTGTCGGTGGACACGCGCAACGCGTCCACCATGCGGGCCGTGCTGGAAGCCGGCGCCCTGCTGGTCAACGACGTGTCGGCGCTGGCGCACGACCCGGCATCGCGCGGGGTGCTGGCGGCCGCGTCCTGCTCGGTGGTGCTGATGCACATGCGCGGCACGCCGGAAACCATGCAGGCGCTGACCGGCTACGCCGACGTCGCGGTCGACGTGATGCGGGAGCTGGCCGAGCGGATCACCGCGGCGGAACACGCCGGCATCGACCGCACCCGCCTCCTGGTGGATCCCGGCATCGGCTTCGCCAAGACCGAGCAGCAGAACCTGGAACTGCTCCGCCGCCTGCCGATCCTGGCCGGCCTCGGCTGCCGGATGGTGCTGGGGGTGTCGCGCAAGGGCTTCGTCGGCCGCATCGGCGGCGCCGCGGTGGCGACCGGCCGGCTACCCGGCTCGATCGTCGCCGCCCTGCCCGCGCTGTCGCTCCCGGGCAGCATCCTGCGCGTGCACGACGTGGCGGAAACGGTGCAGGCGGTGCGTCTCTGGCAGGCAATCCACGGCTGAGCTAAATCACAGGTTGAGCCGGGACCGGGGAGGAATGTCATGGGCGGTGGGCGGAAGCTGTTCGGGACCGACGGGATCAGGGGCACCGCCAACGTCGACCCGATGACGGTGGAGGTGGCGCAGCGCCTGGGGCAGGCCGCCGGCCTGCGCTTCCGTCGCGGCACCCACCGCCACCGCGTCGTGCTCGGCAAGGACACACGCCTGTCCGGCTACATGATCGAGTGCGCCCTGGTGTCGGGCTTCCTGTCCGCCGGCATCGACGTCACCCTGGTCGGACCCCTGCCGACGCCGGCGATCGCGCTGCTGACCCGCTCGCTCCGTGCCGACCTCGGCGTGATGATCTCCGCCTCGCACAACGCGTTCGAGGACAACGGCATCAAGCTGTTCGGCCCGGACGGGTTCAAGCTGTCCGACGACCCGGAGGAGGAGATCGAGGCGCTGATGGGCTCTGACCTGTCCGGCCGGCTCGCCGCCCCCGACCTGATCGGCCGTGCCTCGCGCCTGACCGACGCCGCCGGCCGCTACGTCGAGAGCGCCAAGGCCAGCTTCCCGCGCGGCCGCCGCCTGGACGGGCTTCGCATCGTGATCGACTGCGCCCACGGCGCCGCCTACCGCGTGGCGCCCACCGCGCTGTGGGAGCTGGGCGCCGAGGTGGTGCGGATCGGCTGCAACCCGGACGGGCTCAACATCAACGACCAGTGCGGCTCCACCAGCCCGCGCGCGCTCAGCGCCGCGGTGCTGGAGCATCGTGCCGATCTCGGCCTGGCGCTGGACGGCGACGCCGACCGGCTGCTGATCTGCGACGAGCGTGGCCAGCTGGTGGACGGCGACCAGATCCTGGCGCTGATCGCCGGCTCCTGGGCCGCCAGCGGCCGGCTGCGCGGCGGCGGGGTGGCGGCCACGGTGATGTCCAACATGGGGCTGGAGCGCCTGCTGGCGGAAGCCGGCCTCAAGCTGGAGCGCACCGCGGTCGGCGACCGCTACGTGGTGGAGCGGATGCGCGAGCTCGGCATGAATGTCGGCGGCGAGCAGTCCGGCCACATGGTGGTGTCGGATTTCGCCACCACCGGCGACGGGTTGATCGCGGCCCTCCAGGTGCTGTCGGTGCTGGTCGAGCGTGGCCAGCCGGCGAGCCGGGTGCTGCGCCTGTTCACGCCGTTCCCGCAGCTGCTCCGCAGCGAGCGCTTCAGCGGCCGCTCGCCGCTGACCAGCCCGGCGGTGATCGAGGCC
>CAXTVS010000128.1:0-4521 GCA_964247735.1 uncultured Acetobacteraceae bacterium
GCGCAGGAGATCCTGCAGACCATCTTCGGCGAGCATGCGGTGCAGCCGGTGGAGTTCCGCATCTACGGCGACAAGCCGGTGCGCGAGTACACCACCCAGTACAACGAGACCGACCTCGACTTCGTGCACCGGGTGCTGCAGGAAACCGGCTGGTTCTACTTCTTCGAGCACAGCAAGGGCGCACACACCCTGATCGTCACGGACCGGAACCAGTCGTTCAAGCCGGTGGCCGACCCGCAGCACTGGGTGATCCACGAGGGCAACAACGTGGACGTGTTCGACGAGTGGAGCGAGTCGCAGGCCACCGCGCACGGGCTGGTGAAGCTGCAGGACTACGACCCCACGCGCCCTTCGGCGCCGGTACTGGGCCAGCAGACCACCACCCTGTCCACGCCCGGTGCTGCCACCCGGGACGTGTTCAACTGGCCGGCGCTGACCACGGAGAACGGGATCGCCACCGACCGTGCCCGGTTCCGGATCGAGTCCGCCGAGGCGCAGTCGGCGCTGCGCCAGGGCCACGGCTACGACCAGGAGTTCTGCCCCGGGTTCCGCTTCACCCTGGCCAAGGACCCGTTCACCGAGGCCGAGGGCATCGACTACGCGCTCCGCTCGGTCACCCACCAGGCCACCGACCATACCTGGATCGGCGGCGCCGACCGGCCGTCCTACGAGAACGGCTTCACCTGCTTCCCGCAGAAGACCACCTGGCGCGAGCCGGCCCGCAATACCCGTCCGCCGATGACCGGGATCTTCTCCGCGATCGTGATCGGCAACGAGGGCGAGGAGATCCACGCCGACAGCCTGGCGCGGATCAAGGTGCGGCTGCTGTTCGACCGGCGCAAGGAGACGGTGGCCAGCATGGCGACCTGGGTGCGGGTGATGCAGCCCTGGTCCGGCAACACCTGGGGCTGGCAGCACCTGCCGCGCGTGGGCTCGGAGGTGGCGGTCGCCTTCATGGACGGCGACCCGGACAGCCCGGTGGTGGTCGGCTCGTTCTACAACCAGTCGCAGCGCCCGGTGTTCGCGATCCCCGACGAGCAGACCAAGCAGGGCTTCCGCAGCCGCTCCACGCTGCACGGCGGCACGCAGGACTATTCGGAATGGTCGTTCGACGACAGGAAGGGACACGAGCTCGTGTTCCTGCACGCGCAGAAGGACTACACCACCGAGGTCGAGAACGACCAGAAGCTGACCGTCGACCGCGACCGCACCGTGGTGGTCCGCCGCGACGAGACGGTCACGGTGACGCGCAACCACAGCCTGACCAGCGAGACCGGCGAGGTGACGATCGAGGCGGCGGTCGCGCTGACCCTGAAGGTCGGCACCAACACCATCCGCATGACGCCGGCCGGCATCAAGGTCAACGGGGTGACGCTGGACCTGCAGGCGGAGGCGGCGCTGCTGATGGCGGCTCCCGTGGTCGACACCGAGTCGGAGGGGATCGTCACCACCACCGCCGGCGGCATGATCCTGCTGGACGCGCCAGCGATCTTCTCGACCACGCCCGTGCTGCCCAACCCGGAGGAGGTCGCAGCCGAGGCCGACACGCTCGACGCGACCCTGACCGCCGCCACCGCGGCGCTCGACGGGTGAGCCCGGTGCCGGACACCCGGCCCGGTGCCGGGCGCGTCGCGCCGGCGGGACCGGTCCGGCTCGACAAGCTGCGTTCCCTGCCGCTCGCCTGGATGCGGCTGCGACTGGGGCTCGAACCCGAGGGCCCGCTGCTGGCGGACCGTCCGGGCCCGGCGATGCTGCTCGACCGGCTCGAAGCGGCCGGAAAGGCGGAGGCGGCCATGTGCCTCGCCGCCCACGCCCTGCCGCCGCGCGAGGCGGTGTGGTGGGCCTGCAAGTGCGCCCGCTCCACCGCCGCCGCCTCGGAAGCGTTTGAAGGCCGTCCGGCGATCGAGCGGGTGGCGGTCGATGCGGCCGAGGCCTGGGTGCGCCAGCCGGACGAGGCGGCTCGGGCCCGTGCCTACCGCGCGGCACAGGCCGGGCGGTTCCAGTCGGCCGAGGCGCTGGCGGCGCTGGCGGTGTTCTGGACCGCCGCGGCGCAAACCCTGTCGATGTCGGCCGAGGCGGCGGCAGGCCAGCTCGGCGGCAGCGTCGAACGCTCGGTGCGGCTGGCGGCGCTGCGTGGCCCCTTGGCGGCGCGTCCGGCCCGGCTGGCGTCGTTCCTGCGCAGCGCGCGCGACATCGCGGGCGGCGGGGCAGGGCAGGTCGCGCCCGTTGCCGGTGCGGCGGCACCCGCGCAGACCGAACGAAAGGCTGTCTGATGCTGACCCTCAGTATCCTGCGCTGTCCGGACGGGGTGCCCCCGGAAACCCGCCATGTGTCGGGCGGCGAGTTCTCGATCGGACGCGACACGCGCAACGACTGGGTGCTGCCGGATCCGGACCGCTACCTGTCCAAGCGCCACTGCGTGCTCGGCTTCGGCCCGACCGGCTGGCAGCTTTCCGACACCAGCACCAACGGCACCTACCTCAACCACGAGATCGAGCCGCTCCGCGGCTCCCCGCGGGCGCTGCGCGACGGCGACCGGATCCTGATGGGCGCCTACGAGATGGAGGTGTCGCTGCACGGCGACGAGGAGCGGCTGGCGGAGCCTGGTGCCGGCCATGGCCGCACCCCGCCCGCCTCCTACGCCGAGGATCGGCTGGTCGGCGATCCGTTTCCGCCCGCGCCGCAGGATCCGCTCGGGCTGGCGACGGGCGGGATCGGCCTGCCGTCGCGCTTCGATCCGCTGGCGCCGTCGGACGAGGACGACGCCGCCCCGGTGATGCGCGACGGGGGGCTGATGGACGCGGCCTATCGTCCGCCGCGTCCGGCCGACCTGCTGCCGGACGACTGGGACGTGGAGGACGAACCGCCGCCGCGTCCTGAACCGGCACCGGATCCTGAACGGGCGAGGCTCTCCGAGCCGGCATGGATCGACTCGCCGTCACATGAGGAGCCGCCCGGGGCGGCCGCTCCGGCCGAGCCGCCGGCCGTGCATCCGGTGCCGCCGTTCCCGGAGCCTCCGGTCCCGGTCCCGCCGCTTGCTGCCCAGGCGACACCTCCCCAGGCGATGCCGAGCCAGGCGGGTCCGATGCCCGCGACCGCGGCGCCGGACATGGGGGTGCCTCCGGTTCCGTTGCCGGAGCTCTTCGACCTCCTGGTCGACCCGGAGCCGGTGCCGGACGCGGCGGTGCGGCATCCGGCCGAGCCGATCCCCGACCCGGTCCCGGCAGCTCCGGCTGCCGTTCCGGCGCCGGCGCCCCGTCCGACGGCCGACGGCGCTGGGCGGCCCGGCGAGGCGGCGGAGGACGCCGCTTTCGCCGCCTTCCTGCAGGGCGCCGCGGTGCCGCTGCCGCCTGGCGGCGTGTCGCGCGACCGGTCGATCGCCACCCTCCAGGCCCTGGGCGGCGCGTTCCGGGCCGTGGTGCACGGCCTGCGCCAGATCATGATCGCGCGGGCCTCGATCAAGGGCGAGTTCCGCATCGAGCAGACCACCATCCGCGCCACCGGCAACAACCCGCTCAAGTTCTCCGCCGACGACGACGACGCGCTGGCGGCGCTGCTCAACCTCGGCCGTCGCAGCGACGTCACGCCGGAGGTCGCGATCGCCGACGCGCTCGGCGACATGCGCCTGCACGAGGTGGCAATGATGGCGGCGATGCAGGACGCGGTGCGCGAGCTGCTGGCCCGGCTGGAGCCGCAACGGCTGCTCAGCGCCACCGGGAACAGGCCGATGGACGTGATCCCGGGCTGGCGCCGGGCGCGCGCCTGGCTCGGCTTCGAGGCCCTGCACCGCCAGGTGGTGGACGCGCTGTCGGACGACTTCGACAGCGTGTTCGGCAAGGCGTTCGCGCGCGCCTACGAACGGGCCATGGCGGACGCGCAGCGCGGGCAGGGGGGACGGGACGATTGACGCCGCCCGTCGCGCGCGGCCGTCGCTTTCGCGAAGCCGAGGCTTTATCGTGACCGAAACGAGTTTGATCGGTGCCGCGGTGGCCTCCGGCCGCGGCCTGGCAGGAGAACGGCGTTGAGCTGGACCAACCGCGTCGCTTGGCAGGAAGGCATGTTCCTGCGCGCGCAGCACTTCCAGCAGCAGGACCGCTGGGCCGAGACCCAGCTGCGCCAGAGCATCGCCCACCTGCGCACCCATCCCTGGGGGGTGAGCGCCATGAGCGTCGCCCGAGACCTGTTGAACGCCGGGCGCTTCGCGCTCGACGGTGCCGCCGGGCTGTTCGAGGACGGCACCCCGTTCGCGCTGCCGGGCGAGGCCGACCTGCCGCCGCCGTTCGAGGTGCCGGACACGGCGCGCAACGTGCTCGTGTTCCTGGCCCTGCCGGCGCGCCAGTCCGGGGCGCTGGAGATGGCGACGCCAACCCGTGACGAGGGCCGCTACCGCCCGCGCGCGTTCGAGGCCTACGACACCCAGTCGGCGGCGCCGCAGCCGGCCGAGCTGCAGGTGGGCCGGCTGCGCCTGCGCTACATGCTGGAGACCGACGACCGCGAGGGCTACCTGTGCCTGGCGGTGGC
>CAXTVS010000129.1:0-4405 GCA_964247735.1 uncultured Acetobacteraceae bacterium
GGGTCGGGCGCGGCGACATCGTCAGCGGCGGCTCGCTGCTGCAGGACGGGTTCGCCTCGGCGCTGATCGGCTATGCGGTGCTCGACCTGCGGCGGCCCAACGTGGTCGGCACCGCGGTGGGGGCGGTGCTGGTCGGCGTGCTGCTGAACGGCCTGACCATGCTGGATGCGCCCTACTACGCGCAGGACTTCATCAAGGGCGCGGTGCTCGTCGCGTCTCTGGCGCTCACCTACCGGCTCGGCCGGGATCGCGAAACCTGAGGAGGCTGCCGATGACCTCGACCCTGGCCGGACCGCTCGCGGCCTTCCTGCTCGCCGTCACGCTGCTCGCCCGTCCGGGACCCGCCTCGGCAGCCGGCCTGCCCGGCGCGCCACCGCCGTTCGACAAGGGTCACGTTCCGGTGGCGCTGATCACCCTCCTGTCGGATGGCGACTTCTTCCAGTCCTTCGAGGCGGGGGCGCGTCGGCAGGCGCGCAGGCTCGGCATCGACCTGCGGGTGATGCAGGGACGCGGCGACCCGGCGGCGGAGCGCGACGCGGTGCAGCAGGCGATCAACCTCGGCGTGAAGGGCATCGTGATCGACCACGGCATGTCGGAAACCCTGCGCGACGTCGCCGAGGCGGCGGTGCGGGCCGGCATCAAGGTGGTGGCGTTCGACGTCGACTTGGGCAACCCGGCAATCCCGCAGATGCAGCACGACGACCAGGGGCTGGCGCGCGCGGTGCTGGGCCAGGCGCTGCAGGACAATGGCGATCACTTCGAGGCGGGTTACGTGTATGTCGCCGGCTTCGCGCCGCTCGACCGGCGCGACCAGGCCTGGCGGCAGTTCAAGGCGGCGCATCCGGGCATCCACCAGGACGCGCAGTGGGGCACCGCGGCGTCGCCGGTCGCCTCCTCGGTGGCCGACCAGACCGCGGCGGCGCTGCGGGCGCATCCCGGCATCTCGGTGGTGGTGGCACCTTGGGACGAGTTCGCACGGGGGGTCACGCTGGCCGCCGACGAGGCCGGGCTCGACGACAGGCTCAGGATCTACAGCGCCGACATCTCGACCGCCGACATCCAGGCGATGCGGGCGCCGCATTCGCCCTGGGTGGCGACGGCGGCGTCCGACGCTGCGGTGCTGGGCGCGGTCTCGATCCGCGCGGATGCGATGCTGCTGGCCGGCGAGGCCCCGGCGCACGACATCAAGGTCCCGGTGACGCTGATCACGCGCAGCCTGCTCGACAAGCTCGACGTCCACACCGTAGAGCAGCTCGAAAAGGCGCTGCCGTCGTTTGGCAGAAGTGATGCAGCAACGATGCCTTGGATGCAGGCGGGCGGATGATCTGGTCGAGCGAGCGGAGCTGTTCAGTGCTCCTGCCGGGCCGCTCGGGGGCATCAGCCGCGAGCGCAGCAGCACCAGCCACGCAGCGTGGCACTGGCCGTCATCCGCCCGGCCAGCCTGTCCATCGCCGCCACGAACTGCTCGACAAGGTCGAGTTCTGAGTTGCGGCTGAGGTCAAAGCGCTGCCGCTCCGCCAGATCCAGCAGCAGGTCCATCGGCCCGTCGAAGCCATGGAGGTGCAGCTCCGGGATCATGGCCACCCGTGGCGGCGTGTCCACTCCTCCTAGACGTTAGCCATCGGCACCGGCCTCGTCCTCCTTATCCAACGTCGCCAAAACACACAAAGATGTCGTGGTTGCGGTGGTAACCGTGCAATGTCAGTAGATATCGTATGCCTGGATTCGGCAGGCTATCACAGCGCGGGTGATGGACATGGTCTACCCGTTCTCCATCCTGGGGCTACTCGTTGGGCTGCTGGTCGGTCTGACCGGCGTCGGCGGCGGCTCCCTGATGACCCCGCTGCTGATGCTGCTGTTCGGGGTGCATCCCAACACCGCAGTTGGCACCGACCTTCTGTTTGCCGCCATCACCAAGAGCATCGGCACCACGGTGCACAACGCGCACCATTCGGTAGATTGGACCATCGTCCGCCGGCTGGCGCTCGGCAGTGTGCCAGCAACCGCGGCGACCCTCGCAATGCTGGCCTGGACGGGCGGCGGGCATTCCAGGCTGATCTCGGCGATGCTTGGAGGCGGCTTGATGCTGACGGCGCTGTCGATCCTGTTCCGGCGCCAAGTGGTGGCGGTGGCCGCGCGACTGGGTTCTGGCGAAATCAGGCATCCGGTGGCCTGGACGGTGCTGGTGGGCGCAGTGCTGGGTGCGCTGGTGAGCATATCCTCGGTGGGTGCTGGCGCGCTTGGCGTATCTGCGCTGATCCTGCTCTACCCGAAGATGAGCACTGTCCGGCTGGTCGGCTCGGACGTCGCCCACGCGGTGCCGCTCACCTTCATCGGTGGCATCGGCCACTGGTACTTCGGCTCTGTCGATTTCGCAATGCTTGGCCCGCTGCTGATAGGCTCGATCCCCGGCATCGTCGCAGGGAGCCTCGTCGCTAAGCGCGTGCCGGACGTCGTGCTGCGGCCGGTGCTGGCCTGCACCCTACTCCTCGTCGGCGGGCGGCTAGTCGCATAAACGGCAGAGACATACTCGCAAGTCAAGCATGTGGAGCAGACGGCATGGGCACGCTGCTGGAAGAGCTCATCCGGAGCAACGACGCCTATGCTTCGGGCTTCACCAAAGGTGACCTGCCGTTGCCGCCGGCACGTCGCTTCGCGATCCTGACCTGCATGGACGCCTGGCTCGATCCGGCCAAGTATGCTGGGCTTCAAGGAAGGTGATGCGCACGTCATCCGCAACGCGGGTGGCCGCACTACGGACGACGCAATCCGGTCTCTGGTGATCTCGCACAAGCTGCTCGGCACGCGAGAATGGTTCGTGATCCACCATACAGACTGCGGCATGCAGCTCTTTACGGACGACGTCATGGGCGAACTGCTGGAAGGAAGCCTTGTAACCGCGACGGTTGATCAGGACGGCTGGCACAACCCACCCGCGACCGGTTCGGCGCCTGGGTGTGGGAGCGTGCACGGCCGCTTCATCAAGTGGCAGACCTTCACGGACCTCGCCGGAAGCGTGATCGAGGACGTCCACGCATCCGCTCCCATCCACTGGTCAACCCAGCCGCCGCGATCCACGGTCACATCTACGACGTGCACACTGGCAGGCTGATCGAGGTGGAGGCGGCCACGGTGGCGGGCCGCACCGCGGCCTAAGCGGAGCCTTCCCTGATAGATCGGTGCGAGCCCCAGGTCCCGAGCATCTAGATGTTTAGTCCCGGCATTTGGTGGATCGGGTTGAGCCTGAATCGGATGGGCTTATTTGTCCATGCCTTGCAGATGGCTTCGTAGGGGGTCAAACCTTTGAGGGTCTTCAGCCGGCGGCCAAAGTTGTAGGCGCTGACGAAGTCCAGGAGATGACCGCGGAGCTGGTCATGGCTGTCGTAGTGGTAGCGCTTGACCGTTGCCTCCTGGATGGTCCGGTTCATCCGCTCGACCTGCCCATTCGTCCATGGGTGCCGGGGCTTGGTCAGGCGATGGTCGATGTGGTTTTGCGCGCAGGCGAACGTCAGCCGCGGCTGAGCATGTATTGCCCGGAGTGGTGAAGTGGATGCCGTTGTCGGTCAGCACCGTGTGGATCTTGTAGGGCACGGCCTGGATCAGAGCCCGGAGGAAGTTACCGGCGACGCGTGTGGTGGCCTTCTCGTGCAGCTCGACGAAGGCGAACTTGGAAGTTCTGTCGATGGCGACGAAGAGATAGAGCCGTCCTTGCTCGGTGTGGACTTCGGCGATGTCGATATGGAAGTAGCCGAGCGGGTAGGCCTTGAACTTGCCTCTGACCGGCTTGTCGCCCTCGACGTCGGGCAAGCGGGAGATGTTGTGGCGTTGCAGACAGCGATGCAATGAGGAGCGCGTCAGGTGCGGGATCGTCGCCTGCAGCGCGTAGAGACAGTCGTCCAGCGGCAGCAGCGTATGACGGCGGAAGGCGACGATGATCGCCTCGTCCTCCAGGGAGAGCACGGTGGATTTCGGATCTTTCGGACCGGTTGGCAGGTCTACGACGGAACCGCGCCGCTTCCACTTGGCGACAGTTTTCTGGTTGATGCCGTAGCGGCGCGCCAGGCTCCTCAGGCTCTCTTGACTATGCTGTATCGCTCGACGGACCGCCTCAGTCGTCGTGGCGCTTCCATGGAGAACTTGGCCCATAATGCCTCCTTCCACTCGCAGGAGAACAATGCACCATCAAAACCTGGGATCAAACAGCTAGTGTCGCGATTAGAACTGCAATGCCGTGAAAGAGCGTGGAAAGTCGTAGAGCACCAAACAGTCCGGTCGCAACTACTAAGATAAATTGAGCAAATACTAATGGGTTCTGACGGAGGATGACTGGCTGATTTAACTTGGGACCGTCCTCACTCATCACCGCTTCGGCTGGTAGACTAGGCATCTGAAGGTTACCATCTAG
>CAXTVS010000130.1:0-4299 GCA_964247735.1 uncultured Acetobacteraceae bacterium
TCGCCCGGCTCGGCCGCAGCGACATCGACGAGAAGCTGCCGGCGCTGCGACGCGCGGCCCCGTTCCTGCGCAGCGAACTAAGCCGGGCGGTGCGGCTGCGCGGCGTGCCGGAGATCCACTTCCAGCCCGACACCGCGCTCGACTACGCGATGGAGATCGACGCGCTGCTGCGCCGTCCCGAGGTCGCCAAGGACCTGGGCTGACCGGCCTCGGCTGACTGGACGCGGCTGATCCGCCGGGCCGGAACTTCCACCGGCTCTGCGCCGCTGGGGCGTGGTGGACATGCATGTCGAGAACCGGACCGGTGCCGCCGCCGACACGCGGGCGGGCTGGCTCCCGGCCCTGGCGTCGCGCGGCAACGGGCGGGCGCACCGCCTGTTCCATCCCTTGTGCGGCGCCACGCCGGACACCCTGGTCCGCCTTCTCCTGAAGGGCGGCATCCGGCCCGGACGCCTGCATGTGGTGGCGACGGCGCTGGCCATGACGGCGCTGCGCCTTCCGTTCACGGTCGGCGAGGCGGCGGCGGTCGGGCTCCTGCTTCGGCGGCGTCGCGAGCACGGTCCGGCGCCCGTGTTCGTGGTCGGGCATTGGCGCAGCGGCACCACCCACCTCACCAACCTGCTGAGCCGCTCCGACTCGTTCGGCATCCTGTCACCGATGTCCGTCGGGCTGCCGGCGGAGGCGCTGGGCCTTGCGCGCCTGGTGCGGCCGTTCGTGGAGCAGTTCTTTCCCCGCACCCGCCTGATCGACGCCATGCCGCTCCGCCCCGACCTGCCGCAGGAGGACGAGCTGGCGATGGCCAACCTGTCCACCCTGTCGTGCAACCACGGCCTGTACTTCCCGGACCGGCTGCAGGCCGAGTTCGATCGCGGCGTGTTCCTCGACGGGGTGGGTGCTGCCGAGCTCCGGCGCTGGCGCGGCCGCCTCCTCCGCTACGTCGCCAAGATGACCCGGGCCGCCGGCGCCCGGCCGCTGCTGATCCGCAACCCGGCCAACAGCGCCCGCATCCCGCTGCTTCGGGCGATCTGGCCCGAGGCCCGCTTCATCCACATCCATCGCGACCCGGCCGACGTCTGCGCCTCCTCGGTGCGCATGTTCGCGACCCTGATCCGCGAACTGTCGCTGGGGCCGGTGGCGGAAGCGGAAGCGCAGGCAGCGGCGCTGGTGCAGGCGGTGTATCCGCGGCTGATGGCGGCCCTGCAGCGCGACAGCGGGCTCCTGCCGTCGGACCGGTTCGTCGAGGTCCGCTACGAGACGCTGCGGCAGCAGCCGCTGCAGGAGATCGGGCGCGTCCACGAGGCGCTCGGCCTGGAGCTGTCCGCCTCGTCCCGGCGCGCCATGGCCGACAGCCTGTGCGACGCGCGGCCGCACGTCCCGTCGCATGCCGAGCCCGGCGCGCCGGTGCTGGACTGGCTCCGGCACCATCCGGAGCTGTTCCGTCACTGGAACTACAGCCTGCCGGATTGATCCGCTTGCAACCCGCAGCCGGCCCGCCATGATGCGGGAATGACGCAGCCGGTGCCGCAACCCGTGGTCCCGCGGCAGCCGCCGGACGCTTCCTGAGGCAGGACATGACCGAAGCCCGCCGGCGGGAGCCGGCGATCGTCGCGGCGATCGTCACGTTCTTCCTGTGCTGCTACCTCCGGGTGCTGACCACCGGCTATCTCGAGCTCGACGACCTCGGCCGGGTGCAGGTCGGCTACAACCTGTGGGCAGAGGACGGGCGGCTGCTGACCGCGGCGCTGATGACGCTGCTGTCGTTCGGCGGCCGCATGCTCGACATCTCGCCGCTGCCACAGCTGGGCGCGATCGCGCTGATGGGCGTCTCCGGCCTGCTGCTGTCGCGCGCGGCTCCCGGGCTCAGGGCCTCGCGCGTCGCGGCCGCCGCGATCCTGCTGTTCGCCACCCCGTTCTACCTGCAGAACATGACCTACGTGTTCGACTCGCTGTCGATGACGGCGGCGGTGTTGCTGGCGCTGTGGGCGGCGCTGCTGGGGGAACGGCGTGCCGGCGCCGCGGCCGCCCTGCTGCTGGCCGCCCTGCTGTTCTACCAGCCGGCGGTCAACGTGTTCCTGTGCTTCACCGCCGCGGGCGTGCTGATGCGGCTGGCGCGGCGCGATCCCGGGGCAGGACGTGCCGCCGCCCGGGCCGCGCTGGCCCTGCTGGCAGCTTCGGCGCTCGATGCCGGTCTGGTCGCGCTGCTGCGCATCACCGGGCTGCTGGTGCTGCCGGGCTACCAGGCGCAGCACGCCGCGCTGATGCGGCCGGGCGAGCTGGTCCGGCTGCTGCCGCGGAACGCGCACGACATGCTGGCGCTGGCGTTGCGCATGGCACCGCCTGCGAGCCCGTTCGGGCTGCTCGCCTTCCTGGCGCTCGGCGGCTTCCTCGCGGTGGCGCTGGGCCGGATCGGCAGGCGTGGCTGGCCGCTCGCCGTTCTGTCGATAGCCGTGTTCCTGTCTGGATTTGCCGGGCCAATGCTGCTGCTGCATGATCCAGTGGTACAGCCTCGCGTGCTGGTCGGCATCGGCGCCATGCTGTCGGCATCGGCCTGGACTGCGATGCGGCTGCTGCCGTCGGGACGCTCCGGACAGGCGGTGGTGTGGGTCGCGGTGCTGCTCCTGGCCTGCTTCGCCCGCGACGCCTTCGCCTATGGCGCCCTGCTTCGCGACCTGGACCGCTACGAGGCCACCGTGCTGCCGCCGGTGGCGGCAGCCGTGAACGCCGAGCACGCGCGCACCGGCCTCGGCGCGCTGCAGATGCTGGGCGCGATGCCGTTCCCGCCGGTGCTGCGCCACGGGCTTTCCCGCGCGCCCGGCTTGGCGCCCCTGTTCGACAACCCCTTGAACGGGATCTCCTGGTTCGGACTGGCGCTGCTGGCGCAGTACGGGCTGGAGGACGGGATCTGGTTCCGCGATGCCGATCCGGCAGCGGTCCTGTGCCGATCCTACCGCGAAACCGGCCCCGGCTATTCAGTCGGCCACGACGCCCGTTCGCTGGTGCTGATCTTCCGCAGCGGGTGTCCCATCAGCCGGTGACGGCGGCGTGATGCGCCCGGTCGAGGCGCCGGAGCAGCGGCAGCATGGAAGCGCACAGCGCCGTCACCACCACGCCCAACTCGAACAGGTTGAGGAACAGCCGGTGGTAGATCGGCAGGCTCTGCTCGGCGCCTGCGGTGAGGAGGCCGGGCGGCAACGAGGCGAGATTGGCAACTGCGCTGCCGATAAAGAGCGCCATGCCGATGCCGACGTAGAAGGCTCCCATCATGAAGGCGCTCAGCCGCACCGGAGTGTAGCGGGCGATCATGGCGAGACCGAGCGCGCTGACCAGCAGCTCGCCGAGCGACACCAACCCGTAGCCCGCGACCATGATCCAGGGCGAGATCCGGGCCGGGGCGCCGCGCCCGGTGGCCAGCCACCAGACAAGGAACCCGGCGGTCACCAGCATGAAGCCGAGCAGGAACTTGGCGGCGATCGGCAGGTCGCGGCCCTTCCGGCCGAGGGCCGAGTAGATCCAGGCCAGCACCGGGCTCAGGAGCATGATCCAGATCGGGTTCAGCGCCTGGAACTGGCTGGCGGAGAACGAGAACAGCGTCGTGCCGCCGAGGCGGAAGTCGGGATCGACGTTGCGCAGCGCGAACAGGGTCAACGAGGTGGATTGCTGCTGATAGAACACGAAGTACAGCATGACTTCGACGATCAGCAGATAGGCGGTCAGCAGCCCCGGGCGCTCGCCTGGACGCGCCCGCCAGTAGATCCGCACCCATATGGCTAGGGTGGCCAGCCCGGCGAACCAGACGCAGGCGCGGGCGACCTCGGCATGCTGCAGCACCAGGGCGACTGTGAGGACGGTACCGATTGCGCCGGCCAGAATGATGAAGCCGGTGCGCGAGGAAAGCGGACGGGCATCCGGCATCGAACCGGTCCGCGCCAGGCGATGGCCCAGCACCGCGTAGGCGGCAAGGCCGATTGCAAGGCCTGCGGCACTCATGCCGAAGCCGGCATGCCAGCCCAGCCGGTCCTTGAGCCAGGGCGACAGGAGGATCGACGCGGTCGAGCCGACGTTGACCGACATGTAGTACAGCGTGAAGGCGGCATCGAGCCGGCTGTCGTCGCCCTCGTAGATCCGCCTGACCAGATTGGACGCGTTGGGTTTGAACAGGCCGTTGCCTACCACGATCGTGCCCATGCCGAGGCTCAGGGCGGCCCTGCGATCCAACGGCAGCGCCAGCAGGAGGTAGCCGAGGAATAGGCAGGCCGCGCCGCACACCATCGCCCGGCGCGAGCCCAGCACCTGGTCGCC
>CAXTVS010000131.1:0-4261 GCA_964247735.1 uncultured Acetobacteraceae bacterium
CGCGCCGCTCCGCCATCGGGAACAGCCCGACGCGGTAGGCCTGGAGCAGCAGGTCTGCCGTCAGGGACGGTGCGGGGCGCGGCATGGCCCGGATGATGGCGACGACAACGGCGGCGGAGAAGGCCTTATCGCCGGAAGACGGGGAGGCTAGGAAGGCGGCGATGGATCCTGAACGCCCGCGACCGCGCCTCGTCAGCGCCCAGGACATGCCGCAGGCGGTGGCGCGCCGCATCGAGGCCGAGTTCGACGCTCCGCCGCTGCCGACGACGCGGCTGCTTCCGCCGGAGCTGATCCATGCGGTGCGGCTGCACCGGCCGGAAGCGCTGCTGGTGTCCAGCTCCACCCCGGTCGACCCGGCCCTGGTCGAGGCGCTGCCGGACAGCGTGCGCCTGGTGGCCACCGTCAGCGTCGGGTTCGACCACGTCGACCGGCCGGCGCTGCGCGCCCGCGGCATCGCGCTGACCAACACCCCGGACGTGCTCACCGACTGCAACGCCGACCTGACCCTGCTGCTGATCCTGGGTGCCTGCCGGCGGGCGACGGAGTACGGCGCGGTGATCCGCGACGGGTGGAACCGGACGCTGCGCATGACCGAGCTGCTCGGCATGCGGGTGACCGGCCGGACGCTCGGCATCGTCGGCATGGGGCGGATCGGCCGTGCCGTCGCCAGGCGGGCGCAGGGCTTCGGCATGACGGTGCTGTACTGCAACCGTGCCCGCCTGCCTGCGGAGCTGGAGGCGGGTGCAACCTTCGTGGCCGACCTCCATGCGATGCTGCCGCGCTGCCAGGTGCTGACGCTGCACGTGCCGGGCGGCCCCGCCACCGCCGGGCTGGTCGGCGCGCGCGAGCTGGCGCTGCTGCCGGAAGGCGCGGTGCTGGTGAACGCGGCGCGCGGCACGCTGCTGGACGAGGAGGCGCTGTTCGCCGCCCTCGAGGCCGGCCGGCTGGCCGCCGCGGGGCTGGACGTGTTCCGCAACGAGCCGGCCATCGACCCACGTTTCCGCGACCACCCGCGGATCTTCGCCACGCCGCACATGGGCAGCGCCACGATCGAGACGCGCACCGCCATGGGCATGCGGGCGCTGGACAACGTCGCCGCGTTCTGCGCCGGACTGCCGCCGGGCGATCCGGTGGCGTGAACAGCCGCGCGCCACAAACCAGGAAAGCCCTCGCATGTACATGACCGGCATCTTCACCGCCTTCGCCGCCGTCTCGGGCCTGCTCGGGCTCGCCATGCCGCACCTGGTGCACCGGCTCGGGTTCCGGATGATGCTGGTCTACCTGTCCTGCGCGTCCTTCTGCGCCGTGCTCAACCTGCTGAAGCGCGCGCGCTGAGGACCGCTTCACGAGGCAGGGAGCTCAGGTCGTCGCCACCCGCTCGCTGAAGCTGCTGCGGATCGACTCGACCGCCTCGCGCACCTCCCCGCCATGCTGCCGCTCCAGGCGGCGGATGGTGAAGTGGGCGCGGGCCAGGGAACGGTAGTGCGTCAGGAACGCGGCGTTCAGCGACGCGCCGCACAGGGCGCCGGCGATCGGCATCATCTGCAGCGCCGCCTTGCGCGACAGCGCCAGCCCGTAATGCGAGGCGACCTCCGACAGCAGCATGACCACCGGCCGGCCGCGCAGCACCGCGCGCGCGGAGAAGTAGCCGAGCTCGCTTTCCTCCGATGCCGCGGTGATCGGCTTCAGCGCGAACACCTCGAGGCAGGCGCGCCGGGCGTCGGGCGTGGACAGGTCCTCGCCTTCCTCGCGGGCGATCCGGGCGATCTCGCGCATGATGGCCATGGTGGTGAAGCCGATGTCGGGCAGCAGCCCGCCCAGGCCGGCGAACCCGCCGATCGCCCCGGACACCGCGACCGCGCCCTGGGTCGCACGGTCCTGCCACTGCCGCTGTTCCGGAAGGACGGCCCGACCCGGCGATGCCGGCTGCCTGAGCCCGAGCACGGCGACGTCGAACGCCCGGCTGATGGCGCTTTCCGCGATCCCCCGCAGCTTGGCCTGCAGCCCGGGCGCCAGTCCCAGGCCGCGCACGCCGAGCCGGGTGGCCTGCCCGACCGCGCCGCCCATCAGGTCGGCCAGGCGCACCAGCACGCCGCGTCCGGACTCCAGCTGCTCCAGCACGCGCTGCAGCTCGCCACGCGCGCCGGCGCTCAGGCCGACCGGCGACAGTCCGGTCGGGGACAGCTGGTTTCCTGTGGTGGCGCTCATCGATGTCTTCCCCTTCTGATCGCACGACAACGCGCCGGGAGACCGCGGGGCTGCACCGCCGCCCGGCTAAACCCCTTGTTCGGGCCCGCGCCGCTCAGGACGATTCGGTCGAGGCGGCGATCTTCTCCGCGACGTGCATCAGCACGGAGCGGTCTTCCGGGCTGCAGCCGCGGTAGAGGCGGAGCAGCGCGATCTCCTGCGGCGTCAGCGGCGCCTGCTGGGTCGACCCTTCCCAGCCGTTGCGGAGCACGCCCACGGAAACGCCCAGCACCTCGGCGATCCGGCGCAGCATGCCGGCGCTGTGGCCGGCGCGGTCGCTTTCCCACTGCGCCACCGCGCTGCGGGACACGCCGGTGGAGCTGGCCAGACGGTCCTGGGTCAGGCCACGGGCACGACGCAGCGCCCGGATCCGCGCACCGAGAGTCAGAACCGGCTCGTCCGCCTCCATCGTTGGTCCCCTGTCCCGTCACCCGATCCGCTTGGATGGCGCCTTGCCAAGGCTGTCCGACCGGATACCCGCCTGCTGCCGAAGATAGCGTCAAGTTGATCGTCGGCCGTCAACATATGCCCCAACGGGGCGTTCATGTCACACGAAAGCCAATTTCACAGGAATCGGTCCATGCGCAGCTTCATCCGTTCGCAGGCTCCCGCCGGTCTCGTCCTCGCCCTCGCGCTGGCTGCCGCGGCCCCGGCCTTCGCGCAGGCACAGGTGCAGACGGCTCCGGTTCCGCGGGCCTCTGCGACGACGGCGAGCGGCGACGTGACCCGCCAGGCCGGGCCCGGCCTGCCCCCGGTGGATGCCAACCAGACGATCCGGGGCACCGGCAACACCCAGCTGTTCCAGGTGCTCGGCTTCTCCGGACAGGTCGCGGCGCCGGTGAACGCGGACTACAACGCCGACCACACCTACCAGACCTTCGCCGGGCAGCCTGGCCGCGGTTCGACCGCCATCCTGGCCGAAAGCATGGACGGCTCGCCCTGAACGGACCGACTCGCGTCGCGCCGTCCTACCGGCGCCAGCCTCCCAGGGCGCAGATCCAATCCCATTCGGACGGGCGGACAGGGACCACCGACAGGCGCGACTGGCGTACCAGCGCCATGTCGCGCAACTCCGGCGCGGACTTGATCTCCGCGAGCTTGACAGGCCTGGGCAACGGTCCAACCGCCCGGACGTCGACGCAGACCCATTCCCCCTCTGTGGCAGTGGGATCCGGATAGGCCTCCCGCACCACTTCCACCACACCGACAAGCTCGCGGCTCGCGCCGGAATGGTAGAAGAACGCCATCTCGCCGACTCGCATCGCCTTCAGGTTCCGCTTCGCCTGGTGGTTGCGGACTCCGGTCCAGGGTTCGACCCCGTGCTCGACCTGCTGCTGCCAGGAGAAGGCGTCCGGCTCCGACTTGACCAGCCAGGCGGGCATCCGCCTCAGTCCGTCATGGCGCCGTCGCGGAAGACGCTGCGGTAGCCGCGTATGACCACGCTCTCGAACAGGTTCACCGCGGCGTAGGGATCGCTGGCGGCGAATCCCTCTGCGGCCGCCCGGTCCTCCACGTCGACGACCAGCAGGCTGCCGCATGCCCGCCCGTTGCCGTCCAGCAGCGGCCCCCCCTGGATCACGCGGTCGGCATAGGTCGCGACGTAGCGCAGGTGAGCCTCCCGTGCCGCCAGGCGGGCATCCAGGCTGTTCGGTCGGTCGGTGCAGATGATGGCAAACAGCATGATCGATCCTGGTCGCTGGCCGTGAGGGCCTTCGACCATAGGCCAATCGCTCACGCGAGGCACGGCCGAAGCCGGTTCGGGCGTGACCGTGAAGTTCCGTTTGCCCCGGAGCCGACAGTGTCCGATTATGCTCGGAAACCGGCCATCGGGAGCACGGGCCACCCTGCCCGCGCTTCGCCTCCTGCCCCAGGTCCGCCGCATGAGTGGTTACCCGACCGCCGTCCAGCCAGCCTCCTCGACGCTGGGTGCCTGGCTGCACCGGCAGGCGCAGCCGGGGCGGTTCTTACGGTTTGGCGCTTTAGTTCAGCCGGCGTTGACGGTTTTGGCTTTGGT
>CAXTVS010000132.1:0-4250 GCA_964247735.1 uncultured Acetobacteraceae bacterium
TCGTGCGTCGCCGGTGAAGGTTGCGACGCGGTCGCCGATCTTCAGCGTCTCGACGGCAACGTTGCCGTGGTCGGTGCGGATGGCGGTGCCGCGGGCGTAGCACGCGATGGAGACGTCCAGGCTGGGCGGCGAGTTCGACAGGAGCTGCGCGCCGGCCGACAGCAGGAAGCTGGCCGTGGTGTAGTCGCCGGCGAAGGCGAGGGTCTGGCTGGTCTGGCCCTCGTCGATGGTCAGGATGCCGCCGCTGGTGTTGCCGGCGTAGTCGTAGGCGGTGACGTCGCCGAGCGAGACGCCGTCCAGGACGACCGTGTCCTCGTCCGGCGCCGGGAACTGGGCGGTGATGGTGCCGGAGAAGCTGGCCGGGTCGTCGAGGACCAGGATGCCGGTGTCGTCGGCGAACAGGACGTCCTGCGCGGTGGGGCCGGCGAGCTCCAGGGTCGCGTGCTGCACCACGCGCTGCGGCGGGTGGATCCCGTACTGGTAGGAGACGATCCCGGCGCCCACCTCCAGGGTGCCGGTGCCGCTGATCGGGCCGTCCAGGACCAGGTCGCCCGGTTGCGCTGCGGTCGACGGGTCGGTGGCGGCGGGGATCTCGGACAGGATGACGCCGTCGTTCACGATCGATGTCGCCGCCACCGTGCCGACGCCGTCGATCGTGCCTCCGGCGTCGATCGTCAGCACGGGCGCGGTGAAGCTGCCGGGGCCGCCGCCGGTCGCGGCCAGGGTGAGCTCGCCGTCGATGCGGAACGCGTTCGACGTCGTGTAGTCGGTGTTGTCGACCACAAGGTGGCCGGCAGCGGCGATCGTCGTGAGCGTGGTCTGCAGGGAAAGGTAGGTGCCGGTGGCGGCGTCGAAGCTGTTGATCTGTCCGGTCAGGCCGTTGGCGTCGGCCTTCTCGATCTCGATGGTCGCGGCGTCGGTGGTGATCACGCCGCCGAGGTCGAGGTCGAGGATGCCGCCATAGCCGGCGCTATAGGTGCCGCCGCCGTCGAGCGTGCCGTCCACCAGGTCGGGGTCGACCGTGGCGTGGATCGTCACCGTCGTGGCGGCGGAGGAGGCGGTCGTGATGTCGGAGCCGTCGGCCCCGATCGTGCCGGAGTTGCTGAAGGTCGCGGCGTCGATGACCAGCCCGCCGCCCTGGCCGCCTCCGCCGTCGATCGTTCCGGTGTTGTCCAGCGTGCCTGCCACGATCTGGCCGTAGCCCTGGAGGCGGGCGTTGTCGTCGTCCAGTGCCCCGAAGCTCAACGTGCCGCCGAAGAGGTCGACCTCGCCGCCGGTCTGGAGGTCAAGGACGCCGCTGATCGACAGGTTGCCGATCAGGGACAGGGAGTTGTTGGCGATGGTGACGGACTGGACGGCGTAGCTTTCGCCGGACCCGATCGTGATGATGGAGGCGTAGATGGCGCCGCCGCTGGTGTAGGTGACGGTCGGGACCAACACCTGCGCGTCGGCACCGTCCGGCACGATGCCGCCGTACCAGCTCGATGGGTTGTCCCAGTCCACGGCCTCGTCATCAGGATTCGCGTCGAAGACGTAGTTGGTCACGGCACAACCCTTCCGTTGCGGCAGCCCACGAAAGCACATGGGCCGGTTGGTGGGGAGGGGAGCCGTTCAGGACAGGAGGTGCCTGGTTGTCGAGGCACCGCCTCCCGATCGACACCGAACCGCCTTTCCGGGGTTCCGGGCGATCGGCCGGCCTGCGATCCGGACGGCGCGGGGGGACACGGCGGTTCTGCACGGCACGATCCGGCATCCGGTGCCGATGCGTCGGAACACGCTGCCCGATCGACCTGGCTCCTGATGCCGCGTCCTAGCGCAGCAGCTCCTCCATCTTTACCACGCGGTGCTCGCGGGCGCTGGTCTCGGCGGCGAGGCCCATGGCGACGGCCATCAGGCCATCATGGGCGGTGACCTGCACCGGGGCGCGGCCGACGACGGCGTCGAGAAAGGCGCGCTGCTGGAAGAAGGTGGCGCCGTGGTGGTGGCCGGCGGCGAGCACCGCGGGGTCGACGGGGATGGGCTCGCGCTCGACGCGCCTGGGTGCTCCGAGGGGGACGCGCGGGCTGAGGGTGAGCAGGCCGCCGGGGATGCCGACCTCGAGCCTGGCGGCGTCGCCGATCGCCACCAGCTGTTCCTGTTCCTCCGCGCCCTCCGCGAACATGCACAGGTCGAGCATGGCGCGCACGCCGTTGGCAAAGTCGACGGTGGTGAAGCTGTTGTCGATGATGTCGGGGATGCGGTTGTCGTAGCGCTCGCCGCGGTGGTTCACGTCCATGGCGCCGGAGCAGTGCACGCGCACCGGCTCGGCGCCGACGATGAGTCGCATCAGGTCGAAGAAGTGGCAGCACTTCTCGACCATGGTGCCGCCGGTGTTGGCGGCAAAGCGATTCCAGTCGCCGACCTTGGGCAGGAACGGGTACCGGTGCTCGTGCAGGGCCAGGCGGTGCAGCCGGCCGACGCGGCCGGCGTGCACGTCCGCGATGAAGCGGCGGATGGGGGGCATGAAGCGGTACTCCATGCCGACCCAGAACACGGCGTCGCGGCGCGCGGCCTGGCGGACGAGGTCCTGGGCGTCGGCGAGCGTGGTGGCGAGGGGCTTCTCGCACAGGATCGGCAGGGTGGTGGCGAGAAGCGGCTGCAGCACGGCGTGGTGGGTGTGGTTGGGCGAGGCGACGATCACCGCGTCGAGCGACGGGCCGCGCAGCAGGGACTCGACGTCGAGGAAGCAGGACACGCCGGCGGCACGGTCGCCGAGGGTGCGGCGGGCCCAGTCGAGCGAGGCGGGGACGGGATCGGCCAGGGACACCACCCGGGCGTCCGGGATCAGCAGGAGATTGCGGAGGTGCTCCTGCGCCATCAGGCCGGTGCCGATCAGTCCGAACCGCATGGGTGCCTCGCCGCCAAAGGGGGGCGGTGGTAGCATGGGTGGGTGTGGCGGAGAACGCTGCGGGAAGATGGCGCGGGGACGGGAGCGGATGGGGGACGGGGCACCGGATCCGGCGGCGCCGTGCGAGGTGAGCTGGTTCGCGGCCCTGTGCGACGACGACTACGAGTTCCTGGGGCAGCCCGACCCGGCGCTGCTGTCGAGCTTCGCGCATTGCCGGAACATCGTGCAGGCGGCGGAAACGGGCGGGATGGACGGGATCCTGTTGCCGTCGGGCTACGCGCTCGGGATCGATACGGTGGCGTTCGCGGCCGCCATGGCGCCGCTGACGCGGCGGATCCGGCTGCTGACGGCGATCCGCTGCGGCGAGATGTGGCCGCCGCAGCAGGCGCGGCAGCTGGGAACGCTGCAGCAGATGCTGGAGGGGCGGCTGGCGGTGAACGTCATCTCCAGCGACCTGCCCGGCGAGACGATGGAGAGTGCGCCGCGCTACCGGCGGACGCTGGAGTGCATGACGATCCTGCGCGACCTGCTGGAGGGGCGTGGGGTGGACGTGCAGGGGGAGTTCTACCGGGTGGCGGTGGCGCCGCCGCGGGTCAGTGCCGCTGCGGGATCGCGGGCGCCGTTGTTCTATTTCGGCGGGCTGTCGGAGGCGGCACGGGAGGTGGCGGCGGCCGGGGCGGACGTGTACCTGATGTGGCCGGACCGTATGGAGGCGGTGGCGGCGATCGTCGCCGACCTGCGGGCGCGTGCGGAGCGGCACGGACGCTCCCTGCGCTTCGGGTACCGGGTGCACGTGATCGTCCGGGAG
This sequence comes from uncultured Acetobacteraceae bacterium, assembly GCA_964247735.1. Classification (GTDB taxonomy): domain Bacteria; phylum Pseudomonadota; class Alphaproteobacteria; order Acetobacterales; family Acetobacteraceae; genus Lichenicola. Next base: position 3,696 of record CAXTVS010000132.1, read on the forward strand.
ACGGAGGCGGAAGCGCGAACGGCGGCGCGTCGGCTGCTGTCGCGGCTTGATCCGGAGGTGGGAGCCGCGATCCGCGGGCGCTCGTTGGACAGCGGGTCGGAAGGGGTGCGTCGGCAGGCGGAGCTGCGCGAGCGGGCGGACGATGATGGATTCGCGGAGGAAACGCTGTGGACCGGGATCGGGCGGGCGCGCTCGGGCTGCGGGGCGGCGCTGGTGGGGGATCCGGACCAGGTGCTGGCGAAGCTGGACGCGTACCGGCGGTTGGGGATCGAGGCGTTCATCCTGTCGGGGTATCCGCACGCGGCGGAGTGCGACTTGTTTGCGCGGCACGTGCTGCCGCGATTGCGGCATGGGCGGTTGGAGGTAAATCCATAAAGCCTTTGCCAAGCCGGGATATTTAATCCTGACTCGTGCCTCCGGAAGTGTTCAAGGACTACATTATTACGTCTACAAAGGCCAACTTAGATCAGCTTATTCAAGTGAAACCGAGCTTTCCCGGATTAAGAACGCCCAACAGAACCGCCTGATCTGGCTGAGGCAGACGAGGGCGCAGCC
>CAXTVS010000133.1:0-4199 GCA_964247735.1 uncultured Acetobacteraceae bacterium
CATTGAAGCTGCCGTTCCACAGCATCGGATAATAATCCATCTGATACTGCGTCAGATAGTTCGACGGAACGCCCTTGTTCGGCGTCGACGTCCAGTTGTACCACCAGTTCACGCCAGGTGCCAGCGCTGCCATGTCGGCCGGCGAGGCCAGGTCGTACGCGATGCCGCGCTTGGCGCTTTTCGTGGCGATGGTCGATGCGGCCGCGACATCCGGTGCCGCGAGGCCCGCTTCCGCGGATGATCCTTGTGCAAGGCCGGGTGCTGTCCACAGTGTTGCCAGGGCAGCGATTGTGCTGAAGCTGATCCTCATGATGATCACGATCCTTCCGGAAGTTTCATCGTTTTTGGACGCCGTCTCATGCTCCCGTTGTAGGAACCGGATGATGCCCCGTCCGAACCGGACACATCTGCCGACACCAGGTCAAGACTTGATCCTGATCAATGGATCGATAACGATACGGTTTGTCGCATGTCGAAATACGGTCTACAGGTTTCTGGACGCCTGGCCGCAGCGTCATGTGGATGCCGAAATCCGGCCGAGGCATCAAGCAACACGCCGCCGCGGCAGCTCGGCGGATCAGGCTGGAAGCGTTGAACGAGCGGAAGAACCGTACATCGGTTGCGAGTGATGATCGTCGCAGCAGACGTTGCAACCTGTGGCTGACGAGCATCATCTACCTGCGGTCGGACAGCACAAAGGTTGATCATTCCGGATTGACGGGCCACGCTGACGCCCATGCCGCCCCGTCCGGACATTCTTCCTACTGCGTTACTGGCTGCCTTGGGAAAAATCGGGAGCAGACTGGCGAACGGAAACAAGCTGGGCGCTGAGCTGGATGCGTCGCTCAGCCTGCTTGCCGAGCTGCCGCCCGGTCAGGTCGTCCAAGCGGACGGGGCGATAGCGACTGCAGCCAACCTTTGTTGCTGCACGCCTCGGCCCGTCCCGGATCGCCGGCTGTCCCGTTGTTCAACCGATGCCGAGCAACTGCTCCGGACGCCGGGCCTTGAATACCTGTTCCTGTTCCACCGCGATGGCCGTCTGCGCGAGGCAGCGCTCCTCAGGATCACGGGCGGCTTGCCGACCCCGTTCCTGTTCGCCGCCGTTCTGTGGCGGCTGAACGATTGGGCGGCGCCCGTTCGTGATGCGGCGGCCGCTGCGCGGACCGGTCATTCCCTGCAACCGCTCCAGCTGTCGTCGCGCAGGCGGCGACGGCGCTATTGACAAAGCAGACGAGCTGGCGCCGCTGGACCGACGAGCGCGCAATCCTCGATCGCGCGCTTGCTCGCGATGACGTTGCGGAACACCTGTCCCGCCTAGTCACTGGCGGTACGACCGGGCGGCTGGCGTCGATACTCCGCCAGGCGCTTCGCCTGCCCGCACTCGATCCTCATCTCGCGCGGATCGCGTTCGAGTCGCTGCAATCCGCTGTCCGTGCTGTCGCGTTGGATGCCCTGGTCAACGGCGAAGCCGAATGGCCGTGCGGTTCCGCCTGGCAGTGGATCGACAAGCCCATGGGCGTAGGGCGCAGAGTCGCCGTCTTCGACCACCGCCCCTAGACAATCGCTTTCCCGAGGGAGGGGCTGATCGCCCGCGGCGTCAAGGACAGGTCGGCAGCCGTAAAACGTATCGCGCTGACTGCCGTCATTCGCCATCTGCCCGGAACACCGGAAGGCCGCGACCATGCGACCGCGCTTGTCGCCGATCGCTCCGCTTCGGCTCGAGGAAGGGTCAGGTTTATTGTTCGCCGGGGACAGCCCACGTAGAGCGTGAGCATGTCGGCCAGCCGGCCGATACAGCGCAAACGATGCCGACCGCTCTGCTGGCGATGCGGTTCTGGTGACGCAGGTCATACATGTCGGCCTCGGCGTCCAAACCGGCCTCGACCAGGCTGGTCGGTCGGCTGCGCCGTCAGGCCCGGCTCCTGATCTCCCCGCGCAGGGCATGGATCGTCTTCTGGTCGCCTTCGGACCGGAGATGGGGCACCTCGAACCCGGACCGCACCAGGGTCCCGATCGTCACGTCGACGAAGTCGCGCTCGTGCGGCGGCACCGCGATGACGATGCGGCCGTAATGATCCAGCGCGCGCATCGCCTGGTTGATCACCTGGTTGATCGTGACCAGCGTCACGTGCGGCGCCAGCACCAGATCGGCAGACCGCGCCTCGACATGCGCCTCCGGCAGCCGCGCCTCGGCCTTGCGGCATTCGGTGTGCATCAGCGCGCACAGCGTGTCGGCCGCCGCGGTCCCGAGCACCAGCACGCGCAGGCCCTCCAGAGCCGAATTCTCACCCAGCAACGCCACCGCGCTGCGGCGTGACTGCAGGATCGTCCGTGCATAGCGCAGGCGACGATCACGAAGCGTCTCACTCATTGCTGTCGTTCTCCACCGGCGCATGGAACGCTGCCGGATGCGCCATTCATGCGACGCGGATCCATAAAGGTTCGATACGGCTTGCGGCGTCGCGCATAAACAGCCGATAAAAGCCGTCTACCGGTGCAGGCGGCAGCCGGAACCCCCTCATCCTTATGACGCCTTTATGCGAACGCCGCATTTTCCGATCGCGGGCTTATGCCGTCCTGCGGCCTATGGGCCGGCGGATCGACCCTGCGCCAGCCGATCCTGCGCCCGGGCCGCCGCACCGACGCAGATTGGATGGCGAGCATGACCCAGAAACGACCTTCTTCCCGGTTCCACCGGACCATGTGGCCCACGCCAGCACGGGCGGCGATCGAGACCGCGGTGGTGCTGGCCTGCGCCACGGTGATGACGGCTTGCATCCAGGCCGCACGTGCGCAGACCGCGCCGGACGGATCGCAGGTTGTGCTGCCGGGCGCCAAACCCGCGCCAGCCGGAGCCCCGCCGGCGACGCTGGTCCCCGCGACCGCGCCGGCCCCTGCCGCGCCCAAGACTTGGTGGAGCACCGTCACCTTCGGCGCGCAGCTCGACGCCGGCATCACCGGCAACTTCGACCGGCCGGCGGACGGGCTGAACTATGGCCGCCTGTTCGACGACAAGGCCAACACCGTGCTGCTGAACCAGATCCAGCTCACCGCCACCCGCCCGATCGACAGCTCGGCTGCCGGCTACGACGCCGGCTTCATCGTGCAGGGCACCTACGGCTCGGACGTGCGCTACACCCACTACCTGGGCGAGTTCAACGCCCTCACCAGCGACCGCAACCAATTCACCGTGCTGCAGGCCGACCTGCTGCTGCATGCGCCCTGGATGGTGCGCGGCGGCATCGACCTCAAGCTCGGGCAGTTCGTCACGCCCATCGGCTACGAGACCATCGACCCGAGCACCAACCCGTTCTACTCGCACTCCTACCTGTTCAACTTCGGCCCGTTCCAGCACACCGGGCTGCAGGCGATCGCCCACGTGAACCCGACGCTCGACCTCTACGGCCAGGTCGACACCGGGGAAAGCACCACCTTCGACGGCGGCGACAACAACGCCGAGCCGGCCGGGCTGTTCGGCGTCGGGCTGAACAACCTCGCCGGCGGCGCCCTGACGGTGCTGGCGCTGATGCACCTGGGGCCAGAGGACGCCACCCACGCGCTCGGCTCGGCCGCCAACAGCGACATGCGCTACGAGGGCGACGTGGTCGCCACCTACAAGGCGACGCCCAAGCTCACGGTGGTGGGCGAGGCGCAATGGCAGCACGACGACAGCGTCGGCGCCGACAGCTACGGGGCCGCCGGCTATCTGTCCTATGCCCTGACCTCCACCCTGACCGCGAACTTCCGCGGCGAGGTGTATCGCGACAACGCCGGCTTCTTCGTCGCTGCCTATCCCGGCAACCTCGATCCGGTGCGGGCGCTGAGCGGCCTGCCCAACACCACTTTCGGCGAGGGACGGCAGACCTACAGCGAGTGGACCTGGGGGGTCAGCTACAAGCCCATCATCCCGCACGTGGCGCTGCTGGCGTTCCGACCGGAGATCCGCTGGGACAAGTCGTTCAGCGGCGGCCACCCCTACGACGCCGGAACCAGCACCGGAAACTTCACCCTCGCCGCCGACGTGATCCTCGGGTTCTGAGGCACAGGCGCACGGTCAGACACGCTTTTATGTGGCCTTTATCCGTTCCGCAGAACCCCGAATATCCCCTTTACGGGCTACCGGCGTAAGCCGGGCCACCATGAGAAGGGGCGCCCCATGTTCGACATCTTCCTCCTCGTCCTCGGCGTCGGCGCCATCC
>CAXTVS010000134.1:0-3966 GCA_964247735.1 uncultured Acetobacteraceae bacterium
CCGGCTTCGGCAGGCGATGGTAGTCCAGCGCCGCCCGGCGGAAGTTCTCGTCCATAGGCCGTTCCTCGTCCTGCCGCGCCGCGCGGTTCGCCCTCGGGGAACGGCGGGCTGGACCTTCCTCGCCGACGCCGATGCACACGGTGGCGATGCGCATGTCGCGATCAAGGTCCTCACGGCGTTCACCGGCGTCAAGGCCGGATGCGCCCGGGACGGGCCCGCCGACCGCCGAACCGGCCGCCCTGCCGCGCCGTGCGGCGTTTCCACCGTCCCCGGACCAGCCGGATCGCGAACCGTGCGGATCGCGTTCCCACCAGCCGAGGGCGCTGCCTGGACCGCTTCCGGCCGGCCCCGCACCTGCCTGCCCTGGCAGCCGCCGGCCCACTCGTGCCTGGGACCGGGCAGCGACATTGCCGTCCCGGCTCACGCAAAAGGCAATTCCTCGTCGGCCAGGCCCGATTGCAGGAGGCGGGACCGCTTCCAATTCTCTCCCCGTTGCTGGGGTGGGTGACATGCGGGCACATCACGTCGTGGGTCTTACCTTGCTGGTCATGCTGGCCGGATGCGTGGTCGAACCACCGCCTGCGCCATTGCTGCCGTTGCCGGTAAGCACCACGCCCCTCTCGGCGAGCTACGTCACGCAGGCGCCGGCGGCGGCGGCCCAGACGCGCACGCCCGCCAACCAGCGTGTCACGACCGCCGCTCCTGTCGCGGTCTATCCGGGCTATGCCGTCTATCCCGCCTATCCCTTCTACGGACCCTACCCCTTCTACGCGGGCTACTACCCGTATCCGTTCTTTCCGGGGTATCTCGGCTTCGGCTACCGCTTCCCCTGATCGGCAGGGCGTCGTGGAACGCGGGTCCATCCCCTGACGACGCGGGTTCCCGGACCGGCGTGGCAGCCGCCATGCCGGTGATGCCGCGACATGTCGGTCCTGGTCCCGACGCCTGGATGCGCCGGATGCGGATCAGCCGCGGGTGCCTCCCGTGACATACGCCAGGGCGCCGAGGAGGACGGTACCTGCGATCCAGATCGCGACGAGCAGGGCGATCCCGAGCGTGCCGGCGAGGCTGGAGGCGAGCATCACGTGCAGGTAGCCTCCGGTCCGGGCTGCGCCCTGGAACGCAAACAGGTTGTCCAGGACCTGCGTCACCATCAGCACCTGCCACAGCAGGAGCAGGGTGACAGCGATCCAACGGAGAAGCCCGCGTCGGCGGCGCTTGGACGTCATGGCTTCCGCATCCGCTTGCGCATCTTCCCCCAGGCCGCGGCGGATCACGCGGACGATGCCGCCGACCGGCCGGTGGTCGTCGACAGGCTGTCCCGATGCGCGGCCGGCAGCACGGCACGCCGGCAGGAAGCCGCCTGCCGCCATTCGCGCGTGGCCGGGGCCGTGTCGAGGCCATCCCATGGATCATGGACCGGCCCACGCTGCCCGAGCCGGGACGTCCCGGCAACACGACACAGGCGCGTGCGCTGCTGCCGGGACTGCTGGACGGAACCGGTTGGGACGGTCACCCTCCCGCCTCCCCCCAAAGTCGACCATCTGACGCCGAGGCCCACGCATGACCACGCCGCCCTCCTCCGCCAGCACCACCCCGCCGCACGGGTTCCGCAGCCTGACCGGCAGCTGCCGGGCGCTGCCCGCGGACAGCACCCGGATCGGCGCGGTGCCGGACGACCATGTCGTCGAGGCCAGCATCTACCTGAAGCCGCATGACGAGTCGGCGCTGAACCGGGAGCTTGCGGGGATCGCCGATCCGGATGCGAAGCGCGCCCACATGGCCCAGGCGCGCGCGGCGCTGTACCGCGACGACATCCGGCAGGTGTCGGAATACGCGTCGGGCCACGGGCTCACGGTGATGCAGGCGGTCCCCGCCCGGCGGCTGGTGCAGGTCGCAGGCTCCCCGTCCGCGGTCGGCGCCGCGTTCGGCACCGCCCTGTCGCTGTACCATGCCGACGGGGTCGAGTTCCGCGGCCATTCCGGCGAGGTGCAGCTGCCGGAGCACCTCCATGGACTGGTGGAATCCGTGCTCGGTCTGGACACCCGCGCGATCGCGCACACCCGGATCGTGCGGCCGCGCCTGGCGCAGCCGGCCGGGCTGGAGCCGAACAAGATCGGCCCGCTGTACGACTTCCCGACCGGGGTGACCGGGGCAGGCGTCACCATCGCGCTGATCGAGCTCGGCGGCGGGTTCAAGGCCTCGGACAACGCCACCGCCTTCAAGGCGATGGGGCTCGCGGTGCCGCGGGTGATCGCGGTGTCGGTGGACGGCGCCAAGAACACCACCGGTTCCGATGCCGACGGCGAGGTGGCGCTCGACATCCAGGTGTCGGGCGGCCTCGCGCCGGGGGCCGAGATCGCGGTCTACTTCGCGCCGAACACCGATGCCGGGTTCTCGGACGCGATCAGCCAGGCGGCGCACGACACCGCCAACAAGCCGTCGGTGATCTCCATCAGCTGGGGCGGCCCGGAGTCCAGCTGGACCGCGAGCTCGGTCACCACCATGAACTCGGTGCTGCAGGACGCGAAGGAGCTCGGCATCTCGGTCTATGTCGCGTCCGGCGACAGCCTGGCCACCGACGGGGTGGACGACGGCAAGGCGCATGTCGACTTCCCCGCCTCCTCGCCCTACGCGATCGGCTGCGGCGGCACCCACATCACCCATTCCGCCACCAGCATCAGCGCGGAAGTGGTGTGGAACGACGACGCCTCGGGCGGCGGCGGCACCGGCGGCGGGATCAGCGACCTGTTCGGGGTGCCGGCGTTCCAGGACGGCGTCACCCTGCCGCCCAGCGTCAACGGCGGCCGCAAGGGACGCGGCGTGCCCGACGTCGCCGGCGACGCGTCACCGTCCAGCGGCTACCTGATCGTGATCGACGGCAAGAAGGAGGTGGTGGGCGGCACCAGCGGGGTGGCGCCGCTCTGGGCGGGCCTGACCGCGCTGATCAACCAGAAGGCCGTGGTGCCGGTCGGCTTCCTGCCGGAGTTCCTCTACGGGCAGATCGAGGCGGGCAGGAAGCTGACGATCGAGATCACCAAGGGCGACAACAAGCCGGCGAACTCGACGATCGGCTACGAGGCCGGCCCGACCTGGAACGCCTGCACCGGCCTCGGCCGTCCGGACGGCAAGGCGCTGTTCGCGGCACTGACCGCGCGCACCGCCACCGCGGCGGTCTGAGCCAGGCGGGCGGCCGGCGCACCTCCCGCGCCGGCCGCCCGGGCCTTCAGTCGCCGCGGCCGATCCGATCCAGGATCGCGATCGTCTCCACGCAGGCAGCCGCGGCCTCCCGGCCCTTGTTGTGCACGTCCGGGCGCGACCGCGACACCGCCTGCGCGTCCGTATAGGTGGTGAGCACCCCGAACGCGATCGGCACCCCGGCATCGAGCGAGGCCTGCATCAGCCCGACGGTGGCGCCCAGGCTGATGAACTCGAAATGCGCGGTGTCGCCCTTGATCACGCAGCCGAGGCAGATCACGCCGCGGTAGCGCCCGCACCGGGCCAGCGCCTGGGCGATCAGCGGCAGCTCGAAGGCGCCGGGAGCGGCGATCACGTCCTCCTCCCGCACCGCGATGTCGTGCTCGGCCAGCCATTCCGCCGCACCGGCGCGCAGGCCGCCGGTCACCTCCTCGTTGAAGCGGCTGACCACCAGGGCCAGGCGCGGCGGAACGTCGAACCGCAGCCCGGAGGCCGCGGACGGGGTGTTGGTGCCCATCGACACCCTACTCCGCGGCCCGGCCGGCCGGCTGCGCGCCGGCCAGCGTGTGGCCCATGCGGTCGCGCTTGGTGCGCAGGTAGGCCTGGTTGTAGGCCGTGTGCGGCATCTCCAGCCCGATCCGGGCGGCGACGGTGAAGCCGCGTCCTTCCAGGGCCGCGACCTTGTCCGGGTTGTTGGTCAGCAGCTCCAGCCTGTCCACGCCGCAGTCGCGCAGGATCGCCGCCGCCACCGACCAGTCGCGCGCGTCG
>CAXTVS010000135.1:0-3661 GCA_964247735.1 uncultured Acetobacteraceae bacterium
TGCCGGAAACGGTTCAAGCTGCCGCATGATCTGAAAGTGCCCAGGTGGTGCTAGGACCAGCCGAGAGCCTTGACCGGCCCTCGAGTGGTTCAGCCGCCTGAGCAAGATGCTGGTTCAGGGAAAGCTTCCTGACCGGATAGTCGTGGCGCTACTGCGCGCACTAGTTCGGCGACAAGCATCACCGCCGGATCCGTGTCCGTGCGGTGGTGTCGAACCAAGTGAAGCAGGACCGGCTCGAGGACGATCGGCATGGGACGGGAGGTCAATCGTCCGGCGGCGGTGCAAACCATCACGCCCGTCGGGAATGCGGCTAACAAGTCCGTATCGCACAAAAGCTCCAGCGCGTGCAGGAAGGTGGGCGCAACAGAGGCGACGCGTCGTTGACGCCCGATCCGAGCCAACGCCGCGTCGACTGATCCCTGCCGATCGCCGCGGCCGGAAACGACGACATGAGAGAACGCTAGCCAGCAGTCGAGGTCGAACGTTTCAGCCGCTGCCGCCGGATGGTCACGTCGCATCACGACGATGTAGGGATATGTGCCGAACGACTCCGAGTGCAGCGACGCACCGGAGGCAGACGTGACGGTAACGACGAGGTCCACCTCACCGCGATTAAGTCGCTCGACCTCATCACCGGCATGCCAAGGGTGAAAGACTAGGTCTATGCCCGGCGCCCGCTTCGCCAACTCTGCCGTCAACGCAGCGCCGAGCGCAGCGGCAGGAACGTCGGGCGCGACGAGCCGGACCGCGCCGCGAAGGTCGCCTAGGTCCGGTGGCTTGGCCGCAACGATGCCAGCCAGCTCAACGAGGGAGGCCCGCAGAGGCTCGCGCATTGCATCGGCACGTGGTGTCCGGCGAAGCCCGCCCGGTTGGGCGCGTACCAGCAGCGGATCGCCGAACAGCGTCCGCGCCCGGGCGAGCGCGTTCGAGGCGGCTGGCTGGGACAGGCCGACCCGCTCGGCAGCCCGGCCGACGTGCGCTTCGTCCAGCAGCGCATCCACGATCACCAACAGGTTGAGGTCGATGTTGCGGAGCTTCACCACATGAATGGCATAGCATAATAAACATCATCTGGACCAATGCCCGCCGGGCCGCCACCCTTCGAGCAGTCGAGGAGGCCTTGGGACATGACCACCGTGCTGCTGCTCGCCCATCCGGATCTCGCCGCCTCGAGGGCCAACCGCGCGTTGCTCGCCGGACTGAACAACCTGCCCGGACTAGAGGTCGCCGAACTTTACGGCCTCTACCCCAAGGGCCGCATCGACTTCGCGGTCGAGCGCGAGCGGGTGCTGCGTGCCGCCAGGCTGGTACTCCAGTTCCCGCTCTGCTGGTACTCGACGCCGCCGCTGCTCAAGCATTGGCAGGATGCGGTGCTGACACCCCTCTTCTATAGGGAGCCGGATATCGCCGCATCGACGGCGGGTCTGCCGGTGCTCGCGGCGACGACGACGGGCGGTCCCTCGGTGAGCTATCAGCCGGGCATCCCGGCCGGGATGACGATCGATGAGCTGTTTGCGCCACTCAGGGCCACCGCGCGCAAATGCGGCTGGCTGTGGCAGGCGCCATTCGCGCTCCACGATGTGCGCAACCTCGACGACGCCGCGCTGGCGCGGGCGGGCGATGACTACAGGTCCATAATCCTTTCGGCCCCGATGCTGGAGCGACGGTCGGAGGTTGCTGCTTGAACTTCTGCCAACGGGAGCGAGCGCCATGAAGTTGACCGGTCACACCGTCGTCGTGATGGGCGGAACGTCCGGCGTGGGCCTGGCCACTGCTCATGCCGCCGCCGACGCCGGTGCGCACGTCATCGTGGCGGGACGAAGCCGGGACAAGCTTGGCTCAGCAATCACCGGGCTCGGTGACAAGGCGCATGGCGAACAGGTGGACGCGTCCGACCGCGACGCGCTTGATGCCTTCTTCGCGCGCGTGGGGCATCTCGACCATCTGGTGATCGCTGCGTCCGGTGGCGTGGGCGCGGGCCCGTTCGCAAGACTCATCCGCAGTGACTTGGTCAGCGGGTTCGACGCCAAGTTCTGGGTTCAATGGCAATGCGCACAGGCGGCGCTGCCTTACTTGTCCGGACAGGGCTCGATAACCTTCGTCACCGCCGTCTCAGCGCGCATGGGCAATCCGGGCACCTCGGGGCTGGCCGCGATCAACGGTGCGCTCGCGGCGATGGTCCTGCCGCTTGCGCATGAACTCGGCCCCATCCGGGTCAACGCGGTGTCGCCGGGTGTGATCGACACGCCATGGTGGGACAAGCAACCCGAGGAGCTGAAGCATCGTATCTTCGAGCAGATCGCCGCCTCGGTGCCCATGCGACGGACCGGGCGTCCAGAAGAGGTGGCAGACGCGATCGTCTTCCTCGCCAGCAACGGCTACGTCACCGGCGTGATCCTCGACGTCGACGGCGGCATGCGAGGTGCGTCGCCGGGGTGAGTTCAAAACAATGCCTCTGCGATCCGGGTATCAGCCTGTTTCTGAACAGCTGGCGGCTTTCGCCCTCGTGCATGCAAAGGTATGGACAGTCCCCCAGAGCCTCCCGCTGCTCCAGGACCCTGACCATCTGGTATTGCCTCCGCATCACCCAGATAACTGGCACTGACCTTTGACCTTCCGACGGTCACACGGTTGAAGTCCGGTTGCTTCTCGACGGGATCCAGTAGTCCAGGTGCTGGCGACCACCGGCCTGTCGGACCTCGTAGCGCTGCAGGAACGTGCGCTTGACCGCGAAGCGCAGCACGAACCCGGCACCATCCATCCTGACGTTCCAGTCCCTGGCGATCTGCACCGCGTAGTCTTCGCTCAGCACCGGGTAGAATAACGGCTGCTCTGGAAGTCGCGGTGGAAACGCCTCGAAGCCGCTCTCCTCTATCAGCCGGAGCTCAACCGGGCCGACAGGCCATAGCGTGATGGTCTCTTCTCTGGACTGCATCGCCCCGCCTCACTTCTCGACCCGCGTCGTTCGAGTGTAAACCAGGATGCCGTGGTCGGTCGTGGGCTGCATACCTATGTTCCGGTTCAGCATTGTAGAGGATGCTACTTCATGGCGATGAAGTTCGGCCTGACTGCAGCGCTCGCTGCGATGTTCGCCCTGGGGGTCGCCCCTGCGTCCGGGCAGATCGGGGTGGCCGGTCCCGACAGCGGGCAGGTCGCCGGGTTGTTTCTCCAGTCCTGCATGAAGTACGCCGGAAATGCCGCCGGACTGCGGGATTGGGTATCGGCGCACCGCTTGCCCCAGCTTCCGGCGGGTCAAGCCGCCGCGTTCCTCGGCTCGCTAGGCGCCGGTGAGGTCTATGAGGCCAGCAACGCGTCCGGAAAGCACGCGCTCGTCTCTTAAGACTCGGTAGCGTGCCGGGTGCTCGCGTTGTCCGGAGACGCTTCCGATATACAGCGGACGTTGCTGGATCTGCTGTGGGGACAAGGAGTCACTGTGGTTCCTGTCGTGGCTCGAGCGAAGCCCGACAGCTCGTCCAGCCAGAACCTGTTCGAGGCCACCTTCGGATCCAGGCGTTGGAGGATCTCGATCACCGGCAAGCCACATGCGGAAGCCCCTGGTGCGGCACCGGAGGTGGGCGTGCTGGCCATGGTCGGATGAACGCTACAGCCTAGCAGGCTGTCGGATTGGCTATGGGTTTGTCTAGACTCTGTGGATGGCGAA
>CAXTVS010000136.1:0-3566 GCA_964247735.1 uncultured Acetobacteraceae bacterium
TGGGAGACGCCGGACTGGCAGAAGCAGAACGGCCTGACGGTGCCGATGGTCATGCCGCTCATCCCGGTGCTGCGGCTGGTGCTGGAGCAGGCCGTGCCACTCCGGACCGTGCCGCCGCGCCAGCACCCGGGCTGCGAGCCGGCGCTGAACGCGCTGCTGTCGGAGGCGATCCGGGTCGGCCCCTTGGGCTGGGGCATCATGCTGAGGCTGCTGTTCGATGCGGCGGCACCGGACCAGGTGGCGCGCCTGGCCCTTGCCGTGGCGCGCGGCAGCCGCTTCTCGACCACGCTGCAGGCCGGCCTCGACGGTGCCATCGAGGAGATGCTGGGACGCATGGAAGCGCCGCAGCCGGCCCAGGCAGCGGAGCAGCCTGATGTCGCCGCGTTGTCCGGGCGCCTTCACCTGATCGACCGGATCGAGGAGCTTCGCTCCCTGGAGAACCGGCCCGCCGACGAGCAGCGGCGGTTGGCCCGGCTGCGGCAGGGGCTGGCGGCGGAGAACCGCACCGTGTTCGAGCAGGTCCTGCAATCGCGACTGGTGGAACTGGATCAGACGCCAGTGGCGCCCGCATCCGGGATCATGCCGACGGAGGCCATCCTTGCGGTCGAGGCGGAAGCGCGGCAGCTGCGCGCCTTCGCCGTGGCCGCGGCACGGCTGGGGGACGCGGACGACTACGACCGGCTGCTCGAGCAGGCGGCCGCCCGCTACGTACGCACCGGCGCCAGGACCGGCATGACACGCGCGGACCGCATGCGTGTGACCGAACTGCTGGTCGGAAGCGAGAAGGCGATCCAGGTGCTCGGACTCGCATGATCCCGTCCCGACTTCACGCTTCGTTTATCGTCCTCGGTCATCCTGGATGCGAAACGCGAAGCGGCTCCCCGCCGTAGCGGACCGGCAAGAGGCGGACGATCCATGGGTGCCCTGCAGTCGTTGCGAGTTTCCACGCGGCCGTGCCGGCCCTTCCAGGTCCCCGTGACGCCCCGCGACACGGCATCCCCCGCCCGCCGGTCGGAACAGAAGGCCGACGGGGTGCACCTTCCCTTTCTCGCGCCGATGCTGGGCGCGGTGCGGCTCCGTTCCAGCCCGCAGGGGCTGGAGTTCGTGCTGCCGAACCCGTCCGGAGGGCGCGGCGTCTACGTCGCCGCCTGGAGCGTCGTCGCCGGCTTCGCCGCTCCCAACCTGCACGACACCCTGCTGGTCGGCCGCCTGTCCGGACTGGACAGCATCGGCCCTGCCGACGTGCGCCAGGCGGCGCGGCTGGTGGCACTGGACGGGCATGCCGGCCGCGAAGCTGCCGACGCGGCGCGCCAGGCGCAGGATGGGCTCGACATCGCCGCCCTGCGGCTGCGCGCGCAGCTGCTGATGTCCCTGGCGCGGCAAGGCGGCTTCGTTCGTCCGGAAGACGCGATGACCTGCATGGATCGTCAGGGCTTCAACACGCTGGCGGCGCGACTCGGCTGGCACGGGCCGCAACTGGCCGAAGCGCTGCAGGACGTCTCGGTGCGCTACGCCTCGATCGCGGTCGGCACCGGGCAGGCATCCGGACCACAGGCGCCGCTGCGGATTTCGCGCGAGATCGGGCGGAACGAGACCGGACGCTGGGGACGGCTGCTGTCGCTGGTCCAGAAGCTGCGCGGATCGCTGGCGGAGGAACAATACAGCCGCGGCGGCACCGACGCGGTCCTGCTCGGCCGCATCATGGCCGCTGCCGACCATTGCATCCGCCAGTGCGGGCTGCTGCTGCCCGAGATCGGGGCGATGCTGGCCAACCCGCTCCCCCTGCTGGATGCCTGGCGTGCCGGCAGCCTGATGGCGTCGGGCTGGCTGCACGCGCTCGAAGCCGCGGCCGACGGGTGGGACCGCATCTGCCTGCTCTGGTTCGACGCCCGGAGCCCGCGCCTGCGCCAACTGCTGATCCCGGAGATCGCCGCCCTCACCCGCACCAGCAGCGCGGACGGCTGGCTGACGGTCGGGCGGGAGCCGGATGTTGTCGCGGGGGATGCCGACGATGCGAGCTGCGGCTGGCAGCGGCAAAGGCTGAAGCGCAACGAACGCGTCCGGGCGCAGGAGCTGGCCTTCGAGCTCCAGGCAGCCTGATGCCACCGGCGGTGTCCGGTGCCGCTTGACCCGGGCCATGCGCCGCGGGAGCGTGCGCCGCATGATCGCATCGGAGCCGGAAGATGGAGTGCGACCGGACGTCGAGGTCGGGTCGGACGCCGGCTCCGCTCCGATCGCCGCAGCACTCGCACGCATCCGCCGTCGGATCGGCGAGGCCGCGGAACGCGCCGGCCGTGCGGGACGCGACGTCGACCTGGTCGCAGTGTCGAAGACCCATCCCGGCGAGGCAGTCGCCGCAGCCCTGGCCGCCGGCCAGGAGGCATTCGGCGAGAACCGGGTGCAGGAAGCGCAGACCAAGTTTCCCATGCTGCGGCCGCACTGGTCCGGGCTCCGGTTGCACCTGATCGGGCCGTTGCAGACCAACAAGGCAGCCGATGCCGTCCGCCTCGCCGACGTGATCGAGACGCTGGACCGGGTCCGGCTGGCGGACGCGCTGGACCGCGCGGCACAGAAGGCCGGGCGGCTGCCGAGGCTGATGGTGCAGGTCAACATCGGTGCGGAGGCGCAGAAGGCCGGTGTGGCGCCGGACGAGGCGGACCGCTTCATCTCCGATTGCCAGCGACGGTTCGGAGACCGGCTGGTCGGCCTGATGGCGATCCCGCCGGCCGAAGCCGATCCGGTGCCGTTCTTCCGACGCCTGGCGGCACTGGCCGCGGCGCACGGACTGGCACAACTCTCGATGGGCATGTCCGGCGATTTCGAGCAGGCGGTCGCCTGCGGCGCCACCTCCGTCCGGATCGGCACGGCGATCTTCGGTGGCCGGCCCGCGGCCGACTTGCTTGCGCCTGTGCGGAACTAGGTCGTATGGGGCAGCGTCGGGCTCCAGACTGCGTTGCCCTCGGTGCCGGAGCATGGCTGGATGAGTGACATCGCCGGAGCATCCGGCCCCGGACTGTTCGGCGGAAACCTGTCCGAAGTCGCCACCGAGCCCGCTCCTGGTGGCGGCCACGGCACCATCCGCAACCGGGGGGTGACGATCGCCTCCGTCATGGCGGTGCTCGGCGTCGTCTACGGCGACATCGGCACCAGCCCGCTCTACGCGCTGAGCGCCACCATCAACATCATCAGCGACCGCGCCCCGCCGACGCCATGGGAGGTGCTCGGAATCGAGAGCCTGATCTTCTGGTCCCTGATCCTGGTCGTGACCGTCAAGTACATCATGCTGATCATGCGCGCCGACAACAACGGCGAAGGGGGCATCCTGTCGCTGATGGCGCTGGCGCAGCGGGTGGCGCCCGGACGCCGGCTGCGGGCGGTGCTCGGGCTGGTCGGCATCATCGGCGCCTGCCTGTTCTTCGGCGACGGCACCATCACGCCGGCGATCTCGGTGCTGTCGGCGGTAGAAGGGATCGAGGTCAGCATCCCGAGCGCCGCAAACGTGGTGCTGCCCGCGTCGATCGTGGTGATCGTGGCGCTGTTCGGCATGCAGTGGCGCGGCACCGGCA
>CAXTVS010000137.1:0-3503 GCA_964247735.1 uncultured Acetobacteraceae bacterium
CGCCGGGCGACCAGGTGCCGGACGCGCCGCGCTCGCTGCCGTTCTGGCGCTACGACGCCGGGCGCTGGGTGCCCGGGACCCTGCCGGTGCAGACCGCCAACAGCCTGGCCTGGAGCGTCGACGGCCGCTCGATGTTCCACAGCGACACCGAGCGGAAGACGATCTGGATCTCCGACTACGACGTCGAGGCGGGCCTGCCCTCGAACACGCGGCCCTGGGCGGTGGTGGACGATCGCGATGGCGGCCCTGACGGGGTGGCGGTGGACCGCGACGGCTTCCTGTGGTGCGCGGTGTTCGGCGGCGGCCGCCTGCTCCGGCTGGATCCGCACGGCAGGGTCGAGCGCACCGTGACCATGCCGGTGCAGTATCCGACCATGCCGGCCCTGGGCGGTCCGGACCTGTCCACGGTGTACGTCACCTCGGCCTGCTGGCCGGTCGCGCCAGAGGAGCGGCCGCAGCGGCCGATGGAGGGCAACCTGTTCGCCTTCGAGGCACCCTGTCCCGGCCTGCCGACGACCCGGCTCGCCGACCACCATGCCTGAGCGTCCGGCAGGACAGGCGGAGATCGGGCCGGTCCGGCTGGACGGACGCCACGCGACCCTGGTCCCGCTGCGACCGGAACATCGCGACGCGCTGGTCGAGGCCGCCTCGGACGGGGCGCTGTGGGAGCTGTGGTATACCGGCGTACCGGATCCGGACGGCATGGAGGCCGAGATCGCACGCCGCCTGGCCGCACAGGACGAGGGCAGCATGGTGCCGTTCACGGTGACGGACAGCACCACCGGCACGATCCTCGGCATGACCAGCTTCGGCCACATCGACCGGACCCTGCCTCGACTGGAGATCGGCTGGACCTGGTATGCCGCGCGGGCGCAGCGCACGGCGATCAACACCGACGCCAAGCGGCTGCTCCTCGGCCACGCCTTCGACACGCTGGGCTGCGTCGCGGTGGAACTGCGCACCCACGTCCTGAACCGGCAAAGCCGGCAGGCGATCGAGCGGCTTGGCGCCAGGCTGGACGGCATCCTGCGGCACCACCAGCGCGCGCGGGACGGCACGCTCCGCGATACCTGCGTGTACGGCATCATCGCGCCCGACTGGCCGGCAATCCGCTCGCACCTGGACTGGCAGCTGCGGCGACGGCAGGCTTCTCCGCCCTGAACGGGGACGCCAGGTGCTCAATTTCCTTATCAGCGCGGCGGCCGGCCGCCTTTGGACTGTTCGGAGTGCACCCCACGTGCTCTGCGGCGGTCGTGCGGCTTCGTCCCGGCCGACAAGGGCCATGACCTGCCGCTCATCCGGCCGCCGATCCGGAACCGCCTGGGCCACCGCCACCCCTGGCACACCGCCCATCACGCCCGCGGCTGACCGACGCCTCGAAGAGGTATGGCAGTGAAGGTGCCACCCAAGGCGACGTCCTCGGCGAAGCGGCGTCGAGGCGTCGAGGCGTCGACGTGAGGAAAGCCCGGGACATGGATGCAGGGTCGTATCGTGGCCTGCGTCGCATACGCTGGAGCGGGCTCGTGCCCGGCTTCGTCGTCACGATGGTCGCATCGCTGAGTGTCCATGCCGTGATGATCCAATACCTGCACGTGCCCTATCCGTACGCGCTGCCGCACACGGGATGGCCGGTCTTTCCCGACTTCGTCGCCACGACCTGTGCCGTCGTCGCGATCTACGCGCTCGCCCGGCCGAAGCTGGAGACGCTTGGCTACGCAACGCGGATCCTCGTCCTGTTCCTCCTCATCGCCGCCTTGAACGAGAAGCTGTTCAGGGACGTGTTCATGAACATGGTCAATGCGAAGCGGGTCACGATCTATCCGGTCGTGCAATGGCTACCGGAACTTGCTCCCCCGGCTGCGCTCGCGGCGATCGTGGTGTCGTCCGCCGCACTGATGTCGTCGACGTGGCGGAAGGTGCTCGGAGTGGTGCTGATCGCCGGCCTGGTGTTCTTCATGGTCAAGGTCGTGACGGACGACGTGTTCGCGCGCGTTCTTGCCTCGATCGAATACTTGGATCCCGCAAACCGCTTCGACCCGCCCTACGACTACCACATCCTGATCCCCGCCTACCTTTCGTTCGCGGAGCCGGTCGCCGCGAGCTTCGCTGTCGGACTTCTGGTCTGGGATCGACTGTCCCGGCAGACGCCGACGCGGATCGCGCAGCTGGCTGCCTTGGTCCTGCTCGTCCATGGCTCCGTGTTCAAGCCCTTCATCAACATCCTCTATGCCAGGACGGATGCGGTGACAGCGATGCTGAGCGTCGGTCAGTTCTCGTTCGAGTCGATCGTGCTCGGTGTGCTGACAGGCATCTCCCTCGCCTTGGCGCTTGGGGACCACACGCCACGAGCTAAAGCCGGTCTCGGCGTCCGCTGGCACCTGCCCGGACGCAGCTGACCGGTGTCGTTCCCGATCCGAGGCTGGACCGGTGACAACGGCTGGCGCGGCGTCTGCCTCCCCACGGCACTCCCCACTGGCACTCCCCACTGGCACGGCGGCGATACGTCGAGGCGGACAGTGTCGACGCGGAGCGCGGTGAAATGCAGACCAGGAAGCGGGCCTTTCGATCGCCGGCATCGACCGGCAACGCCGACGACAAGGGCAACGACCCGTTCGTGATCGACCAGAACGGCAACGGATGAAGAGGGCGGCCTGAAACCGGCCCGGTCAGCCGCGTCTGCGGCCGCCACCGCGGCGCTGCGCCGGGTCGTAGCCGCCGCCTCCGGGACCGAGCGGTTCCGGCGTGCGGTTCTTCGCGGTGCGGCCGCCGCGCGAGGCCGCCGGCGGCGGCGGCGGCTCCAGGCCGAGGTCCAGCGCCTCCAGCCGCTTCAGCTCGTCGCGCAGCCGGGCGGCGGTCTCGAACTCCAGGTCGGCGGCGGCGGCGCGCATCCGACGCTCGATCTCGGCGATCGACGCCTTGAGGTCGCGGCCGACCATGTCGGTCAGGCCGACATCCTTCACCGGCGCCACGGTGACATAGTCCTGCTCGAACACCGAGGAGATCGCCTCGCCGATGTGGGTGCGCACCGATTGCGGGGTGATGCCGTGCGCGGTGTTCCACTCGGTCTGTCGGCCGCGGCGGCGGTCGGTCTCCTCGATGGCGTAGCGCAGGCTGTCGGTCATGCGGTCGGCATACAGCAGCACCCGCCCGTCGACGTTGCGCGCGGCGCGGCCGATGGTCTGCACCAGCGAGGTGCGGGAGCGCAGGAAGCCTTCCTTGTCCGCGTCCAGGATCGCGACCAGCTGGCACTCCGGGATGTCGAGGCCTTCGCGCAGCAGGTTGATGCCGACCAGCACGTCGAACGCGCCCAGCCGCAGGTCGCGGATGATCTCGATGCGCTCCAGCGTGTCGACGTCGGAGTGCAGGTAGCGGACCTTGATGCCGCTCTCGGTCATGTACTCGGTGAGGTCCTCGGCCATGCGCTTGGTCAGCGTGGTGACCAGGATGCGGCCGCCGCGGCCGATCACCACCCGGCACTCGGCCAGCAGGTCGTCCACCTGCCG
>CAXTVS010000138.1:0-3433 GCA_964247735.1 uncultured Acetobacteraceae bacterium
CCGCCGGCCGCAGCAACGCCGGCAACGTCTACGTCAACCGCAACCTGATCGGCGCGGTGGTGGGCAGCCAGCCGTTCGGCGGCACCGGGCTGTCCGGCACCGGGCCGAAGGCCGGCGGCCCGCTGATCCTGCACCGGCTGCGCCGTGCGGCGGCCGATGCCGCGCTGCTGCCGGAGGCGAAGGCGGTGCCGGCCGCAGCGGACCGGCTGCTGGCCCTGCTCGGGGGGCACCCGGCCGCGGCGTCCTGCGCCGCCCTGGTCGCGCGCAGCCCGCTGGGGGAGGAGCGCGTGCTGCCCGGTCCGGTGGGCGAGCGCAACACCTACGGGCTGCGTCCGCGGGGCGCGGTGCTGTGCGCGGCCGCGCACGAGGACGACCTGCTGCTGCAGCTGGCGGCGGCGCTCGCGAGCGGCAACCGGGTGCTGCTGCGGCGGCCGGACGGGGAGCTCGGGGTGCTGCCGCAGGTGGTCGCGGCGCTGCCCGGGCTGGTGTCGTGGGAGCGTCCCGACGACGTGCCCGCGGCGGCCCTGGCCAGCACCGGCTGCCTGCCGGCCCTGGCGCGGGAGCTGGCGGCGCGGGACGGCGCGCTGGTCCCGCTGCACCGGCTGGACCGGGGCGATCCCGGACTCAGGCTGGAATGGCTCACCCACGAGCGCAGCCTGAGCGTCAACACCGCTGCCGCCGGCGGCAATGCCAGCCTGATGGCCCTGAGCTGAGGAGGACGGCGTGCGGGTTGGCGCCCCCTGCCCGTCTGGATTATGACCGCACCGGAACGGCCGTCATCCGGATCGGCGGCCATCGGTGGAGTGCCGCATCATGAAGGGCTGGCTGTTCGTGTTGCTGGTGATCGGCGGCCTGTTCGTCTTCATCTACCTGATGAGCCTGGTCGGCAACCACATCGGCAGCTGAGCGGGCCGCCCGGGGCTCACGGACCCGGCGGCGGCTTGCCGAGGTCGGCCTCGAACTCGACCTCCGAGTCGGCGATCACGGTGGGGTCGCGGTCGCCGCGGCGGCGGCGCAGCATGTCGCCGCCGGTCGCCAGCATCCCGACCAGGCCGATCACCACCACCACCAGGGTGAACGCCAGGATGAGGTAGGTGATCGTCATGGGCGGGCTCCGGATCGCTGCTGCCAGTCGGGGAAGCAACGCGCCACTTGCCGAAACGGCAGCGCGGACGCACAGTCGGCGCATGAAACGGTCCATCCTCGCCGGCCTGTGCCTGATCTGCGTCGGTCTCGCCGCCGCGGCCTGCGCCTCGGACGACCAGGACCGCAGCCCCTGGCACCAGTACCTGCACGATCACGGGCTGGAATAGCGCCGGCTCAGTCCCGCGCCGGCTCGCCGGCCTGCCGGGCGATCTCCAGCAGCCGGCCGATGTCGAGATGCGCCTCGAGGTGCCGGGCCAGCGCGTCCAGCGCCGCCTCGACCTCCGCGTCGTGGTCGCGCGGGTCGGGGTCGAGGCCGATCCGGCGCAGCAGCGCCGCCCGCGCCGCGTCGCCGCCGAACAGGCCGTGCAGGTAGGTGCCGCCGACGCGGCCATCCGTTGACACCGCCCCCTCCCCGCTGCCGTCGGCGCGGCGCAGGAACGGGCGGTCGCGGTCCGGGCCCCCGGTGCGGCCGATGTGCATCTCGTAGCCGCGGCACGGCACGCCCTCCGGCAGCAGCGTGCCCTCGGCCGGGGCGAGGCGCTTGGCCCCGCCCAGCACGGTGTCCACCGACAGCAGGCCGAGGCCGGGCACCTCGCCGGGCGGTCCCTCGATCCCGTCCGGGTCGGCGATCCGTCGTCCCAGCATCTGGTAGCCGCCGCACAGCCCCAGCACCCGGCCGCCCTGGCGGCGATGCGCCTGGAGGTCGATGTCCCATCCCTCGGCGCGCAGGCCGAGGAGGTCGGCGATCGTCGCCTTGGATCCCGGGAGGATCACCAGGTCGCAGCCGGGCGGCAGCGGCCTTCCCGGGCGGACCAGCACGCAGTCGACCTCGGGCTCGGCCAGCAGCGGGTCCAGGTCGTCGAAGTTGCTGATCATCGGCAGCAGCGGCACCGCGATCCGCACCCGGCCGGCGCTGCGGCGCGTGCGCGACAGGGCGTCGAGCTCCGACGCGTCCTCCGCCGGCAGGCGGCGCAGCGCGTCCAGGTGCGGCACCAGGCCGATCGGCGTCCAGCCGGTGCGCGCGGCGACCAGGGTCATGCCGTCGGCGAACAGGGACGGGTCGCCGCGCATCCGGTTGACGATGAAGCCCCTGATCCGGGCCCGGTCGTCGGGCGGCAGCACCGCGTGGGTGCCCACCAGGCTGGCGATGACGCCGCCGCGGTCGATGTCGCCGACCAGCACCACAGGGGTTCCGGTGGCGGCGGCGAATCCCATGTTGGCGATGTCGTTCAGGCGCAGGTTGACCTCCGAGGCGGAGCCGGCGCCCTCGACCAGCACGATGTCGGCCTGCCGGCGCATCCGCGCGAAGCTGTCGAGCACCCGCGGCATCAGGGTCGGCTTGAGCGCCTGGTACTCCCGCGCGCGGGCGGTGCCGACCACCCGCCCCTGCACCACGATCTGCGAGCCGGTCTCGCTCTGCGGCTTCAGCAGCACCGGGTTCATGTGCACCGAGGGGGCCACCCCGCAAGCGCGGGCCTGCAGCGCCTGCGCCCGGCCGATCTCGCCGCCGTCGGGGGTGACGGCGGCGTTGTTGGACATGTTCTGCGGCTTGAACGGCCTGACCCGCAGGCCGCGCCGGCACAGCGCCCGCGCCAGCCCGGCCACCAGCACCGACTTGCCGACCGAGGAGCCGGTGCCCTGGAGCATCAGCGCCATGGCAGGCGGCGGGGCTCCGGTCAGAACTCGATCCCTTCCTGCGCCTTCACGCCGGCGGCGAAGTGGTGCTTCACGGGCGTCATCTCGGTCACGAGGTCGGCGGCCTCGACCAGCGCCGGCCGGGCGTTGCGGCCGGTGACCACGACGTGCAGCATCGGCGGACGCCGGGCGAACGCGTCCAGCACCTCGTCGAGCGCGAGGTAGTCGTAGCGCAGGGCGATGTTCAGCTCGTCCAGCACCAGCAGCGACAGGTCGTCGCGGGCCAGCAGGCCCAGCGTGACCTCCCAGGCGCGGCGGCAGGCGGCGACGTCTCGCGCGCGGTCCTGCGTCTCCCAGGTGAAGCCCTCGCCCATGGTGTGCCACTCCACCAGGGGCCCGAAGCCTCGCAGCGCGGTGCGCTCGCCGGTGCTCCAGGCGCCCTTGATGAACTGCACCACCGCCGCCTTGCGTCCCCGCCCGACGGTGCGCAGCAGCAGGCCGAACGCCGCGGTCGACTTGCCCTTGCCGGCGCCGGTGTGGACGATCAGCAGGCCCTTCTCGATCCGCTTGGACGCGACCTCCTCGTCCTGCACCGCCTTGCGGCGCTCCATCTTGGTGCGGTGCCGGTCGGGGTCGGTGGTCTGGCTCATCC
>CAXTVS010000139.1:0-3401 GCA_964247735.1 uncultured Acetobacteraceae bacterium
GCACGAAGCCGACGCGGTCGCGGGTTTCGGGCATCAGCGCCAGGGCGCGGCACAGCTCCAGCTCGATGCGCTGGATGCCGCTGGGGCGGGCGTTGAACACCGAGTACTGGAACAGGTCCTCGACATCGACCCATATCCTGTTGGGCACGCTGTTCTCCCTGCTCGGGGTCGGGCACCGGGGGAACGCCGCCGCCGACGGTCGGGTCCGGCCGGCTTTGCTCTTGCGCGCGAGCGCTGCCACATTGCGCGGGTTCGCGGGTCCCGCCACGTCCGGCCGGGGATGCGCCATCCGGAGCGACGCGTCAACGTGGCGGTGCTGCAGACCAAGTCCGAGGAAGACCAGGCAGCCGGGCGTCGATTCCCGGATCCCGAGCCGTGGGCGGGATCCCATTCCCCGCGCGCCGACGCCGCCGACATCCTCGGCTGCTTCCGGCTGATCCTGGGCCGGCTGCCGAACCGGGAGGAATGGCGCGGCCACGCGATGCGGGTCGGCGAGCCGCTGGAGCAGGTGGTGGCGAGCTACGTGAACTCGCTCGAATTCGCCAGGCGCGGCCTGCTCGGCTCCGAAGCGCTGGGACGGGTGGAGCTGGCGCGGCTGCCGGGGTTCAGCATCTACACGCAGATGGACGACGCGGCGGTGGGGCGGTACGTGCGCGAGGACGACTACGAGCGGGACGTGTCCGCCCTGTTCCGCGCCCGCCTCCGGCCGGGCGACCACGTGCTCGATCTGGGCGCCAACATCGGCTACTTCTCCATGCTGTCGGCGAGCCTGGTCGGGCCGGCCGGGTCGGTGATCGCGGTGGAGCCCAACCCGGCCAACGCCCGCCTGGTCGAGGCCAGCCGGCGCGCCAACGGGTTCGACACCGTCCTGGTGGCCCAGGTGGCGGCGGGGCTGTCGCCCGGGCTGCTGGTGCTGAACCGGTCGCATTCCAACGGCACCACCTCGGCCGTGCCGGACGGGACCGCCGCCCTGCTCGACGCCGAGACGGTGGGCTGCGTGCGCGCCGACACGCTGGTGCCGCCGAACCGGCGCATCGCGCTGATCAAGGCGGACGTGGAAGGGGCGGAGTACCTGGCGCTGGGCGGCTGCACCGCGACCATACGGCGCGACCGCCCGCTGATCGTGTCCGAGTTCAGCCCGTCGCTGATGCCGGGCATCTCCGGCATCTCCGGGCCGGCCTATCTCGACTGGCTGGTCGGGCTCGGCTACCGCCTGCACGTGGTGGAGGCCGACGGCAGCGCCCGCCCGGCCACGCCGGAGGCGGTGATGCGCGAGCACGAGACGCGCGGCACCGACCATCTCGACCTGCTGGCGGAGCCGGTGCCGGCGGGCGGCTCGAGGCTCGGCCGGCTCGCGCGGCGGCTGCGCCGGGGCGCGGCATGAGGCCCGACCCGAGGCGGCCGGGGCGGCCGGCGCTCCTGTCCGTCTTCGCGCTGGTGCTGGGCCTGGCCGGCTGCGCCGAGCAGAGCTGCGGCAGCGTCGCGGTGCTCAACGCCCTGGACGATTCCGACCACCAGGCCGACCTGTCGCATCTGGGCCTGGTGCGCGACGCCGTGGCCACGGCGCCCGGAGCCACCCCGGACAGCGCGTCCTGCTCGATCTGGGAGCGGGTGCGCGGGCCGGCGCCGGATCAGGTGCTGCTCCGGCCGCAGTACTACGGGGTGCGTCGGGTCAGCACCGGCTGGGAGGTGTCGCCCTGACCGGCCCGGCCGGGCGCCGCTGCCGACGCCTCAGCTGTCCGGCTTCTCGACGATCCGGAACACCAGGTTGACGTGCTGCGGCTGCGACGCGTTGGTCCAGTCGGTGCTGATGCTGGAGCCGATGTTGGCCTTCTTGTAGAGCGCCACGATCGACGCCTGCGCCGCCTGGATCGACTGGGTGGTGACGGGGCCGCCGGGCCTGATCCCGGAAGCGGCCAGGATGTCGGCGGTCTTGATCCGGCTGTTGCCGGCGACCGACACGGTGTCGGCGGTGATGCCGACATGGGTCACGGTGGGGGCGACCGGGGCCTGCTCGGCGAAGGTGTAGGTGATGGTGGCGGCATGGCCGGTCGCGGTCATGCGCTGGGACACGTTGGCGCCCACGTTGTGCTTCCGGTAGACGCCGGTGATCGCGTCCATGTTCGCCTGGAGTGCTGCGTGGTCGACCGTCTGCCCGACCCCGTAGGGCAGTGCGGCCTGCAGCTCGGCGGTCGGCACCTGGCTGTTGCCCACGAACGTCACCCGACGCAGCGTGTAGCTGGCGCTCGACTGCGCCCGGGCGGGCGTCGGCAGGGCGGCGGGAACCATGGTGCCGGCCAGGAGGAGGCCGAGCAGGGCGCGGGGAAGCTTTCTGTCGGTCATGCGGTGCGGTCCTCGGTCAGTAGGGTTTGTAGGGCAGGAACTTGCCGCTCATGGTGATGGACACGCGGTCGCCGGCCGGGTCGGGCTCGCGCCGGAGGTCCATGCGGAAGTCGATGGCGCTCATGATGCCGTCGCCGAACTCCTCGTGGATCAGCGCCTTGAAGGTGGTCCCGTATACCGACACCAGCTCGTAGAAGCGGTACACCAGCGGGTCGGTCGGCACCGCGGTCGGCAGCGAGCCGCGATAGGGAGGCACCTGCAGCAGCTTGATCTCGTAGGGCTCGAGCCCGAGCCGGTCGCCGATCGCTTCCGCCGCCTGCGCCGGCAGCGTCATCTGCCCCAGCAGGCCGGCGGTGACGTACTCCTTGGACAGGCCGGTGGCGAGGGCGGCCAGCTCCGCCCAGGCCAGCCCCTGCTCGATCCTGGTCCGGACGATCTTCTCGGTCAGCTCCGCACGGGTCATGCCTGCCGCTCCCTGGCTTCGCCCGATTGAACGTGGACACCCGACGATGGTCAATGCGCCGCACCCGCTCGCCTCGGAGATGCTGGCGCTGAACAACGTTCATGCCGAGCAGACCTCCCTGCTCGACGCCGGCCGGCTCGACCGGATGCTGGACGCGGCGTTCCTGGTCGACGTGGTGGGCGGCCTCGACGCGTTCCTGATCGCCTTCGACCAGGATGCCGCCTACGACAGTCCCAACTTCCTGTGGCTGCGCGCCCGGCATCCCCGCTTCGTTTACGTCGACCGGATCGTCACGGCGCCGGCCGCGCGTGGGCGGGGGCACGCCGCCCGCCTGTACGGGAACCTGTTCGCCCGCGCCCGCGCCGCCGGCCACGACCAGGTGCTGTGCGAGGTGAACCGCGATCCGCCCAATCCCGGCTCCGACGCGTTCCATGCCCGGATGGGCTTCGGCGAGATCGGCCGGGCGGTGCTGCCGAGCGGCAAGACGGTGCGCTACCTCCGGCGGGCATTGTGAGCCGCTAGCGGCGGTGCTCGTTCAGCCGCGGCATCAGCTCGACGAAGTTGCAGGGGGCGTGGCGGCTGTCGAGCTGCCAGA
>CAXTVS010000140.1:0-3391 GCA_964247735.1 uncultured Acetobacteraceae bacterium
CAACAACCCGCAGTCGCGCACAGCTCTCGGCTACGTGCAGGCCGACGTGCAGGTGCAGTACCAGGGCATCAACGAGAAGTTCATCGTCAACCTGCAGGGCGGGACCACGGTTCAGGTCACGCAGGCTGCGACCTAAGGAAGCCCGCAGATGGCGAACGCACCATTTACGATCGGCCGTAACACCCAGGTCGTGTTCCTCTGGAACGGGCAGCAGATCCAGCTGCCGAACGTCACTGGGTTTCGCGCGAACCAGGAGACCAAGCAGCAGCGCAGCGATCCGCTGAACAGCCTGCCGGTCGAGTTCAACACGCCGTCAGGGTGGCGCGGTCAATTCGATGTCGATCGTCAGGACGCGACCCTCGACATACTGACCGCCGCGATCGAGGCTGCGTTCTGGAATGCCGGCACGATCGCCAACGGCACGATCTACCAGTACATCTACGAGCGCGACGGCTCTACCAGCTGCTACGAGTTCACCAGCGTGGCCATCCGCCTCTCGAATGCCGGTGACTACCGCCAGGAACAGATCGTCAAGCAGACGATCGAGTTCTTCGCCTCGCAGCGCAACATGATCAGCTGAGACAAATGACCCCGACACAGCAGATCGTTGCCGCTTCCACTGCCACCGAGGACGTGACTGATAGCCGCGGCCGGGTGCTGTCGCTGCGGCGCGCCACCAAGCTTGAGATCCGCCGGCTGACCCGAGCCTGTGGCGCTGCCGCAGACAGTGACCGTTGGTTCGGCGAGGTCGTCCTGGCCGCCCAGGTGCAGTCCATCGACGGTGTTCCGGTGCCGGTGCCGCAGAGTGCCGACCAAGCCGACCTGCTGGTGGCCAGGCTCGACACCGACGGCATCAACGCTGTCGCCGACTGGCTGCAGAGCGGCGGGGCGGTGCCGCGCGAGGACCCTACGAGCTAGCGCAGGACGCCGATCTGCGCGCACGGCTCTACCTGGCAAACAAGCTTAGCAGCTACGACCTGGCGTTCTCCATCACCGACGAGCAGGTGAAAGCCTGGACCGTGATCTACGGCGAGATCGACGGTGGCCGATTTGATTGGGACCGCAACGAGTGGATACCGCTCAATGACTGACTTCTCGATCCTCGGCTTCGTCGAGCACATCGCGGCCATGACGATCGAGATCGAGCACGAGACGCACGACGGCCTTGAGGAGGCAGCGCGCATCGTCGAGCGCGAGGCCAAGGACGCGCTCGGTGCCTATCAGGACGATGCGGGGCAGTTCGCGGCCTGGGCCGAGCTGGCGGATGCGACCAAGGAAGACCGCCTGCGCCAGAGTTACAGTGAGAACGATCCTGGCCTGCGGTCCGGCGCGATGCGCGAGAGCATCGAGCACATGGTTCAGGGCCACGTCGCGCACATCGGCTCGGACGACCAGAACCTGGAGTTCTTCGAGCTCGGCACGGCGCGCCAGCCGCCACGCTCGGTGCTGGGTGGTGCGGCGTTCAGGTCCGGCCACGAGGTCGCCGAGGTCATTGGCTCGCATTTCGTGGCGGCGCTGGTCGGCGCCGAGGTCGTCAACGGCAATCTGCCGATCGAGCTACATGCCGGTGAGCTGGGACCAGCTGAAGGCGAGGAGTAGGCCACCGACCATGACGGTTGCTGGCAAGCCGAAGCTGATCAGGAAGACGATCACGAATATCTTCGCCGGAGATGCCCTTCGCCAAGCGCCTGTCAGCCCCGGCTGACGCAATAACGTCTGCTGGCGAATGTAAGTCTGCCGGGAACGCCAGGCCGGCGTCCCGCCGTCGTCGAAGTCCTCGTCCCGTTCCATGATCTGAACACTAGCACCGATGGTGTCGGGAGGAAGCCATTCCGGACGCATATCGGATCGGCGTCAGCATCGCGATGTCGTCGAACGCGACGCAGGTGCTGACCGCTCTCAGCAGCAGCCTGCTGGGCGTCAACCTGAGGGCCAAGGACGTCGAAGGCGGCCTGAACCGTGTCAAGCTGGCGGCAGCTGGCATGGCCGGCGTTCTCGGAGGCGCCCTGATCCTCGGCGGCATGGTCAAGCTGGTCGAACACGGCAAGGAGTTCGTGCACCAGCAGAGCCTGATGGCGCAGGCCGGCATCAGCCAGCAGGACATAGCTGTTGCCACCGCCTCGGCCTGGAAGACCGCCGGCGACGTCATCGGCTCGTCGGCCGAGAAGAACATCGCCCTCGTGGCCGACCTTCGGAACCGTCTCGGGTCCATGAAGGAAGCCGTCATGGCAATGCCGGCCATGACGCAGCTTGGCGTCTACCTGCAGAACCTGACCGGTCAGGACCAGGAAAAGGCCGGCGACACCGCGGCGCGCTTCCTGGAGCAGCGTGGGGCGCTCGTCGACCCGAAGACGCACCAGATCAGCGGCGAGCGGCTCGAGCAGCAGGCCCGCATCCTGGAGGCCATCGCGGCCGGCACGCGCGGCCGGGTCGGGCCCGACCAGCTGCTGTCGTTTCAGCAGTATGCCCGCGCTGCAGGCTCAACCCTCAGTGACGAGGGGCTGATCCACTTGGCGCCAGTGATCGGTGCGTCCAAGTCCGCGAGCTCGGTCGGCACTCAGCTCTCCTCGCTCGACCAGCAGCTCCTCGGCGGCGTGATGACCAGCGCCGGCTCCGGCTACCTCGAGAAGCTCGGCCTGATGGACCCGAAGAAGGTGCATCAGGGGCGAGGCGGTCACATGACGCTCGATCCGGGGGCGTTGATCGATGGAGACCTGCTGCGGCGCGACCCCGTGGAGTGGATCCACAAATACCTCGGCGGCGCGCTGATCAAGCAGGGCGACGTGACGGCGGATCAGCAGGTCGCGTCCATCATGGGCAGCCACCTGCGCAGCACGGTGACCGGCCTGATCGCCGAGATCCTGCGATCCTACCCGGCGTTCAACAAGGACGCGGCCAACATCACCCAGGCGTCCGGCACGGACCAATATGCGGTCGGACAGGCGACCGACCCAACAACGAAGATGGCGGCCTTCACCACCGCCTGGCACAACCTGTTGACGGCGCTCGGCGCGCCGATGGTCAACGACGCGGTCGGCATTCTGCCGCCCTTGACCCGCGGTTTGACCATGCTGACGACCTGGGCTTCCGATCATCCGCGGATCGTGCAGACAATCGAGCTGCTGGCCGGCTCGCTGGGCGTGCTGGCGGTGGCGAGCGGCACTGCTGCCATTGCAGCCGCCGCCTTCGGGCCCTTGGCGGCCAGCCTCAGGCTACTGACGGCCAGCGTCGCTGGCACGGAGCTGGCGTCGGGTTTGGCTGGTGTCAGCACCGGGATTGGCTTGGTCGCGAAGTCGATCCCACTGCTGGGAGCTGCGCTGGCGGCGGGAATCTTTGCTGGGCAGGAGATCCGCGACCACACGGGTATAGACGCCTGGCTGGACAAGAAGCT
>CAXTVS010000141.1:0-3356 GCA_964247735.1 uncultured Acetobacteraceae bacterium
GGCTCGCCGCGCGGCCCGCTCACGCGACGGCGGCGGCCGTGCGGCGGGAAGGTTTCGGCCCGGCTGCGACACGCGTGCGCCCGCACCCTCGGCGCGATCCGGCGGCGCGTCGGGAGCGCAACGCGACCGGTCCAGGCGGGCACGCCGGCGGTCTCCGCGACGCGGGGCCTGCCCGCCCGGCCCGGCGGCGAACGCCCGGGCCGCGGCCGATCACCCGGGGGCGATGCCGATCAGCCCGGACAGCTCCATGCGGCGGCGCGACTCGGCGATGCCTTGCGTGACGGCAAGGGCCGCCGCGAGCGCGCGCCGGCCGGCGACCGCGTCCACCGCGACCGGGGCGCCGTCCAGGCAGGAGGCGCAGAACGCCTGGTGCTCGGCGGCGAGCGTGTCGTGGTCCTGCCAACTCACCGCCTCGCGCCGGAACCCGCCGGTGCCGGGCAGGGGCAGGCCGCGCTCGCGGCCGATCATGGTCAGCTCGCGGGCGACGAAGTCGGCGGACAGGTAGCCCTCCTCCGAGAACAGGCGCATCCGGCGCTCGGTCTTGAGCGAGATGCGGCTGGCGGTGATGGTGGCGACGCAGCCGTTGCGGAAGCGCACCCGGGCGTTGGCGATGTCCTCGTGCGCGCTGCTCACCGCAGCACCCAGCGCGTCCACGCTCTCGATCGGGCTGTCGACGATCGCCAGCACCAGGTCGAGGTCGTGGATCATCAGGTCGAGGATCACCGACACGTCGGTGCCGCGCGGCTTGAACGGGGCGATCCGGGTGGCCTCGATGTAGAGCGGGCGGGTGATGCGCTGCGTGATGGCGGCGTGCTCGGCGGAATAGCGCAGCAGGTGGCCGACCTGGAGCACGCGCCCGGTCCCGGCGGCGAGCGCGATCAGTTGGTCGGCCTGGTCGAGGCTGGAGGCGATCGGCTTCTCGATCAGCACGTGGCGGCCGGCGCGCAGGGCGGCCTCGGCCAGGGCGAAATGCGCCTCGGCGGGAGCGGCGACGATCAGGGCGTCGCAGCGCCCGATCAGGGCGTCGAGTGCGAGTGCGGGGGCGCCACCGGCCTCGCGGCCGACGGCGGCGGCGCGCCTGTGGTCGGGGTCGTGGATGCCGACCAGCTCGGAGCGGACGGAGGCGGAGACCTTGAGGGCATGGAACCGGCCGAAATGCCCGGCGCCGGCGATGCCGATGCGCAGCCGCGGGCCGTCGGGGTCGGGTCGCTTGGGGATTGCCATGGTCGCTCCGCCTGCTCGGCCGCATCATGAAGCGTCCGGCCGCACAGGGCGATCCGGACGCCTGCCAGAACCCTGCAAGCCGGACATGAAGCCGGTCATCCAGCCGGTCATCCAGCCGGACCGCCCTGACGAATCGTCTGGACGGGACCAGGATGACGCCGATCCATCAGCCGGTCATCCAGCATGCGCAACGCGGGCCCCGCTTCCCTCACCCTTGTGCCTTCGGAAGCCCATCCGGCCTGGCCGGACCTGCGCGACCTCGCGTTCCAGCTGGGGTCGGAGGCGGCGAGCCTGGCAGGACGGCTCGCCCCGGAAACGGTTCTGGCGATCGGCGACCTCGTCCGCGGCATGAACTGCTACTACAGCAACCTGATCGAGGGCCACGATACCCGCCCGATCAACATCGAGCGGGCGCTGAAGCTCGACTATTCCAGGGATCCCGAGCGGCGCGACCTGCAGCTCGAAGCGGCGGCCCATATCGCGGTGCAGTCGGCCATCGACCACGACAAGCTGCCCAGGCTGGCTCCCGCCGCGCTGGCGATCGAGCTGCACCGCCTGTTCTACGCGCAGCTCCCGGACAGCCTGGCGCAGGTCGAGGAGCTCGGGACCGGCCGGGTCGTCGCGGTGCGGCCGGGCAGGCTGCGCGACGGGGACGTGCGGGTCGGGCGCCACGTGGCGCCGTCGCCGTCGGAGCTTCCGGAATACCTGCGCCGCTTCGACGAGAGCGCTCCGGAACGCTTCGGGCGTGCCGAGCGCCTGGTGGCGATCGCTGCCGCGCATCACCGGCTGCTCTGGATCCACCCGTTCCCGGACGGCAACGGCCGGGTGGCGCGCCTGCTGTCGCACGCGCTGCTGCGGCGGAGCGACGTGGGCTCCCCGTTGTGGCCCGTGGCCCGCGGCCTCGCCCGCCATGCCGGGACCTACCGCGCCACCCTGGCCCGTGCCGACGACCCGCCGCAGGGAAGCCGGGACGGACGCGGCCTGCTGTCCGACGGCAGGCTGGCCGGGTTCTGCCGCTTCTTCCTTGCTGCCAGCCTGGACCAGGTGCGGTTCATGCACGGGCTGCTGTCGCCGGATGCCCTGGGCGCCCGGGTGCGGGAGTTCGTGGCGGCCGAGGCGGCGGGGGGACGTCTGGACACGCGCGTGGCGCCGGCGCTGGAACACGCGGTGCTGTTCGGCCAGGTCCCGCGCGCCGCCGTGCCCGGCCTGCTCGGCGTCGGCGACCGGCAGGCGCGCCGGCTGATGCAGCCGCTGGTGGCGCGCGGCCTGCTCCAGGGCGCCAAGGACGCGCTGTTGCGGATCGCCTTTCCCCTGGGCGAAAGCGAGCGGCTGTTCCCGCACCTCTGGGCACCGGCCGGAACGGCGATGCGCGACGATCCGGAGCTCGAAGCGGTCCTGCGGCCGCCCGGACCGGCCTGAGCGGGTGCTGCGGTTGCATCCGGCAGGACGCCCCGGCATGTTCCGCCCGCCGCCGCAGCGGGCGGTTCCGGAAGGGTTGGCGCGCTCGTCATGATGTACTACAGCCGCGGGAGAACCGCTGCCGTGCTGGCCGTGTGCCTGGTCGGCCTGCTGCTCTGCCTGCCCAACTTCGTCCGGATGCCGGCCGGCCTGCCGCGGCAGCAGATCCATCTCGGCCTCGACCTGCGCGGCGGCTCCTACCTGCTGATGCGGGTCGACCTCGACGCGCTGACGCATGAGCGGCTCGACACCCTGACCGACCAGGTGCGGCAGTCGCTGCTGACGGCCGGGCTCGGCTACCGCAACCTCGGCCCCGACCGGTCGCGCGGCGCGGTCACCTTCACCCCGCGCAGTCCGGCCGAGCACGACCGCGACGTCGCCACGCTGGCGGCGCTGCCGACCACCACGCCGAACGAGTTCGCGGTGTCCACCCTGGCCGATGGCCGCATCGCGGTGACGCTGTCGCCGGCGGCGATCCGGCTGCGGGCGCGGGACGCGGTGGCGCAGTCGATCGAGATCGTGCGGCGGCGGATCGACGCCACGGGTGCCGTGGATCCGGAGATCACGCGGCAGGGCGACGACCGCATCGTGGTGCAGCTGCCGGGCGTCAGCGACCCGAACCGGGTCAAGCAGCTGCTCGGCACCACCGCCAAGATGACGTTCCACCTGGTGGC
>CAXTVS010000142.1:0-3293 GCA_964247735.1 uncultured Acetobacteraceae bacterium
CGCTTCGGCCACCTCGACATCCTGGTCAACAACGGCGCGTTCCAGATGACCCGCACCGCGCTCGACGAGATCACCGACGACGAATGGGACCGCACCTTCCGCACCAACATCCATTCCCAGTTCTACCTGAGCAAGGCGGCCCTGCCCCACCTCCACCCGGGCTCGTCCATCATCAACACCTCCTCGGTGAACTCCAAGCACCCGATGCCGAGCCTGCTGGCCTATTCCGCCACCAAGGCCGCGATCGCCAACTTCACCATCGGCCTGGCGCAGATGCTGGTGGACAAGGGCATCCGGGTGAACGCCGTGCTGCCCGGCCCGGTCTGGACCCCGTTCATCCCCGTCGGCATGGAGCCCGAACAGGTGAAAAGCTTCGGCAGCCAGTCGCCGATGGGCCGCCCGGGCCAGCCCGCCGAGCTCGCCGCCGCCTACGTCTACCTCGCCTCCGACGACGCCAGCTTCACCACCGGCACCCTGCTCCCGGTGCACGGCGGCATGCCGATCTACTGACGTCCCGGCCGGGCCCGCTCAGGGTCCGGCCACCACCGCCCCGTCGTCCCCCGGCACCACCGGTAGCTGGATGAAGCTCGCCGCGTCCGGCGCCCGGAACACCCGCATCTCCGCCTTCCGGTAGTCGCCCGGCCCCGCGAAGAAGACGTTGGGCACGAAGCTCTGCGGGTTGCGGTCATACAGCGGGAACCAGCTCGACTGGATCTGCACCATGATCCGGTGCCCCGGCAGGAAGCTGTGGTCCACGTTGGGCAGCTTCAGCGTGTACGCCACCGTCTTCCCCGCCGGGATCGCGCTCGGATGCGCCGGATCGTCGCGATACCGCCCGCGCAGGATGTCCATCGCCACCGGCAGCTCGTAGCCGCCGAGCTCCGGCTTGGCCGGCACCTCGTCCGGATACACGTCGATCAGCTTCACCACCCAGTCCGCGTCGGTCCCGCTGGTCGACGCCAGGAGGTGCGCCACCGGCGCCCCCGACAGGGTGACGGGCGACGTCAGCACGTCCGTCTGGTAGGTCAGCACGTCCGGCCGGTCGCCCGCGAAGCGCTGGTCGTCCACCAGCCAGTACCGCCAGGTGGAGTCCTTGGCATAGGTCGGCCGGATCGGCCGCAGCCGGTACGGCACCGGCTTGGCCGGATCGGACACGTACGCGTCGTAGCCGTCCCCGCTCGCCGCCGGCGGCTTGAACGCCAGCTTGTTGTCCGGCTGCAGGTACAGCGCCTGCCCCTTGTCCGCGCACCCGGCGCACGCCAGCGGCCAGCGGTCGTACGTCCGCCACGTGTTCGTCCCGGTCTGGAACGCCGTCACCGGCGCGGTCGTCGCCGACCGGGCGCCGTCCTTCAGGTAGCCGTCCAGGAACGGCAGCATCACGTGGTGCCGGAACCAGGCCCCGGTGTCCTCGCCGTACTCCAGCGGCCCGAGCGACGACCCGTCCCCGTTCGCCTGCCCGTGGTGCCACGGTCCGATCACCAGGTGGCCCATGGCGGCGCTCCCGTCCTTCGGCACCGTCGCCTCGTAGGCGGCGACGGCGCCGTAGATGTCCTCCTGGTCCCACTGCCCCTGCACGAACAGCGTCGGCACCGTCAGCGGCGCGCGCGCCAGCAGCCTGTCCACCGCCTGCCCCTGCCAGAACCCGTCATACGCCGCGTGCGCGGTCAGCCGGTTCCAGAACGGCAGCTGCTCCATGCCCATCGCCTTGCCGAACGCGCCGGCGTTGCCGTGCTCCTTGTAGATGGTGAAGTCGTCGTGCCCGGTCGCCCACCATTCCAGGTCCGAGCTCTTGGTCGCGGTCTGCGAGTAGACGTAGTCCATCATCTCCTCCCGGAACGCGCCGTTGTGGAACCAGTCGTCGTCCTTCCAGGTGTCCACCATCGGGTTGATCGGCACCGCCGCCTTCAGCGCCGGGTGCGGATGGATCAGGCTCATCAGCACGGTGAAGCCGTCATAGGAGGTGCCGACCGTGCCGACCCGCCCGTTGCCCTCCGGCACGTGGTGCACCAGCCACTCGATGGTGTCGTACGCGTCGGTGGCGTGGTCCACCTTCGTCGGGTTGAGCGGCCCCACCACCGGCCGGTTCATCACGTAGTCGCCGCCGGAGCCGTACTTCCCGCGCACGTCCTCGAACGCCAGGATGTAGCCGTCCTCCACCAGGTCGCGGTACAGGCCGCGCATCAGCTCCGACACGTGCGGGGTTTCCACCCGGCTGGTCATCTCCTTGGCGCTGTACGGCGTCCGGTCCAGCATGATCGGCCCGTGGCGGACGCTGTGCGGCACGATCAGCACCGCATGCAGCGATACCCCGTCGCGCATCGGGATCATCACGTCGCGCCGGTCGTAGTCGTAGCTGCCCAGCATCGGCTTGAAGTGCTGCGGGATGTCGCCGCCCGATCCCGTCCCGCTGCTGCCCCCGGCGCCCGACGTTCCCGGTGCGGTGCCCGCGGCCTGCTGCGTCTTGGAGGACTGCGCCTGCGCCGCCACCTGCCCGGCGGGCTGCGCCGCGTCGGCGGCAGCGGCATCGCGGACGGTGCCGCCGCCGAGACACTGCGCCGCGCCGGCCAGCACCGCCACCGCCAGCACCGCCGTCAACCGTCCTGCCATCGACCGCTCCGAGCTCGAACCGGCCGGACTATGTGGGCGGCCGGATCTTGTTGCAACACGAGGTGGCCCGCCGGCGGCACCGGTCCGGATCCGCAGCTGCTGCTGCCGCGTTGCGCTTGAACAACGTTCACATCCGACGCAGGAGGATCCATGGAAGACCTGACGCCGATCCTGCCCGCCCACATCGAGGACACGATCCGCTCGATCGCGCGCCTTCATGCCGAGCACCACCAGGCCGCAACGCCGGTGCAGCGGGTGGTCGACCGCGTCACCGGCTTCGTCGGCCGGCCGCGCTTCATCGGCGCCCTGACCGTCGTGGCGATGATCTGGGTCGGTGCCAACCTGCTCGTGCTGTGGACCGGACACGCGCCGCCGGACCCGCCGCCGTTCCCCTGGTTCGACAGCCTGGTCAGCCTCGGCGCGCTCTACATCACCCTGCTGATCCTGACCACGCAGCGCCACGCCGACCAGCTCGCCCAGCACCGCGAGCAGCTGACCCTGGAGCTGGCCATCCTCAGCGAGCAGAAGACCGCCAAGGTGATCGAGCTGCTGGAGGAGATGCGCCGCGACAACCCCAACCTGCGCAACCGCATCGACACCGAGGCGGCCGCCATGGCGGTGCCGGCCGACCCGCAGGCGGTGCTGGACGCGATCAAGGTGACCCACGCCGAGGCCGAGCTGCTGGA
>CAXTVS010000143.1:0-3219 GCA_964247735.1 uncultured Acetobacteraceae bacterium
GGCGCTGCTCGCGTCGCGCCATGCCGGACAGGCGGCTGAGCGCCATCGCCTTCATGGCCAGCACCGGGAACACGCAGGGCATCAGGTTCAGCACGATCCCGCCCGCCAGCGCCAGGACCAGCATCCGGCCGAGACCGAGTGCCGGATGCCGGATCGCCGCCGCCTGCGGCAACGCCGCCACCGCAGGCCCGCTCGGACCGCCCGGCGTCGCCTCGACCGACAGCGCACGCTGCTGCCCGGTCGGATCGCGCAGCACCACCACCGCGTCGAACGGCCGGCCCGGCTTGAAGGAGGCGGTGGGCTTGAGCGGGATCGTCACCAGCCCGGGCCGGACCTGTGCCGCCTGCGCCGCCACCTGGTCGATCACCCCCGTCTCCAGGGGGAACAGGAAGGCGCCGGCGACGGTCTGCGGCGACAGCCCGTCGCCCTGCAGGGTGAAGGTGCCGTCGGCGGCGATGCGGGCGGCGAACGGCGAGGCCACCGGCGTGTCGGCCCGCGCCGCGGCGAACAGGGGCGCCTGCGCCGACGGCGCGTCCCCGTCCGGCACGGTCAGGGACAGGGCGGCGTGCTCGGGCACGCACACGTTGGCGCAGGCGAGCCAGTCGGCGGTCGCCTTCAGCACCAGCGGACCACCTCCGGCCGCCTGCGGGGTCAGGATCATCGGCAGCAGCACGTCGCCGGTGTAGGCGTAGCTCATCAGCGGTCCTTCCGGCAGGCGCCTCGGCGCCGGCCAGAGGATGGTGCCGGTCTGGCCGGTGCCGCCGCCGGAGGCGGTCACGACCACGGTCGGCGCCTCGCCCGCGTCGCCCGGGTTGGACCAGTAGGTGTGCCAGCCCGGCGCCAGCCGGAGGCGCAAGGCCACGCCGAGGGGATGTCCCGCGGTCCAGCCGTCGCGGTCGGTCACCAGCGTCGCCTGGTCGTGGTCGGTGGCGACCGCGGCACTTTCCGCAGCACGGGCCACGCCGGGGATCAGCATCGGCCCGAGCAGGCACCACAGGAGGACCAGGCGTTGGAGGCGGACGATCAACGAGGTCTCCGTGTTCGGTCGCGACGGCCTTCTTTTTGACACGATCCGCCGGACCCTCATACAGGCGTCATGATCCTCCCTCCGATGCCCGACCTCCCGGTCACGAGCGCGCTGCCGGCGCTGCTCGACAGCCTCCGGACGATCCCGAACGCGGTGCTGGTGGCGCCGCCCGGCGCCGGCAAGACCACGCTGGTGCCGCTGGCACTGCTGGGGGAACCGTGGCGCGGGGACAGGCGCATCGTCATGCTGGAGCCGCGGCGCCTCGCGGCCCGGGCGGCGGCGCAGCGCATGGCGAGCCTGCTCGGCGAGGAGGCGGGCGGCCTGGTCGGCTACCGCACCCGGATCGACGCGGCGGTGTCCGCCCGCACCCGGATCGAGGTGGTCACCGAGGGCATCCTGCTGCGACGGCTGCTGTCCGACCCGCTGCTCGACGGGATCGCCTGCGTGGTGCTGGACGAGGTGCACGAGCGCAGCCTGGACGCCGACACCGTGCTCGCCTTCTGCCTGGACCTGCAGCGCCAGCTGCGGCCGGAGCTGCGCCTGCTGGCGATGTCGGCGACCGCGGACGCCCGGGCGCTGTCGGCACGGCTGCATGGCCCGGTGGTCGAAAGCGAGGGCCGGATGTTCCCGGTCGAGATCCGCCACGCCGGACGCGACGTGGCCTCCCTGCGCGACCTGCCGGAGGCGGTCGCCCGCAGCGTCGGCGCGGCGCTCGATGCCCATCCGGATGGCGACGTGCTGGCCTTCCTGCCGGGCGTCGGCGAGATCCGGCGCACGGAGCAGGCGCTGGCGGCGCTGCGCGTGGACGCCGAGCTGCTGCCGCTGCACGGCGAGCTGCCGCCGGCGGAGCAGGACCGGGTGCTGCAGCCGCGGCCGCCAGACGAGCGGCGGCGCCACGTGGTGCTGGCGACCTCCATCGCGGAAACCTCCCTGACCGTGCCGGGGGTGCGGATCGTGGTGGATGGCGGCTGGCGCCGGGTGCCGCGGCTCGACGCGGGAAGCGGCCTGACGCGCCTCGAGACGGTGCGGGTCAGCCGGGCCGCCGCCGCGCAGCGCGCCGGACGCGCCGGACGCGAAGGGCCCGGCCTCGCCTATCGGCTGTGGACCGAGGCCACCGGGCGCGGCCTGTCCCTGCAGGACCGGCCGGAGATCCTCGACGCCGAGCTGTCCGGCTTCCGGCTGCAGGCAGCCGCCTGGACCGTGTCGATGGACACCGCGGTGGATGCCCTGCCGCTGCCCGACCCGCCACCGGCCGGCGCGTTCGAGGCCGCCGGCAGCCTGCTTCGCGCGCTGGGCGGGCTGGACGAGGCAGGCGGCATCACCGCGGCCGGCACCCGGATGGCGGCACTGGGCGCGCATCCGCGGCTGGCGGCGATGATGCTGGCGGCGGAGGGACCGGCCGAGCAGGCACTGGCGGCCGACCTCGCGGCGCTGCTGGAGGAGCGCGACCCGCTGCGGCCGCGTCCGTTGGGCGGTGGCCGCGCGGCCGACCCGCCAGCCGACCTGGCGCTCCGCCTGGAGCTGCTGGCGGGACGCGGCGCCGCGGACGCCGACCGCGGCGCGCTCCACCGGATCCGGCAGGCGGCGTCCGGCTACCGCGCCCGCCTGCGCACCAACGCCCCGGCAGAAGGCAACCTTGCCGCCCTGGTCGCCGCCGGCTTCCCGGACCGGGTGGCGCAGGGGCGCGGCGACATCGGCTCGTTCCGCCTGTCCGGCGGCGGCGGCGCCAGGCTGCCGCGCGACGACCGGCTGGCCGGCAGCCGGCTGCTCGCGGTGGCGGCCCTGCACGTGCGCGACGCCGCCCGGATCACCCTGGCCGTGCCGCTCGATCCGGACCGGCTGCCGGACGCCCTGCTCGCCCGCACCACCGAGCAGGTCGAGAACGCCCTCGATCCGGTCAGCGGCGCGGTGGTGAGCCGGAAGCGGCGCCGGCTCGGCCAGCTGATCCTGTCCGACCGCATCCTGCCCGCCGATCCCGCCGCAACGGCGCGGCTGCTCGCGGACGCGGCGTCGGACAGGCTGGGCACGGCGCTGGACTGGACCGACGCGGCCCGGCAGCTCCAGGCCCGGGTGGCGCTGCTGCGCCGGCTCGACGGCGACACCTCGGTCCTGCCCGACCTCGGCGACGCGGCCCTCGCCGCCACGGTGCAGGACTGGCTGGCGCCGCACCTCCTCGGGCTGTCCCGGCTGCC
>CAXTVS010000144.1:0-3151 GCA_964247735.1 uncultured Acetobacteraceae bacterium
GTCCACGCCGCAGTCGCGCAGGATCGCCGCCGCCACCGACCAGTCGCGCGCGTCGGCGGCAAAGCCGAGGCGATGGTTGGCGTCCACCGTGTCGAGCCCGGCATCCTGCAGCGCATAGGCGCGGACCTTGTTGGCAAGCCCGATGCCCCGCCCCTCGTGGCCGCGCAGGTAGAGCAGCACGCCGCAGGGGGCGTCGGCGATCCGGGCCAGCGCCGCCTGCAGCTGGCTGCCGCAGTCGCAGCGCAGCGAGCCGAACACGTCGCCGGTGACGCATTCCGAATGCAGCCGCACCAGGGCCGGACGCGTCCGCGACAACGCCGGGTCGCCCTTCAGCAGCGCCAGGTGCTCGTGGCCGTCGCGATCGCGGTAGGCCCGCAACTCGAACACCGCGTCGGACAGCGCCACCGGCAGGGTGGTGGTCGCGACGCGCTCGACCAGCGGTTCCGGGGCGGCGCCCTCCGCAGCGGACAGATGGGCCACGAGCTCGGCCACCGTCACGATCGGCAGGCCGTGGACGGCGGCGAAGCCGCGCAGCTCGTCCATGCGGGCCATGGAGCCGTCCGCGCTCATCACCTCGCAGATCACCGCGGCCGGCCGCAGCCCGGCGAGCCGCACCAGGTCGATCGAGCCCTCGGTATGGCCGGCGCGTACCAGCACCCCGCCCTCCACCGCGCGCAGCGGGAACACGTGCCCGGGCGACACCAGGTCGGAGGGCTCCGCGTCCGGGGCGGTGGCCGCCTGAATGGTGCGGGCGCGGTCGTGGGCGGAGATGCCGGTGGTCACGCCGGTGGTCGCCTCGATCGACACGGTGAAGGCGGTGGAGCGCGGCGCCCGGTTGTGCGCCACCATCATCGGCAGGCCGAGCCGCGCCACCTGCGACGCCTCGAGCGACAGGCAGACCAGCCCGCGCCCGTGGGTGACCATGAAGTTGACCGCTTCCGGGGTGGCGAACTGGGCCGCGATCACCAGGTCGCCCTCGTTCTCGCGGGTCTCGTCGTCGGTCATCAGGACCATGCGGCCGGCGCGCAGGGCGTCGAGCGCCGCGCGGATCGCCGGCGGCACCGCCGCGTCGCCGCTCATGACGCCGTCCTGCACAGCTGCTCCACGTACTTGGCGATCACGTCGATCTCCACGTTCACCGGCGCGTGCGGCCGGAGGCCGCCCAGGGTGGTGTGCTCCCAGGTATGCGGGATGATGGTGACGCCGATCGCGAACCGCTCCTCCCCGCCTTCCGCGGACGGCTCGTCCAGACGGTTCAGGGTGAGGCTGATGCCGTCCAGGGTGATGGAGCCCTTCGGCACGCAGTAGCGCCGCAACGCGGCCGGCAGCGAGAAGCGCAGGCTCCACGCGTCGCCGGCGGGCTCCACCGACAGCAGGGTGCCGACCCCGTCGACGTGGCCCTGCACGATGTGCCCGGACAGCCGGGTGGAGGGCGTGACCGCGCGCTCCAGGTTGACGCGGTCGCCCGGCTGCAGCCGGCCCAGCGCCGTCACCGACAGCGTCTCGGTGCTGGCGAAGAACGAGGCCGAGCCCTCCGCGTCGAACCGCGTGACGGTGAGGCAGACGCCGTTCACCGCGACGCTTTCGCCCAGCCCGAGGTCGGAAAAGCCGGTGCGGAGGTCGAGCCGCATGTCGGCCTGTCCGGGGCCCTGCCCCGGCACCACCGCCGAAACGTGGCCGAGCCGTTCTATGATGCCAGAGAACATGCATCCTCCCCATTGGGTTCGAGTGCGGCCAGCTCCGGCAGCAGCGGCAGCGGCGAGATGTCGTGGCCCGCGGCCAGCGCCACCGACCAGCGGTCGGGACCGGCAGCGGACTGGCGGATGGTCAGCCAGTCGTCCCACAGCCCGTGATGGCGCAGGACGTCCAGCATCTGCGGACCGGCCTCCACCATCGCCCACAGCACGCCGGCATCGCCCAGCGCCGGCAGCAGCGCGCCCGGCGACGACACCAGCCGCAGGTCGAAGCCGCGCGCCGCCGCGTCCTCGGCATACCCGTCAGGCAGCGACCGCCCCA
Organism: uncultured Acetobacteraceae bacterium; assembly: GCA_964247735.1. Taxonomy (GTDB): domain Bacteria; phylum Pseudomonadota; class Alphaproteobacteria; order Acetobacterales; family Acetobacteraceae; genus Lichenicola. The sequence continues at coordinate 2,017 of CAXTVS010000144.1, forward strand.
GCACGACGAGCAGGCGCCGGCGGTCCGGATGGTCCGGCAGGTGGCGGACGGTGAAGTGCGGCCGGTCGGCGCGGATCGTGCCGGCGCCGGTCACCACCGCGTCGGTGGCGCGGCGCAGCCGGTGCGCCAGGCGCAGCGAGCCGGCATCGGTGAAGGTCCTGGCGCCGGGCGGCGGCACCATCCCGCCGTCCGCGTCGAGCGCCTGCTTCACGGTGATCCAGGGACGCCCGCTCGTCGCCCAGCGGCGGAACGGCGCGATCAGCGCGCGGCAGGTGCGCAGCAGGCGCGCTTCCTCCGGATCCGGACCGGCGCCGAGCTGGTGCACGACCAGCCCGTGCTCGCGCAGCCGGTCGGCGCCGTGGCCGCCGACATGCGGGTTGGGATCCGGGCAGCCGATCCACACCGTCCGCACCGGGCTGCGAAGGATCGCCTCGGTGCACGGGCCGGTACGCCCCTGGTGGTTGCAGGGTTCCAGCGTCACCAGCAGCGTGTGCGCCTCGGCCAGCCGCCCGGCCTCCGCCAGGCGACCGAGCGCCAGCGCCTCGGCATGCGGCCGTCCCGCCCGCTCGTGGGCCGCCGCCACCAGCACGCGGCCGTCCCGGTCGAGGATCGCGCAGCCGACCGGAGGGTTGGGCGCGGTGGCGCCGAGATGGGCGCACGCGGCCGCCAGCGCCTCGCGGAAGCCGCGCGCCACCGCAGCCGGAAGATCCGGCCGGTCCAGTTCCATCGGCAGCGAGGAGGCCGCGTTCATGCTCGATCGAATCCCGTCCACCGGACGCGACCCAGGGCGCAGCCTGCCGGGCACGGTCCTCCCCGGGCGGGGAAGACCCTGCACGCCGGCGTCCTCTCTCATCCGGACTATACCGTCGGCCCCGGGATCACACCGGATCTGCTGACCCCGCCGAACCGGGCGGGCGCTCGCGGGCTGATGCTCAGGGACCGAGGCCCCGTCGCAAACACCGCCGGTGGGGACTTGCACCCCGCCCCGAGAACGTCTCTGGCTCGTATTAAGGGCGTCGACGCAGGCGCCGCAAGGGCGGCGGTCGCGGACCAGCCCGGCGTGCGCTCAGCGTGCGACCGGCATCGCCGCCTGCACCAGCCTGATCCGGTGGTCGGGCAGCAGGTGCGCCGGGTC
>CAXTVS010000145.1:0-3127 GCA_964247735.1 uncultured Acetobacteraceae bacterium
TGCCGGAAACGGTTCAAGCTGCCGCATGATCTGAAAGTGCCCAGGTGGTGCTAGGCAGTGCGATCCTGGCGCCAGATCGGCGCACCGTGACCAGCCTCCTGCGGACCACACGCCTCGCGCACGCGCGTCGGTTCGTGAACTGCCACCGGTGCCGAGCCGCGCTGCTCGGTGCACAGGGGCAGCCTCGTGCCTGCTGCCCGGCCTGCTCCTTTCCGCCGTCGTGTCGACCGGACCGGTGGTGCTGGGTGTGGACGACACCGTCGCGCGTCCGCATGGCAGGCGCATCGTGCACGGGACCTCGACGGTGGTCACGCGCGGTCCAGCCACGGGCGCTTGGTCAAGGCCGGCGGCCCGCGTTGGCTCGGCCTCCTGCTGCTGGCGCCGCTTCCGCGGGCGGCACGCATCTGGGCGCTGCCGTTCCTGACGGCGCTGCCGCCCTCGCAGCGCTGCGGCGAGGAGAATGAGGGGGCACAAGGATCCCACCGACCGGGCAGGGCATCTCGTGTTGCAGGCTCGCCGCTGGCTGCCCGACCGCAAGCTGGTCGTCGCAGGCGACAGCGGCTTGCCGCCGTGGCGCTGCTGTCGTCGAGGCCTCATGCGTATCATGACGATTTGACGGTGTCCGAGGCCTGCGCCAGGGTGGCGGAACCGGCGGATCCAGCCTGATCGGCTGGTCGCGGCCGGTTGCCTGGGCGCTCCTGCGGCACGGCCTGTGCATGTCGCTCACCCAACCATCGGCAGCAGGAGCACTCATGTCGATCATGGCGGTGAACGGATCGGACATCCTGTTTCCGGACGGCCGTCGGACGATCCTCAACGACGACAGGCCGGCCGAATTCCTGCCCGGCTGGCGCGCGGTCAACGCCTATGACGGGCTGGCGCCGGTGACGATTGTCAGCTTCGTCAGCGACGGCGGCGACGAAGGGTTGTGGTTCCTAGACTCGGAGCTGCGCCGCTGTGGCGGCGCCGCACGCGAGGTGCCGGCGCCGATGCTGGCGGACATGATGGACCGGCTGTGCCCGCTGCTCGACGGGCTGTGGGCGACGCTCGCGCTGTCCGACCGGCCCAGGCCGATGACGGACGCGGAGCGTGACTTCCTCGACCTGCCGGCGCACTGCCGCACCAGCCTGCTGGAGCTGTATCTCGGTGCCTTCGACTCCGCCCTGATGTTCCGGCGCTTCGACCTGCCGGGCGGCGGGCAGCCGCACACGCCGACCCTGTCCTGCGGGTCGCGACAGGTGCCGCTGCGCATGCAGGGGATGCACGGGCTGTTCGACCCGGGCCTGCTGCAGCGCGAGCAGCGGCGGCTGGTCGAGGAGGGCTTCATGATGCTGCCCTCGCCGGTGGACGGGCAGCCGCTGCGCTGCGACCGCAGCCTCCCGCTCGATGCCGACCTGACTGCCTACCGGCTGCACGACCCGCGCTGGCGGCTGACCGTCTACCTGCTCGCGGGCGAGATCTACTTCCGCACGGTGGCGGTCTACGTGCCGGAGGCGCGGCTGGTGCTGGCCGCCGATCCGGACGCGTTCGCGGCGCGCTGGCCGGACCTGGAGATCGCGTTCCGGCGCCATCTCGCCCGCCATGGCCGGGCGCTGTTCGGCTATCTCGACGCGCCGGCCACGGTGCCGCTGCACTTCTGGCGCGGCCGCAACGCGATGCATCTGGGCCACCTGCTGTGGAACGACCTGTCCGGGATCGCCGCGGTGGTGGACGCGGCGCCGCCAGGCAGGCTGCCGTCGTTCCTGGTGTGCGAGACCGGGTCACAGCCGGAGATGTACGGGCCGATCGACCGGATCTTCCCGGAGCTGCAGGGCCATGTGATGCGGCGCGAGGAGCCGTTCGTGGCCCTGGTCGACGGCTTCTACGAGACGAGGGCCTGCCTGTTCCGGTCGAGCGGCATGCAGGTGAGCCGGGCGCTGCGGGACCGCATCAGCGCGCCGGATCGGCAGGCGGAGGCGCCGGTGATCCTGCTCGGCCTGCGCACCGAGAACCGGACGCTGCACGACCTGGCCGGCTTCTGCCGGGCGCTGGTGACGCACCTGGCCGCCACGATCGGGCGCGCGGTGCTGGTGGTGGACGGGCACAACCGCCACGATGGTGATCCGGCCGACGGCGGCGGCGCGATGATCTGGAGCCACGGCGAGCTGGACGCGCAGTCCTCGCCGGTGGCGGCGGAGCGGGAACTGGTGGAGGTGGTCCGCGAGGCGGCGCGCGGCAGCGGGATCGAGGTGCTGAGCACCGTCGGCGAGCCGGTGGCCGAAAGCGTCGCCTGGGGTCGGGCGGCCCGGTTCTTCGTCTCGTTCTGGGGCGCCGGGCTCGCCAAGTACCGCTGGGTCTGCAACTGCCCGGGCGTGGTGCTGACCAACCGCTGGAACCTCGACAACCTTCACGACCTGCACATCTACTCCAACCCGGACACGATGGAGCAGCCGAGCCCGATGGTGTTCGTGGACGTGAACGCCGTTCACGATCTGCCGGACAGCCCGCTCCGGGTGCGGCACGGGGTGGCGCACGTGCCGTCGCTGTGCAACTTCCGGGTCGACATGTCGGCGGTGCTCGAGGCGGTCGATGCGATGGCACGGGAGCGCATCCCCGCGCCGTTGCGGGTGCCAGCCGCCTCCGGGCGGCGCGGAGCGGGCGTCCCGGTGGCCGAGGCGCGGTCCCGGCCCATCGCCCGCAGGCCACGCGCCGGAACCGTGCCGGCCGGCTGAAGGCGTCGCGGCGGCCGGACGGCGCCGGTCAGTCGGACAGCGCGCGCGCCTCGTCGGGAAGCATGATCGGGATGCCGTCGCGCACCGGATAGGCGAGGCCCGCCTGCTGGCTCACCAGCTCGCCCTTGTCGCGGTCGTAGATCAGCGGGCCCTTGGTCACCGGGCAGACCAGGATCTCGAGCAGGCGCGGGTCCACCGCCGGCGGGCGTGGCGGGACCGTCAGGTCGTCCGGGACATGGGTGTCGTTCATGGCGTTGTGTCGCACCGGATGGCCGGATTGGAAAGACGCCGCCTCAGGCCGAGTGCGGCCGGCCGTCCTCGTCGGTCTCGTGCCCGGCCATCTCCAGCAGGGCCTGCAGGGTGCCGGCGCGCTCGGACAGGGTGGGGGCTTCCAGCAGCGCCTGCTTTTCCGCCGG
>CAXTVS010000146.1:0-3096 GCA_964247735.1 uncultured Acetobacteraceae bacterium
GGCAGGTGGTTGCCGCCGGTCACGCCGTACACCTCGCCGGTGACGTAGGAGGATTCCTGCGACGCCAGCAGCACGTAGACCGACGCCAGCTCCGCCGGCTGCCCCGGACGGCCGAGCGGGGTCTGCGCGCCGAGGTCGGGGATCTTCTCCTGCGGCTGCCCGCCTGACGGCTGCAGCGGGGTCCAGACCGGGCCGGGCGCCACCGCGTTGACGCGGATGCCCTTTTCCCCGACCTGCTTGGCCAGCGCGTGGGTGAAGGCGGTGATCGCCGCCTTGGTCGAGGCGTAGTCCAGCAGGGTGGGCGAGGGCTGGTAGCCCTGGATCGAGGTCGTGTTGATGATGGTGGCCCCTGCCGGCATGATCGGCAGCGCGGCCTTGCACAGCCAGAACATGGCGGTGACGTTGGTGCGGAAGGTGGCCTCGAACTGCTCGGTGGTCAGGTCGGCGATCGCCTTCACCGCGGTCTGCTTGCCGGCCACGTTGACCAGGATGTCCAGCCCGCCGAGCTCGCGCTGCGCGGTCTCGACCAGCCGGGTGCAGACCTGCTCGTCGGAGATGTCGCCCGGCGCCGGCACCGCCTTGCGTCCGGCGGCGCGGATCAGCTCCACCACCTCCTGGGCGTCCGGCTCCTCGTCCGGCAGGTAGCTCAGCACCACGTCGGCGCCCTCGCGGGCGAAGGCGATCGCCACCGCGCGGCCGATGCCGGAGTCGGCGCCGGTGATCAGCGCCTTGCGTCCGGCGAGCCGGCCGAAGCCCTGGTAGCTCACCTCGCCATGGTCCGGCGGCGGGTCCATCTTCTGGGCCAGGCCGGGTGCGGATTGCGGCTGCTCGTCGAACTTCGGCTGCGGGTACTGCTTGGTCGGGTCCTGCATGTCGTACTGGTTCTTGGTGGCCATGGTCCTGCGTCCTCCAGAAGCGGCCACGCAACGTCGCGATCGTTCCCGCCGTTTCCGGTCGTTCCGCCTGGGCGGGATCAACAAATGCGGGAGGTCGGACGGGCCTGCGTCAATAGGCCGGGCTGATCAGCGCCGGGCGGGCGCGCCAGGCCGAGACGGGCATGATCGCCGCCGTGTCGAGGTAGAGGCGGGGGTCCTCGGCCAGCACGGCGAGGTAGAACGACGCCAGCCGCTCCGTGTCGAGGGCGCCCGAGCGCGCGAGCTGGTACGGGGCGAGCCTGGCCATGCAGGCGGCGGTGGCGGGGTCGGGAGGAAGGCCGGTCGCCAGCGGCGGCCCGTGCGCCAGCTTCGGCACCACCTGGTGGACCATGGTGCGCCTGATCCCCTCCGCGTGGGCGATGCGGCCGGTCACCAGCCAGACCGTCTGCACGGCGACGGTGAGGAAGTCCTCCGTCACCATGCGGTGCCACAGGCCGGGTCCCTTCGCCTCGCCGTCGATCTGCAGCGGGATCCAGGCGGTCCAGGTTTCGGGCGGGTAGTGGTTCCGTCCGAACACCGCGACGTGGTAGTCGCGGATGACGTCCCACCGAAGCGAGGGCGTGCCCTTCTCGAAATTGTTCTCGTTGCCTCGGGCCAGAAAGTCAGCACTCATGAGTTCGTTGCTGATCCTGAGCCACATGGCGCTGTCAATGGGGCGGCAGTAGCGCCGGCTGACGGCGATGGCGTAGCACCGCGCCACCCTGCCCGAGATGGTCGACTGCTTGACGACGCCCAACGCCATCATCCCATAAGGGTCCCTCAGGGCGGTCAGCTTCTCATAGTAGGCGGTGCGGTTACCTGCATCATTCAGAGCGCTGAGCTGTTTCATTGTCTCGCGATCATAGCTCATGCTTTCTCCTCATGTCCTTTGATGTAGGCAACCAGCCGGTCGTGGATGGCACGCCACTGCGGCACCAGCGCCCTCGGGTAGCTCGCCTTCACGATGAGGTTCATGGCGATGAAGCTCTGCTCGCAATCAGGATCAGGGAACTGATCCTTGCGGGTGCAGGCAATCACTTCCTCTGGCCGCTCGATCGGCTCACGTACGAACACGTCGCGCCTGTTGTCGTTTGGTCCCGGCGCCTCCGTCGCCACCTGCTGCGCTCCCGCTCCGGGGACGGTGCCTGATGGCTGTTCGCTGGCTGGAGCGGGCTGTGGCGGGCGAAGATGTCCAGAATAACGATCGTCGAGGCCGCTTCTCAGGTTGGTCAAAAGGGAGGTGGCAAGTGGTATGTCAGCCATCAGTTTAGCCTCCGGCAGGGCGTCTCCGTCGACCGGCGCGCCGCTGTTGGCGAGGACGCGGATGGTGTCGCGCGGTGGCCACATTGCCGCCTCGTCCGGGGTGAGCGGCCGCATCTCGGGCCAGGCGAGCTCGATCAGGATGGTCCCGACCCGCCCCGTCTCGACCTCTCCGCCCATGAAAACCGCCGGCGGAAAGGCGTAGGTGTGGCCGCCGATCCGGGTGGTCTGCGGTGCTGCGGCGCCGATGCACAAGGCCACCGCAGCGATCAGCACCATCAAGCCCGCTCGCGACACGCCCGTCTCCTTCATGTTCAGGTCGAAACGGTAGGCCGCGCGGGACCGGGCGGCAACGCGGCGTCCGGTCGTGGCCGCCGGCGGGATCGAGGCTTGCGGCGGGGCGGCCTGCGGCGCGACAACCGCTCCCATGGACACGATCCCCGTCATCCTGCCGGACGAGGCGCTTTCCGAGGCGCTCCGCCCGATCGCGCTGCCGGAGAACCAGCTGGCGATCCGCCGCGCGGCCGCCCACCTGTGCGGCCTGCTCGGCTGGGTGGTGCTGCACGAGGTGCCGCTGCCGAACGGCCGGCGGGCCGACATCCTGGCGCTGCGTCCCGATGGCGGCTTCAGCTGCATCGAGGTCAAGTCCGGGCCGCGCGACTTCCTCAGCGACGGGAAGTGGCCGGACTATCGCGAGTACTGCGACGCGCTTTACTTCGCGGTGGACGACGGCTTCCCGCAAGAGCTGCTGCCGGAGGATGCGGGGCTGATCGTGGCCTGCGTCGGACCGCACTGCCTGCCGGCCGGCGTGACCGCGGAAGCCGAGCTGCTGCGCGAGGCGGCGGTGCACAAGCTGTCCGCGCCCACCCGCCGCGTGCTGACGCACCGCTTCGCCACCCTGGCCGCGAGCCGGCTGGCGGCG
>CAXTVS010000147.1:0-3087 GCA_964247735.1 uncultured Acetobacteraceae bacterium
GACAGCGGTCCGCGCCCGGTGGTCGAGAGCGAGAACGACTACGCCAACTGACGCCAGGCGGCTTCGGCCGCGGCGACGGCATGCAGTCGAACGGGCGGCCGGACCTCAGGTCCGGCCGCTTTCTTTTGTCGGTCAAATACCGCCTCTGACCGGTTCGTCGTCTTGACTTGGTGGTCGCGGCGGTGCCTGCTTCCGGCCTAACGGGATGCTGCGGAGCCTGACAGGCACCCGCTGACGACCCCGAAGTCACGGGAGATGATGATGTTCGATGCCGATGACGCGTCACCGGAAAGCGGAGCCGTACCTGATCCGACCAGGGTCGGACTGGCCCCCCGGTCCCGGCGTGGCCTGTTGCAGGGTAGCCTGCTTGGTGGTGCCCTGGCGCTGGTCGGCGGTGCCCGCGCTGCCCAGGCCGCAACCGGTGGCCCGTTTCCGAGCCATCCCAGCTGGCGATTCGTGTTCGTCAACCACGTGACGACCAACCCGTTCTTCACGCCGACGCAATACGGCATTGCGGACGCGGCCGCCCTGTTCGGCTGCCAGACGCAGTGGACCGGCTCGGTGACCTCCGACGTCGGCCAGATGGTGAGCGCGGTGAACTCCGCGGTGGCGGCGAGGGCCAGCGCCATCGCGGTGTCGATCGTCGATCCGCACGCCTTCAACGAGCCGGTGCAGCGTGCGCTCGACGCCGGCATCCCGGTGTTCTCCTACAATGCCGACGCCCCGGTCGGCAGCGGCAACAAACGCCTGGCGTATATCGGCCAGGATCTCTACCAGGCCGGCGTGCTGATGGGTCAGCGGATCGTCAGCATGATCGACAGCGGCCCGGTCGCGCTGTTCATCGCCACCCCCGGGCAGCTCAACATCCAGCCCCGTCTCGACGGCGCCAGCGACGTCATCAAGAAGTCCGGCAAGTCGATCACCATCGACGTCGTGGCCACAGGAGCGACGGTCAACGAGGAGATCTCCAAGGTCAAGTCGTACTACCTGGGCCACCAGCACGTGAAGGGGATGTTCGCAGTGGACGGCGGCACCACACAGGGCATCGCCGAGACGATGGACCAGTACGGCCTGGCGGCGAAGGGCGTGCATGGCGGCGGCTTCGACCTGCTGCCGCGTACGTTGGAACTGATCAAGAAGGGTTCCATGGACTTCACCATCGACCAGCAGCCCTACCTGCAGGGCTTCTACACGGTCATGGAGATGGCGACCTTCCTGGTGTCCGGCGGCCTGGTCGGGCCGGCCAACGTCAACACCGGCCTGAAGTTCGTCACCAAGGAGAACGTCGACCCATACCTGTCCACCTCGACGCGCTACGAGGGCAAGTCGGCCCAGGCGCAGATCGTGCCACGCAGCGGCGCGATCGCGGGCTAGGACGAGGCCCGGTGTCCGGTACGCGAACCGTGGCGACGCCGTCGCAGGTCCCGCGCGTGGGCCTGCTCGACGTCGTGCTGCGCTGGCGCGAGGCCAGCATCCTGGTCGTCCTGGTCCTGCTCGTCATCTACTTCGAGAGCGTCAACCGCGACTTCCTGCTGTCGCAGGCAAGCGTGCAGAACCTGTCGCAGTTCGTAGCACCCGCGGCGATCATCTCGCTCGGCGAGATCATGCTGATGATCGGCGGCGAGATCGACCTGTCGGCCGGGATGATCTTCGCCTTCGCGCCGTTCGTGATGCACTTCGCGTCCGTGGCCGGGTTGCCGCCGTTCGTAGGCCTGCTGCTCGGCCTGCTGGCGAGCGCCGGAGTCGGGCTGGTCAACGGCGCGGTGACGCTGCTGCTGCGTGTGCCCAGCTTCGTCACCACGCTCGGCACCATGTTCCTGCTCAACGGCATCACCCTGGTGCTGTCCGCCGGCACCCCGGTCGACACCCCCGGCAGCCCCGCGCTGCAGGCCTTCTTCGGCCACTGGGGCTACAGCGAGATCCTGTGGGCGGTGCTGCTCGCGGCGATCATGCACACCGTGCTGCGCAACACCCGCTGGGGGCTGCACACCGTGGCCTCCGGCGGCAACCCGATCGGCGCCAGCGAGGCCGGCATCAACGTCACCCGGCTCAAGATCGGCAACTTCGTCTTGAGCGCGGTGCTGTCCGGCTTCACTGGGGTGCTGGAGGACTTCCGCATCTCCTCCATCGATCCGCAGGCCGGCGGCAGCCAGATCATGTTCCTGGCGGTCGCCGCTGGTGTCATCGGCGGCACCTCGCTCGCCGGCGGCTCCGGCACCATCATCGGCGGGCTGATCGGCGCTGCCGTGCTCGGCGTGCTGAACGACGGCTTCACCCTGATCGGCATCAACGCCTTCACCTTCAACATCATCCTGGGCGCGGCGATCCTGCTGGCCATGATCTTCAACATCCAGGTGACCCGGCTCCGCCGTGGCGGAGCGGTCTCGTGAGCGCCAGCCAGCCGGACCGCCCCGAGACCCTGCGGGCGGAGAACATCGTCAAGCAGTTCGGCGCCGTGACGGCGCTCCGCGGCGTGTCGCTGCACCTGCGCGAGGGCGAGATCCTGGGGGTGCTGGGCGACAACGGCGCCGGCAAGTCGACGCTGATGAAGATCCTGACCGGCTACCAGCCGCCGACCGAGGGCCGGCTGTTCGTGCACGGCCAGGAGGTGGCGCTGCGCTCGGTCGACCATGCAAGGTCGCTGGGCATCGAGTGCGTCTACCAGGACCTGGCCTTGGCCAACGGTCTGTCGATCTACCACAACATGTTCCTCAACCGGGAGATCGTCTATCCGGGTCCGTTCCGGCTGCTCAACAACCGCGCCATGCGCCGGCGCACTGCCGAGCTGCTGGAGGAGATCGGCGTGCACGTGCAGTCGGTGGACCTGCCGGTCGAGCGGCTGTCCGGCGGCCAGCGCCAGGCGATCGCGGTGGCGCGCGCGGTGAACTCGGACGCGCGCATCCTGCTGCTGGACGAGCCGCTGGCCGCCATGGGCGCGCGCGAGGCCAGCCTGATCATCGACCTGATCCTGCGCCTCAAGGCGAAGGGCAACCTGTCGATCGTGATGATCATGCACAACTACGCGCAGACCTTGGAGATCGCCGACCGGATCATGCTGATGCAGCGCGGCGGCGTCACCTACGAGAA
>CAXTVS010000148.1:0-3079 GCA_964247735.1 uncultured Acetobacteraceae bacterium
TCCTGGTCAACGGCGTGAAGCTCCAGGGCATCATCACCTGGTTCGACAACTTCTCCGTGCTGCTGCGCCGGGACGGCCATACCCAACTGGTCTACAAGCACGCGATCAGCACCGTGATGCCGGCGGCGCCGATCGCGTTGTTCGACCAGAACAAGGCGGATGGCGGATCCGAGCAGGACGGGGACGCGGCGTCCGCGAAGGGTGCTTCCTGACGCCGACAGGTGGGATAGGGGGGCCGACGCGGGCAGCCGTCATCCTGCCCTGGGATCGTCAGGACGGTCGGCATGACAGGCCCGTGGAGACCCACCGGCAGGATACCCGTGCCGCGGACGCGCGTCTGGAGGAGGCGGTCGGCCTCGCCGCCTCCATCGGGCTGATGATCGTGCGCCGGGCCGTGCTGCCGATCCGTGGCCGTCGACCGGCGACCCTGCTCGGCAGCGGCCAGGTCGAGTCCCTCGCCGAGGCCGTCGCACAGGACTCGGTCGCCGTGGTGATCGTGGACTCGCGCCTGAGTCCGGTGCAGCAGCGGAACCTCGAACGGGCGCTCGGCTGCAAGGTGATCGATCGCACCGGGCTGATCCTGGACATTTTCGGCGAGCGCGCCGTCACGAGGGAAGGCTCGCTCCAGGTCGAGCTGGCACACCTGGAATACCAGCGCAGCCGCCTGGTGCGGTCCTGGACCCATCTCGAGCGGCAGCGGGGCGGGTTCGGCTTCCTGGGCGGCCCCGGCGAGACGCAGATCGAAGCCGACCGGCGGCTGATCGGCGACCGGATCGTGCGGCTGAAGAAGGAGCTGGAGCAGGTCCGGCGCACCCGCGGGCTGCATCGCGACGCGCGCAGGCGGGTGCCGTTCCCGGTGGTCGCCCTGGTCGGCTACACCAACGCCGGCAAGTCGACGCTGTTCAACGCGCTCACCGGGGCAGCGGTGCATGCGCAGGACCAGCTGTTCGCCACCCTGGACCCGACCATGCGCGCGCTGACGCTGCCGTCGGGGCGCAAGGTGATCCTGTCCGACACGGTGGGGTTCATCAGCGAGCTTCCAACCGAACTGGTGGCGGCATTCCGCGCCACGCTGGAGGAAGTGGCGGAAGCCGACATCATCCTGCACGTGCGGGACGCGGCGCATCCGGACAGCGCCGCGCAGCGGGGCGACGTGGTCGCGGTGCTGAACGGCATGGTCGAGGACGGCACGCTGGACAGGGAGTGGCCGGAGCGGGTGATCGAGGTGCTGAACAAGGCCGACCTGCTGGGCGTCTCGGACCGGGTTCCGGCTCGGGACGGCGCTGAAGTCATCTCCGCCATCACGGGCGACGGCCTGGATCGGCTCGCGGCTGCCATCGACCGGCACATGCTTGAGGCGATGGAGCAGGCGGAGTTCCACCTGCCGGTGCAGGACGGGGCGCCGCTGGCCTGGCTGTATGCGCACGGCGAGGTCCTCGACCGGACCGACGGCGAGAAGGAGATCCGGCTGGTGGTCAGGCTGCTTCCGGCCGATCGTGCCCGCTTCGAGCGGCAACGGCAGCACTAGAAGCCGGCAGGCCAATGGGATGCAAACCGGGAGCAGGTCGCGTCGTTGATCTGTCGCCTGCCGGATGCGTGGACCGGCGGTGGAAGGGTGCGGGATGAACGGAACGTTCTCGGTGGCCGACGGGGTGGAGGTGACGCAGATCCTGCGCGCCGCTGCCCGGGCGGAGATCGTGCCGCGCTTCCGCCGCCTCGGCAGTGACGACGTCCGCATCAAGAGCGGCCCGACCGACCTCGTCACCGTGGCGGACGAGGCGGCGGAGCGGCTGATCACCCAGGGGCTGGAACGACGCTTTCCCGGCTGCGTGGTGATCGGCGAGGAGGCCGCTGCCGCCGATCCTGGTCTGCTCGGCCGGCTAGGGAACGCGGAGCTCGCCTTCGTGGTCGACCCGATCGACGGGACGTCCAACTTCGCAGCCGGCGTGCCGCTGTTCGGGGTGATGGCGGCCGCCGTGATGCGTGGCGAGGTGGTGGGGGCGGTGATCCACGACCCGCTTTGCGATGATGCCGCGGTGGCGGTCAGGGGGGAGGGCGCCTGGCTCGAGCATGCCGACGGCCAGCAGGTGGCACTCCGGGTGGCACCGCCGGTGGCGCCGTCGGAGATGACCGGGAACGCCGCCTGGCGGCACCTGCCGCAGCCGCTGCGCGACCGCGTGGCGCTGAACCTGCCGCGGGTGCTGGCGAGCTGGGACTACCGCTGCGCGGCGCACGAGTATCGGGTCATCGCCTCCGGACACTGCCACTTCCTGATCTTCAATCGGCTCATGCCCTGGGACCACCTGCCAGGCTGGCTGCTTCATGCGGAGGCGGGCGGCTACTGCGCGCATTTCGACGGAACGCCGTATCTGGCGACCGATCGGAGCGGCGGGCTGCTCTACGCGCCTGATCGGGACAGCTGGATGGCGCTCTACGACACGCTGCTGGCTGCCTGAGCGTCCGCATCCTGCCGCTCTGCCGCCTTGGCGGCCTGCCAGCCGGCTTCCATCTCGTCCGGCCCGGTTTCCGTGATCGATCGGCCGGTCGCTTCGATCAAGCGCTCCATGTGCTCGAAACGGCGCTGGAACTTGGCGTTGGCGTTGCGCAGGCAGGCTTCCGGATCAAGGCCCAGGCTGCGCGACAGGTTGGCAACAGTGAACAGGACGTCGCCGATCTCGTCCCGGAGGCGGGCTGGATCCGCCCCGTCCAGCTCGGCGCGCAGCTCAGCCAGCTCCTCTGCGACCTTGTCGATCACCAGCGCCGGCTGCTTCCAGTCGAAGCCGGCCCGGGCGGCGCGGGCGCACAGCTTGCTGGCACGCGACAAGGCGGGCAGGCCGAGGGGGATGCCGGCCAGGAGCCCGCGCTCGGCGCGGACGTGTCGCTCGGCCGCCTTGCTGTCCTCCCAGGACATACCGGCGTTGGAGGCCGTCTCGCTTGCGAAGACGTGCGGGTGGCGTCGCACCATCTTGTCGGCGATCAGGCGGGCGATGGTGGCGAAGTCGAAGCGGTCCTCCGCCTGGCCCAGGCTGGCGTAGTAGACGACCTGCAGCAGCAGGTCGCCGAGCTCGTCCGGAAGGGC
>CAXTVS010000149.1:0-3026 GCA_964247735.1 uncultured Acetobacteraceae bacterium
GCATCTCGATGAACTTCTTCCTGTACTGCGTGGTCAACCTGTCCATGGTGATGGGAGCGATCCCGGTCGGCGGGGTGCCGCTGCCGCTGATCTCCTATGGCGGCTCGGCGATGCTGACGGTGATGTTCGGCTTCGGGCTGCTCCTGTCCGTCTACGTGCACCGCGACGCCGCGTTCGGCGACAACGTCCCGTGAGGCAACTGTCCTGACCGGATTGCTGCCACCGACGCTGGCGGTGCTGCGCTCCTACCGTCTCAGCACTTACAGGGCCGGCACGGTGGTGGCGCGGATCGGGCGGCGGCCGAGCGGCCTGGACGGGCGGGTCCGCGGCCCGCTGGTGCTGCTGAGCGCCTGCAACCCCGGTGGACGGCGCATGCCCGACGGCTGGAACTGCCGCATGATGCACCGTCTGGACGAGGCGATGCGCCGGGTCCCTCATGTCTGGGGCGAGGGGCGGCTCGGACGCTGGGCGGAGCCGCTGGCGCTGGCGGCGATGGCGCCGGCGCGTGGGATCGTGCTGGCGCGGCGGTTCCGGCAGAACGCGGTCGTGCTGCTGCAGCCCCGTCGACCGGCACGGCTGGTGCTGCTGGCCAGGCCGTGTCCGGACCGGCGGTGAGCTATCCGGCGTCTGCGCGCTTGGCAGCGTGCTTGGCTTCCGCTGCGGCGGCCTCGGCGGCCAGCGCCTGCTCGGCTTCGGCCTTCTCCCTCGCCATGCCGGTGTAGATCATCGCCGCTTCCGTCGCGTGGCGGGTGCCAGCCTCGCTGTGGTCGATCGACGCGGTGCTGTAGCGCTCCGCCTTCTCGAAGTTGCCGGAGCCGGCATGCTTGGCCGCTTCGCGATGCGCCTCGGCGGCATGCGCGAATGCCTGTGCGGCGGCCGCGTGATGCGCAACCGCCTGTTCCTTTGTCGCCTGCACGGCGCTTCCTCCTTGTTGCTGGGCCGCCGTCGAACGATCCGGGTCCGGCCGGGTTCCGTAAGCGGACCGGACGGGAGGACCGCTTGAAGAGCCGCTACGGCCTGGAGATCCGCGCCGCGACCGGTGCCGACGTGCCCGGGCTGGCCGAGCTGCTTGGCCACGCCGGCGTCGCGATCGCCCCGCGCACGCTGTCGGAACGCCTGGACGCGTTGCGCCAGGAGGCCGGTGCCGTGCTGGTCGCCCTGGAATGGGGGCCGCCGAGCGGCCTGGTGGCGCTGCACTGGTATCGTGTGCTGGATGCGCCCCATCCGATCGCGCAGATCACGGAACTCCTGGTGGATCCGGAGGCGAGGCGCAGGGGCGTCGGCCGGCTCCTGGTCAAGGCCGCGTCGCAGGCGGCCCGCGTCGCCGGCTGCGACACACTGGAGCTCGTCGTGCCGGCAGGACATCGCGACCTGGACGGGTTCTGCCGGGCCACAGGGTTCGCCGAGGCCGGATCGCGGTTCCGACGCCCGCTGCGCAAGGCCGCGGCGGGCGACTGAGGACGAACTGCCTGCCGTCTACCTCGGCGTCCCGAGGCGGCGCAGCGACAGGCCGAACATCAGCGCCGACACGCCGCCGACCACCAGCTCGATCGCTACCAGCGTGCCGAGCAGCCACAGCCCGGACCAGGGCAGCGACAGGTAGATCAGGATCCCGACCACCAGGGCGACCAGCCCGCTGAGCAGCAGGCCCCACCAGCCGCCCAGCCGCCTGTGGCCGGCGGCCCAGGCCATCCGGGCGAGGCCGGCGAACACCAGGCAGAAGGCCAGGACGGCGGTCAGCAGCACCGAGCCCGCGACCGGTTCCTCGATGATGGTGATGCCGCCCAGGACGTAGAGGACGCCGATCAGCCCGGAGATGACGGCGGCGGACGCGGTGATGCCGCGATGGGCGACGGCATGCGCGATCTGCACCACCCCGGCCACGATCAACATCAGCCCGATCACCACCGTGCTGGCCAGCGTGGTCGCCACCACGTCCGCCCAAGCCAGAACGCCGAGCAGGATGAACAGGATGCCGAGTGCGATGAACCAGCCCGATCGCGGCGATGCGGCGCCGGCGGAGGGGAAGCGGGAAGCACGGAGACTGCCGGACATCGGGCGATCCTTCATCGATGTTGAACCGGGCTGCTGATGGTCGGCCGGCGGAGCCCGTGCAGAACGCCGTATCGCGCCATCCGTTCACATCGTCATGGATGCGGCCCGGCCTCCTCGGCCCTCCGGTCAACCCTGGCGGAACAGGCTCCGCACCAGCGAAGCTGCACGGTCGGCGCCGGTCCCGGCCCGGATCATGACCGCCGCACCCGGCTCAACCGTGCGGGATGCCGCCCCGGCCGGTCTCCGAAACCGCGTGGCCGCTGTGCAGCACCATCAGCGCGCGGCGCAGCCGGTTGATGCCGCTCCGGACCAGGCCCTCGTCGCACAGCCGGCTGCCGTCCTGCTGCAGTTCGCGCACGGCCGGCGGCAGCGTGGGATACACCCGGATCTCCGCCAGCAGCGTCTGGCAGTAGGCGCCGGTATCGCTGGTGACCACCATGGGTGCCACCGCGTCCCGGTCCTGTGCCTGCAGCTGGCCGGACGACAGCAGCAGGAGGCAGGCGAGCACGGGCAGACGGTTCATGCGGGCGAGGATAGCCGAGGCCGGCTCACCTCCCCATGGTCCACGGATGACGGCGGCTCCATGCTCTGCCGGACGGCTGCCGTGCCCCGTGCGGCGCCGTTGAGCGGCAGCAGCAGCACCGCTTCCAGCCCTGGGGCGTCGCCGTCCGCCGCCGGATCGGGCGTGCGGAGGATGAAGCTGCCGCCGTGCAGCTGCGCCACCGCCTGCACCAGGGACAGGCCGAGGCCGGAGCCGGGGGTGTTGCGGGCCGCCTCGGCGCGGAAGAAGCGCTCCGACGCCCGGGCCAGCTCGGCGGGCTTCATGCCGATGCCGTGGTCGCGCACCACGACCCGCGCCTCCCCATCGTCGCTGGACGCCGACAGCCGCACCACCCCGCCCGCAGACGAGAACTTGACCGCGTTGTCCAGCAGGTTGGCCACCGCCTGCTGCAGGAGCTGGCGGTCGCCGT
>CAXTVS010000150.1:0-3023 GCA_964247735.1 uncultured Acetobacteraceae bacterium
GGCAAGACGCTGGGCTACGTGGCGCCGGCGAGCCTGTGGGCGGAGCGGAACGGCGGGACGGTGTGGATCAGCACCTATACCCGGCACCTGCAGCGGCAGATCGAGACCGAGCTCGTGCGGCTGCATCCCGATCCGGCGGTGCGGCGGCGGCACGTGGTGCTGCGCAAGGGGCGGGAGAACTACCTGTGCCTGCTGAACCTGGAGGAGGCGGTGAACGCGGCTGCCTCGCGGGGCGGGGATGCGGGCGGCGGCAGCGTGGTGGCGCTGTCGCTGCTGGTGCGCTGGGCGGCGGCGACGGCGGATGGCGACGTGGTGGGCGGCGACCTGCCCGGGTGGTTCGGCGAGCTGTTCGGGGCGGGGAGCGCCTCGGGGCTGGCAGACCGGCGCGGCGAGTGCATCCACGGCGCCTGTCCGCACTACACGCGCTGCTACATCGAGCACGGCATCAGGCGGGCGCGGGAGGCGGACCTGGTGGTGGCGAACCACGCGCTGGTGATGGCGCAGGCGGCCTGGCACGGGCAGTTCGGCGCCGGGGCGGACGAGGATGCGGTGCCGACGCGCTACGTGTTCGACGAGGGGCACCACCTGCTGGACGCCGCCGACGGGGCGTTCTCGGCCGAGCTGTCCGGGCTGGAAGCGGCCGAGCTGCGGCGCTGGCTGCTGGGGGCGGAGGGGAGCCGGTCGCGCGCGCGGGGGCTGCGTCGGCGGCTGGACGAGCTGGTGGCGGGGCAGCCGATGCTGGAGGCGCCGCTCGGCGCGGCGCTGAGTGCGGCAAGGGCGCTGCCGGCGCCGGGGTGGGCGCAGCGGCTGGACGAGGAGGCGCCGTTGCCGCTGGCGGTGGCGGTGGCGGCCGGGGTGGACGGGGGCGAGGCCGGGCCGGCGAACCCGACGGAGACGCTGCTGCGGCTGCTGCGCCGGCAGGTGATGGCGCGCAGCGGCCGGCGCCAGGAGGCGGGCTCGGCGCAGGAATGCGACCTGCATCCGGTGGATGAGGGGCTGGCGGAGGCGGCGCTGCGGCTGGAGCGGGCGCTGGTGCGGGTCGCGGAGCCGCTGGGAACGCTGGTGGAGCGGCTGTCGGCCAGGCTGGAGGAGGAGGCCGACACGCTGGACAGCGCGATGCGGGGGCGGATCGAGGCGATGTGCCGCACGGTGCGGCGCCGGGCGCTGTCGCGGCTGGACGGCTTGATCGCCATGCTGCGGGCGGTGCCGGAGCCGGTGGAGCCGGGGGTGCGGCCGAGCCACGTGATGTTCCTGCGGCTGCACCGGCGGGCCGGGCCGGCCGGCGGGGTGCGGCCGGGCGACGTGGGGCTGCACCGGCACTGGCTGGACCCGACGCTGCCGTTCGCGGCGGCGGTGGCAGCACCGGCGCACGGGCTGCTGATCACCTCGGCGACGCTGCGGGACCAGCCGGAGCATGCCGCCGGGGCGGCGGAGCCCGGCGCGGAGGCGGAGGCGAGCTGGCTCAGCGCGGAGGCGCGGGTGGGGGCGCTGCACCTGCCGTCGGCGCCGCTGCGGGCGTCGCTGGCCAGTCCGTTCGAGTATCGCAGGCAGGCGCGGGCGTTCGTGGTCACCGACGTGGCGCATGACGACCCGGCGTCGCTGGCGGGGGCGTACCGGGCGCTGTTCGTGGCGGCGGGCGGCGGCGGGCTCGGGCTGTTCACCGCCATCTCGCGGCTGCGGGCGGTGCACGAGCGGATCGCGGGGCCGCTGGAGGAGGCGGGCATCCCGCTGTTCGCGCAGCACATGGACGCGATGGACAATGCGACGCTGGTCGACGTGTTCCGCACCGAGGAGGACAGCTGCCTGCTCGGCACCGACGCGATGCGCGACGGGGTGGACGTGCCGGGGCGGGCGCTGCGTCTGGTGGTGTTCGAGCGGGTGCCGTGGCCGAGGCCGGACATCCTGCACCGGGAGCGGCGCATCCACCTGTCGGGCGGGCAGCCGGGGGCCTATGACGACCGGATCGCGCGACTCAGGCTGCGGCAGGCGTTCGGGCGGCTGATCCGCAGCGGGGCCGACCGGGGGGTGTTCGTGCTGCTCGACCGGCGCATGCCGTCGCGGCTGGCGTCCGCGTTCCCGGCCGGCGTGCCGGTGCGCCGGGTCGGGCTGGCGGAGGCGGTGGCGGAAACGGGGCGCTTCCTGTCCGCGCCGGGCGCGGTGGAGGACGCCGCGCCGGTCAGATCGGCTTGAGGTTGGTGGCGGCCGCCTTGCCGCGCTCCATGGCGATCTCGTAGCTGACCTTCTGGCCCTCGTTCAGGCCGCGAAGGCCTGCGGCCTGGACCGCGGTGATGTGGACGAACACGTCCTTGCCGCCGTCGTCAGGCATGATGAAGCCGAAACCCTTGGTGGTGTTGAACCACTTCACCGAACCGATCGCCATCGCCGGTCAATCTCCCCGCCAGCCAGCCACTCGAACGCACCGGCCGTCCGCCACGCTCGACCAGGGCGCGGCCGCCGACCGGTCGTTATGGGGGCAGAAAGATACGGCGCTGTCAATCACGAGGAGATGATCGAAGAGCCTGCAACCAGGGAACACGAGAAAGGGCGGCCCCTCGCGGGACCGCCCTTCCTTGCCGTTCGACCGAGATGCCCGCAGGCGTCTCAGAAGTCCATGTCGCCCATGCCGCCGCCCGGAGGCCCGCCGGCCGGGGACTTCTTCTCGGGCTTCTCGGCGATCATCGCCTCGGTGGTGACGAGCAGGCCGGCGACCGAGGCCGCGTCCTGCAGCGCCGTGCGCACGACCTTGGTCGGGTCGATGATGCCGGCGTCCACCAGGTTCTTGTACTCCATCAGCTGCGCGTCGAAGCCGTAGGCGTACTCGGAGTTCTCCAGCACCTTGCCGGCGATCACCGCACCGTCCTCGCCGGCGTTCTCGGCAATCTGGCGCAGCGGCGTCTGCAGCGCCTTGCGGATGATCTCGATGCCGAACTTCTCGTCCTCGTTGAGCGGGGTCATGTGAGCCAGCTCGAGCGAGGCGCGGGCGAGTGCCGTGCCGCCGCCGGGGACGATGCCTTCCTCGACCG
>CAXTVS010000151.1:0-2985 GCA_964247735.1 uncultured Acetobacteraceae bacterium
ACACCGACGGCAAGCGCGAGGTCGTCGGCCTGCATATCGGCCCGTCGGAGGCGGAGACCTTCTGGTCGACGTTCCTGAAGGGCCTGCTGCGCCGCGGCCTGCACGGCGTGAAGCTGGTGATCTCGGACGCGCACGAGGGGCTGAAGTCGGCGATCCGCCGGACCTTCAGCGCGTCCTGGCAGCGCTGCCGCGTGCACTGGATGCGCAACACCCTGTCCTAGGTCCCAAAAGCCCAGCAGAGCATGGCAGCCGCCGTCCTGCGCCAGGCATTTATGCAGCCCGACCGTGCCTCTGCCAGCCAGGCGCTGCGTCATGTCGCCGACCAGCTACGCGACAAATGGCCGAAGCTGGGAACATTCATCGACGACAGCGAGACCGACGTGCTGGCGCACATGGACTTCCCCACCCAGCACCGCACCCGGATCCACTCCACGAACTCGCTGGAGCGCCTGAACAAGGAGGTGAAACGCCGCGCCGACGTCGTCGGGATCTTCCCGAACGAAGGCTCCATCATCCGCCTGATCGGCGCCGTGCTGCTCGAGGCGAACGACGAGTGGCAGACCCAGCACCGCTACATGCAAACCGAGCCGATGGCCGAGCTCATGACACCCATCATCAACGTCGAGCCTGCACAGATTGCCACCGTAGCAGCATGACCGGCGGCCACCTCAGCTACACACCAATTTCCACCACTTTGACGGACACGACCAAGTTGTAGGCGATGACGAAGTCGCCGAGGTGGCTGCGGGAGCTGGTCATGGCTCTCGTAGTGGTATCGCTTGACAGCAGCCTCCTTGAGGGTGCGGTTCACTCGTTCGACCTGACCGTTGGTTCACGGATGTCGCGGCTTGGTCAGGCGGTGGTCGATATAGTTCTTAGCGCAGGCGTATTCGAACAAGTGCGCCCAGAAGCGCTCGCCGGTATCCATGGTGATCCGGATGTCAGCTGCGGCCGAGAAGACATTTCCTGACGTTGTGAAGTGGGTGCCGTTGTCCGTCAGCACGGTGTGGGTCTTGTAGGACACGGCCTTGATGAGGGCGCGGAGGAAGTTGCCGGCGACCTGGCGGGTTAGCCTTCTCGTGCAGCTCGGTGAAGGCGAACTTCGACGTGCGGTCGATGGCGACGAGAAGGTAGAACTTGCCCTGCTCGGTATGGACCTCGACGATGTCGATGTGGAAGTAGCCGAGCGGGTAGTCCTTGAACTTCCGCTTCTCCGCTCTGTCGCCGCCGACCTCGGGCAACCGGGAGATGCTGTGGTGCTGCAGACAGCGATGCAGTGACAAGCGTGTCAGGTGCGGGATGGTCGCCTGCAGCGTGTGAAGACAGTCGTCCAGCAGCAGCGTGTGGGGGCGGAAGGCAACGATGATCGCCACTAACCCTGCCCCCAATGCGCCCTCGTTCATGAGCAGAGTCTGTTCTTCGTATGCTTCTGGTTGGGGCGTGTTGCAAAGGCTGCTGGGGTGAGCCGGTCCAGGCTCGCATGTGAGCGCTCTGTGTTGTAGTCGACCCTCCACGCTTCGATGATCCGGCGTGCCGCGGCCAAGCTGCTGAACAGGTGCTCGTTCAGGCAGTCATCCCGGAACCGGCCGTTGAAGCTCTCCACAAAGCCGTTCTGCTGCGGCTTGCCCGGCGCGATGTAGTGCCACAGCACCCCACGCTCCTCCTGCCAGCGCAGGATCGCGTGCGACGTCAACTCTGTGCCGTTGTCACTGACCATCGTCGCAGGACGACTATCACGCCGCTCGATGATGCCATCGAGCTCACGGCCGACCGGCAGGCCCGACAGCGACGTATCGGCGACCAGGCCGAGGCACTCACGGGTGAAGTCGTCCACGACCGCCAGCACTCGGAACCGGCGCCCGTTCGCCAGCGCGTCGGACACGAAGTCCAACGACCAGCGCTGTTGGCCGCCTCCGGCAACGCCATGGGCGAGCGCGTTCCCAATGCTCGCCTCCGGCCGCCTCGCTTGCGCACGCCGAGCTTCTCCTTACGGTAGAGCCGGAACAGCCGCTTGTGGTTTAGTTGCACGCCCTCTCGCGCTAGCAAGATGTGCAGTCGCCGGTCACCGAACCGCCGTCGCTCACCGGCCAGCACACGCAGCCTGGCACGGATCTCGCCGTCGCCGGGTCGCTTGGGGGGCATACCGGTAGGTCTTCGGCTCTAACCCGACTAACCCGCACGCCCGTCGCTGCGAGCAGCCCTTCTGATCAATCGCCCAGGTCACGGCGACGCGCCGTAAGCCGTGCGTGAGAAGTTTTTGCCAGCATCTCCTTCAGCGTCGCCACGTCCAGCATCTGCTCTGCCAGTAGCTTCTTGAGCTTGGCGTTCTCTTCCTCGAGCCCCTTCAGCTTGCGAGCATCGGACACGTCCATGCCGCCATGTTTCGACCGCCACGTGTAAAACGTCCCATCGCTGATGCCGTGCTTGCGGCACAGATCAGCCGCCGTCACACCTGCCTGATGCTCCTTCAGCACGCCGATAATCTGCTCCTGCGTGAACCTTGACCGCTTTATCGCGTCCGTCTCCTGTTGACGGACCCTAACCTCAGAGTGAGGATATCTCAGAGAGCACGGTCAGGATGTACCAGCCGTCGATGAAGGACGAGATGAAACGGCTCGAGGCGCGCAAAGCCGAGCTTGGATGCAAGCTGGCGCTTTCCGACGACCCCCGCCGTTGCTGCACCCGAGCCTGGCTGAGCTATATCGCGCGCGGATCTCCGCGCTCAGCGTATCATTGAGGGCGAGAGGATACGCGGGAGGAGGCGGCCGAGGTGGTGTGGTCGCTCGTGAGCGCAACAGAACTATGGCCCGAGGCAGGGGCACTGGCGGTCGTGCTGCGTGGCGATCTGGCGGCGATGCTGTCGGTGGCGTCCGGGCGCAAGAAGGCCGGCGCTTCAGGTAGCGGCGCCGGCGTTCGTAATCTACATGGATTGCGGGTGATCTGGTTGCGGGGACAGGATTTGAACCTGTGACCTTCAGGTTATGA
>CAXTVS010000152.1:0-2951 GCA_964247735.1 uncultured Acetobacteraceae bacterium
CGGTCGACCACGCAGATCCGCCCCTGCGCCTGCGCCTTGCGGCACAGGTCGACGTCCTCGAAGTCGCCGATCACGTAGCCTTCGTCGAAGCCGCCGACGGCGCGGGCGAGCGCCATCGGCATCAGCAGGCAGGCGCCGGTGACCGCCTCGACCTCCTGCACGCCGGTGTCGTCGCCGGGATACCGTCCCTTGCGCGGGTGCAGGCTGAAGCTCCAGCCGGCGAACTCGGGCAGCACCTCGTAGGAGCAGCCCTCGTGCTGGATGGTCTCGTCCTCGAACACCAGCAGCGCGCCCACCACGCCGACCTCCGGACGGCCTGCCGCGGTCTCCACCATGTGGTCGAGCCAGTCGGGCGTCTTGGGGAACACGTCGGAGTTGAGGAAGCACACGTACTCGCCGCGCGCCAGCTTCAGCCCGACGTTGTTGGCCGGCGCGTAGCCCATGTTGGCGGACAGCGCCACCAGCCGGAACGGCAGCTGGAAGCGCGCCAAGCAGGAGGTGGCGAGCGATTCGGTGGCGCGCAGGATGGTCGGATCGTCGAGCACATAGATCAGCTCGTGGTCGCGGGCCAGGGTGCGCGAGAAGAACGCCAGCTGCAGCTCCATGAAGTCGATCCGGCCGTACAGCGGCACGATGATCGAGCAGCGCGGCGCCGCCGGCCCCTCGCCGAAGCGCATCTCCTTGTAGTCGACACCGTCCAGCATGCGGAAGTCGTTCATCGCCTTGACCGCAGGACCCAGCACGTGGTCGTAGCCTTGCGCGAGCTCGTCGTAGCGCAGCTCCAGGTGGCCCAGCGTCTCCTTGATGGTGTCGACGCCGGGGCTGCGTACGTGGGGGATGCGCTTGAAGGCGACGTCGCCGGAGCGGCTGCGCACCTCGAAATACGCCGTCTCGCCGGTGCTGTACACGTCGTCGACGAAGGCCAGGAAGCCGCACTGGTCGACCAGGCCGCCGAAGTTCCTGGCAAAGCCCTCACGCACGTCGGGACGGGCGATGGGAATCCAGTGCCGCGTGTCCAGCAGACGCGACTCGCTGCCGCAACGAACGCGTATGCTTTCCACGCTCTTGAACGGGTCGATGAACCAGCCGCGCAGCAGCAGGCCGCCGGGCGGGCACAGGCAGGCGGAGTCGAGCTCGAGGAACACAGGCGGCTGCAGCGCCTCCAGCGTGTCCTGACCGGCAAAGGTCGGCCGGTTGAGCAGCCGAAGCAGGTGCGCCCGCCGGCTCGACCGCACCGCGGTGGTGACCAGGCTCTTGGTCCGCGCGGTGACCTCGGCCTCGGACAGGTCCTCCAGCGGCTCGGACGGCGTGAGCCGGAACTGGCGCCCGTCGCGGGTCAGGATCGCGTCCTGGAAGTCGTCGCGGCGGGCGGATTCACCGGGCACGAACAGCAGCAGGCCGGTGCCGATCTTGCGCACGTCGGCGCGCGGGAAGGCGCACGCGATCGCCTGGCCGGAGACGCGCTTGTCGCCGAACTCCAGCACGCAGTCGGGCGGCGCGTCCTGGTCGTCCCAGCTCAGGTCGATCCAGCCGCCGCCGATCCATCCGTCCAGGCTGGGAGAATAGGACAGGAAGTCGATGCAGCCCTGACTCGACTCAATACCCGGCTGCATGATCGACATCGCTGGCATTCGCCCTCACCTGATCCCCGACCATATCAAGCAGACCCCCGGTTTGGAACCGCTGGAGCACCTTTCCATTCTGCCGGACAGGGCCGGAATGCGCGGATTTCATGTATAACAGACCTTTACCGGTCGTGTGTTGCCTCGTCAGGGCTCCCGGGACAGGCCGAACCGTGGTGCCGGACGCGGCGGCGGCGGCGTGCGCAGGTCACGGTAGAGACGCAGGTGCGCGCCCAGCGGGTCGGTCGCGGCGAGGCCGGCGTCGAGCTCGTCGCCGGAGCCGGCCAGGCGCGCGCATTCCCGGGCAGCCCCCGCGGCGAGGCGCGCCAGCCGGTCCGGATCGTCCGCCAGCGCCTTCAGCACGCCCACCAGGGAACGGGGACTGCCGACGTGGAAATGCAACCCGGTCTCGTCCGGCACCACCTTCTCCGCCATGCCGCCGATGTTGGAGCAGACCACCGGCACGCCGTTGCGATACGCTTCCTGGATCACCACCGGCGAGTTCTCCCACCAGATCGAGGGCACCAGCACCACGTCGACCTCGGCCATCAGCTCGTCGATGTCGGCGTTGGCGTAGGCGCCGTGGAAGGACACGTTGCTGCCGGCCTTCTCCATCTGCGCCAGGAACTCGGCCTGGAACGCGGCCGGCTGGTTGGTCTGGTCGCCATGGATCTGGAACGCGACGTCGTGGCGCCGCTCGCCGTCCAGGATCGCCGCCGCGTCGATCAGCACCTGGATGCCCTTGAGCAGCGAGATCTGGCCGAAGAAGCCGACGCGCAGGTCCGAGCCCGGACGTCGCGGGCGCCTTGCCGGGACGACGCGACGCGCGGCCGGGGCGGCCGGCACGTTCTCGATGACGCTGATCCGCGCTTCCGGCAGGCCCCAGGCGACGTAGCGCTCGGCGAGGAACCGGCTCGGCGCGATGAACTGGTGCACGTGGCGGAGGAAATGGCCGATATAGGTTTCGCGGAGGAAGAAGTCGGCCGGCTGGAACTCGGGAAAGCAGCGGCTGCACTCGACGTGCCCCGAGCGTCGGCACAGCTTGCCCTGGTGCCGGGTGACCATCTGCCCCTGCTGGTGGCAGATCGCCAGGAACTCGTGCAGCGTCAGCACCAGCTTGGCGTCCGGCAGCACCTCCCTGACATGGGCGAAGGCTTCCATGCCGAAGTTGATGTAGTGGTGGAAGTGCACGATCTGCGGACGCAGGTTGCGCAGCAGGGCGCGGAAGTCGCGGGCGAACGCGGTGTCGCGGTTGGCGAACTTGAACCATTCGAAGTCGCCGACGGTGTAGAGATACTCGTCGCGCTCGAACGGCTGGGTGATGGACTG
>CAXTVS010000153.1:0-2945 GCA_964247735.1 uncultured Acetobacteraceae bacterium
ACGACACGCCGGCCGACGGGGTGAAGAAGATCCACTGGATCCTGGGCGACACCACGAAGAAGTGGTACCAGTTCCCGTCGCTGCGCAAGTTCGCGCTGTCGACGCCGGCCGCCACCCTGGTCCCGATCGGGCAGCATGCGGTGTCGATCGACAGCCACGGCAACCTGCTGCTGTTCAACGACGGCCTGGACAGCGACTTCCAGGTCCCGACCGGGATCTCGCGCACCTATAGCGAGGTGGACAGCTACGCGATCAACACGGCGGCGATGACCGCGACCGAGGTGTTCAGCTACGACCGCTCGCCCTCCCTCTACGCCTCCTTCTGCAGCAGCGCCTACGAGGCGGCACCCGGCAACTACCTGGTCGACTACGCCACCGCCAACAACGACACGCTGGTGGACATCCAGGGGCTGGGCAACCTGAACAAGGTGGTGTTCGACCTGCAGTTCCCGGAGGACAGCGAGTGCAGTTCCGGCTGGAACGCGGTGCCGTTCCTGAGCCAGCCGATCCTCTACTACTAGCCGGTCAGGGGTCCCTGGTGCGGCTCAAAGCCGCATCAGGGCGAACTCCACCCGCGCGTCCAGCACCGCGTCCGGTTGCAGGACCACGAGGCCGCGGTCCTCGATCTCGGGATGGTTGATCGCATCCGTCATGTTGCTGGCCGGCTCGACCGCGATGTAGGGCCGTCCGGGCGGGGTGAACACCACCAGGTGGTCGAACGGCGCCATCGCCGTCACCGTCAGCGCCAGGCCGCGCGACGGCCAGCGCAGGAACGCCGAATGGTTCCAGCCGCCGAAGCAGTTGTCGAGCGGCGGCCCGGCGACCGGGCGCATCGGCGAGAACCGCCAGTCGCCTGCCACCGGCACCCGCGACCGGGGAAGCGAGTCCGATCCCACCTCCCATACGTTCGCGGCCGAGAAGCCGAGTTCCAGGTCTGCATCGCGCGGAAAGAACGGGTGGAAGCCCAGCCCGACCGGCTGCGGCCGCCGGTCGGTGTTGCGCACCGCGACGTGCACCGACAGCCCATCCTCGCGCAGCGCGTACTCGATCTCGGCCCGGTAGCAGAACGGCCACTGCCCGGGCGGGTCGCGCGGCGGGGCGTGGTCGAGCGCCAGCACGGCGCGCGCCGGCGTCCGCTCCAGCACCGCCCACGGGCGCTCCCACGCGTTGCCGTGGATGGCGTGCGGCTCGCCGCCGAAGTTGCGGTCGAGCTGGAAGGTCTCGCCCCCGAACGAGAACCGGCCCTCGGCGACGCGGTTGGAGAACGGGATCAGCGGATACGCCGCGACCGCCTCGCCGCGCTGCGCCGCGAGCTTGGGATCGGCCACCGGATGGAAGATCGCCTGGTGCTCCCGCTCCCACGCGCCGACCGCACCACCGAGCTCCGGCCTCAGCACCAGCCTGCAGGGTCCGGCCTTCAACTCGATCATGCACCAGCTCCCTTGCGTGCGTCCGGACCTGCAACGGGCGGAGCCGCCCGCCGTTCGCGGGGAGCCTTCTCAATCGGCGCCCGCGCCGGACAGGCGGAAGCGTCCCCGCATCACCGGAACGCATCGGCCGCCGACCCGCGCCTCGCGCACCACGCCGCCGGCCTTGACCGCGACCACCGACAACAGGCTCGGGCGTCCCATGTCGACCCCCTGCCCCACCTGCAGCCTCAGCTCGGCGTCCGCCTGCTCCAGCAGTGCCGCCTGCAGGGCGCCGACCGCGGCGGTGGCGCTGCCGGTGGCCGGGTCCTCGGGGATGCCGTCGTTGGGGGCGAACATGCGCGCCGCGATCTGCACCGGGCCGTCCGAGGCCTCGACCGCGCGGGTGTAGGCATACAGGCCCGACGCCGCGTGCCCCGGCAGCAGCGACGCCATCGCCGCCGGGTCGGCGGAGGCCCGGCGCAGCGCCGCCCGGGTGGCAAGCTCCACCGCCAGGAACGGCAGGCCGACCGACACGATCTCCGGCTGGTGCCGCACGGTCAGGATCTCGTCCGGGCGCAGCGACAGCACCGCGGCCACCGCGCCGGCGTCATGGCGCCCGCCGCGGTCCAGCGGCGCCGGTGCGGTCAGCTCAGCCCCGACCACCTGCCCGTCCTGCCGCAGCAGCCGCAGCGGCACCAGGCCGGCCCGCTCCTCGAACAGGAACCGATCCGGGCAAGACCTCGCGTCGCGCTCCTGCGCCAGCACGTAGGCGGTGCCGACGTTGGGATGGCCCGCGAACGGCAGCTCCTGCACCGGGGCGAAGATGCGCACGGCGGCGTGGTGCTCCGGGTCCGCCGGCGGCAGGACGAAGGTGGTCTCGGAATAGTTGAACTCGCGCGCGATCGCCTGCATCTGCGCGGTGGACAGTCCCGCGCCGTCCAGCACCACCGCCAGCGGGTTGCCGCCGAACATCTCGTCGGTGAACACGTCCACCGTGACGTAACGCCGCTCCATGCCGCCCTCCTTGTCCGGCCGCACGGTCCCGGAAGCCGGCCGTTGATGCAAGCTGCGGGACGCGTCAAGGATGCCGGATCCCGACTCGCGCCGGAGGCCGTTCATGAGCACCCCCGACATCGCCTGCGTGCTGCGTCCCAGGGCATTGAACGGCGAGCGCCCGGCCTGGGACGCCGAGCGGCAGAGGCTGTTCTGGGTCGACCTGCGCGAGCCGGCGCTGCACAGCTTCGATCCCGTGACCGGCGAGGACCGGCACTGGGAGATGCCGGCCTGGATCGGCAGCTACGCGCTGACCGGGCGCGGCGCCTACGTGGCGCTGCGCAACGGCCTGTATGCGCTGGACTTCGAGCACGGGCACCTGGAGTTCCGGGCGCCCACACCGTTCGACCCGCGCCGGTTCCTGTTCAACGAGGGCGACTGCGACCGGCAGGGCCGGTTCTGGGCCGGGCCGATGTACCTGTCGCTGGCGCCGGGCGACCAGGTGCCGGACGCGCCGCGCTCGCTGCCGTTCTGGCGCTACGA
>CAXTVS010000154.1:0-2880 GCA_964247735.1 uncultured Acetobacteraceae bacterium
CTGGTCCCGCAGCAGCATGACCAGCGCGTTGAGCTTGATGTGGACCCCGGTGTGGTTGCGGCCCAGGAACGACTGCGCGCTGAGCCGCCACAGCAGCAGGATGAGGACCGAGACGGCCAGCGGCCTGACGCGGCGCCCGAAGCTCCCGAGCTGGTCCCGGTGCCGCAGCCCGCCCAGCTCGCGGGAGCCCACGAACAGCACGAACAGGCAGCCGGCAACGACATGGCACAGGAACAGCAGCGGCAGCGCGATCCAGGTCGCGAGCTCGCGCAGGGACGGACGGTGGTCCAGCATCATCCAGGAGGCGAAGCCGATCAGCGCCAGCGCCACGCCCAGCATGTAGTTCAGGAATCCGTAGTTGAACGGGTAGCAGTATACGAACACCAGCGCCCAGCCGATCGCCGCGGCACCGCGCGGGTTGAGCGTGCGGGCCACCATGAGGATGCCCGCGCCGAGTAGCGGCGGAATGACCGCCGCGACCAGCCGGTAGGCCATCGTGATGCCGACCGCCTTCCGGGCCACGGCCACGATCAGGTCGGTGCCGAGGTTCGGGACTAGGTGCCAGTTGAACCCCATGAAGGGCGCGAAGGCCTGATCGTCCGCATAGGCGGCGGCGGCGGCGCTTCCCATATGTCCCGGCACGTCCGTGAGCGGCGGGATCGCGACCACCAGGAAGGGCATGACCAGAAGCAGGCAGACCGCAATGGCGAACGACGTGCGACCGACGACGCTCATGTCGATCAGGCGCGGCTCGGGAAGGATGTCCCCGCCCGCTTCGCCAACGTCACGATTCGGCTGATCGCGGTATGGATGTCCACCGCATGCAGCACGGGGACTCGCATCGGCGCGCCCGCGGACGCCGCCAGTCCGCCGCCTCCGCCATGGCTTCCGGCGAGCGCACGCAGGCTGGCCGCCACCGAGACGACAGCGATCAGCTGTGCTCGCCGCGCGGCGGCGGCCGGTCGCGGGGCGGGCCGCCGGACAGACGGGCGACCCATGGGAAGCGGATCGCCTCGGACAGGTCGTATCCGAGGTTGAAGACGTGGGGCGACCGCCTCCGCAGCCGTGCCGAGGCGTAGTAGGTTCCAAACAGCCGGTCCACGACGAACGAGCTTATGCCGTAGTTGCCGACCTCGTCGTGGAAATGGTGCGCAAGATGCAGCTCCTTCATGCGCTGCAGCAGCCGAAGCCGGGGCTTGAAGTTGAGGTGCTGGATGCAGTGGCAGAACTCATAGGCGCAGGTGATGAGCAAGCCGGCACAGGTCGCGGCCGCGGCTCCGCCGAGCCCGGCGCCGACCAGCCAACCAAGCGGGATCAGGATGGCGAGCAGGGTGGGAAGCGTGGTGACGGGTGAACCGAACAGGACGTCCATGCGGTATGGGTCCTGGTGGTGGTCGAAGTGGATGCGCTTCCAGAGCGCCGCGGTCAGCTTCGACCGGTAAAGGAAGCGGCTGTGCAGGACGAACCGATGGATCGCATACCAGGCCAGCGGATAGGCGGTGACCGTGGCAACCACGGCGCAGAGCGGGCCCCAAACAGACGCGCTTTCCCGCGCCGCGAGGATTCCGGCCACGACCGCCCCGAGGGAATAAAGATGGACGGCGGGATGACTGCTGTAGGCGACGATCAGATCCCGCAGGGTCATCCGCCCCAGGTCGAAGCTCCGTCCGTACTTCCGCCACCGGGTATACATGATGTCCTCCCTGCCAGGGTCCGGGGTGAGCCCGCAAGGCTGCCACGCCAAGAATCCGGCACCTGTATCATGATCCTCACCGCTGAACTATTCGACAGGAAGCGGCCTGCAACAGGCCTGCCTGCCGAACAGGAGCCCGGGCGCCACGTCTGCCGCGATCGGCAGCCAGGTTCGGGATCATCCGCTGCCATCGGCCGATCGGGCAGTCGAAGACGATGGATCAGGCATCTCTGCCTTCAGTCCCGCAGATGTCGCTGCGCGACCCGAACGGTGCAGGCGGGACACTCGAACCATAGGCCAGCCGGCAGGAACAACATGAACAACGACGAAAGCAGGACATGGCCGCAGAACAGCTCGAAGCCGTCGACATGTATGGTCGCGGGAGGCGTACAGGTGACCAGCGAGCTGGCAGGATGATCGGACGGA
The DNA here is from genome assembly GCA_964247735.1 of uncultured Acetobacteraceae bacterium. Taxonomy (GTDB): domain Bacteria; phylum Pseudomonadota; class Alphaproteobacteria; order Acetobacterales; family Acetobacteraceae; genus Lichenicola. Next base: position 2,120 of record CAXTVS010000154.1, read on the forward strand.
GTCGGTCGAGCGATCCAGCCCGCGCCGCGAGGCCGGCCCACGGACTTCACCGATGGTGCCGACGGGCTCATCTCCTCTCGATGTTGCTGATCACGATCTGGCCTGCATTGCCAGCGATGGCGCAGCCGGTCGGCGAAACCGGCCGACCGTGCACGTCGAACGACGAGCATGCGGCGCAGAGGATCCTGGCGACGGTAACCGGAGCACGTCGCGTGGCCGGCAACATCACCTTCACCCTGTACGGTTCTCGACCAGCTTCCTTCCTGGCCCACAACGGATCGATCGCGATCGACCGGATAACCCTTGCCGGAACGACTGCGGATGCCTGCTTCGTCGTCTCGACTCCAGGAATCTACGCTCTTGCGGTTTATCATGACGAGAACAACAACCACCATTTCGACAGGTCGTTGATCGGTCTTCCGCTCGAAGGCTACGGTTTTTCCAACAACGCCGCGATCTTCATGGGGCCTCCATCATTCGCATCCGTACGTTTCCAGGTGCAGCCAGGAGATACCCACATTACCATGAGACTACGCTACTGACCTTTTGCCGGACCGTCGAAGGCTGGCGTCCGGCCGGTGCAGAGCGTTCGTCGGCATGCCGCCCGGTTCCGACTTCGAAGATCCTGGAGAGATCCGGGGCTCAGCGGCGTCGGCAGGTTGGAGCTCATGAAGCCAGGGCCTGATCGCGTGATCCGGCGAGGCAGGCCCCTGCGACGATATCCAGGGCCTTGGTGACGTCCTGCTCGCGGTGCTGCACCG
>CAXTVS010000155.1:0-2863 GCA_964247735.1 uncultured Acetobacteraceae bacterium
AGTCGCCGACGGTGTAGAGATACTCGTCGCGCTCGAACGGCTGGGTGATGGACTGTCCGGCGCGTGCGAACGAGGCGGTGCGGCTGCAGCCGCAATACCAGGCGCGCAGGTCCGGCCGGTGGCGCAGCCGGTCGAACAGCGAGTACGACGCCACCTCCGAACCGCCGTTCTGCACGCGCGGATGGCTGTGCGAGGCGATCAGGACACGCAGCGCGTCGCCCGCGGTGTCCTCAGCGGGCGGCAGCATGCCGGGCCCTCGTCACCGCTGGGTCGCCCAGGCCGCGCCGCGCAGCGCCTGCGCCGCGGGCAGCGGCGTCGCCTCCGGACCCGGGCCGCGGTCGCGCAGCGGCGCGTCCGCCTCCGCCGCCAGCCGTGCGGCCCAGCGCCCCTGGTGCAGCCAGGCGTTGTACAGCGTCACGTTCATCCGCCAGGTTTCGGCGGCAGACGCCTGCGACTTGCGCTCCAGGTGGTAGAGCACGACGCCGTGGTCGACCGCGGACGCAATCCCGGCCTCGCGCGCGCGCAGGCACAGGTCGGAGTCCTCGAAGTCGCCGATCACGTAGCCTTCGTCGAAGCCGCCGAGGTCATGGGCGAGCTGGCGCGGCATCACCATGCAGGCGCCGGTGATCGCGGGATGCAGCGACAGCGCCCGGCTCGGCGCCGGGCGGCTGCCCTTGCCGGGATGGGTCGGGAACAGCCAGTGGCTAAACTCGGGCAGCGCCTCGTAGCGCATGCCCTGGTGCTGGATGGTGCCGTCCTCGAACAGCAGCAGCGGCCCGACGATGCCGACCGACGGGTGGCGGCTAAAGTCGTCCAGCAGGCGGTCGAGCCAGTCCGGCTCGGTCGCGAACACGTCGGAGTTGAGGAAGCAGACATGGCCGCCCTGTGCTGCGGCAAGCCCGGCGTTGCAGGCCGGCGCGAAGCCCATGTTCTCCTCGAGCAGGATCAGGCGCAGCGGCAGGCCGAACCGGCGGAACAGCGAGTCCGCGAGCACGCAGGCCGCGTCCGCCCCGCCCGGGTCGTCGACCACGTAGATCATCTCGTGGCGCGCCCGGAACCCGCCCTGTGTCCCGCCTTGAGCGCCACCCTGGCCCCCACCCTGGGCCAGAAGTGCCACCTGCACCTCCATGTAGTCGATCCGGCCGTAGAGCGGGACGATCACCGAGCACAGCGGCACGTCCGGCGGCGTCCCGAAGCGGATCTCGCGCGACAGGCGCGGCGCGTCGAGGCGGTCGCGGTTGAGCAGCGTCAGGGCGGGACCGATGGCGTCGAAGGTGCGCTGCACCTCGTCGTAGCGCGGCGACAGGCTGGCCAGAACGTTGCGGATGGCGCCGAGGCCGCGCAGCCGGGACGGCACCAGGCGCAGGAACCCGATCTCGCCGCCCACCGTCTCGATCTCCAGGTACGAGCTGGCCCCCGGCTCCAGGCAGTCCGGCACGTGCAGCACGAAGCCGCAGCCGGCGTTGCGGCTGCGCAGCGCGTCGCCGTACTTCGCCACCACGTCCGGCCGGGCGATCCGCAGCCCGTCCCGCACGTCGACCGGCGTGGACCGGCTGCCGCTGCGCAGCCGCATCCCGCGCAGGCCGGGCGGTGCGGTCATCAGCCAGCCGTTGAGCAGCAGGCCGGACGGCCCGCAGGCGATGGCCTCGTCGACCCGGAACGCGAACTGGTCCTCGAACCGGTCCAGCGTGTCCCGCCCCTCGAAGGCGGGGCGCTGCAGGATGCTCCGGAACAGGCCGACCTCGGGGCCGGCCGGAGCCAGGCGCTGCGCCTTGAGCGTCTCGATGAGGGCCGCGCCCTCGGCCTGCACCGTGCCGGGTGTCGCGTGCAGCGTGACCGCGCCGGCCTCGCCGTCGATCTCCGCCGACACGAGCTGCCCCAGGGCCTGTCCGTCCCCGGGCAGGTGGGCCATCACGCCGCGGCCGCGCGTGCCCAGGTCGTCGCGCACCGTGCCGGCGACCAGGCCTTCGCCGGCGACGACGCCGTGCTCGAAGCGGAACGTCAGGCGACGGTGGCCGGGTAGCGCGTCGGAGGAAACGGGAGCCCAGCCGCACAGCAGCCAGCTGCCGGTACTGGACGCGTAGCCGTGGACGTCGATGCAACCGGTCACGGCCGGCCGCCAGGTGACGCCGCCGACCACAACCAGGCCGCGCACTCGGGCCGGACGGGTGTGGGACGCCGATCTGTCAACACCAACTCAGGGTAGCAGAAGAGGCTTGCGCGTCAACATGCGCCGCCGGTCCGGGATGATTCAGGGGGCGTTGCCGTAGCCGTTCGGGTTGGTGCGGCGCCAGGCCAGCGCGGTGGCGACGATGTCGTCCAGGGCGGTGAAGCGCGGGGTCCAGCCGGTCTCGGCACGGATTCGTTCCGAGCTCGCCACCAGCACCGCCGGGTCGCCCGGCCGGCGATCGACGATGCGTCGCGGCACCGCGCGGCCGCTCACCCGCTCGACGCTGCGGATCACGTCGAGCACCGAGTGCCCGGTGCCGCTGCCCAGGTTGTAGGTGACGCTGCCCTCGTCGAGCCGGGCGAGTGCTGCGAGGTGCGCCTGCGCCAGGTCGGACACGTGGACGTAGTCGCGGATGCAGGTGCCGTCCGGCGTGGGATAGTCGTCGCCGAACACCACGATCTCCGGGCGCAGGCCGAGGGCGGCGTCGATCACCAGCGGGATCAGGTGGGATTCCGGGCGGTGGTCCTCGCCGGACCGGCCGTCCGGGTCGGCGCCAGCGGCGTTGAAGTAGCGCAGGCAGGCGTAGCGCAGCCCGTGGATGCGGTCGGCCCAGTGCAGCGCGCGCTCGATCATCAGCTTGCTCTCGCCATAGGGCGAGCCGGGGTCGATCCGGGCGGTCTCGGTGATCGGGGT
>CAXTVS010000156.1:0-2770 GCA_964247735.1 uncultured Acetobacteraceae bacterium
TCCGGGCTCAGCAGCCGCCCCACCAGCGGCAGGCGGCCGGGCAGCTGGTTGATCGCCCAGGCCGGCACCACCGTGCCACGGAGGTCGAGGCGCTGGGCCGCGAGGTCGATCCGGCCCTGGATCGTCACCCCCAGCGCCGAACTGTGCGCCCGCGCGTCGGCCAGGGTCAGCACCTCGTCGCGCAAGGTGAAGGGTGCCACCAGACGGTCCACCGCCAGCTGCGGCGCCGGCAGCGCGGTCAGCCAGCCATAGATCGACAGGTTGCGCACGATCCGCGCCGCGAGCGGCGCGTCCGGCACCACGAAGCGGCCGACCGTGACCGTGCCGGCCAGCGGCATGCCCGGCGCCTCGTCGTCGAAGCGGCCGTCCAGCTGCAGCGTGCCGCCGGCGATCGCCCCGGTCACGCCCAGGGTCTGCAGCAGCAGCCCGGCATCGCCGGCCGAGCCGGTCAGGCGCCGTCCGCCGGGCTCGGGCGCCAGGTGCACCAGCACCGGCGTCGGCCGCTCGGCCGCGAGGCGCGCCCGGGTGATCCGCCGCCCGTCGTTCTCGACATGCGCCGCCACCCGCCCGAACACGCTGTCGCGGCCGACATACACGGTGCCGAAGGCGAGGTCGGCGACCCATGGCGCGGACGCGGCCGCCCCGTCCCGCCCCGCGGCGCGCGCCGGCACGCGGCGTGCGGCCGCCGGGCCGCCGGGCCTGGTTCCCTTGACCGCCGCGGACAGGTCCAGCACCGGACCGCGCGCGTCCACCCGGATCGGCGCCGACGGTTGTCCCGGCGCGGCGGCGGCCGGCAGCTCGATCCGGCCCTGCCCGCTGGTGCGCCCGACCGCGAAGTGCCCGACCACCACCTCGCTGGCGCGTCCGCCGACGATGGAGGCCCGCGCGTCCACAGACAGGCCGGGCCCCTCGGCGTGCAGGGCGTCGATCGCCGACAGGTGCCCGTGCAGCAGGGCGATCCGCGCCGAGGCCTCGGCCGGGACGCCGGCGGGCTTGTTCCACACCGCGGTCGCGATGCCGAGCCCGGTCATGTCCAGCCCGAGCGAGACCAGCGCGTTCCCGTCCCGGCGGGCCGCGTAGTCGACGGCCAGCCCGGCGCTGCCCGACACGTTGCCGGACGGGTCGAGCCCTTCCCGGCGCAGCGTCGCCTCCGTGACGGTGCCCTGCACCTGCGCCTGCTCGACCAGCTGGTCCGGCGGCCCGGCGCGGAAGTCCATCGCGTAGTGCAGCCGGGCCGGCACCGCGCCGACCAGCCCGGTGCCGTCCAGCGACAGGCCGTCGGTATCGGCGGACACGGACAGGCTCGCCCGGTCCAGCGCGCGTCCGGACACCACGTTGCCAAGGTGAACGTTGTTCATGACCGAGTGCGCGTGGACCTGCACCGCCTCGATCGACACGTCGTTGTCGAGCGGCAGGGCGACCGTGACGTCGGTGTCGGTGTGTCCGGACGGATGGGTGAAGGGCACCGGGTGGCTGGACAGCAGGCGGAGCCGGGGGTTGGCCAGCTCGGCCAGCAGGTCGCCGAGGTCGCCGGACAGCCTGAGCCGGACCGTAGCCGGCTGGTGCGGGGCGTTCAGCCCGGCAATGCGCATTACGCTGTCGGACACAGCCAGCACCGGCGATCGTCCCGGCGTTCCGATCGGCAGGGTCGCGTGCGGCACGGTGACGAGCACCGCGTCGGTGCCCTGGAAGGCGAGGTGGGCGCGCATGTCGACCAGCGGCGGGATCGGCCGCAGCCACCACAGGGTCAGGCCGTCGGCGTCGAAGCCGCCGCTGCGGTCGGTCTCGGCCACCGACCCCCAGCCGGCGTCGCCGGACAGGCGGCTCTCGACGTGCAGGCCGGTGGCCTCGCCTGCGGTGATGTTGGCGGTGATCCAGCGGCGCGCGTTGGCAGCGGCCTCCGACGGCCAGTACTGGTCGAGTGACTTGAAGCCGACCCGCGGGATGTCGGCATCCAGGGTCGCGCGGATGCGGCGGGCGTCGAGCAGGCTGTCGAGCAGCACCCGGCCATGCGCGTGCAGCTCCGGCCCGGTCGGCGTCGCACCCGGCGCGTCCTCCGCCGCCCGCAGGCGGAGATCGGCCTCGGTCAGGCGCAGCGTCACCATCTGCTGCGGACCGTCGGGCAGGCTGGCCTCGAGGCGCAGGCGCCCGGCCTCCACGTGCAGCAGGGCACTGCCGGCCCCAAGGGTGCCGGCTGCGAGCTGCGCCGACAGCGTTGCCTGCACAGGCTCCATGAACTGGCCCGGGCCGTTGGCGAAGTCGACGTCCAGCCCGAGCGACACCGGCAGCGCGAGCGCACGGAGCGGGGCCAGCACCGGCAGCGCGTCGGCGAGCCCGGCCGGGACCAGCGGGTCCAGCGCGAGCTGCCAGGACACGTCGCTCCCGTCCGGGCTGCCGGTGCCGGTACCGCGCAGGGTGGTCTGCCGCCCGTCCAGGAGCATGGCGACGGCAAGCGTCCCGACGATGCCGCGGCCGTGCGGACGGAGGTCGAGACCGATGTCGCGCAGGATCCAGTCCCGCCCGACCACGAGGTCGTGCACCGACACCTCGGCATCGGACACCGTGACCCGGCGCAACCGGTCCCAGCGCAGGACCGGCCCGGAGCTGCCGGCGGGCGGTTCCTGTCCGACCGGCGCCAGACCGAGGCCGAGGCCGTTCCGCGGGTCGCGCCGCAGCGCCAGGCGGGCGCCGGACACACGGATCTCCTCGACCGCGAGCACGCCGTGCAGCAGGGCGGCGGCGTCCAGGCTGACGGCGAGGCCGGCGATGC
>CAXTVS010000157.1:0-2744 GCA_964247735.1 uncultured Acetobacteraceae bacterium
TGACGCTCAGGCTGCGCTCGTGGGTGAGCCATTCCAGCCTGAGGCCGGCGTCGTCACGGTCCAGCCGGTGCAGCGGGACGATCGCGCCGTCGCGCGCCGCCAGTTCCCGCGCCAGGGCAGGGAGGCAGCCGGCGCTGGCGAGCGCCGCCGCCGGCGTTGCGGAAGGATGGTCCCAGGACACCAGCTCCGGCATGGCCGCGACCACCTGCGCCAGGGTGGCGACGTCGCCGTCGGGGCGGCGCAGCAGCGCCTGGTTGCCGGCCGCGAGCGCTGCGGCGAGCTGCAGCAGCAGGTCGTCCTCGTGCTCGGCCACGCACAGCACCAGGCCGCGTGGACGCAGCGCGTAGCTGTTGCGCTCGCCCACCGGGCCGGGCAGTACGCGCTCCTCTCCGAGCGGGCTGCGCGCGAGGAGGGTGGCGCAGGCGGGCGCGGCCGGGTGGGCTGCGAGCAGGGCAAGCAGCCGCCGTGCCGGGTCCGGCGTACCGCCCGGCAACAGCGCGGCGGTGGCCGCGGCACGGCGCAGCCGGTGCAGGATCAGCGGGCCGCCAGCCTTCGGTCCGGTGCCGGACAGGCCGGTGCCGCCGAACGGCTGGCTGCCCACCACGGCGCCGATCAGGTTGCGGTTGACGTAGACGTTGCCGGCGTTGCTGCGGCCGGCGGCCCGGTGCATGGTCTCGTCGATCCGCGTGTGCACGCCGAAGGTGAGGCCGTAGCCGGTGGCGTTGATCGCGTCGATCAGCGCCTCCATCCCGCCTTCCGGATAGCGCAGCACGTGCAGCACCGGGCCGAACACCTCCGTACCGAGCCGGGAGATGTCGTCGATCTCGATCAGCGCGGGGGCGACGAAGGAGCCGTGGCCGCATTCCGCCGGCAGGGCGGCGCGGGTGACGCGGCAGCCGAGCGCCGCCATCCGCGCCACGTACGCCTCGATGCCGTCGCGCGCCTCGTCGCCGATCACCGGGCCGACATCGGTGCGCAGCCGCCCCGGGTCGCCGACCCGCAGCTCCGCCAGCGCGCCCTCCAGCATGCGCAGCGTCCGCTCCGCCGCCTCCTCCTGCACGCACAGCACGCGCAGCGCCGAGCAGCGCTGCCCGGCGGAATCGAAGGCCGACGCCAGCGCGTCCACCACCACCTGCTCGGGCAGGGCGGCGCTGTCCACCACCAGCGCGTTCTGCCCGCCGGTCTCGGCGACCAGCGGGATCGCCCCGCGCACGGCGTCGGCATGCGGCGCCAGCGCGCGCGCGATCGACTGCGCCACCGCGGTGGAGCCGGTGAACATCACCGCGCCGATGCGCCCATCCGACGCCAGCGCCGCCCCCACCGCGCCGTCGCCGGGCAGGAACTGCAGCACGTCGCGCGGGATGCCGGCCTCGTGCAGCACCCGCACCGCCAGCGCCGCGATCAGCGGCGTCTCCTCCGCCGGCTTCGCCAGCACCGCGTTGCCGGCCGCCAGCGCCGCCGCGACCTGGCCCACGAAGATCGCCAGCGGGAAGTTCCACGGGCTGATGCACACCACCGGCCCGAGCGGCGCGCCCGCCGCGAACCCGGGCTCGCGGATCCCCGCCGCGTAGTAGCGCAGGAAGTCCACCGCCTCGCGCACCTCGCCGACCGCGTTGGCGGCCGACTTCCCGGCCTCGCGGATGATCGGGCCGAGCAGGTCGGGCAGCCTCGCCTCCAGCCGGTCGGCCGCCGCGTCGAGACGCAGGGCGCGATCGGACGCCGGGAGCGCGTTCCAGCGGACCGTGGCCTCGACCGCTGCCGCCACCGCGCGGGACACGTCGCCCGGCGCCACGTCGCGGCAGCGCCCGACCACGACGCGGCGGTCGGCCGGGTTGGTGCAGTCGCGCCAGGGACCGTCGGCGGCCGCGAACGCCAGCAGCGGCTCGGCCGACAGGGGCTCGGCGGGTCCGTCGATCCGCCGCCCCAGCGCCGCCAGCACCTCCTCCGACGCCAGGTCGAGCCCGGCCGCGTTGCGCCGGCCGGGGCCGAACAGCTCCGCCGGGGCCGGGATCGACGGGTGCGGCGCGCCGGGCGGCACCGCGGCCGCGGCCAGCCGCACCGGGTCCGCCACCAGCTCGGCCACCGGCTCGTCCGGATCGGCGATCCGGTTGACGAACGAGCTGTTGGCGCCGTTCTCCAGCAGCCGCCGCACCAGGTACGCCAGCAGCGTCTCGTGCGTGCCCACCGGGGCGTAGATCCGGCACGGCCGGTCCAGCCTCGCCGGCCCCACCACCTGCTCGTACAGCGCCTCGCCCATGCCGTGCAGGCACTGGAACTCGTACTGGTCGGGCGCGAACGCCGGGCCGGCCATGGCCATGATCGCGGCGACGGTCTGCGCGTTGTGGGTGGCGAACTGCGGGAACACCGCGTCCGGCGCGTCGAGCAGCAGACGGGCGCAGGCGAGGTAGGACAGGTCGGTGTGCAGCTTGCGCGTGAACACCGGGTAGTCCGGCATCCCCGCTTCCTGCGCGCGCTTGATCTCGCTGTCCCAGTAGGCGCCCTTCACCAGCCGGACCATCAGCCGGTGGTTCGTCGCGCGTGCCAGCGCCACCAGGTGCGCGATCACCGCCGGCGTGCGCCGCCCGTAGGCCTGGATCACGAAGCCGATGCCGTTCCAGCCGGCGAGGTCCGGCTGTCCGCACAGGCTTTCCAGCAGGTCGAGCGAGATCTCGAGCCGGTCTGCCTCCTCGGCGTCGATGTTCAGCCCGACCTCGTGCTGCCGCGCCAGGCTGGCGAGGCCGGCC
>CAXTVS010000158.1:0-2720 GCA_964247735.1 uncultured Acetobacteraceae bacterium
ACCGACTGGGACCGCGACGCCGCCCTCACCACGGCGCAGCTGCTGCTGGAGATCAGGGCGATCAACTTCCGGCCGGAGGAGCCGTACACCCTGACCTCCGGCTGGAAGTCGCCGGTCTACATCGACTGCCGCCGGATCATCTTCTTCCCGCGCGCCCGGGCCAAGATCGTGTCGCTGGGGGTTGAGAAGATCGGCCGCCACGTCGGCTACGAGAGCATCGACGTGGTCGCCGGCGGCGAGACCGCCGGCATCCCGTTCGCGGCCTGGATCGCCGACCGCCTGTCGCTGCCGATGGCCTACGTGCGCAAGAAGCCGAAGGGCTTCGGACGCAACGCCCTGATCGAAGGGGACGTGCCGGAAGGCAAGCGCACCCTGCTGGTCGAGGACCTCACCACCGACGGCGCCTCCAAGATCACCTTTGCGCGCTCGCTGCGTGAGGCGGGCGCCGTGGTCGACCACGCCTTCGTGGTGTTCTTCTATGGCGTGTTCCCCGGGGCGCACCGCACCCTGTCGGAGATGGGCGTGTCGCTGCACGCGCTGTGCACCTGGTGGGACGTGCTGGAGGCCTGCGCGGAGCGGCCGTACTTCTCCGAGACCGCCGCCGCGGAGGTGCGACGCTTCCTTGAGGACCCGTGCGCCTGGTCGGCCAGGCACGGCGGCGTCGCCAGCGCGGAGGAGGCCCTGGCCCGGAAGAGCAAGCCGGAAGGCTGAGCCCGTCCGTCGTGACCGGACGACTGCTCGCCTTCGACTCCGGGATCGGCGGCCTGTCGGTGGTGCGCGAGCTGCGGGCGCTGCTGCCCCACGCCACGATCGACTACCTGGCCGACAACGCGGTGTTTCCCTATGGCGAGTTGCCGGACGCGGTGCTGGTGGCGCGGGTCCTGGAGCTGCTGGACGTCGCGATCGACCGGCTGCGTCCGGACGCGGTGGTGGTCGCCTGCAACACCGCCAGCACCACCGCGCTGGACGCGCTGCGCGCCCGCCACGCAATCCCGTTCGTCGGCTGCGTGCCGCCGATCAAGTGGGCCGCCGCGGTCAGCCGCACCCGCACCATCGGCCTGCTGGCGACCAGCGCCACCGTGCGCCGCCCCTACCTGCGCGCGCTGCAGGCGCGGTTCGCGCCCGACTGCACCCTGCTCGCGCATGGCGCACGCGGGCTCGCCGACCTCGCCGAGGCCGCGTTCCGGCGCCGCCCGGTCGACCGGGACGCGATCAGGCGCGAGCTCGACGGGCTGTTCGACCAGCCCGGCGGCGACCGCATCGACGTGGTGGGCATCAGCTGCACCCATTACGGCTTCCTGCTGGAGCCGCTCCAGGCGCTGTCTCCTCCCGGCATCACCTGGCTCGACCCGGCGGGCGCCGTCGCGCGCCGCGCACAGGCGGTGCTCGACGCCCTGCCTGCCGGACATGCGGACCAGGCGGTCCGGGGACGCGGCCAGGCCTGGTTCACCGGTCAGGCAGAGGATCCGGACCGGCTGCGCGCCGGGTTGGCCGGCTTCGGCTATGACGGGATGACGCTGTTCGACGTGGCTGCGGCAAGGGCGTGATCCGGCCGCGCCGCGTCACGCCGTCGCACCGGCGCGACGCGGCGGGCGTGGTCGGTCGCGATGCTGCCGCTACAGGTTCGGCAACGACGGAGGCCACGATTTCCGCCTCCGCCAGGCGGCTCAGGCGGCAAGCGCCTCGGCGTCCCGGACATCGGAGCGGGACAGCAGCGTCAGGGTGGACACCAGGACGAGCGCCGCCCCGAGCCACAGGGCACCGGTGACGCCCAGCAGCAGCGCCATCGGACCGGCCAGCGCGTAGCCGACCGGGAGCAGGCAGAGCGAGCCGAACTGGTCATAGGCCGACACGCGCGACAGCCGCTCCGCCGGGATGACCCGCTGCAGGGTGCTCTCCCACAGCACGTTGACGTTGGCGATCTCGACACCAGCAAGGAGGAAGCATAGCCCCTGCGCCCAGAACGGGAACGATGCGGCTAGGCTGACCGGCAGAAGAGGATACAGCAGCAGCCAGAACAGCACGGCGCGGATTGGACGGACCGGGCGCAGGCGCAAGGCCAGGGTCGCACCGACCATCGCGCCGGCACCCGTCGACGACAGCAGCATGCCCCAGTGCACGGCACCCGCAGGCCGGTGGGCGAAGATGAGCGCACCTAGCACCTCGGTGGGTGCCCAGGACAGCATGTGCAGGGTCGCGAACAGGCAGACCATCAGCCAGACCCATGACCTCGCGACGAACTCGCCCCATCCCTCCCGTAGCGCCCGCGGCAGGCCCGGCTGCGTTTCCGGACCCGGCCCGGCCGCCACGGGCCGCAGGCAGGACAGGAGCAGCGCACTGGCGAGGTAGCTCAGGGCGTCCAGCGCGATCGCCCATCCGGCACCGACACCGGCAACCAGCGCTCCGCCCAGGGCCGGCCCAAGAAGCCCTGCGGTCGAGGTCGCCAGCATCAGCGTGCCGTTGGCGCCGGGCAGCAGCTCGGGCGACACGATCTGCGTCAGCAGCCGGTTCCGGCCCGGCGCGTCCAGCGCGGTCCCCGTCCCGACCAGGGCAGCCAGCACCAGCACCGCGGCAAGCGGCGCCGGGCCGGTCAGCAGCAGCATCGCCAGCACCCCCTGGGCCACGGCGCGGAGGAGGTCTGCCGCCACCATGACCGGCCGCGGCGCGAACCGGTCCGCCAGCACCCCGCCCAGCAGGATCAGCAGCACCATCGGCAGCGC
>CAXTVS010000159.1:0-2672 GCA_964247735.1 uncultured Acetobacteraceae bacterium
TGCGCGAAGCCGACCAGGGTCGCCACCGCGATCAGGAAGATGATGGTGAGACCGGCGAGAAGGATGTCGAGCGCGATCTCGTTCGGGGTCTTGGAGCGGGAGGCACCCTCCACCAGCGCGATCATGCGGTCGATGAAGGTGTGGCCGGGTGCTGCGGTGATGCGCACCAGCAGGCTGTCCGACACCACCTGGGTGCCGCCGGTCACCGCGGAGCGGTCGCCGCCGGCCTCGCGGATCACCGGGGCGCTCTCGCCGGTGATGGCGCTCTCGTTGATGGAGGCGATGCCGTGGATGATCTCGCCGTCGAGCGGGATCAGGTCGCCGGTTTCCACCAGCACCACGTCGCCGACGCGCAGGTCGGTGGACGACACGGTGCCGTAGAGCGCCGGGTCGTCCGGGTTCGGCACCCGCTTGGCGATCATCTCGTTGCGTGCGCGTCGCAGGCTTTCGGCGCGCGCGCGGCCGCGGCCCTCGGCCATCGCCTCGGCGAAGGTGGCGAACAGCACCGTCAGCCACAGCCAGGCCGCGATCGCCAGGGCGAACGCCTGGTGCGGCGGGTGGGTGAACAGGTCGCGCACGCCCAGCACCGTGGTGAGGATCGCGACCACCTCGGTCACGAAGATGACCGGGTTGCGCATCAGCTGGCGCGGATCGAGCTTGGTGACGGAATCCCGCGCGGCGCGCAGCGCGATCCTGCGGTCGAACAGGGCGAGCGCCGGGGCGCCCGCGCCGGAGGTGGTGGCTGACATCGTTGGGAACCTCAGTACGTGGTGCCGGTGCGGAGCACGACATGTTCGGCGATCGGCCCGAGCGCGTCGGCCGGCAGGAACTGCAATCCGCCCAGGATGACGATCACGCCGACCAGCAGGCCCACGAACAGGAGGCCGGTGGTCGGGAAGGTGCCGGCGGTCATCCTGAGCTTCGGCTTGGCGGCGAGCGAGCCGGCGATCGCCAGGATCGGCACCATCACCGCGAACCGGCCGAACAGCATGGCGAAGGCCTGTCCGTAGGCCAGCAGCGGCCCGGTGGCGGTGAGGCCGGCCATGGCGCTGCCGTTGTTCTCGGTGGCCGACGTCCAGGCGTAGAGCATCTCGGTCAGGCCGTGCGGCCCGGCGTTGGACAAGGCGGCCACGCCGGCCGGCAGGATCAGCGACAGCCCGGCGCCGCACAGGATCCACAGCGTCAGGATCAGCAGCGCCAGCATGGCCAGCTTGACCTCGCGCGCCTGCACCTTCTTGCCGAGATATTCCGGGGTGCGCCCGACCATCAGGCCGGCGACGAACACCGAGAGCAGCGCGAACACGATGATGAAGTAGAAGCCCGAGCCGATGCCACCGGGAGTGACCTCACCAAGCTGCATCAGGAACAACGGCACCAGCCCGCCCAGCGGGGTGAAGCTGTCCGTGGCGGCCGCCACCGCGCCGGTCGAGGTGCCGGTGGCGCCGACGTTGAGCAGGGCGGACAGGGCGGTGCCGAAGCGAACCTCCTTGCCCTCCAGGTTGCCCTGTGCCTGGTCGACGCCGAGCGCGTGCAGGATCGGGTTGCCGGCGGACTCCGCGGCGTAGGCCAGGATCATGCCGAGCCCGAGGATGCCGACCATGGTCACCAGCAGCGCGCTGCCCTGGCCGGGCTCGCGCACCAGGCGGCCGAAGGTGACCGGCAGCGCGAACGGGATCAGCAGCAGCATGAAGGTCTCAATCGCGCAGGTCAGCGCGGTCGGGTTCTCGAACGGGTGCGCGCTGTTGGCGTTGAAGAAGCCGCCGCCGTTGGTGCCGAGCTCCTTGATCGCCTCCTGGAACGCCACCGGCCCCAGCGCGATCACCTGGTGTGCGCCCTCCAGCGTGGTGACGGTGGCGAAGGCGTGCAGCGTGTCGGGAACGCCGCTGGCCATCAGCAGGATCGTGAACACGCAGGCGAGCGGCAGCAGCACGTAGAGCGTGGCACGGGTCAGGTCGGCCCAGAAGTTGCCGAGCGTCTGCACGCCTCCGGCGGCAAACGCGCGCATCACCGCGACCGCCACCGCGATGCCGGACGCGGCGGACAGGAAGTTGTGCACCGTCAGGCCGAACATTTGCGCGCCGTTGGAGACGCCGCTTTCGGGGGTGTAGGCCTGCCAGTTGGTGTTGGTGACGAACGAGATCGCGGTGTTGAACGCGATCGACGGCGGCATCCCGGCGATCCCTTGCGGGTTGAACGGCAGGTAGAACTGCAGCCGCAGGATCAGGTAGAGCAGTGCGAAGTGGATCGCGTTCAGCAGCAGCAGCGCGGTCGTGTAGCCGCGCCAGCCCATGCCCTGCCTCGGGTCGATCCCGCAGGCCGCGTAGAGGCCGCGCTCGACCGGCGCCAGCACCGGCGACAGGAAGGAGCGCTGCCCTTCCATGACCACCGCGAGGTAGCGCCCCACCGGGAACGCGGCCGCGACGATGATGGCGAGGATGACGAGGATCTCGAGGATGCCGAGGGTGGTCATGGCCGGGCTTCCCTCAGAAGTCTTCGGGACGGATCAGCGCCCAGCCGAGATAGACCAGCAGGCCGATCGACACGGCGGCTCCCAGGATCAGGTCGATGCTCATCGCCTAGATCCTGCCGCACAGCGACGCGTAGCCATCCATCAGGAGGATGGCGCCGACGCCGAGGACGAGGAGGAAGATGTCGAACATGGGGCGCCCCTT
>CAXTVS010000160.1:0-2618 GCA_964247735.1 uncultured Acetobacteraceae bacterium
TGCGCCCCCAGCGGTCGGAGGCCGGGCCCTGGCTGAACTGGCCGACCGCGAGGCCCGCGAACCAGGCGGCCAGGGTGATCTGCGACGAGCCGGGGCCGGCGCCGAGCGCCTCGTCCAGCTTCGGGAACGCCGGCAGGTACATGTCGGTCGAGAGCGGACCGACGGCGCTGAGCGCGCCCAGCATCACGATCAGCCAGACCGGCATGACCTCCGGCCTGCTGACCGGAGCCGTGGACGATGCGGCGAGAACGGGCTGGGGCGAAGTCACGGCAGCCGGCTCGGTCAGCCGCCGGTGCCCCCCACCGTGAGCCCGGTCATCTTCAGCGTCGGCTGGCCCACGCCGACCGGCACGCCCTGGCCGTTCTTGCCGCAGGTGCCGATCCCGGGGTCGAGCGCCATGTCGTTGCCGATCATGCTGACCTTGGTCATCGCGTCCGGGCCGTTGCCGATCAGGGTGGCGCCGCGCACCGGGGCGGTGACCCGGCCGTCCTCGATCAGGTAGGCCTCGGAGGCGGCGAACACGAACTTGCCCGAGGTGATGTCCACCGAGCCGCCGCCGAAGTTCACGGCGTACAGGCCCTTCTTCACCGAGCGGATCATCTCGTCCGGCGTGTGAACACCGTTCAGCATCACCGTGTTGGTCATGCGCGGCATCGGCATGTGCGCGTAGGACTGGCGGCGGCCGTTGCCGGTGGGGACCACGTTCATCAGCCGGGCGTTCATCCGGTCCTGGATGTAGCCGGTGAGGATGCCGTCCTCGATCATCACGGTGCGGCCGGCCGGCGTGCCCTCGTCGTCCACCGTCAGGCTGCCGCGCCGGTCGGGCAGGGTGCCGTCGTCGACCACCGTGACCCCCTTCGACGCGACGTGCTTGCCCACCAGCCCGGCGAAGGCGGAGGTGCCCTTGCGGTTGAAGTCGCCCTCCAGACCGTGTCCGACCGCCTCGTGCAGCAGGATTCCCGGCCAGCCGGAGCCCAGCACCACCTCCATCTCGCCGGCCGGTGCCGGGCGGCTGTCGAGGTTGACCAGGGCCTGGCGCAGCGCCTCGTCCACCGCGTGGTGCCAGCTCGCCTCGTGCAGCACACGGGAGAACGCGTGGCGGCCGCCGGTGCCGTAGCTGCCGCTTTCCCGCCTGCCGTCCTTCTCCACCACCACCGACACGTTGATCCGCACCAGCGGGCGGATGTCCGCCACCCGGTGGCCATCGGCGCGCAGGATCTGCACCGCCTGCCATTCGGCGGCGAGCGAGGCCATCACCTGCACCACCCGGCCGTCCCGGCCGCGGGCATAGGCGTCGATCTCGGACAGCAGCGCCGCACGGGTCGCGAACTCGGCCTCGCGCAGCGGGTTGGCGTCGCCGTAGAGGTGGGCGTTGGTAGCGCGCGGCGCGTCGGCGACGGTGCCGCTGCGGCCGGCGCGCACCTGGCCGACGGTCTCGGCGGCGCGCAGCAGGGCCTGCTCGCTGATCTCGTCGGAATGGGCGTAGCCCGCCTCGTCGCCCAGCACCGCGCGCAGGCCGAAGCCCTGGCTGGTGTCGAAGCTGGCGGAGCGGATCACCCCGTCCTCCAGGCTGACGAACTCGCTTTCGCGGTATTCCAGGAACAGCTCGCCGTCGTCGGTGCCGGCCAGCGCCTGTCCGAGGATCCGCTCCGCTCCGGCGCGGTCGAGGGTGGCGCCGTCCCGGCCGAAGAAGAGCGCGTCGGTGGTGGCCAGGGGGCTCAAGGGCGCGTTCATGGGGTTCCGATCATGGCGGTGGCGCCTGCGCCATTCCGGCCGACGCCGCGGAGGCGGTGCAGGGCGAACAGGGTGACGCTCAGCAGGATGGCGGCGAAGGTCTGGTGCAGCGTGCCGGCCCAGACCGGCACCACCAGCAGCAGGGTGGTGACGCCGAGGAGGTACTGCGCCAGCACGGCCCAGCCCAGCAGCATCAGCGCGTCGTGCGCCGGCCTGGGCAGCGCCGAGCGCAGCCCGGTCAGCAGGGTGGTGCCGACGGCAAGCGCGGTGAGGGTCGCCAGCAGCCGGTGGTCGAACTGCACCGCCTGGATGGTCTGGAACCAGTTGCGCCAGAACGGGTGCAGGCTCGCGTAGCCGGCCGGCACCAAATGGCCGTCCATCAGCGGGAAGCTGTTGTAGCTGAACCCGGCATGGGTGCCGGCGGTGAAGCCGCCCGCGATCACGGTTACCGACAGGATGCAGGCGGTGGCGATCGCCAGCCGGCGGGTCCAGCGTGCGCCCGGCGTGGCCGCAATTACGTTGGCCACCGGCCAGCGCACGGAGAACGCGGTCCACAGGATGGCGGCATAGAGCGCGAAGGCGAAGCACAGGTGCAGCACCAGCTTGGCCGGCGCCACCGCGATGCTGTCGGGGTCGAAGCCGGACGCGACCATGAACCAGCCGATCGCACCCTGCAGCCCGCCCAGTACGAAGAACAGCAGCAGCCGCCCGACCATCGCCGGCCGGATCGCGCCGGTGAGCGCGAAGAACGTGAGCGGCACGATCAGCACCACGCCGATCATCCGGCCCCAGAAGCGGTGGATCCATTCCAGCCAGAAGATGTGCTGGAACCCGGACAGGCCGAAGCCCTGGTGCTCGAGCCGGTACTGCGGGATCTGCCGGTA
>CAXTVS010000161.1:0-2574 GCA_964247735.1 uncultured Acetobacteraceae bacterium
CGGTGGCCGAGGCCGCGGGCGCCGAGGCGTCCGGCACCCCGTTGGGCGCGTTCGGCGCCGGGGTGGCCGCCGGTGCGGTCGCCGCCGGCGGCGCAGCCGGAGGAGTCTGGGCCAGGGCCGGAGCAGCCAGGCCGAGTGCCATCGCCAAGGCGGGGGTCGCGAGGATTGGAAGGCGGTGCAGTCTGGTCATCACAAGGTCCTCTAATAACGGCCGGGAGGCGATGGGTGGCCCTGGTTCGGCCCATACTCTGACTGGAAGTGGTGGCCGGACCTACTCGTCCGAGTCACTCGTCTGGAAGCTGATGTTCCACACGTGGTGCGCCTGGGGAACCGGCACGCCGGCGTGGATGGCGGGCGAGAAGCGCGCAGCGCGGACATATTCCAGGGCGTTGCGGGCGAAGGCCTGGCCGCCGACCACGTTGACCACCTGGCAGTTGCTGGTCGTGCCGGAGGCGCTGATGTCACAGGACATGGTGACGCTGCCGGAGCGTCCGGCTTCCTCCATTTCCGGCGGGTAGACCGGCTTGACGTTGTTCAGCGGGCGCACGCCGGCCGAGCGGTCCGGCACCGCCGGCCCGGGCGGCGCCGGCGGTGCCGCGGTGAACGGCGCCGGGTTCGGCGTCGGCGGCGGGGTACGGGTCACGGTGCGGATCGCGTGCGGCGGGGGCGGCTGCTCGATCTGGATCAGCGGCGGCGGGATGTAGGGCGGCGGCGGCGAGGTCAGCACCGGCGGCGGCGGCGGCGGCGGCGGGGGCGGCGGGGGCGGCACCTCCTTGACGATCTTGGTGGTGATCGGCGGCTTGATCACGTCGATCACGGCGCGGCCGAGACCGTTCAGCAGCGCGTAGATCAGCAGCACGTGCAGCAGGATGACGATGCCGAGGCCGACGACGTGGCGCATCGGGCTTCGCTGCTGTTGCGCGTAGTCCATTCCGCAAACTCCTAGCGTCCCCGGTGGGACCGTTACCTGCTGCCGTTCCAGCGCGTGTCACGCCGATCCGCGTCCGAGCAGCGGTCGGCAGCCACGGCAGCGGATCTTTATGCGACACAAAACGGTTTTCGTCGCCGACATGTCAAGAACGTTGTCCAGCCATTCGCCATGTGCGTTCCTGAGGGCATTTGCCGCGGAATCGACCAGTTCTCCTAGCCTACTACTGCAATCGATTGCAACAGCGTCCTTGGCCGGCGGGACGCCCCTGGAGCGGCGATATGCTGACCTGATGCCTGCAAGACAGGCAGCAACGATGGGGTGTCATGTGCCAGAAAAAAGCACAGCCCGCTCAAATGGGCCGGACGGCAGACCCGCATCGGCTGAGCCCAGCGCCGAAATGATCACTGCGCGGACGCGCTGGCCTCGCTGCGGGTAGCGCCGACCCGGGCGGCCAGCGACGCCGCCATGAACTCGTCGAGCCCGCCATCCAGCACCGCGTCGGGGTTGCCCTTCTCCACGCCGGTGCGCAGGTCCTTCACCAGCTGGTAGGGCGCCAGCACGTAGGAGCGGATCTGGTGGCCCCAGCCGATGTCGGTCTTGCCCGCCTCGGTGATCGCCGCCGCCGCTTCCCGCTTCTGCAGCTCCGCCTCGTACAGGCGGGCCTTGAGCATGTTCATCGCCGTGGCGCGGTTGCGGTGCTGCGAGCGGTCGGTCTGGCAGGCGACGATGATCCCCGAGGGCACGTGAGTGATGCGGATCGCGGACTCGGTCTTGTTGACGTGCTGGCCGCCGGCGCCGGAGGCGCGGAAGGTGTCCACCTTCAAGTCGGCGTCGTTGATCTCGATCTCGATGCTGTCGTCCACCACCGGGTAGACCCAGACGCTGGCGAACGAGGTCTGCCGGCGGGCGGCGCTGTCGAACGGGCTGATCCGCACCAGCCGATGCACCCCGGCCTCGGTCTTGAGCCAGCCATAGGCGTTGGGGCCGGACACCTGCAGCGTCGCCGACTTGAGCCCGGCCTGCTCGCCCTCCGAGCTCTCCATCAGCGTGATCGTGTAGCCGTGCTGCTCCGACCAGCGCGAGTACATGCGCAGCAGCATCTCGGCCCAGTCCTGCGCCTCGGTGCCGCCGGCGCCGGCATTGACCTCGAGATAGGCGTCGTTGGCATCGGCCTCGCCGGACAGCAGGCTCTCGATCTCGCGCCGCTTGGCCTCCGCCGCCAGCGCCCTGAGGCTTCCCACCGCGTCGGCGACCATGGCGGCGTCGCCCTCGGACTCCGCCAGCTCGGCCAGCTCCATCGCGTCACGCACCTCGGCCTCCAGGCGCTGCACGCCCTCGACCTGGCCGGACAGCGCGGTGCGCTCGCGCATCAGCTTTTGCGCCGCGGCGGCGTCGTTCCAGAGGCCCGGGTCCTCGGCCTGGGCGTTCAGCTCCGCCAGGCGCCCTTGCGCGACATCCCAGTCAAAGATGCCTCCTCAGCAGCGCCACCGACTGCTTGATCTGCTCGTTGAGGGCTTCGGTCTCGGCGGACATGGCGGCTGGTCATCCCGGACAGGCGGCGCAACGGAAGGGCCCGGTCAATACAATCCGCCCATGCCGATGTCACCCCCGGCGGGCTTGGGCGGCGGCGCCGCGGCCAGGGC
>CAXTVS010000162.1:0-2571 GCA_964247735.1 uncultured Acetobacteraceae bacterium
CCGGCCGCATCCGGGTGTCGGTGGTGGCGACCGGCATCGACACGCCGATGGCGCAGTCCGAGCGTCCGCGCCTGGTCGCGGTCGGTGGCGGCGCTCCCATGCACGCCGAGCCAGCGGCGCCTGGCCCGCAGGTCCACCAGCCGGTGCACACCGGCCCGATCGGTGCGCCCGTGCTGAACCATTCGGTGCTGGGCCACTCCACGCCGAACCAGCCGCAGGTCACATCCACCCATGCGGCGGAGCCTGCGGCCGCGCCGGCACAGGGCGGGGCGCCGACCCCGGCCGTGGCGGTTTCGCCGACCCCGATCGGCTCCCTCCGCCCGGCGATGCCGCAATACGGTGCCGAGGCGGGCGGCGCCTACACCCCGCCGGCGCACGCCCTGCCGCACCAGCTGCCCAACGCCCGGCCGACAGTGGCCCGCCCGGGCCTGTTCTCCGAACCGCCGCGCCAGGTTGCCGAGCCGCCGGCGCCGTCGCGCAGCCTGTTCGGGATCGTCACCGGCGCCCTGCGCGGACGGGCCGCCCCGACCGCTCCCGGCGGTGCCGCGACCCGCACCGAGCCGACCGTGACGGATGCGGAGCTCTCCGCCACCGTGCGTCCGGCGGCAGGCGAGGAGGTCGGCCTCGACATCCCCGCCTTCCTGCGCCGCCAGTCATCGTAGCCCGGCCGGTCCCGGCGCATCCGGAGGGCGCAACGCCGCCCTCCGGCGCCCTGCCTGGAGCGAAGGCCTCGGTGCAGGAGGATTGACATGGACGGCTTTCTCGGCATCCAGCCGTTCGTTCCGGCAAAGGAATTCGACCGCCCGACCGGTTTCTACGAGACGCTGGGCTTTTCCCTCGCCGGCAACTGCATGGTCCAGCTGCTGGTTCGCGATGCTGACCTGGCCTGGGAGTCGCTGCACGTCCGTCAGGCAGCGGAACGGTTCGGCACGAAGGAGCCGATCCCGCACTGCATGCAGCAATGGGGCAGAAGGTGGGCTTCATCTTCGACCCGCCGGCGTGCTCTGGCACGTCACGATAGCCCTGTCCCGAACCCGACGCCGGTGATGCAACCACGTTCGCCACCTCGAGTGCCGCCCTGCACGTCGAGATAGGCTTCAAAATCAGTCGTTTAGGCCGAAATACTCGGCAATAAACCTTGACTGGCCGTTTCCGCGCTCCACCCCTACACGTCACGGTGGATGACATCGCGCACCGGGCGCTGGTCAGGAGGCTCATCGATGGACGGCATGTCCGCCCAGCTACTCGACACTGCGCCCGGGGCGGCCCGCGCGGAATCGATGCGGTCGGAAGGGTTCCGGATCGACGATGCGGCGCACGGTCGCAGCCACCAGCACACGCTCCGCAACCCGATCTCCTGCAGCGGCGTCGGACTGCACCGCGGGCAGCCGGTCACGCTCACCCTTCGTCCGGCACCCCCGAACAGCGGCATCGTGTTCCGCCGGATCGATCTCGGGCTGGACCTGCCCGCCCGCTTCGACCACGTGGTCGACACCCGACTGTGCACCGTGCTGGGCCTTCCCACCGCCGATCCGGCCGCCCGGGTGGCCACGGTCGAGCACGTGATGGCCGCCCTGTCCGCCTGCGGGATCGACAACGTCGTGGTCGAGCTGGACGGCCCGGAAGTGCCGGTGCTGGACGGCAGCAGCGCACCGTTCGTGTTCCTCCTCGACTGCGCCGGCCGCGTCGAGCAGGCGGACGGGCGCTGCACCATCGAGGTGCTGCGCCGGGTGCGGGTCGAGGAGCGCGGCGGGTTCGCCGAACTGCGGCCGTCGCACGCCCCGGGCCTGTCCTTGTCGCTGTCGATCGAGTTCGACGCCCGCGCGATCGGGCGCCAGGCCTACAGCATGCGCCTCCACGAGCAGGGCTTCCGCCGCGAGCTGTCCACCTGCCGCACCTTCACCCTGCTGGGCGAGATCGAGGCGATGCGCGCCGCCGGCCTCGCCCGCGGCGGCTCGCTCGACAACGCCGTGGTGGTGGACGACGCGGTGGTGCTCAACCCGGTCGGCCTGCGCCACCCGGACGAGTTCGTGCGCCACAAGGTGCTGGACGCGATCGGCGACCTGGCGCTGGCCGGCCACCCGCTGCGCGGCGCCTTCGTCGGCCACCGCTCCGGGCACGGCCTGAACAACCGCCTGCTGCGCGCCCTGCTGGCCGATCCGGACGCCTGGCGCCTGTCCGGCCACGCGATCCCGGACGAGGCCGACCGGGCCGCCTGACGCCGCGGCGCACCGGCGGCCTTCCCGCCGCGCCGGCGCGTGATATAAGGCGGCCGTCACTCCAGAGCCGGCAGGTCGATGTCGTTCACACCGTTGCGCCTCCGCCGCCTCGCTTCGGCCCCTCTTGCCGCGGCAGTGCTCGCCGCGTCCCTGCCCGGCTGCGCCACGCTCGACAGCATCAACCCGTTCTCCGAGTCCAAGCCGGCGCCGCACCTCGCCGCCGGGCCACAGACCCCGGAAACCCTGTACAACAACGGCATCGATGCGCTGCACAGCGACCGCTACAAGCTGGCGGTGACCCAGTTCGAGAACATCCAGCAGAACTTCCCGTATTCCGGCTACACCGCCAACG
>CAXTVS010000163.1:0-2551 GCA_964247735.1 uncultured Acetobacteraceae bacterium
GGGGTGACCATTTACGGGTTCCATCGAGCTTAGCTACCAGTCGTGCCCTTGGCAGTGGTGAGGAATGGATCGTAGCCGGGCAGGTCGTAGGCCGCAGAGGAGTTTCGGATTACGGTTCTACAGGCAGGCAGTCTCCGAGGCGTTGGCAGATTGCCGCTGCCTTCGCATCCGTGAACGCGACTCGCGGCTACCTGCCCTCAGCGGCCTTGGCTGGCCGGCCGCCCCGTCGACCGTTCTCGCGGGCAGCAGCGGCCTTGGCAGAGGTGCGCGCCTTGCCGCCGGCAGCGCCCAGTCTGGCCGCCATCCAGCGCCGGGAGCCGAGCACGCCTTCCAACAGCGCCGGCACGTAGAGGTCGGCATCGAGCCGGGGAAAGTGAATCCCGAGCCCCGTCCCGTCCACTTCCACGACCCGGAGATCCTCGGCCGAGGCTCCCGCCAGGCCCTCCACGTCACGCGGTGCGAGCCCGAGCTCGACGCCCGCGGAGAGGGTGATGACGACACGCCCGCGGCCAGCATCGTAGCGGGCGGCTGTTGCGCACGGTCCATGCCGGCGCGCCTTCCCACGCTGCCTGGCCGCCTCAAATTGTTGATCCGTCAACTCAACCATGGAACTACCTCCAGGCATCCAGCAGGGTCGTGCGGTGCTGGGCCGCCAAATCGAGCGCTCGCTGGGCATCACGCTGCGCACACGGGCCGACAACTTCACGCACTTCCAGGCCTTGCAGGTTCACCACCACGACCCAGCCCGGCCCGGCCCGAGAATGTGAACATGGGCAGGTGGATGGTCGTTCGGATACACGACGAAGCGCAGCCCGCCGACGCGGAGGACCGTTGGCGTGAAGCGAGCCCTAGCACGCCGGTCCGAAAAACCCAAGCGGTTGGGAACTTGGCAGAACGACCGAGCGGGTGGGTCGTTGCCGGCGGGTCGCGTGCCGCTGAGGAAGCTTCAGGCTGCAGTTTTACCGGAGCGATGCCGAACCAGGTGTGGGTCGATGTCCGACATCCCCTATCCGCCGCCGTTCCGGCCCTGATCGCCGGCGACGGCAGGGTCCCTACCCGAATGATGGCTTCCGTTCGATCTCCTGGCGGCGCGGCTGGACGCGGCGAACACGCCGCCAAAGCGGTGCAGGCCCTTGTCGTGCAGGCGCAGGCTCCCGGCCTCGTCGGCGTCTCGGTCGCGGAGCGGACGGGACAGGTCGGCAGGCGTCAGGCCAGGCTAGTCGTCCCAGGGGTTGATGATCGTCAGGCCGACCCCGTCGAAATCGGCGACGTTGCGGGTGACGATGCTGGCGCTCCTGGTGCGGGCGATCGAGGCCAGCATGAGGTCGATGGTGCCGGCAGGTCGCCCGGCCTTGCGGCGGGTCGCGAACATCTCGGCGTAGGCAGCGGCGGCGGCGCTGTCGAAGGGCAGGACACGGCCCTGGAAGTCGTCGGCGAACATGGCGCGCGCGGCTGCCTCCAGGTCGGCCCGGCGGCGGCCGTCCGGCAGGATGGCAATGCCGGACAGGATCTCCGCCTGGCAGACAGCAGCGGTGAACAGCTGCTCGGACGGCTGGTCGAGGATCCAGTCCGCGACCTTCCGCACCGGCTCGGCGCTCATCATGGCGGACAGCATGTTGGTGTCGAGCACGAGCATCAGTCGAACCGGGGCGGCTCGCGGGCCGGTTCGCGTGGGGGCAGGTCGAGGTCGAGCCCTCCCAGCGGGCCGAAGCGTGCCCGCACGCGGTCGTAGAGATGGCGTGTCGGTGGCCCGCTCCGAGGCGTCAGGGCAGCCTGGAGAATGCGGCGCGCCTCGGCCTCCATCGAATGCCCGTGTTCCGCGGCGCGGACACGCAGGCGCTCCTTGACGGCCGGATCGAGGTTGCGGATGGTGATGGACGCTGGAGGGTCGCTGGCGCGCATGCAGCGGCGTAATCATTGATTGCGATGATGTCAATGCAGCCAAATTGTCTGGGCGGCGATGCCGCACTAGATGTGGAGGGATGTCCGACAGCCCCCTGCCCGCCGCCGTTCCGGCCCTGATCGCCGGCCATGGCAGGGTCTCGCTGCTGACGCCGGACGGGGAGCTGCTCGTGCTGGAGCGGGCGGAGGCGGTGGCGTTGCTGCGGGAGATGTCGCCGCCGCTGGTGGTGCATGCGCCGTCCAGTGCGCGTCGGCTGGGGCTGCGGCAGATCGAGGCGTACGACCTGCTGGAGCTGTTCGCGTTCGTGCTGCCGGCTCGGGCGGCAGCGCCGACGCCGCGGGGGCTGGCGCTGGCGCTGGGGATCGAGGCCGACGCGATCGGCACGGTGGACGCCAGCCTGCTGCCGGAGCTGGCGGGGATGCTGCTGGAGCGGGCGGCGCAGCTCGCGCACACGCCGTCGGGCGCGGAGATGGGGGCGCTGGCGCTGCGGATGCGTCAGGCGGGGTGGAGCTGGGGGGCGCCGCTGTGCGACCGGCTCGGCATCGGCGCGATGCTGCGGCCGGAGGCGATGCAGCACGGCGAGGCGATGCGGGTGTGGCGGCGGCTGCCGAAATGGGAGGAGACGGCGCCGCGTCCGGCGCCGGCGCA
>CAXTVS010000164.1:0-2430 GCA_964247735.1 uncultured Acetobacteraceae bacterium
CATGCGACGGCGGCGGACTCGGCGCTGCGGGCGACGCTGCCGAACGGGTTGCGGGTGGTGATCGTGCCGGACCGGCTGGCCCCGGTGGTGACCACCGAGATCAACTACCTGGCCGGCTCCAACGACGCGCCGGACGGGTTCCCCGGCACCGCGCATGCCACCGAGCACATGATGTTCCGCGGCTCGGAGGGGCTGGACAAGGACCAGCTGGCCGAGATCGGCACCAAGCTCGGCGGCGGCTACAACGCCGACACCACCGAGACCGTGACCCAGTACTTCTATACCGCGCCGTCGGAGGACCTCGGCGTGGTGCTGCGGGTCGAGGCGCTGCGCATGAACCGGCTCAGCCTGAACGAGGCGGACTGGGACAAGGAGCGCGGCGCGATCGAGCAGGAGGTGTCGCGCGACCTGTCCAGCCCGGCCTACAACTATCTCTCGCAGCTGCAGGCGACCATGTTCGCCGGCACCCCCTACGCGCACGACGCGCTCGGCACCCGGCCGTCGTTCGACCGCACCGACGCCAAGCTGCTGCGCGGGTTCTACGAGCGCTGGTACGCGCCCAACAACGCGATCCTGGTGATCGCCGGCGACGTCGATCCGGACAAGGCGCTGGACACGGTGCGGACGGTGTTCGGGCCGATCCCGCGCAAGGCGCTGCCGGTGCGGAAGGACTTCGTGCTCGGCACGGTGGCGCCGCAGACGCTGCGGCTGCCGACCGACTATCCGGTCGGCATCGCCACGCTCGCGTACCGGATGCCGGGGTCGAACTCGAAGGACTTCGCGGCCGCCGACATCCTGGGCGACGTGCTGTCGAGCGAGCGCGGCGCGCTGTACGGGCTGGTGCCGGCGGGCGACGCGCTGGCGGCGGAGTTCCTGTACCGGCCGAAGCCGGACGTGGGCTTCGGCGTGGTGTTCGCGGCCTTCCCCAAGGGCGGCGACAGCGACGTGCTGCTGGGCCACCTGCGCGCGGTGATCGCCGACGTGGCGAGGAACGGCGTGTCCGCGGACCTGGTGGAGGCGGCCAAGCGGCGCGAGCGGGCGCAGCTCGGGCAGCGCAACGACAGCATCAGCGGGCTGGCGCAGAGCTGGTCCAACGCGCTGGCCTTCCAGGGGCTGGACAGCCCGGACGCGCTGGCCGACGCCTACAAGGCGGTCACCGTGGACGACGTGAACCGGATCGCGCGCGCGGTGCTCGACCCGGCGCACGCCATCACCGCGGTGCTGACGCCGCAGGATTCCGGCAAGCCGATCGCGGGCAAGGGGTTCGGTGGGGCGGAGTCGTTCGCGGCGCCGCCGGACACGCCGGTGGCGCTGCCGGACTGGGCGACCGGGGCGCTGACCGCGCTGCACCTGCCGCCGGCCTCGCCGGCGCCGGTGGTCAGCGTGCTGCCGAACGGGCTGCGGCTGATCGTGCAGCCGGAGCAGGTGACCAACACGGTGTCGGTGTACGGCCAGATCCGGCAGGTGACGGCGACGGAGGAGCCGAAGGGCCAGGAGGGGGTCGCCTCGCTGGTCGAGCGGATGTTCGACTACGGCAGCCAGGACAAGGACCGGCTGACGTTCCAGGCGGCGCTCGACGCCATCGCCGCCGACGAGACGGCCGGGGCCAGCTTCTCGCTCACGGTGCTGCGCGGGCAGTTCGACGCCGGGCTGGCGCTGCTGGCCGAGAACGAGCTGCATCCGGTGTTCCCGGCGGACGCGTTCCGGGTCGTGCAGCGACAGACGGCGGGCAGCCTGGCCGGGCTGCTGGGCTCGCCCGGCTACCTGTTCGGACGCGCCACCGAGCGGGCGATGGTGCCGGCGGCCGATCCCTCCCTGCGCGAGGCGACGCCGGCCAGCGTGATGGCGCTGACGCCGGCGGACGCCCAGGCGTACCACGCCCGGACGTTCCGGCCGGACCTGGCCACGGTCGTGATCGTCGGCGACGTCACGCCGGAGCACGCGCTGGCGGCGGTGACCCACGCCTTCGGCGGCTGGCATGCGGACGGGCCGCGGCCTGCGATCGACCTGCCGCCGGTGCCGCTCAACCGCACCTCCAAGGCGTACGTACCGGACCGCAGCACGCTGCAGTCGAGCGTCGAGCTGGCCGAGATGCTCCGCACCCGGGTGTCGGAGCCGGAGCACTTCACCCTGACGCTCGGCAACGAGATCCTGGGTGACGGCTTCTCGTCGCGGCTGTATCGCGACCTCAGGATCAGGACCGGCTACGTGTACAGCGTCAGCTCCCGGCTGAACTGGTCGCGCACGCGGTCGGAATACTCGGTGTCGTATGGCGCCGACGCGCAGAACATCGGCCGTGCCCGCGACCTGGTGGTGGCCGACATCAAGGCGATGCAGGCGCAGCCGGTCAGCGAGGACGAGCTGACGCGGGCCAAGGCGTCGCTGCTGCGGCAGCTGCCGATGGGCCGGGCCAGCTTCGACGCGATCGGG
>CAXTVS010000165.1:0-2427 GCA_964247735.1 uncultured Acetobacteraceae bacterium
GCCTGGCACTGGGGCTTCGCCGCCGCCGGCGTCGGCATGCTGCTGGGCCTGCTGACCTACCTCGGCGGCCTGCGCGCCCTGCCGCCGGAGCCGGTGCGCGGCGGCCACGTCGCGGCGGCGCCGCTCAGCTCCGCGGACCGGCGCATGCTGGCGGTGCTGGTGCTGCTTCTGCCGGTGCTGGCGCTGGCCTCGGTCGGGAACATGGAGGTGTTCAACGGCTACCTCCTGTGGGGGCAGGCGCACTACGCGCTCCGGATTGCGGGCCGGGCCGTGCCGGTGAGCTGGCTGGTCTCGCTCGACGCGCTGGTCGGCATGGCCACGCTGCTGCTGTCGATGTGGTTCTGGCGCTGGTGGGGCCGGCGGCGCCCGCTGCCGGACGAGATCGTGCGCATGACGGCAGCGACGGCGCTGCTGGCGCTGGCGCCGCTGGTGCTGGTGGCAGCGTCGGTGCAGGCGGGCGGGCAGCGCATCGGGCTGGGCTGGGCGCTCCTGTTCCACCTCGTCAACGATTTCGGCTTTTCCAACCTTTACCCGATCGGGCTGGCGCTCTACTCGCGGCTGGCGCCACGGGCGCTGGGCGCCACGGTGGTCAACGGCTACGTGCTGCACCTGTTCCTGGCCAACCTCCTGGTGGGATGGCTGGCCGGACTGCTGGACCGGATGGGCGGCGCGCGCTTCTGGCTGCTGCACGCAGGGCTGATCGGGCTGGCGACGCTGCTGCTGGCGTGCACCGCGGTGCTGTTCCGCCGGCTGCTCGGCCAGACCGGGCCGGAGCCGGGCCCCGCCGCCGGTCCGGCGCGGACAGCGGCGGCGTGAGCGCTTGTCAGGCGCTCCTGCGCTTTGCGGCGGCCTTGGCCGTTGCGGGCTTGCCGGCGGCCGTCTTCCTCTTCGGTGCCGCCGCCTTCCTGGCCGGCGGCTCCGCCTTCGGCTCGCCCAGGCTGCGACGCAGCGCGCTCATCAGGTCGACCACGTTGTCCCGGTCCTCCTCCTCCTCCGGCACCGAAACCTCCGCGCCGTCGAGCTTGGCCTTGATCACCTCGCGCAGCCGGGCCTCGTAGCGGTCCTCCATGTCGCCCGGCTTGAAGGTCGCGGTCTGCCGGTCGATCAGCTGCACCGCCAGCGCCACCATCTCCTTGTCCGGCGCGGTGTCGGGGATGTCCTCGAACAGCTTGGTCGGCGCGGTGATCTCGCGCGTGTCGTGCAGGGTGTGCAGCACGATGCCGCGATCCATCGGCATCAGCGCGACCGCGCGCTCCCGCCTGGCGATCACCAGCCGCGACAGGGCGATGCGCCCGGTCCTGGCGATCGCCTCGCGCAGCACCACGAACACGTCGTCCGCCGCGTCGCGGCCGCCGCCGTCCGGCACCAGGTAGTAGCTGTCGTCGTAGTAGATCGGGTCGATGCTGTCGGCGCGGACGAACTTGTCGATGGTCAGCACGGCCGAGCTGTCGATCCGCACCTTGGCGAAGTCCTCCTCGTTCAGCAGGACGTAGTGGTCCTTCTTGAACTCGTAGCCGCGCTGCAGGTCCTTGCGCTGCAGCTCCTCGTCGGTCTCGGAGTCCTGCGTCACCATCCGCACCCGGTTGCCGGTGTGCGGGTTGATGAAGTGGAAGTGCAGCTCCTCCTTGGGCTGGCGCACGCTGTAGAGCGCCACCGGGCAGGACACCAGCGCCAGGCGGAGCTGCCCGCGCCAGCTCGGACGGTCGGCCATCGGATCTATCCTTTCCGGGTGCGTATCGGGGGCAGAACGGGCAACTCCGCCGCGGCGTCCGCGAAGCCTGCCCAGGGATCGGTCTTCCGCCGCAGCAGGCGGCCGGGCACCGTGCGCAGGGTGTAGGCCGCCGGATCCAGCTTCGCCGTGACCTCGCGCCAGGCGAGCGGCATCGCCACGCCTGCGCCCGGCCGGGCGCGCGGCGAGAACGAGGCGACCGCGGTGGAGCCGAGGCCGTTGCGCAGCCAGTCCACCAGGATGCGGTTCCTGCGGTCGGCCTTGCGCGTGGTCGACACGTAGCGGTCCGGCGAGTCCGCCTCCATCGACTCCGCGAACCGGCGGCTCCAGGCCCGCACCGCGTCCCAGCCGGCCGTCGTGCGCACCGGAGCCAGCACGTGCAGGCCCTTGCCGCCGGAGGTGCGGCAGAACGCCGCCAGTCCCAGCGCTTCGAGCCGTGCCTTCACTTCCGCCGCCGCCGCCACGATCGTCGGCATCGTCACCCCGTCGCCGGGGTCGAGGTCGAACACCAGCCGGTCGGCGTGCAGCGGGTCGTCGAGGCTCGACCCCCAGCTGTGCAGCTCGATCGCGGCGACCTGCGCCGCGGCCACCAGCCCGGCAGGTCCGGTCATCGCGACATAGGGCGCGCCGTCCGCCTCGGCCTCGTGCAGCGCGTCCGGCATGCCGCGGCCGAGGTGCTTCTGGAAGAAGTGCTCGCC
>CAXTVS010000166.1:0-2398 GCA_964247735.1 uncultured Acetobacteraceae bacterium
ATCACCCTCCGACTGCCACTACCTCCCGCAGAACCTCGTTTCCACACAGCCTCGGCTGAAAACGGACGGTGCGCAGGTGGCATCCTGCCCTGATGGGACTGCTTTGAGGCCTATGCCATGTTCGGTCGAGCAACCTCCTGACTGCCGCCATTCTAATGCAGTAACGAAACGATCATGCCAGCTCGCGCGGCGAAGCAGAAGCAGGGTCAACCTTTGTGATAGGCAGAGGCCGTGACGCAACCTATTGGTGTGTGTCGGCGACGCTAAGGGTCGAAAGTCGACATGGCCTGGCGGCAGCTGGGCTTTTGGACATCGCTATCGCGGCGCGTTCAGTTGTCATATCTGGACCGCAACGCTTTTCCTGACATTGTTGGGTTAAAGACATATTCATGCTGGTCCTGGCTGTGGATGCTGGTTAGAAGGCGGGCATGAAGCATGTCACGACGCTCCTTGCCGCCGGCCTCGCCGTTCTTTCCAGCGTCCAAGCGGTGGCTGCCACCTCGCCGCAGCTACTCGACCTGACCGGGGCGACGCAGACGCTCAACCTCGGCTTCTCGACCATGCCGGTCTGGCGTACCGGCACCACGCCGTGGCCGCCGGTCGCGCAGCCCTTCACCTCGCCCGGCTTCAAGCTCAACGCGTCCTTGTTCAGCGGCCTGCAAGCGAGCTACAGCCCGCACGCCAGCGCTACCTTCTCCCCGGCCTGGGCCACGTTGAGCAATGAGCTCGAGGCCTATCCGAACGCCGATGCCATGAGCGACCTGAACATAGATCCGTTCAGCGTCAGCAACGGCGTGCTCTCGATCACCGCAAGTCCGCTGAGTGCCGCAGCACAGGCGACGCTGCCGGCCGGCATCTCCCGGAGCTACCTCAGCGGCGCGCTGAACACCTATCCCTATGGCCAGACCTACGGCTACTTCGAGATCGACGCCGAGATCCCGTCCGGGCGCGGCCTATGGCCGGCGTTCTGGCTGCTCGCCGTCGATGACAACTGGCCGCCGGAGATCGACGCGCCGGAAGCGCTCTGCAACGATCCCACCACCGCCTACTTCTCGCTGCACACCACCGACAAGGCGTGGATTGCGACGCAACCGGACGCCTATAACGGCAGCGCCACCACCAACACGATCCATACCGGCGTCGACGGGTCGCTCGCCTTCCATCGCTACGGGGTCGACTGGGGCCCGCAGAAGATCACCTTCTACATTGATGGCGTTGCGGTCGGGCAGCGTACGACGCCCGGCGACATGCACAAGCCGTTCTACCTGATCGCCAACCTCGCCGTCGGCGGTACCGGTTCATGGCCTGGACCGCCGGATGCACAGACTGTGTTCCCGGCAACCCTGCGCATCCTGGACATCAAGGTGTGGCAGAGGCCGGCCTACGCCGCCGCCGCGGCACAGGGACTCTGAGGAAGAGTTCCGTCCCAGGCCGACCGGAGCAGGCTCCAGACCCGGCCTCGTTCCGATACCGGAATGCCTTGCGTCACACAGCCATGTGTGTTGGCGCATCCGCCTGCGAGGCACCACCCAGGACAAGCGCCGTCGATGGGCGCGACGCCGCAATATGTGATGCGCGGCAGGATGCTCGCCGAACTCCAGCCGCATCCCATCGTCCCGGATGACCTTGACGGCAGTGCTCACCACCGTCGGGTCAGGCGCGCAACACGGCAGACCAAGGCGCAGCCGGACAGAGCATGACCCTGCACCAGCCGGACGACCCGACCGGGCGTGTCAGCCCGTGGACCGGGTGAGCCGGTAGCCGACGTTCGGTTCGGTGGCGATCATCGGGGCCACCTCTGGGCCGAGCTTGTGGCGCAGCTGGCCGATGTAGACGCGGAGGTACTGCACGTCCTCGCCATGCGCCGGGCCCCACAGGGCGAGCAGCAGCTGGCGGTGCGTCAGCACCTTGTCCTCGTGGCGCATCAGCATGGCCAGGAGCTGGTACTCGCGCGGGCTCAGAGTGACGCGCTCGCCGTTGACCCTGACCTCGTGGCGGCCGGGGTCGAGCACAATCGGGCCGCAGCCGAGGATCTCGTCGGGACGCGGCTCGACGGCCGGGTCGTGGCGGCGGAGCACGGCGCGGAGCCGGGCCAGCAGCTCGCCCAGGCCGAACGGCTTCTCAACGTAGTCGTCGGCACCCGCGTCGAGCGAGGCGATCTTCTCCGCCTGCCGGTCGCGGGCGGACAGCACGATCACCGGCACCTGCGAGAATACACGCAGCCGCTCCAGCACCACCTGGCCGTCCATGTCCGGCAGGCCGAGGTCGAGCACGATCGCGTCCGGGGCCCGCGATGCCGCCTGACGCAGCCCGTCGGCGCCATTGAATGCCGAGCGCGCGCGATAGCCGGCGGCCTCCAGGGCAGGGCACAGGAAGCGGTGGATCTGCTTCTCGTCGT
>CAXTVS010000167.1:0-2279 GCA_964247735.1 uncultured Acetobacteraceae bacterium
AGGTCGAGCTGCTTGTTGGCTTCCGGCGTGAGCCGGGCGCCGCCCTCCGGGAACACGATCTGGATCTTGTCGTTGGCGACCGCTCCCACCTCCTGGCCGGCGGTCGGCTTGCTCGCCAGCGGCACAGTCGGTGGCGCCTGGACCGCGGCGGCCGCCTGGTTCGGACCGGGCGAGGGATGCGCGCAGGCGGACAGGAGCGCTGCGAGGCCAAGGGAGGAGAGGATCGAGCCGCTACGAACGATGTGCTTCATGACGGAGTCCTGGACCGGGAATGAAACTCACGCAGAGTTTTGTGAAGCCAAGACGGATTTTTAGACGGTTGGTTCCGTTGCTCTGTCGAATACAACCGTTTTCGTTCTGGAGCTTCATGGTCGTGAACCGGCTCGGTCTGCTGGCTGTCCTGGGTTTGTGCATCGGCGGGGTCTCGGTGCCGCAACGACCCGCGCAGGCCGACGATGCCGGCGACGCACAAGGTGTCGCCTTGTTCCGGAGTGGGCGGTTTGCGGAAGCGTATCGCGCATGGAGGCAGGCGGCCGAGGCTGGCGATGGTCGTGCTGCGCGGCTTCTCGGAGTCATGTACGACAGCGGTGAAGGCGTGCCGCAGGATCGGGTACAATCGCTGTACTGGTACCGGCGCGCTGCGGAACTGGGCGATCCGGGCGGAATGTTCAACATCGCTGTGTCCTATGACTCCGGAACCGGCGTTCAGCGGGATGCCATGGCGGCGGCGGGCTGGTATGCCCGTGCCGCCGCCCGGCACTTCGGACGAGCCGAGTACAACCTGGCGTTGATGTACGACTCCGGCGACGGCGTCCGGCGCAGTCCGGCGGCCGCATCCCGGCTGTTCCGTGCCGCGGCCGGCGACGGCATCGCTGCCGCGCGCAGCCACCTGCCGGTCACGCGCGAGGTGACGCTGCGGATCCCGCCGCCCGGCGACGATGCGCTGTTCCACGACGCCCAGCGCGCCCTGCTGGCCCGCACGCCGGAGGATGCCGCGCGCGCAGCCGCCCTGTTCCGGCAGGCCGCCACACAGGACGACGCGGCCGGGGAGATGGCGGCCTATGACCTGGCCTGGTGCTACGAGAACGGGATCGGCGTGGCCGCAGACCGGTCCCAGGCCTACGCGCTCTACGTCCACGTCGCCGCGAATACCCGGGACCAGGCGCTGCGCAGCCTGGCGGAAGCGGGTGCGCTGGGGGTCCGGGATCAGGCGCGTGCTAGGGCGGCGATGCCGCCGGCCAGCCGGTCGGCGGCGCCGGGAACACCAGGCGGACCCCCGGGCGCACCACTGGATTGAGCGTCATCACCTGCGCGTAGGCCGGAGGGGTGGTGCCGCGATACACCTGCGCATAGAGCGTCGGCAGGGTGTCGCCTGGACCGGCCATGAGCAGCAGGCTGGCGTGCTGCGCCGGTGCCATCTGGGGGACGATCTGCCCGGTGGCGATCCGGTCCGGCGCCACGCCAGCGTCCGGAGGCGGGAATGCGGTGGGGGTCGCAGCCGATGACGCCGCCGGAGCCCGAGGCGGCACGACGACCGGAGGAGCGGGCACCGGGGAAGCGGGAGTCGGCGACGCGAGTGCTGGTGGGTTCGGTGCCGGGATCTCAGGTGCCGCGGGCTCAGGTGCCGGCGACGCAGATGCCGGTGGCGCGGGTGCCGCTGGTTCCTGCACCGGCGATGCGGGTCCAGGCGACGCCGGTGCCGGCGCCTCGGTCACCGGTGCGGCAACAACCGGCGGAGCCGCTTCAGGCGGCGCGGACGATAACGGCACAGGCGTGGCAGGAGGCGGCGTGGCGGCGGTCGGAGCCGCAGCGATCGGCGGAGCGGACGCCTGGGCAGGAAAGGTCGCCGGCCTGATCGCCTGGTGCTCGATGAGCACCCCGGCCAGGGCGAGGCCCAGCATGCCCAGGATGCCGATCGCCAGCATGATCCGCGGCGCAGGGCCGGCCGGCCGGGCATGTCGCGGGACGCCCAGTGGCTCCCCTACCAGCTCGACCGGGTAGGGCCTTCCGGAAACCGGCTGGATGGCAAGCGGGTCCGTTTCCTGTCCCGTGGGAAGCGTCGGCGGGAGGATCGGCAGGCGTGTGCGGATGCAGGCGGCCAGGCTCCACAGCTCCGCGCGCTGCAGGGCGGCGGAAAGGTCGCGGGGTGCCGCGAACAGGAACTTCAGTCCGCCATGGGTCGCGGCCGCTTCCGCCGCCATCTCGAGCTCGTGCAGCAGGTCGGGCGACAGGCGGTCGGCCTGTGCCACCACGAGCAGCAGGTCAGTGTCCGGAGACGG
>CAXTVS010000168.1:0-2276 GCA_964247735.1 uncultured Acetobacteraceae bacterium
ATGCAGGAGGACGGCTTCCCGGAGCGCCGGCTGAACTGGATCGACCACATCCCGGACGGCTTCACCGTGTACTGCGGACACGACCAGCGCAGCACCGACGGCCGCCCCTGGCGCAAGCGCGGCCGCGCCGGAGGCCTGGCGATCTTCACCGACACCGGCGCCGGCAAGGGCGGCCACCTCGCCTGGATCGACCTGCCCGCTGCCGACGACGAGTGACACCATTTCGTGACACCACTCTTGAAGCCTGCCCCCGGGCCATGCAGGGATCGGCGGGACCGGGGCGGGAGGGGCCAGTGGACATGGATGCAGGCCACGCGGACGCTGCCGAGAGCCTGGGCGAGCTGCGCCGCAGCATCGACAACATCGACGCCGCCCTGGTCCACATGCTGGCCGAGCGCTTCCGCTGCACCCAGGCAGTGGGCCGACTCAAGGCCGCCCACGGCATGCCGCCCGCCGACCCGGCCCGCGAGGCGCAGCAGGTGGCACGGCTGCGCCGCCTGGCGCACGAGGCCCGGCTCGACCCGGATTTCGCCGAGAAGTTCCTGGCCTTCGTGATCCGCGAGGTGATCCGCCATCACGAAGCCTTGGCCCGCCCGCCTGGCCAGGCATGACGGCAGCACGTCGGCTTCTGCTGCTGCGCCACGCCAGGGCGGAACCTGGCGAGGCGGACGATCACGGCCGCGACCTCGACGCGCGCGGCCGTCGCGACGCGGACGCCCTGGGCCGCGAGATGCGCCGCCTCGGCCTGGTGCCGCAGCACGTGCTGCTCAGCACGGCGCTGCGCACCCGGCGCACCGCCGAGCTGCTCGGGGCCTTCGATCCGGCACCCTCGATACGGACGATGGACACCCTCTACCTGGCCGGCCCCGGTGCGCTATTGTCGGCGCTGCAGGCGGTGCCGGACGAGATCGGCACCCTGCTCCTGGTCGGGCACAATCCCGGCCTGCACGCGCTGGCCCTGCA
This sequence comes from uncultured Acetobacteraceae bacterium, assembly GCA_964247735.1. GTDB lineage: Bacteria > Pseudomonadota > Alphaproteobacteria > Acetobacterales > Acetobacteraceae > Lichenicola. The sequence goes on from CAXTVS010000168.1 coordinate 964, forward strand.
CCTGGCCGGTCCGCACGCGCCGCAGGCCCTGCGCGATGGGCTGCCGACCTGTGCCCTGGCCTGCTTCTCCGTCGGGACCGGCTGGTCCGGCCTCGATCCGTCCGCGACGTCCGGCCTCCGGTTGATCGGCCGGTGACGAACCCTGCCCCCGTCTTGCCCGGGCACGGTTGCCACCCGATTTCGTTCGCTCCTATCTTCGTCCCCTCCAGTCGGGCACGCACCGACACGCACCATCCGGCAGCCCATCCGCCTGCCGCGTCGTGCGCATTGCAGCAGGAACATTCCATGAGCCCGACTGCCTCCGGCACCGCCACCGTCACCTATGACGGCAAGACCGCCACCCTTCCGGTGCTGACCGGAACCCTGGGCCCGGCGGTGGCCGACATACGCAGGCTGCAGGCCGAGCTCGGCGTGTTCACCTTCGACCCCGCCTACGGCACCACGGCTGCCTGCGAAAGCCGGATCACCTTTATCGACGGCGACGAGGGGGTGCTGCTGCACCGCGGCTACCCGATCGACCAGCTGGCGGAGGGCGCGACCTTCATGGAGGTCGCCTACCTGCTGCTGAACGGCGAGATGCCGACGAGGGCGCAGAACGACGCGTTCATCGCCCAGATCAAGCAGCACACCATGCTGCACGAGCAGCTGCGTCACTTCTTCAACGGCTTCCGGCGCGACGCGCACCCGATGGCGATCCTGTGCGGTGTGGTCGGCGCGCTGTCGGCGTTCTACCACGACCACCTCGACATCGCCGACCCGAGGCAGCGCGAGATCTCGGCGCTGCGCCTGGTCGCCAAGCTGCCGACGCTGGCCGCCTGGGCCTACAAGTACACGATGGGGTTCCCGTTCGTGTACCCGCGCAACGACCTCTCCTACGCCGAAAACTTCCTCTACATGATGTTCGCGATGCCGTCGGAGCCCTACCAGGTAAGCCCGGTGCTGGCCCGGGCGATGGACCGCATCCTGATCCTGCACGCCGACCACGAGCAGAACGCGTCCACCTCGACCGTGCGCCTGGCCGGTTCCACCGGCGCCAACCCGTTCGCCTGTATCGCTGCCGGCATCGCCGCCCTCTGGGGCCCGGCGCACGGGGGCGCCAACGAGGCGGTGCTGAAGATGCTGGCCGAGATCGGCACCAAGGAGAACATTCCCGAGTTCGTGGCCAAGGTGAAGGACAAGAACACGGGCGTGAAGCTGATGGGCTTCGGCCACCGGGTGTACAAGAACTTCGACCCGCGGGCGAAGATCATGCAGCAGACCTGCCACGAGGTGCTGGCCGAGCTCGGCATCACCGACGAGCCGATGCTGGACCT
>CAXTVS010000169.1:0-2188 GCA_964247735.1 uncultured Acetobacteraceae bacterium
GCGCGGGACAGCAGGTGGGTGACGCGTTCCAGGCCGGGCGGCGGGGTCTGGTGCAGCATGCCGGTGTGGAAGCCGCCATGCACGAAGCCGACCCGGCCGCGCACCAGCCAGGCGGGCGCGCGCGCGATCTCGCTGTAGGCGCGCATGGCCAGGGCGTCGTCCAGCTGTGCCAGGGTGGCCTCCAGCGGCGGGTCGGGGCGCATGCGGTGGCCGGCCAGCGCCCGGCCGAGCTTGCGGTCATGGTTGCCGAGCAGGAACAGGCCGCGGTTCTCGTCGATCAGGCGGAACATGGTGCGCAGCACCTGGGCGCTGTTCGGGCCGTGGTCGACCAGGTCGCCGAGCTGGATCACGTATCGCTCGGTGGCGACGGCGTGGCTGAAGGCGACGGCGTCGCCGTGCACGTCGCCGACGATGCGCAGCGGGCGGTCGGACGGGATCAGCCGCGGCGGCAGGGCGGGCAGGGGGGGAGGCGGCTCCGGGCCGCCGAGCTGCTGTGCCCCGCTCACTGCGCGGCCTCGGCGGGCTGGCGGCGGATGCTGTCGCGGAACGCCGACAGGGCCCGGTCGCGGCCCTCGTCGAGGGGGACGATCGGGGCGGGGTAGTCGGTGCCGAGGCGCAGGCCGGCAGCGCCGAGCACCGCCTGCGGGGCCTCCCAGGGACGGTGCAGCCAGCGGTCGGGCAGGCGGGCCAGCTCGGGAACGTAGCGCCGGACGTAGCGGCCGTCCGGGTCGAAGCGGGTGGCCTGGGTGACCGGGTTGAAGATGCGGAAGAAGGGCTGGCTGTCGGTGCCGGAGCCGGCGATCCACTGCCAGCTGACGGCGTTGGTGGCCAGGTCGGCGTCGACCAGGGTGTCCCAGAACCAGCGCTCGCCCTGCTGCCAGGACACCAGCAGGTGCTTGACCAGGAACGAGGCGGTGATCATGCGCACGCGGTTGTGCATCCAGCCCATCTGCCAGAGCTGGCGCATGCCGGCGTCGACGATCGGTATGCCGGTGCGGCCCTGCGTCCAGGCGCGGAAGCCGGGCTCGTCGTTCCGCCAGGGCATCCGGGCGTAGGCGGGGCGCATCGGCTGCTCGGGCAGGGTCGCGGTGTGGCGCAGCAGGTAGGCGCTGAAGTCGTGCCACAGCAGCTCGTTCTGGAAGGTCGCGAAGCCGCCGGAGTCCGTCTTCAGCGCCGCGGCGGCGTCGCGGGCGGCGTACCAGACCTGCGCGGCCGACAGCTCGCCCCAGTGCAGGTGGGGCGAGAGCATGGAGGTGCCGTCCGGGTCGCCGGGGATGTTGCGCGAGGTGCCGTAGTTGTCGAGGTGGTCGGCCAGGAAGTCGTGCAGGCGGGCGTGGGCGCCGGCCTCGCCAGGGGTCCAGGCGTCGCGCAGGCCGCCGGCCCAGTCCGGGCGGGCCGGCAGCAGGTGCCAGTCCTCCAGGCGGTCGCTCCCGGGCAGGGTGTCGGGGCCGGGGATGTGCGGCGGCGCCGGCAGCGGCTCCTCCGGGGCGGGCAGGGCGCGGCAGGCGTTGGCGAACGGGCCGTAGACGCCGTAGCGGGTGCCGGTCTTGGAACGGATCGCGTCGAGGTCGAACAGGGTGGCGACGCGGTGGGACACCAGCGCGCGGCCGTCGGCGTCCAGGGCGGCCGCGACCGTCTCGTCGAGGCGGCGCAGCCAGGGCTCGTGCGGGAGGCCGCACTGCACGGTGTCGGCGCCGGTTTCGCGGGCCAGCGCCGGGATGATGGCGGCGGCGTCGCCGCGGCGCAGGATCAGGGTGGTGCCGCGCCCGGCGAAGGCGCGCCCCAGCGACTGGAGGCTGTGGTGCAGCCACCACAGCGAGGCGCCGCCGGGGGCCCAGTCGCCGGCGGCATCCGGGTCGAGCACGAACACCGGCAGCACCCGTTCGGAGCGGGCCAGGGCGGCGACGAGGGCGCGGTTGTCGGCCAGGCGCAGGTCCTGCCTGAGCCAGAGCAGCGACAGCCCGCCGGAGGAGGCGGGCAGCGGCGTCCGGGCCTTCGCCATGCGGCGGGTCATCGTTGTCGCGGTCTCCGTTCGTGCATCGGACGAAACAATCGAACGGGGGGTCCGGTTGCGGTGCCGGCGCGTCACGGAGCGGTCAGGAGGCGCCCGCGCGCATCCCGGCCAGGGCGAAGCTGAACAGGCGCTCGGCGCCGAGCAGGAAGGCGCGGCCGCCGCGCGGGAACAGGG
>CAXTVS010000170.1:0-2149 GCA_964247735.1 uncultured Acetobacteraceae bacterium
CCGCAGTGCCATCTCTATCTTGCAGGCCGAGTGACATCTCTACCTTGCGCCAACATTGGCTGTAAGCGCCCATTTTAAATGTTCCCATCGAGGCTGCATCGTGCCGGGGTCCTGGCGGAGATCGGCGACGGCAGCCGCGGCGTCGCCTCCGGCGCGGCGCTGCTGGGGCTGACCACCCGGCACATGCGCCGCCTGATCGAGCGCTACCGCACCCAGGGCGCGGCCAGCCTCGCTCATGGTCATCGCAACCGGCCTTCGAACCGGCGTCGGCCGGCTGAACATCGCGCGGAGGCGCTGCGACTGGTCCGGGCGCACTACCAGGGCTACGGCCCCACCCTGGCCTTGGAGATGCTGCTCGAGCGGTACAAGCTGTCGGTGCCGCGTGAGACGCTCCGGACCTGGATGCGCGAGGACGGGCTGTGGCTGATCCGGTCCCAGCGCCGCGTCTTCCACCAGAGCCGCGCGCGGCGGGAGCATCTGGGCGAGCTGGTGCAGATCGATGGCTCGGAGCACCGATGGTTCGGTCCCGACCATCCTGCCTGCACGCTGCTGGTGTTCATCGACGACGCCACCGGCCGGCTGATGCAGCTGCGGTTCGTGCCCAGCGAGAGCACCCGGAGCCACTTCGAGGCGCTGGAGGGCTACCTGACCACCCACGGCTGCCCGATGGCGTTCTACTCCGACAAGCACACGGTGTTCCGGGTGTCCAAAGCTGATACGGTGGTCGGCCAGGGCATGACTCAGTTCGGGCGGGCGCTGGCCGAGCTCAACATCGAGGTCTTGTGCGCCAACTCCAGCCAAGCCAAGGGCCGCGTCGAGCGGGCGAACCGCACCCTACAGGACCGCCTAGTCAAGGAGCTGCACCTGGAGGGCATCACCACGATCGAGGCGGCGAACGCGTTCCTGCCCGCGTTCGTGGAGCGGCATAACCCGCGCTTCGCGGTGCCCCCTGCCCGTTCCGGCGACCTGCACCGGCCGCTCAAGGTCTCGCTGTCTCGGCTCGGCGACATCCTGTGCCGGCGCGAGATGCGCTATGTCGGCCAGCAGCTGCAGCTGTCGTGGCAGCGCAAGCTGCTGATCCTGGAGCGCAACGCGCTGACCGAGACGCTGCCGGGCAAGCACGTCGAGGTGTTCGACTTTGGCGACGGGCGGGCGGAGGTGCGGTGGAACGGCGTGTCCCTGCCCTATCGGACCTTCGACAAGGACCAGCGAATGACGCATGCCGCCGTGGTAGAGAACAAGCGGCTGGGCGAAGCAATGGCGATGGTCAGGGAGATGCAGATGCAGGCACTGCCGGCACCGCGGACGCGGACCAGCAGTGAGCGGACGGGTTACGTTCCGCGCGGACGGCCTTGTGGACGACCTCCGGTGTTTCAGCAGAGCAGCTAGCCGGGGAACCAAAACGGAGTGTCTACCCCACGAACCCATAAATCTTTGAAGGCTTCGCGAGACATGGTCTGAAGTGTGCCGGCTTCAAACGCAGTGTCGAGCGGCATGTCGAGCAAAGAAGGACAGTTATCACCGTTCCTCTGCTCAAGATCGACGCTATTTCTAGCAATCTTTCCATCCGCAAAGACTTCCACCATGCGGAAGACTGCATCGGCTTGGTGGCTGATCTCGTAGTACATCCAGAGAGGTGATCCGGCTGGAACCTCCTCGTCTGGCCAGCACGCGCGGCCGTAGGTCAAGTCGTCTGATAGGGTCACAGGCGTACATCACCACGGATGCGAGTTCGCGAAGAGTTCTGACAGCTTAGAGACTGCTTGGGTGCTGACCAGCACCAACCGGGCTAAGCGGACATTTCTATGCAGCTCCTAACCGGACATTCCTATCCGGTTGCAACATGGATCAGAGCCCCGTTCGGTGGGCTTGTCCGCCCCCCGGCACGCGGCGCACCCTCTGCCTATGACCGAACCCATCCTCGACGCCGACCCCGCCCGGCAGCTGACCCGGCTGCTGGACATCATGGCCGCCCTCCGTAACCCGATGACCGGCTGTCCTTGGGACCAGGCGCAGACCTTCGACAGCATTGCGCCCTACACCATAGAGGAAGCCTACGAGGTCGCCGACGCCATTGCACGTCGCGACTGGGCTGCCCTTCCGGACGAGCTCGGCGACCTGCTGCTGCAGGTCGTCTACTACGCCAGCC
>CAXTVS010000171.1:0-2148 GCA_964247735.1 uncultured Acetobacteraceae bacterium
CGGGCGATCTGCAGGTCCTGGTCGTGCACGCCGAGCGTGGCGTCGATCGTCAGCACCACGATCTCGGCCATCTTCAGCGCCTCGAGCGAGGCGGACACCGACATCTTCTCCAGCTCGGCCTCGATCCGCGCCTTGCGTCGCAGGCCGGCGGTGTCGACCAGCTCGATCGGGCCGTGCGCGTCGGCGAACTGCACCGACACCGCGTCGCGGGTCAGGCCCGGCTCCGGCCCGGTGATCATGCGCTCCTGGCCCAGCAGGCGGTTGAGCAGGGTCGACTTGCCGGCGTTCGGGCGTCCGACGATGGCCAGCCGCAGCGGCCCTGGCGGGCGGGGCGGCACGACGATCTCGCCGTCCTCGCCGATCTCCTCGGCGACCGGCTCGTCCGGACCCGGAACCGGCTCTGCCTGCTCGGGCGGCAGGCGCTCGACGATCTCGCCCATCAAGTCGGCCAGGCCCTCGCCATGCTCGGCGGACACGGCAAGCGGGCTGCCGAGCCCGAGGCGGTAGGCGTCCAGCGCCGCCGCCGTGCCGGCGCGGCCTTCGGCCTTGTTGGCGACCAGCAGCACCGGCCGGCCCTGTCGGCGCAGCCACCCGGCGAAGTGAGAGTCCGCGGGCGTGATGCCGGCGCGGGCGTCGATGCAGAACAGCACCAGGTCGGCTTCCGCGACCGCGTGCTCGGACGAGGCGCGCATCCGGCCGTACAGGCTGTCGGGCGCCGCCTCCTCAAGCCCGGCGGTGTCGATCAGGCGCACGCGGCGGCCGCGCAGCAGCGCCTCGGCGTCCTTGCGGTCGCGGGTCACGCCGGGGGTATCGGAGACGATGGCGCTGCGACGGCCGGACAGCCGGTTGAACAGGGTCGACTTGCCGACGTTCGGCCGCCCGGCAATGACCACCACCGGCAGGAGCCGGTACGGCGTGGTGTCCGACGATGGCGGGGCCGACCGGCTGCCGCGCCTCATCGCGATCCACCGGCGGGATCGGGCTCATCCATAGGCGGACAGCATGCCGTCCTCGCTGATTGCCAGCATGTGCCCGCTGGCGGCGATCGGCGTCATGGCGATCAGGCTGGATACCTTGGCAGTGTCGCCGAGCTTACCGGTCAGGGCGTCCACCGTGATCATGCCCTGCTTGGGGAAGTCGCTGACGCAGATGAGCTGGCCGTTCGCCAGCAGAGGGCCGCTCCACTCGATCGGCCCCTTGCCGGGCTTCGGGCGACGGAACCGTGGCAGGGTGGTCACCCAGCGCACGTGGCCGTTGGTCTTGTCGAGGCAGGCAAGCTGCTGGTCCTGGCTCAGGAGGAACAGCCACTCGCTCACCACCACCAACCCGTCCTTGCCGGCAACGGTGCGCTCCCACAGCCGGCGGCCGGAGCGCAGGTCGATCGCGGTCAGCACCTGGCCGACACTGATCACGTAGGCGGTGCCGTCCGAGATCACCGGCAGGCCGTGCACGGAAGAGAAGTCCAGGATCGAGTTGCGGCCGCCGGTGCTGCCGAGCGTGTCGCTCCACAACAGCTCACCGGTCTCCGCACGGATCGCGGCGATGTCACCGGAGCCGAAGCCCGCCAGCACCGTGCCGCCCAACACCGCCGGCGCCGGCTGGCCGAACACGATGGTTTCGGACGCGCTCGCCTGGTACATCCAGATCTGCTTGCCGGTCGCGGCGTCGAGCGCGAACAGCTTCTCGTCGATGGTGCCGAAGAACATGCGGCCGTCGACCACGGTGGGTGCCGACCGCCCTGGGGTGCCGACGTTGGTGCGCCACCGGATCGTGCCGTTCGCGGCGTCCAGCGCCAGCGACTCCGCCACCCCGTCGACCACATAGACGGTGCCGTCGGCGTAGGTCAGGCCACCGCCGACGTTGGAGGAGCGGCTCTTCTTCGGCCTGGTATCGGTGCGCCAGATGCGGGCGCCGCTGGACAGGTCGAACGCGCCGACCACGCCGGCCGCGTCCATGGCGTAGACGCGCCCGTCCGCCACCACCGGCTCCGCCGCCAGCATGCCGCGGTCGCCGGCACCGGCGCCAAGGCGGGTGCTCCAGATCCGGCGCGTGCCGCCGATGCGGGCGTTGATCGACTCGTGGCTGGGCACGCGTCCGGGCTGCTGCCAGTCGGTCTCGATCACCGCCTCTGGCAGGCTGATGGGGGTG
>CAXTVS010000172.1:0-2088 GCA_964247735.1 uncultured Acetobacteraceae bacterium
CTAGGGCATCACCGGATCGGGCGCGGTCACCTGACGGGCAAAGATGCTCGCAAAACAGAACACTGGACCATGACCGGTCAACGAAGGTGAACCAGTGATGGTCTAGGGCACCAGGACGGTGGCGGAGGCCTGGGCGGCGATGCCCTCGCCGCGGCCGGTGAAGCCGAGCCGCTCGGTGGTGGTCGCCTTGACCGAGATCCGGTCCAGCTCGACCCGGAGCAGGGAGGCCAGGCGCTCGCGCATCGCGCTCGCGTGCGGGCCGATCTTGGGCTGCTCGCAGATCAGGGTGACGTCGGCGTTCACCAGCAGCCCGCCGCGGGCAGCGATGCGCTCCGCGGCGTGGACGAGGAAGCGGGCGCTATCGGCGTCCTTCCACGTGGTCTCGCTGGGCGGGAAGTGCCGGCCGATGTCGCCTTCCGCCAGTGCGCCATAGATCGCGTCGCACAACGCATGGATGCCGACGTCGGCGTCGGAATGGCCGGCGAGGCCGCGGGAATGCGGCACGGTGACGCCGCACAGGACCAGCGGCCGGTCGGACGCGAACACGTGAACGTCGAAGCCGGTGCCGGTGCGTGGCAGCGGCGCCGGGCCGATGAGCCGCCGGAGTTGCACCAGGTCCTCCTCGAAGGTGAGCGCGACGTTGTCCTCGGAGCCGGGCACCAGCGCCACCGCATGTCCGGCCCGTTCCAGCAGCAAGGCATCGTCGGTGACGGGTGCGCCGTCGCCGGCGGCACGATGGAGGTCGCGCAGCAGGGCGAAGCGGAAGCCCTGTGGGGTCTGCGCACGGACCACGCCGTCGTGCGGCACGGTGCCGACGATCACGCCGTCGCGGCCGTGCTTGAGCGCGTCGGTCACGGCAAGGCAGGGGACCGCGCCGTCATGACGTTCCAGTGCTGCCAGGACCCGCCGGACCAGGTCGGCCGGGACGTGTGGGCGCACGCCGTCATGCACCAGCACCAGGTCGGGGCGCCGTCCCGACGGCAGCGCGTCCAGCGCTTCCAGCCCGGCCCGGATGCTGTGCTGGCGCGTGAGGCCCCCCGCCACCGGACGGCACAAGGTCGCGTCGCCCGCGTCGAGCTCCTGCAGCGCCTCGTCCAACGCGGCTGCATCGCCCACCGGCTGCAGCAATGCCACATGCGGCAGCAGCGCTTCGGCGGCATGGCGGACGACCGCGCGGCCGTTCAGCTTGACGAACGGCTTCGGCGTGGGGCCGCCGAAGCGGCGCCCGGTTCCGGCGGCCAGGAGGAGGGCAGCGATGCGCATGGTCGAGCAATGCGGTGCGGCCATGGTTTGGTCAACATCTCCGGCAGGGTGGCAGCGGCTTCACCCTTGATCCGATTGCATGGGAGCACCGCAGCGCGTAATTTGCTCAAGACATGGGCATCCCAGACAATTTGCAGGCAGCCGGAACCACATGCGGGGTGGCGGTGGCGACGCCGTGGCCGCCGGAACGGCTGCAGCCCATCGATCTCGGCGGTGTGGTAATCGAGCGGCCGGTGATCCTGGCGCCGATGTCGGGCGTGACGGATCTGCCGTATCGCCGGCTCGCGCGCCGCCTGGGGGCCGGACTGGTGGTGTCCGAGATGATCGCGTCCTGGGCCATGGTGCGCGAGAACGCGGCGACCCTGCGCATGGCGGAAGTGGCGGATGCCGGGCCGGGGGCGGGGGCGGGGGCGAACGCGGTGCAGCTTGCCGGGTGCGAGCCGGACGCGATGGCGGAAGCGGCACGCATCGCGGTCGATCGCGGCGCCGACCTGATCGACATCAACTTCGGCTGTCCGGCGAAGAAGGTGGCGGTGGGGCAGCAGGCAGGCTCGGCGCTGATGCGCGACGAGCGCTTGGCCGGGCGGCTGCTGGAGGCCACCGTGGGCGCGGTCGCCGTGCCGGTCACGCTGAAGATGCGCATGGGCTGGGACCATGGGAGCCTGAACGCCCCGGTGCTGGCCCGAATCGCCGAGGCGGCGGGCATACGCATGGTGACGGTGCACGGCCGCACCAGGCAGCAGTTCTATACCGGCCAGGCCGACTGGCGCTTCGTGCGCGAGGTCAAGGAGGCGGTGCGGCTGCCGGTGATCGTCAACGGCGACA
>CAXTVS010000173.1:0-2080 GCA_964247735.1 uncultured Acetobacteraceae bacterium
ACGGCGTCACGGGTTTCCGCCTCGCGGCGGTCGCGCAGCCGCTGCGCCGGCCAGGTGGGCGAGTTCGGATGCGAGCCGGCGCCGTCGGTCGCCACCACCACCAGGGGGGGACGACCGGCCAGGCAGGCCTCGGCGATCAGGCCGCCGCAGCCGAGGCTCTCGTCGTCGGGGTGCGGCGCCAGCACCAGGACGGTGCCGGGCACGATCCGGTCCAGCGTGCCGAGCGGAAGCGCCCGGAACCCGTCGTGCAGCGCGCCCGCCGGCCAGCCGGTCATGCGGCGTCGGGGTCGGGTAGGGGGCGCGCGGCGAACCAGGCGGCACCCTCGACCAGTGTCTCGTCCGGCGCCGGCTGCCGCAGGTAGGTGGCGAGGTCGCGCAAGGTCCGCTCGACCGGGCTGCCGGCCAGGAACGCCGACAGGCCGAGCCCGCGCTGCACCAGGCGGATCACGTCGAGGCCCGCGCTCTCGCAGGCGATCCGCGCCAGGTTGACGGTGGCCGCCACGTCGCCAGGCTCGAACCGGCCGCCTTCGGCCACCAGCGCCGCCTTGCGGGTCCAGAGCGACGCGGTCTCCTGCGCGATCAGCGCCTCGCCGATGCGGACCTGCTGGTGCGGGTTGGTGTCGCGGCCGCGGGCTGAAAGCCCGGCGCAGAACAGCGACACGAGGCGGTCGATGCCGCCCAGCGCCACCGCCATGCCGCGCCAGGCGCCGGCGGAGAACTCGGGCTGGCGCAGGTAGTCACCGGGCGTACCGATCAGCACCTCCGCCGGGCGGACAAGGCCGGAGAAGTCGTGTCGTCCGGTGCAGGCGCCGCGCATGCCGGCGAGCGAGGCGGGCATGGCGCTCGCCGCGCGGTCGTTGCGGAGCGGCACCAGCATCATCCGCGTGTCGCCGTCCGGCGAGCGGGCGGTGACCAGCGGGTGCGTCACCTGCGCGGCACCGGACGCGAACAGCTTGGCGCCTTCGAGCCGGAGCGATCCGCCGGGCGCGTCCTGGGTGTAGCGCAGCCCGTCGGTGCCCTCGGTGACCCAGATCCCGAACAGCGCGCCGTCCCGGACCGCAGCGGCCGCGTCGCGCGCCTGCGCCGGGGTGCCGTAGCGCACGAGGAGCTTCAGGGCGTTGACGTGGCCCTCGAACAGCCGTCCGAGCGACAGGTTGGCGGCGCCGATCAGGCGGAGCAGGCGCAGCATCCCGGGCGCGCCGGCGGGCTCAGTGCCGAGCCCGAGGCCGCCGGCCGCGGCCGGCAGGGGAGCGGACAGCGCGCCGGACTCACGGAGCAGCGCGACGCCCCGATCCGGGAAGGTGCCGTCGCGGTCGCAGCGTTCGGCCTCGGCCTCGATCTCCGGCAGCGAGGCGCGCAGCCGGCCGAACAGGGCCGGCTCAGACAGAGCGGTGCTCGTGGCTGCCGTGCCCGGCGTGGTCGTCGTCGTGGATGTCGGGGTTGGGAGCGGTGTTGCGGTCGCCGCTTTCCACCGGAGGGGCAGCGCCGGGATGGTCGCCCGGGCCCTTCTTCAGGGCGTTGCCGCCCGGCGCCTTGTGGGTGCCGCCCGGGTCGATGCCCTCGACCGGAACGTTGCCGGTCGTCTGTCCGTGGTCTGCCATGGCGGAGCCTCCTGCGCTCCGGGTGGAGACGTGCCGGACGGGCGGGGGGTTCCCGCCGGCTCAGGCGGCCGGCCGTTCCCGCCGGCTTTCCGTGCGCAGCTGGCCGCAGGCGGCGAGGATGTCCTGGCCGCGCGGGGTGCGGATCGGCGAGGCGAAGCCGGCGTCCGTCACGATCTGCGCGAAGCGGGATAGCCGCTGCCGCGTCGACGGCCGGTACTGGCTGCCGGGCCAGGGGTTGAACGGGATCAGGTTCACCTTGGCCGGGATGCCGGCGATCAGCCGCACCAGGGCGCGCGCCTCCGCCTCGCTGTCGTTCACCCCGTCGAGCATCACGTACTCGAAGGTGATGCGTCGCGCGTTGGAGGCGGCCGGGTAGCGGCGGCAGGCGGCGATCAGCTCGGCGATCGGATACTTGCGGTTCAGGGGCACGATCTCGTCGCGCAGCTCGTCGGTCACGGCATGCAGGCTGACCGCCAGGT
>CAXTVS010000174.1:0-2036 GCA_964247735.1 uncultured Acetobacteraceae bacterium
GTCTGCCTCGTCGAGGCGGCCCAGGTGGCGCAGGGCGATGGCGATGCGGGCATAGGCCCACCATTCGCGGGGGAACAGCTCCTTCACCACGGTGAAGCGGCGGATGACCTCCGGCCAGTCCGCGCGGGCTTCCGCAATGGCGCCGTGGTCGATGAAGAGCCTGGGATGTTCAGGGAACATCTTCTGGCCGTCCGCCAGAAGCGCCTCGGCGTCTGCCGTCTCGCCGTTCCGGACAAGGGTCGCCGCAACCTCGGCTAGCTGCCACAGGCTTGTCGGCCGTTCATCGAGTTGGACGTCGCTTCGTGGGTGCACGCAGGTCTCCATGAACGGCATCTATGCTTGTCCGCTGCCTCGAATACCGAGGGACGTCCAAAAAAGTCCAGTTCGATCGACCTCGCCTGGCCACATCGCCGCGACACGTGTTCGGGCCTCGCAACCCGATCGGCTCGCCCTGCGTCGGCTGCGGGACCTGGCCGGGCTGCGTCCGGTCGGTCCGCATCTCGATTGACGCCCAGGCCCGGACCCGAAAGGATGCCGCCCTGATGACCGGTGGAGGACGTGTTGGCCGTTCCTAGTCTTTCCTGGCTGGCCGAGCCGACCGGCTTCGCCGGGCGGATCCGGACGCTGGAGACGGCCGAGGCGGTCGCCTGGGCCGACCTGGCGGCGCTGGCCAGCCAGCGGCTGGACTTCCTCAAGACCGAGCGGCTGGACCGGCTGCTGCTGCGCCACTTCGCGGACGGGCCGCCGCCCGGGCTGCCGACCCGGCCGGTGCGCCTGGGCGTCCTGGGTTCGGCCACCACGGTGCACCTGCCGGCCTCGATCCGGGTCGCATGCCTGCGCCGGAACATCTGGGTTGCGGTGCACGAGGGCGAATACGGCCAGTATGCGCAGGAGCTGGACGACCCGGGCTCGGAGCTGCACCGCTTCCGCCCGGACCTCCTGCTGCTGGCGTTCGATGCCCGCCACCTGGCGGCCGGGCTCGATCCGGCCGCCGACGCGGCGGCGGCGGAGCGGGCGCTGCATGACTGCCTCGGCCGGATGGCGCGCTGCTGGAAGGCGGCGCAGGCGATCGGCGCCACGGTGATCCAGCAGACCGTGCTGCCGACGATCCCGGGTCTGATGGGCGGCAACGAGCAGCGTCTGCCCGGGTCGCCGGCCGCCCTGGTGGCACGGCTGAACGCCCTGCTGCCGGCGGCGGCGGAGGCGGCGGGCGTGCACCTGCTGTCGCTCGACGGCGTCGCGGCGAAGGACGGCATCGCGTCCTGGCACGACCCGGTGCTGTGGCACCGCGCCAAGCAGGACATCTCCCCGGTGGCGGCGCCGGTCTATGGCGACCTGGTCGGACGGCTGGCGGCAGCCCTGCAGGGCCGCTCGGCCAAGTGCCTGGTGCTCGACCTGGACAACACCCTGTGGGGCGGGGTGATCGGCGACGACGGGCTGGAGGGCATCGTGGTCGGCCAGGGCTCGGCGCTCGGCGAGGCCTACCTCGCGGTGCAGGCCCATGCCCGGGCGCTGGCGGCGCGCGGCGTGATCCTGGCGGTGTGCTCCAAGAACGACGAGGCCAACGCCCTGTCGCCGTTCGAGCGCCATCCCGAGATGCTGCTCAGGCGCGCCGACATCTCCTGCTTCGTCGCCAACTGGGACGACAAGGCGAGCAACCTGCGTCGCATCGCGCGCGAGCTGAACATCGGCATCGACAGCCTGGTGTTCCTCGACGACAACCCGTTCGAGCGCAACCTGATCCGCGCCGAGCTGCCGGAGGTGGCGGTGCCGGAGGTGCCGGAGGACGACCCGGCGCTGATGCCGCAGGCGCTGGCCGACGGCGGCTACTTCGAGGCGGTGGGCGTCACCGAGGAAGACCGCGCCCGCACCGGCTCCTACCGCGCCAACGCCGAGCGGGCGTCGCTGGCCGGCGAGGCGACCGACATGCCCTCCTACCTGCGCTCGCTGGAGATGCGGCTGGTGTGGCGCCGGTTCGACCGCATCGGCCTCGGCCGCATCGTGCAGCTGATCAACAAGACCAACCAGTTCAACCT